>NZ_CP009498.1:600000-1200000 GCF_001027545.1 Endomicrobium proavitum
AAGATAAAAGCGAAACGCAAAAAATGTTAAATGCCGTCTTTACGGCTTTGGTATTAGTGTTGGCTGCAATAACTGTTTTGGGAGTGTTTTTCTCGCCGATTCTTGTGAAAATTATCGCATGGGGGTTTACCAACGACCCCGAGAAAATGCAGCTTACAATAGAACTGACAAGAATGATGTTTCCTTTCATTCTGTTTATATGTTTAGCCGCATTTTTGCTTGCAATACTAAACACGCTCCACTCATTTTTTATTCCGGCGTTTACGCCTTCAATGCTTAGTTTTTCTGAAATATTTTACATGCTTGCAATAGCGCCGGCGCTGTATCCGCAAAATCAAATTAAGGGTCTTGCGGTAAGCGTTATAATAGGCGGCGCGCTTCATTTTGGAACGCAATATCCAAAACTAAAAAATCTTGGCTGGCATTTAAAGTTTCAACTAAATTTAAAGCATCCCGCAATAAAACAAATTGCGTTTTTAATGATTCCGTCAATGATAGGGCTTTCCGTAGATCAAATAAACGCTTTTGTAGATAACATCTGCGCGTCTTTCTTGGCAAGCGGTTCAATTACGGCGCTTTATTATTCTAACAGATTAATGCAGCTGCCGCTGGCAATTTTCGGGCTTGCGTTTGCAAGCGTTTCGCTGCCGGCAATGTCAAAAGCTTACGCGCAAAAAGATATGACAACGCTTAAAAGTTCTTTAAACTATTCCATACGTTTTAGCGTTTTCACGCTGCTTCCCGCTGCGGTGGGGTTAACTGTTATAGGGTTGCCAATAACAAAACTTCTTTTTGAACACGGAAAGTTTGACGACATTGCGTCAATAGTAACAAATAACGCTTTATTTTTTTATTCTTTAGGACTGCCGGCTTACGCAATGGCAAAAATATTTGCTAACGCTTTTTACGCTTTTCAAGACACAAAAACCCCTGTAATAACTGCGGCGATAGCTATGGTTTTACATGCTGGATTGTGTTACATCTTAATGTACCCTATGGGGGTTGGCGGGCTTGCGCTTGCAACTGCGGCGGCTTCTTATTTCAATATGATTTTATTGATAATTTATTTAAGAAGAAAAATCGGCAGGCTCGGCATTAAAAAAATTCTATTGTCCGGACTAAAATCTTTATTGGCTTCTGCAGCAACGGGCGTTGCGGCATTTTTTGCATGTAAAGTTTCAGGCAGCTTATTTATTTCGGTTCCTGCGGCAATAGCCGCGGGAGCGGTTGCGTTTTTTATAATAGCAAAACTTTTAAAATCCGAAGAGTTAAGCGTGTTTACGCGCTTATTTAATAAAAATGAACAAACATCTTGAAAACATACCTAAACTTCCGGGCGTATATATTATGCGCGACGGAATCGGTAATATTATTTATATCGGCAAGGCAAAAAGCCTTAAAGACAGAATATCTTCGTATTTTAACGCCGACAGCGAGTCTAAATCAACCGCAATAATTACTTCTATGCGCAAAATAGATTATATTTTGTGCGCGTCGGAAAGAGAAGCTCTGATCATTGAAAGACAGCTTATAAATAAAGTTCAGCCGTATTTTAACGCTATGTGGAAAGACGATAAGTCTTATCCTTACATAAAATTTTCGCTTCAGGAAGATTTTCCAAGACTTACTTTAACAAGAAAAAAACTTAAAGACGGCGCAGAGTATTTTGGTCCTTATCCGCAGATTTTTTATATCAAAAAACTTGTGCGCTGGCTTGTAAAACTTTTTAAAATACGTCCGTGCAAACTTGATTTTTCCGAAGACAAGCTTCCTGAAGAAAAAAAAGTTAAGTCGTGCATATATGTTCACACGGATATGTGTTACGGTCCGTGTCTTGGCAAAATAAGCTCGGCGGATTATAAAAATAAAATTAAAGACATAGAACTTTTTCTAAATGGAAAATTTAAAAAACTTGCCGACGAATGGGAAACTCAAATGAGCGAGTTAAGTTCTCAACTGAAATACGAGCAGGCGCAGGAAATACGCGACAGGCTTTACGCGCTGCAAAACATGTCTGAAAGAGTAATGATTAGCGAAATAACGCAGAATGATATAAATAAATCCGTAGAGCGCGCAGACAGCATCAACGAGCTTAAACAGGTTTTACATTTAAAACATATGCCCGCCGTTATAGAAGGCTTTGATAATTCAAACATTCAGGGAACTAACGCCGTGGCTTCTATGGTTCGCTTTACAAACGGTATTGCGGACAAAAAAAATTACCGCAGATTTAAAATAAAAACAGTCACAGGCGCCGATGATTTTGCAAGCATGCATGAAGTTGTTTTTCGCAGATATTCCGGCATAATAAGAAAGAATGAAAAACTGCCCGACTTAATTTTAATTGACGGCGGCAAGGGACAATTAAGCGCAGCTGCAGGCGCCTTGGAAGAATTGCAGGTGCTAACGCCGGTAATTTCGCTTGCTAAAAAAAACGAAGAAATATTTTTTCCGCAAAAAGATAAACCGCTTGTATTAAGCAAACATTCCGCAGCGCTAAAACTTTTGCAATCCGTGCGGGACGAATCTCACAGATTTGCGGTAAGTTATCACAGAAAGCTAAGAGAAAAAGAGTTTTTAAACGACAAGTAGGAGGATAAACAATGTTTCTTAAATCGTTTTTTAAAGAATTCAAAGATTTTGCCGTAAAAGGCAATGTTATTGACATGGCAGTCGGCATAATTATCGGCGCCGCGTTCAATAATATAGTAAACTCTCTTGTTAAAGATATTATAATGCCGCCGATAGGAATTCTTTTAGGCAATATAGATTTTACAAACTTATTTGTAGTTCTAAAAGACGGGAAAATTTTACCGCCATACAATACTCTTGCGTCAGCGCAATCCGCCGGAGCGGTAACATTAAACATCGGCTCGTTTATCAACTACACTATTTCGTTTATAATAGTTGCCTTTGCAGTTTTTCTAATGATTAAAGCGTTAAACAAATTTAAAGAAAAACCTGCGCCTGCTCCTATAAATACAAAAGAATGCCCGTATTGCGCAACTACAATTCCGCTAAAAGCAATAAAATGTCCAAACTGCACGGAGAATTTAAAATGAAAAAACTTTCAAAAGAAATTTTAGAAAAAATGAAAAACTACCCGCCTTTTTATGTAAAAGTTTGGAAAGAATGTTTCAATATTCCGGCGGGAAAAACATTAACCTATTTGCAGCTTGCAAAAAAGATAGGCGCCCCGAAAGCCGCAAGAGCCGTAGGCACAGCTTTAAGCAAAAATCCGTTTGCGCCTGTTGTTCCGTGCCACAGAGTTATAAGAACCGACGGAAAAATGGGCGGGTTTTCCGCAAAAGGCGGAATAAAACTTAAACTTAAAATGTTGGATTATGAAAAAAGGACGGGTAAAAATGCAAAACTTTCTTAAAGTCTTTTTAGCGTTGTTTATTACATTTTCACTTTTAAGCGCTGCAAACGCGGAAAAAACAGTTAAAGAACTTGAAGAACTCTCCGCCATGGGCGATATAGTTTCGCAATATAATCTTGGATACTATTATTATAAAGGAGAATACGGATTGCCCCAAGATTACAAAAAAGCTTTTGAATATTTTTTGCTTGCAGCTTCTCAGGATGACGCAGAAGCCCAGCTTCAAGTTGCCGTTATGTATAAAAACGGTTTAGGGACACAGCAAGACATACATAAAGCCGTTGAATTCTACGCCAAAGCTTCTTCTCATGGAATTACGTCGGCACAATATAATCTGGCAGTTATATATGAACAAGACAAAAATTATAATCAAGCTTTTAAATATTACACGCTTGCCTCAAACGCCGGCGATGCGCAGGCTCAAAATAATTTAGCTTTAATGTATGAGCAAGCAAGAGGAACTGCCCAAGATTTTGGTAAAGCTGAAAATTTATATTTAAAATCTGCGGCAAGCGGGAATGTAGCGGCACAAAATAATTTAGCGGGTCTTTACGCAATAAAACTTAAAGAACCGCAAAAAGCCATAGAGTGGTATATAAAAGCCGCAAACGCGGGAGTAGTTAGCGCGCAATATAATCTTGGAGTAATTTACGACCAGCTGCAAGATTATAAAAAAGCTTTTGAATATTATTCTTTAGCGGCAGAAAAAAATAATACAGCCGCGCAATATAATCTTGCAATTTTGTATGAAGACGGGAAAGGGGTAGAAAAAAATTACAAAAAAGCCATAGAGCTTTATGCTAAAGCCGCGCAAAGCAACGATTCTGCAGCGCAAAACAATTTGGGCGTTTTAAGCTTTCACGGCGCCGACGGGGTTGAAAAAGATTACAGCAAAGCAGCCGCATATTTTACTCTTGCGGCAAAAAACGGAAACCGGACGGCTGCAAAAAATTTAGAAGAGCTCAATAAACCGTCGCGCGTTAATGCAAATATTGTAAAAGAAAGTTCAAAAGACATAACCAGATAATGCTTTTATTTATTAAAGACAAGCCGCGCAATGCGGCAATGAATATGGCAATAGACGAGGTTATTTTTGACAATCTGCAAGACGATGCAGTCTTAAGAATTTATCTTTGGGATAAAGCTTACACAACAATCGGCTACTTTCAAAAAAATGAGGCTGAAGCCACAAGAAGGCTTACCGGCGGACTTTTGGTTAATCACAAAAATGACGTCTCTTACGGTTTCTGCGCAAACGCTCAAAGCTGGCAGCACATTTACAATCAGGAAGATACTTATAAATATATTCACACGGCAATAAAAAAAGCTCTTAAAGCCTTAGGATACAATTCAAATTTTGCACAGGTAACTTCGCAAAAACAAACGCTGTGCGTTCAAACGCTTTACACGGACGATTTAATGTATAACGGAAAAAAGATTCTCGGCTCTTGCATGCGCAGGAGAGGCAAAAAGATTTTAGTTCAAGGTTCCGTTCACTTGCAGCTGGAAGACGCTGCAATAGAAAAATTTGCAGCGGAATTTGCAAAAAATCTTGCAGAAATACTTGATACAAATTTTAAAGAAATAAAATTAACAGATGCGCATTTGCAAAAAGCAAAAGCGATTGCCGAAGAAAAATATTTAAACGATAGTTGGAATAAAAAGTTTTAACAAGGAATAAAATGAAAAAGTATCTTCTTGATTTCACCGGCGCGCAGTTTAGAGCTGCGGCAAATTCAATAATAAAGCAAGACTACAGATTAAAACAAATTATTGAGTGGGTTTACGTAAAAAAAGCCGCGTCTTTTGAAGAGTTTACAAACCTTCCGAAAGATCTGCGCGAAAAATTAAACGAAACTTTTTTTCTGCGCTCTTTAAAAATAGTAAAAAAAGAAAAATCCATAATAGACGGCACCGTGCGATATACGTTTCAAACATTAGACAAAAAATATTTTTTTGCCGTATTTTTGCCGGCAAAAGGTAAAAACTCAGTGTGTATTTCATCTCAAATAGGCTGTCCTGTTGCGTGCGCTTTTTGCTCTTCGGGTAAAGTTAAACTTGCAAGAAATTTATCGCGCGGGGAAATTATTGAGCAAATTTTGCAAATTGAAAACGACGCAAAAGAAAAAGTTTCCGGCGTCTTATTTATGGGCATGGGCGAGCCGATGTTAAACTTTAACAATCTTGATTTGGTTTTAAAATCGCTTCTCTCAAATAAAGAATTCGGTATCGGCAAAAGACACATAACAGTTTCAACCGTCGGTATTGTTCCAGCTATAGAAAAACTTGCCGACGAAAATTTCGGCGTACGTCTTGCAATTTCGCTTCATGCCGTTGACGAAAAACAGAGAAAAAAACTTATTCCAAATAATTTAGGTTTTAAAATAGAAGAAATTTTAAGCGCCGGAAAATACTATCTTAAAAAAACAAATTCGCGGCTTACAATTGAATACATTCTTGTAAAAGACATCAATGACAACGTTGCCGACGCGCACAAACTTACAAGGCTAATGCGTAAAAACGATCTTATAAATCCGGACGTTCAGGTAAACTTAATACCTTTTAATCCGGTTGCAGACGTAAACTTTAAAACTCCGGCGCAGGAATCTATTCAAAAGTTTAAAAATATTTTAAAAGTTAACGGGATTACAACGAATGTCCGGCAAGCAAAAGGCGCCGATATAAGCGCCGCCTGCGGTCAGCTTGGGTACTAAAATAAAATTTGCCGTTAACGTCTTTTTTTGGTAAAATTACACATCTCAAATATATATTTACGGGGTCTGTGAAATTATGAGCAGCAGAAGAGAAGCAAGAGAATGTTCTTTGCAGATGCTATACGCTACCGACAACTGCGCAATGGATTGCAATGCAGTGTATTCGTGTTTTGACGAATATTACCCCAAAGGCGAGCCTTACAAAGAATTTGCTCTTAAACTTTTTAAAGGCGTCTGCGATAAACGCGAAGAAATAGACGCTCTCATAAACAGCTACGCAAAAAATTGGGATCTTAAACGAATGGCGGCGGTAGATCGCAATATTATAAGACTTGCCGCCTACGAAGTTATAGATATGCCGCAAACACCCATCAATGTTATCATAGACGAAGCCGTAGAAATTTCAAAGAAATATTCCACAAAAGATTCAAGCAAGTTTGTCAACGGTATTTTAGATAAACTAAAAGCCGTCCGAAATAAATAATAAATTACCCTAAAACCTTAAAAGAGGTTTTTTTTATTTTATGAATAAAGACATAAAAAACCGCATACATTATTTAAGAGATGAAATTGAACGCCATAATAAACTTTATTACGGCGCAGATAATCCTGAAATATCAGACGCCGAATACGACATTCTGGTTAAAGAACTTGAAAAGCTTGAAAGAGAAAATCCGGAATTTGCATTAAAAAATTCTCCAACGCAAAAAGTGTCCGGCTTTGCTTCTTCGTCTTTTGAGAAAGTAAAACACGCAGTGCCGATGTTATCGCTTGATAACACTTACAACGAAGCGGAAATCGCCGCATGGTACGATAGAGTTTGCAAGAATTTAATTGCGAATTACCGGTTGCCAACTACCAACAACAATCTTGAATTCACAATAGAACCCAAAATAGACGGCGTAAGCGCAAGCCTTACCTATATCAACGGAAATTTAACAATCGGCGCTACGCGCGGCGACGGGGAAACAGGCGAAGACATTACGGAAAACATAAAAACAATTAGCGAAATTCCGCAAAAACTTAATGTTACAAACCCGCCGCTATTTTTTGAACTTCGCGGCGAAGTTTATATAAACAAAGCTGATTTTGAAAAAATAAACGAAGAAATTTTAGCAGCAGACGGACAAAAATTTGCCAACCCACGCAACGCCGCGGCCGGTTCGCTGCGTCAAAAAAATCCGCAAATTACAGCTCAACGCAAACTAAAATTTTTCGTCCACTCATACGGTAAAATAGAACAACAAAGTGCAAAGTTGAAAGTGAAAAGTGAAAATGCGGAGAAAAACAATTACATAGACCCTACGCCTTTACACAAAACGACAAATAATAACAATCCGGCAGCCGTAAATTCCCCTTTTACAAAAGGGGTGGACGCGAATGCGGACGGGGTATTTTCCGATCAAGCGAAGAGTCAAGGGGACGGTGGTAGTGACACCGCGTTATTCCAAACTCATTCTGACTTTTTAAATTACTGTCAAAAATGCGGCTTCAAGCTTCAAGCAGACATTATAACCTGCAAAACGTTAAAAGAAATTCTTACTTTTATAAATAAAATGATGCAAAAAAGGGAAGAACTTCCCTACGAAATAGACGGGCTTGTAATAAAAGTAAACTCGCAAGCGCAGCAAAAAGAACTTGGCTACACAAATAAAAGCCCGCGCTGGGCTATAGCGTATAAGTTTCCGGCAAAACAGGCTACTACAAAATTAAATAAAATAGAAGTTCACGTAGGACGAACAGGAATAATAACGCCTCGCGCAATTTTAGAGCCGGTAGCTTTGGGCGGCGTAACAATATCGCATGCAACGCTTCATAATTTTGAAGAGATAGAACGCTTAAATGTAAATGAAGGCGACACAATTTTAATAGAGCGCGCCGGCGACGTAATCCCTAAAATAATAAAGGTTGTTATAAAAAACAGCGAAAACTATTTTCAGCCGCCAAAAAATTGTCCGTCGTGCAACAGCAAAATTGTTAAAGAGGACGAGCAAGAAGTTGGCTACAGATGTATAAATCCGGAATGTCCCGCGCAGTTTAGACGCCATTTAATGCATTTTGTAAGCAGAAACGCTATGGACATAGACGGTTTCGGCGAAGCAATAATAGACCAGCTTTTAGAAAAGAAAAAACTTAAAATTTTGGCAGACATTTACCGCTTAACCTTTGAAGATTTTTTAGAACTTGAACTTTTCAAAGAAAAGAAAGCCAACAATTTAATAAAAGCAATCAACGACAGCAAAACCCGTCCGTTAAGCAGATTGTTATTTGCACTTGGCATACGCCACATAGGCGAGAAAGCCTCAGAAATAATCGTCAAACGCTTTAAAACAATTGAAGCCATATATGCCGCCACCGTTGATGACTTCACAAGAATAAACGAAATAGGCGACGTTTTAGCCATATCCTTGAAAGAGTTTTTTGAAGAGCCGGAAGTAAAACACGTAATTGATACATTAATTGCCGCCGGCGTAAACACAACCGAACCCGAAACAACGTCTGCCGGCACAAAATTTGAAGGCAAAACCTTCGTCCTGACCGGCGAACTAATAAACTATACAAGAGAAGAAGCAGGCGCAATAATAAAATCTTTAGGCGGAAAAGTAACAAACTCTGTAAGCAAAAAAACGGATTACGTGGTAACCGGAGAAAATGCAGGAAGCAAGCTGGATAAGGCAAAAGAGCTGGGTGTGAGGGTTATTGACAGTAAAAAATTTGAGGAGCTGTTGAAGTTGTAATCTCCATATTTTGTCACAGTTACAGGGGACATTAATATATAATAAAATTGTTATAAACAAACAGGCGCATAGAAATTTCAATATGCAGTTTGAAAAATAGCAGGTGAAGAAAAAGAGTGTTCCCGGGACGTGGCAAACGGCAGAAAATATTCATCCTCGCAGTTGACATACCCTCATTATTAGTATATACTTTTCATATATACATATAAATACATTGGAGGACATTATGAGCGCAACAATTGCAAAGGTTTTTACAAGCGGAAACTCGCAGGCTATAAGACTGCCTAAAAAGTTTCGTTTTAGCGTTGATGAAGTTTATATATCAAAAGAAAATAATAAATTAATAATTGTGCCTAAAAATAAGAAGTGGGAATCAAAAGAAGAAATTATAAACTTCTTTTCTGCAGTGCATTGCCCTGATTTTAAACTTTCAAGAAAAGATTCAAAACCACAGAAAAGGAATCTATTCTAATGTCAAAAACGTATATCCTTGATACCGATATTTGTAGTTACATTATAAGAGAAAATCCAAAAACAGTGATAGATAAGTTTTGGGAACATAAAAACGATGATTTTTATATAACATCTATAACTCTTGCGGAACTTATGTATGGCGTTGCGCATAAAGGTTCTGCCAAAATTGCAAAACAAGTGGAAGTATTCCTTTCCCGTATGATGATAATAGATTTTAATGATACGGCAGCAGAAGAATACGCAAAAATTCGCTACACACTTGAAAAAACAGGCAATACTATAGGTAATATGGACATGCTAATTGCAGCTTGCGCACTTGCTTGCGACGGAACTCTTATTACAAACAACAAAAAACATTTCTTAAAAATTCCCAATTTAAAAATAGAGCATTGGTTATAAAATGTCAAGCTATCACAAAGGCACATCAAACAACAGAATTTAAGTCTATTCAGATCTATAGTCAAGGAAATGAGCAAAAAACCATGAAACCGCCAATAGAAATTATTTATCAAGACGATAACATACTTGTTATAAACAAACCTCCAAAAGTGTTGGTTATTCCGGATCAGCATACGCATGAGAATAGGACGTTGGTGGGGTTGCTTAAAAAGAAGCTTAATCAAAAAATTTGGGTTGTGCATCGCATTGACCGTGATACCACCGGAGTTTTAGTGTTTGCTAAAAATGCGGAGGCTCATAGAAATTTAAGCATGCAGTTTGAAAAATCGCAGGTGAAGAAAAAATATATTGCATTGCTTTCCGGCGTGTTGGAAGAAGATGAAGGCGCTATAAATAAACCTATTTTAGTTTCCGACAGAGATGTTTCTATAGACGACGAAGGGAAAGATTCTATAACGGATTTTACAGTTTTGGAGCGTTTTAAAAGCTACACATTAGTTGAAGCGCGTCCGCAAACAGGGCGCAGACATCAGATAAGAATACATTTTTGGTCTCTCGGACATCCGCTTGCTATAGACAGCGATTACGGCGTTTACGACCCGATTCTTTTATCTGCATTTAAACGAAACTACAAAGAAAAAGACGGTCAAAAAGAAAAACCGCTTATAGACAGGCTTACGCTTCATGCGGCAGAGTTAACGCTAACGCTGCCCGCCACTAAAGAGCAAAAAACTTTCACAGCGCCGCTGCCGAAAGATTTTGAAATTACGCTCAAACAGCTTCGGAAATATTATAAATAATTATCTGTGTCATTGCCACAACACAAAACGGCATAACAATAATTTAATAGGAGCAAATACAATGTCTTCAAAAGTTTACTTTTTACCTTGGAAGAAGCGTAATGAGTTATATAAGTTTTTAAAAAAAGCAAAAGCGTTTGAACATGTAAAAGCGAGAAATTTTATTGCTATAAAAATTCATTTTGGGGAAGACGGTAATGAGGGGTATATAAAACCTCAATACGTTGCGCCGGTTGTTAAAATTGCTCGGGAAAAAACGGCGTTTCCGTTTCTTACCGACTGCAGCACAATTTATGTAGGCAAACGTTCCGACGCGTATCATCACGCGTTGCTTGCAAACAAGCATGGGTTTACAATAGAAAGCTGCGGTTGTCCTGTTATAATTGCCGACGGTATAAGAGGAAACACAAAAGAATACGTTAAAGTAAATTTAAAACATTTTAAAACAGTTTCTATAGGCAGCGATATTGCGCAGTCGGACGGTTTTATTTTTATGAACCATTTTAAAGGTCATGAAATATCCGGCTTTGGCGGAGCGTTAAAAAATATTGGCATGGGCTGCGGCAGCAAAGAAGGAAAATACGCCATGCATCATTCATCAAAGCCTGCGGTAAAAGTTTCAAAATGCACGGCATGCGGAAACTGTGTTAAACATTGCTATCAGGGCGCGCTAAAACTTGTCAACAAAAAAATAGTTATGGACAAAAAAAAATGCGTAGGCTGCGGTCAGTGTATTGTGTCGTGCGTGTTCGGCGTGTTTGAACTTAATTGGAACGAAAGCCCAAAAGCTGTTCAGGAAAAAATTGTGGAATACGCTGCAGGCGTGTTAAAAAATAAAAAAGCTTCTTACATAAATTTTTTAAATCATATAAGCAAAAACTGCGATTGTTTCTCGGTGAAAAATCCGCCGTTAATGGAAGACGTGGGCATTGTAGCCGGCGCAGACCCCGTAGCCGTAGATCAGGCAAGCTACGATTTAGTAAATAAAGCTTACGGAAAAAATTTCTTTAAGAAAATTTTCCCTGAAATAGATCCAACCGCCCAATTAGAATACGCCGAAAAAATAGGCCTTGGAACAAGGGATTACGAGTTGATTAATTACTAATTAAATATTAAAAATTTAAATGACAAGGATATTGACAAACTGATAGTTATTTCCCCAAGAAAGGTAATAAAGTGAAGAAAATAGCCATTATATCATCTCTTATTTCTTTGTGTCTTTCCTTGCCGTTATTGTTAAGTTTTTTTATAAATATTTATATTAATAATAGTATATATATTATTTTTTATACATTTATTTTAATTGCCTTGTTGATATTATTATTAATTGTAACGGTATTGCTGCTAATTAAAAAAAATAAACTTTTAAAAAATCTTATCGTTGTTATTTTTATGTCGTTTTTAGTATTTTGCATAGTATTTGCAACTGTCATTGCGTTGCCTGACAGCGTGCTTAATGGTTTACCTAAAGGCTCTAACTATCAAAAATTTGATTCATCTATTTGGATAGCGTCTGATTATTTGAGAGGGGATAGAAACAGACAATATATGTTGAAAGATTTGATTGAAAATAATTTGCAAGGAAAAACAAGAGATGAAATAAAGCAGCTTCTTGGTAAACCTGATAAAGAAGAAAAAACTTATATAAGTTACGCAACAGGACCGGAAAGAAGTTTTTTTAGCGTTGATTACGAATTATTAATAATACTTTTTAATGTAAACAACACTTTTGAACGTTATGAAATACGGCAAGGATAACAAATTTTATGTATTCTTTTCAAAAACTTGAAGATTTGATTTCAAAATATTCTAAAGTTAAAAGTTTTACGGGTGGAGTAAATGGCAAAAAAATAGCTTATATAGAAAAAGAATTAAACGTTATTTTACCTGAACAATATAAATGGTTTTTAGCAAAATATGGTTACGGAGGCGTATTAGGTATAGAAATATTAGGAGCAGCCTTAAATAATACTTATCCCGTTATTGAATATACACAAAATTGCAGAGAATATAATCTAAATAAACAATGGATAGTTATAGAAAATTGTGATGAATATTACTATTGCTTATCTTGTGAAGATGGAAAAGTTAGAGATTGGGATTTAAGAAAAAAAACTTATTATGAGTATCCAAATTTTGTAGATTTCTTATACGAAACAATAATGGATAGTGCAGAAAATTGGCAGGAATAACCAATTCTAAAACGCTTTGCAATAATAAATAGGTCGTGAAATAGGGAAAGGATTAAGCTAATAATGCATACTTATGAAGAAATAGAGCATTTAGTAGAAAAGTATAAAAGTGCAGCATTCTTTACCGGCGGAGTATGTGAAAGTAAAATAAAAGATGCTCAACAACAGTTAGGAGTATCTTTCCCTGAACAGTATAAATGGTTTCTATCAAAATACGGACATGGAGGAGTGAATGGAAGTTGGATAGAAGGTATAGGGAAAAGTTCAGAATATCCTGTAGTTGAGCAAACCAAAAGCATTAGAAAATATTCCAGAAAAAATCTCAATAATCAATGGGTTATCATATACGATGTGGATGAATATTACTATTGTTTATCTTGTGAAGATGGAAAAGTTAGAGATTGGGATTTAAGCGGCAAAACATATTATGAAATTGACAGTTTTTTAGATTTTTTATATACGATAATTATGGAATCAGTAGATAATGACGGAAACATATATAGAGATGAATGGAAAAAAATAGCGCTAAAATAATACTCTACAATATCATGTAAACAGACTATCTTATGAAAATAGAAAAACTTGAAAAAGTTCCTACAAGAAAAGAAATATTCAAACTATCCTTTGACAGCGGGGAAAACGTTATTTTATCTGCTGATATTATAGTTAAGTTTAGCCTTAATAACGGAGTTGTAATATCTAAAGAAACTTATAAAGAAGTTTTAGCGGCAGATAAAGCTTACCGCGTAACTTACGACGCGCTTAACTTAATTTCGCGCAGCTCTTACAGCTCTAAAACGCTTTGCGACAAACTCTTACAAAAAGGTTACGAACTTGAAAACGCAAAAGCTGCAGTTGCAAGACTTAAAGAATTAGGCTACATCAACGACGACAAATACGCTTTAGAATATACAAAATATCTTCTGTCAAAAGGAAAAGGGGAATTCGCAATAAAAGCCGCTCTTGCGGAAAAAGGCGCTTCAAAAGAACAAATAAGCAATGCCTTAGAACTTACAAAAACAGAAGAAGAACCTTTTGAACGCATTATAAAAATAATGAAAACCAGATTTAAAAATTTTGACGCGAAAGATCAAAATGAAATCAGGCGCGCCGCGTCATTTTTTTTAAGAAGAGGTTTCACTTCGCAAGACATAGCCAAAGCGTTAAGAGAATACAAAAATATAATAATAGAATAGGAGAACAAAATGCCTACGGCACTGCTTAGCGTTTCAGACAAAACGGGAATTGTAAAATTTGCGCAGGAATTAAAAACTTTGGGGTGGCAAATAATTTCAAGCGGCGGAACCGCAAAAACGTTAAAAGAAAATAATATTGAATGCCGGGAAATATCCGAAGTTACCGGGTTTCCTGAAATTCTTGACGGAAGGGTGAAAACTCTAAATCCTAAAATTCACGGCGGCATTCTTGCAATAAGAGAAAAATCTGAACATGCCGCGCAGCTTAAAAAACACGATATAAACGCAATAGATATTGTTGCGGTAAATCTTTATCCGTTTGAAGAAACCATCAACAAAATACCAAAACCGGAAAATAAAAAAATAAATCAGGAAGTAATTGAAAATATAGACATCGGCGGCGTTGCGCTTTTAAGAGCGGCTGCAAAAAATTATAAAGACGTTTTAGTTATTTGCGACGCAGCCGATTATGACAATGTAATTGAAAAATTAAATTCCAAATCCGCAGACGGCGAGTTTAAACTTGCCCTTGCGGCAAAAGCTTTCCGCCATACCGCTTATTATGATTCTTTAATATCTAATTATTTAACTTATGAAAAATTTCCGTCGCAGGCTTCTATACCGCTTAAAAAACTTTCCGGTTTAAGATACGGAGAAAACCCGCATCAAGGGGCGGCTCTTTACGGTAACGGAACTCAAGCAAATAAGTCTGTTGTAATATCGGCAAAACAGCTTCACGGGAAAGAGCTTTCTTATAACAACTATTTAGATTTGGAAGCGGCATGGAGACTTGTGCACGAGTTTGGCGCGCCCGCTTGCGCAATTATAAAACACAACAATCCTTGCGGCTGCGCCGAGGGAGAAAACGTTAAAGAAGCTTATTTAAAAGCCCTTGAGTGCGACCCTGTAAGCGCGTTCGGCGGCATTATAGCGTTTAACAAACCCGTTGACGCGGACACAGCGCAAGAAATTTCAAAACTTTTTGCGGAGTGCGTTATAACTTCCGAATATTCCAAAGAAGCGTTTGAAATTTTAACAAAGAAAAAAAATATCAGACTGTTGCAACAGCCAATACCTTATGCGGTTGAAAAATCCGAAACCGAATACAGAATGTTAACTTCAGGAATGCTTGTTCAAGACAGAGACAATGAGCTTTTTGCAAAAACCGAAAGCATGACAAAACGCAGCCCGACGCAAATTGAAACGCAGGCTTTAGATTTTGCGTGGAAAATTTGCAAACACGTAAAATCAAACGCAATTATTTTGGTAAGAGGAAGACAAACCGTAGGCATTGGCGCCGGACAAATGAGCAGAATAGATTCTCTTCAAATAGCCCTTAAAAAGATGAGAGAAATTGCAGCTGAAACGGCGGGAAAAGATACTCCGTTAGTTCTTGCTTCAGACGCATTCTTTCCGTTTCCCGACGTTGTTGAAGAAGCCGCAAAGGCAGGCGTTACGGCAATAATTCAGCCCGGCGGCTCTATTAAAGATCAAGATTCTATAAACGCCGCAGACAACAACGGCATAGCAATGGTAGCAACCGGCATGAGACACTTTAAACATTGATAACGGCTTGTCTTTTGCGTTTCCGCTTCGTCGCGGCAATGCCCCCGCAGAAATGCAAAATACTGCACTTAACCGCATTCTAAAATGCAATATTTGTTAAAGTTCCGTAGTTATATAGGTATAACATGGGAGGGAAAAATGAAAAAAATTAATACTATTCTCATATTGTTTGCAATTATGACGCTCTGCTCATCGCAAGTTTTAAGCGCGCGCCATAACAATAATCACCGTCATCGCGGCAATGTAAAAGTTGGCGTGTATTATGATTTTGGCTTTAGACCTTATCACGGATATTGGAATTACGATCCATATTATAATTACTACAAAAACTATTACTACGACACGCAATATCAAAAGAAAAAAGCTATCGCCGCGTTAGATGAAATAAAACTTTTAGAACAAATCAAGGCAGACAGCGCCGCGGCGGAAATTGAACTTTTCAAAATAAGAGTTGTAAAAACAAGATTTTATAAGCAGTATTTTACAGACAGAATCCCTGAATCCACCGCTGAAATTACAGTACAAAACAATAGCGACAAAGAAATAGCGAAACTTTTTTTTCACGGAAAAATTGTTACGCACATATCCGGCAACGTTCTTATAGACGACTATTTTGCTTATGATTTACAAGAACCTCTTGACCAGGGAGAAACGCAAACTTACAACATACCGTTAAACTCTTTTGGCGGATGGGCAAAAGTACAAGCTCCGGATCTTGCCGTATTTAGCGTTGACGTCAACGGATTTATGTCCACAGATGCGGAAGTATTTGCTCCGGCTTGGACTGTAGAAGATCAAAAAAAATTAGACCAGTTGAAAAGCAAATACGTGAAATGAAAACAGCAAAGAAAAAAATAATTATCGCCGACATAGCCGCGCTTAAAAAGAATTTTGCCTATAACGGATTAAACACCGTTTGCCAAAGCGCAAAATGTCCTAATATAGGCGAATGCTATAAAAATAAAACCGCAACATTTTTAATTCTTGGGAAAAACTGCACGCGCGCATGCGCTTTTTGCGGCGTGGATAAATTTACTCCAGAACCGTTAGACGCAGACGAACCTAAACGCGTTGCGCGGGCAATAAAAGATTTAGGACTTTCTTACAGCGTCATAACTTCCGTAACGCGCGATGATTTGCCCGACGGCGGCGCAGAGCATTTTGCGCGCACAATTACGGAAATAAAAAATTCAATTCCAAACGTAAAAATTGAAGTTTTAGTTCCGGATTTCAAAGGCGAGCAAAGTTCGTTAAATATAGTTTTAGCGGCAAAACCTGATGTGTTTTCTCACAATTTGGAAACTGTCGCACCGCTTTATAATATGGCGCGCAAAGGCGCCGACTACAAACGCTCGCTTGACGTGTTAAAATACGCAAAGAGAAAAGGTTTTAAAGTAAAAACGGGCATAATGACAGGGCTTGGCGAAACTTTAAGCCAAATTTTTAATTTAATTGACGACGTGAAAAACGCCGGAATAGATATTTTAACCGTAGGGCAATATCTTGCGCCTACAAAAAAACATCTTCCCGTTGTAAAAGAATACTCGCCCAAAGAGTTTGAAGAAATCGAAAAATACGCGTTAAAAATAAACATTCCTAAAATTGTCTGCGGACGTTATGTGCGCAGCTCTTATCTTGCCGAAAAACACTACAACAGCTAACCTGTTAATTGTTTCAATTTTCAATTATTTTTGACAAAAAAACCATTTTTTTTGTAAAATTACAGAGATTTATCTATAGCGTTGAGTCCGCGTTACCGGCTGGTCTCAAAATTTTCAGAAAACTACAGATAACAAATTACGTTTAAAAGAGGGGATATAATGTCCATTGTAAAAGAAGGTTATCCGTTTATTTTAATTCCGTTTATTGCGGGAGCGGCGTCAGTTTATGCCGGAACGCAAATAAGTTTTGTGTTCTATGTTATCGGCGCAATTTTACTTTTAGCGGCGTTGTTTTGCCTGTATTTTTTCAGAGACCCTAAAATTAAAATAACGGAAGGGGAAAATTTAATTCTCTCGCCGTGCAACGGCACGGTTTTAGAAGTAAGCGAAAATGAAAATGAAAAAGTTATAAGAGTTTTTTTATCTGTTTTTGACGTGCATTTGCAGCGTTCCCCTATAGCCGGAAAAGTTACAAAAGTAGAATATAAACCGGGGAAATTTTTAAAAGCCATGGAGCCCGAAGCGCATATAGTAAACGAACAAAACGTAATAACCATAGAAAATAAAAACGGAACATATCTTGTAAAACAGATAGCCGGAATTTTGGCAAGAAGATGCGTATCTTGGGTAAAAGCCGGCGACGTTTTAAAAACAGGCGACAAAATAGGCGTTATAAAATTCAGCTCGCAGGTAGATTTGCATATGCCCAAAAACATAACGATAAAAGTAAAAAAAGGCGACAAAGTAGTTTCCGCCATAACAGTTTTGGGCTCTATAAATTAAATTGTAAACGTTACGCAGAGGATAAAATGAAAACAACCAGTTTGAAAAAAGGCATTTACATTCTGCCGAGTTTATTTACATGCGGAAATATGACTTTTGGATTTTTGTCAATGTTATCGTCGGTATCGGGACATTTCACGCAGGCGGCATGGCTTTTAATTTGTTCCATAGCTTGCGATATGCTTGACGGCCGCGTTGCAAGAATGACAAAAACCACAAGCGAATTCGGCGTGCAGCTTGACTCTTTAAGCGACTTGATTTCTTTCGGATTAGCGCCGGCAATTATGATTTACATGTTAGGGCTTAAAGATATGGGTAAAATCGGCATTGCCATAGCCGTTTTATTTGTTTTGTGCAGCGCGTTGAGGCTTGCAAAATTTAACGTTAAAGCGCAAGACGGCGTAGTGCACTCGTCTTTTTCCGGACTTCCTACTCCGGCATCAGCGGGGCTTTTAATATCTTTTGTTTTAAGTTTTGAACTTTTAAATACCGGCGGGCAGTCGCTTACTTTTAAATCTATACCGCTGCTTATGAACACAATGCCCACATTTTTTAACGCAATGCCGGTGGTAATGGTTGTGCTCTCGCTTCTTATGGTTTCAAACATACCGTTTGCGTCGTTTAAGAAAATGAAACTTTCAAAACCGCAGGCGCTGCAGGTTCTTGTAATTATAATAGTGCTTTTGGTAATTGTTATAGTTTATCCGCAAAATACATTTTTTATTTTGTTCTCGCTGTATGTTTTGTCCGGCGTTGTAATTTACGCTTTGAAATATCTTAACCGCGTTAAAAATTACGCTAAAAGAAAAACCGGAAAAAGGAAACGCAAACATGAGTAAATTTTTCTTACCTTCAATATATAAAACGCTGCAAGCAGGCATGCCCGGAAATTGGCGACTTAGAAACGACAATTGAAAATTTAGATTTGAAAATTGCCGTATTTAAGGAGACAAACACTATGAAACAAGACAAGATAATATTTTTTGATACAACTTTAAGAGACGGGGAACAATCGCCCGGCGCAAGTATGAATTTTCAAGAAAAGCTGCTTGTTGCAAAACAGCTGGAAACGCTCGGCGTTGACGTTATTGAAGCCGGTTTTCCTATTTCAAGCCCCGGAGATTTTGAATCCGTAAAAGCCATAGCGAAAGCTGTAAAAAAATCGTCGGTTGCCGGGCTTGCAAGAGCTTCCGAGAAAGATATAAAAGCAGCTTGGGACGCCGTTAAATATGCAAAAAAACCGAGAATCCACATATTTTTGGCAACTTCAGATTTGCACATTGAGAAGAAACTTCAAAAAACAAGAGCTCAAATTTTGGAAATGGCCGTAAAAGCCGTTAAATACGGAAAAAGTTTGTGCAAAGACATAGAATTTTCCGCCGAAGACGCAGGACGTTCCGACATGGATTTTTTGTGCAAAGTCGTTGAAGCCGTTATTAACGCAGGGGCGTCAACGGTAAATATTCCCGATACGGTAGGTTACACAATGCCTGCGGAGTTCGGCGCAAAAATTGCGGAAATAAAAAAACGCGTTCCTAACATTAACAAGGCGATAATAAGCGTTCACTGTCATAACGATTTAGGTTTGGCTGTGGCAAACTCTCTTTCTGCAATAGAAAACGGCGCAAGACAAGTTGAATGCACAATTAACGGAATAGGCGAAAGAGCGGGAAACGCAAGCCTTGAAGAAATTGCAATGGCTATTAAAGTGCGTCCGCATTATTATAATGTGGGGCACAATATTAACACAAAAGAAATTTATAAAACCAGCAAACTTGTGTCTTCTTTAACGGGCGTTGCCGTGCAGGTAAATAAAGCCGTAGTGGGCGCAAACGCTTTTGCGCACGAATCCGGCATTCATCAGGACGGCGTTTTAAAATCAAGAGAAACTTATGAAATAATGAACCCCGCGGACGTTGGCGTTCCGGAAAGCTCGCTTGTTTTAGGCAAACATTCCGGCAGACACGCGCTATTTAACAGAATCAAATCGCTGGGATACAAACTTGAAAGCAAAGCTTTGGAGCAAATTTTTGAAAAGTTCAAAGTTTTGGCGGACAAGAAAAAAGTTATTTTTGACGACGACATAGTAGCTTTAATAGAAGAAGACGCCGCTTCCGAAAAAGAAATATTTTCTTTGGTATATCAAAGCGCCACAAGCGGAACCGCAACAATTCCTACTGCAACCGTGCGCATAACAGATAACAATAAAAAGGACAAAGTCCTTCAGGAAGCCGCCTGCGGAGTTGGCCCTGTGGACGCAACTTACAGAGCAATAGATAAAATAACAAAAATGGATATAAAGCTTACGGATTTTTCTTTGAAAGCCGTATCTTCAGGCGTGGACGCGCTGGGCGAAGTTTTCTTAAAAGCCAAACACAAAGGAATGATTTTTTCCGGCAAAGGCACTTCAACAGATATTGTTGAAGCCAGCGCAAAAGCGTATATGCAGGCAATAAATAAAGCAAAAGCGTTTGATAAAAAGAAATAATAAAAAGCTTAGAGAAGCTTGGAAGTTTGGAAGCGCAGCATATGTTTTTGTTGTTTCCAAACTTCTAAGCTGCCAAACTTCTTAACTTTTATAAGGAGCACATTCATGGGAAGCACGATTACGGAAAAAATTCTTGCGGCTCACGCAGGAAAAAAAGTTGTTGAGGCCGGGGAATTTATTGAGCCTAAAGTTGACATAGCTCTTTCTAACGACGTTACCGCGCCGCTTGCGATAAAAGAGTTTAGAAAATCCGGAGTAAAAAAAGTTTTTGACAAAAATAAAATCGCTTTGGTAATGGATCACTTCACTCCCAATAAAGATATTTTAAGCGCCGAACACGTAAAATTTGTGCGCGAATTTGCAAAAGAACAAAAAATAAAACATTACTACGAAGGCGGAAACGTAGGCGTTGAACACGCTCTGCTTCCTGAAAAAGGTATAGTAGTTCCCGGCGACGTTGTTATAGGCGCAGACAGCCACACTTGCACATACGGCGCGCTTGGCGCGTTCTCTACGGGCGTCGGTTCCACAGACGTTGCGGCGGCAATGGCTACGGGGAAAGTTTGGTTTAAAGTTCCTCAATCAATAAAATTTGTTTTAACCGGCAAGCTTAACAAATGGGTTAGCGGGAAAGATATTATTCTTTACATTATCGGTTTGATTGGCGTTGACGGCGCGCTTTACAACGCTATGGAATTTGACGGTCCGCTTGTAAAAAAACTTACAATGGCGGACAGATTTACAATTTCCAACATGGCAATAGAAGCCGGCGGAAAAAGCGGAATTTTTACGCCCGACGAAATAACGGAAAAATACGTTGCAAAAAGAGCGCTTCGCAAATATAAATTTTACAAAAGCGACAAAGACGCTCACTATCACAAAACTTTAGAAATAGACTGCGGAAAACTTTATCCGCAAATTTCTTTGCCGTTTTTGCCGTCTAACACAAAGGCGGCAAAAGACGTTAAAAGAACTTACATAGACCAGGTTGTTATAGGTTCCTGCACAAACGGGCGCATTGAAGATTTGCGCGTTGCCGCAGGAATTATAAAAGGCAAAAAAGTAAATTCTAACGTTCGCACATTAATAATTCCGGCAACGCCTGAAGTTTGGGCGCAGGCGGATAAAGAAGGTTTATTTAAAATTTTCATGGACGCAGGGTGCGTAGTTTCTGCGCCTACGTGCGGACCGTGCCTTGGCGGACATATGGGAATTCTTGCCGCAGGCGAACGCTGCGTTTCAACTACAAACAGAAATTTTGTAGGCAGAATGGGACATGTCCAATCCGAAGTAATTTTATCAAACCCCGCGGTAGCGGCGGCAAGCGCAATTAAAGGATATATTGCAACGCCGGACGAAATTTAAATTACAGAAGACAAGAAGACAAGAAGGCAGGATGTTAAGCAACAACACACCTGACCTCTTGAAACATCTTGTCCTCTTATCATCATAAACTAGGAGCATAAAAAAATGTCAGACATAATTTTAAAAGGTAAGGTTCACAAATACGGGTCTAACGTTAATACGGATGAAATAATTCCGGCAAGATATTTAAATTCTTCCGATGCTGCGGTTTTGGCTAAATATTGTATGGAAGACATAGATAAAAATTTTGTTAAAAATGTTAAAAAGGGCGACGTTATTGTTGCCGAAAATAATTTTGGCTGCGGCTCTTCGCGCGAACATGCGCCTATAGCAATTAAAGCGGCAGGCGTTTCTGCGGTTATTGCAAATTCTTTTGCGAGAATATTTTTTAGAAATGCAATAAATATAGGTCTTCCTATTTTAGAATCTCCGGAAGCTGTAAAAGCTATAAAAAACGGCGACGCAATTGAAATAAATCTTAACAAAGGCATAATAAAAAATATAACAAAAAAAGAAACATACCAAGCCCAGCCCTTTCCTGAATTTATGCAAAAAATAATTAAAGCCGGCGGGTTGCTTGGATACATTAAAAAATAGCAGAGTGCGGTGTCATTGCCGAAAGTTTTAGTCGGAAATGACGGATAAAGATAAAAAAGAATTAAAATATAAGGAGTTGTTAAAATGTCAAAATCGTATAATGTAGCTTTACTTCCCGGAGACGGAACCGGTCCTGAAGTTATTAGAGAAGGGGTAAAAGTTATTGAAGCTGCTGCGAAAAAAAATAACTTTAAATTAAATTTCACCAATTATGATTTGGGCGGCGAAAGATATATGAAAACCGGAGAAGTCTTGCCGGAAAGCGTTATTGAAGAGTTTAAAAAGTTTGACGTTATGTATTTGGGCGCAATAGGTCACCCCGATGTGAAGCCGGGGATTTTAGAAAAAGGCATTCTTTTAAAACTTCGTTTTGAGCTTGATCAATATATAAATTTACGTCCGGTAAAACTTTATCCTAACGTTGAAACTCCGTTGAAAGATAAAAAACCGGCAGACATAGATATGGTAATTGTCCGCGAAAACACCGAAGGCATTTACATTGGCGCCGGCGGGTTTTTGAGAAAAGATACGCTTCAGGAAGTTGCAACGCAGGAATCTATAAACACTCGTTTTGGCGTTGAAAGATGCGTGCGCTACGCGTTTGACCTTACAAAAAAGAGAGCAAAAAATAATAAACTTACTCTTTGCGGAAAAACAAACGTTTTAACTTTCGCTTCAGATTTATGGCAGAGAACTTTCAATGTTGCAGCAAAAGATTATCCTACAATTAAAGGCGATTATGTAAACGTTGACGCTGTTTGTATGTGGCTTGTAAAAAATCCGGAATGGTTTGACGTAATAGTTACCGACAATCTTTTCGGCGATATTATCACGGATTTGGCAGCTATGATTCAAGGCGGCATGGGCGTTGCATCCGGCGGAAATATTAACCCCGAAGGCGTTTCAATGTTTGAACCCATGGGCGGATCGGCTCCTAAATATACAGGTCAAAATATAATTAACCCTATAGCTACAATTAATGCGGGCGCGCTGCTGCTTGAAAATATCGGCGAAGCCAAAGCCGCAAAAGATGTGGATAACGCGGTTATCAAAGCGTTGGAAAGCGGAAAAATAAAAAGCATGTCCGCCGGCAAAATGGGTCTTTCAACAACCGAAGTCGGCGATTTGGTTGCTTCTTACTTATAAAAAAACAACTTTTCGCTTTGTCTTTAAAAAAGGAGTTAATATGTCGGAACATATTTGCCAAAGCTGCGGAATGCCGATGGACAGTGAAGATTTCGGAACGGATGCGGACGGCGCTAAAAACAAAGAATACTGTCACTATTGTTTTAAAAAAGGAAAATTTACCGAAGATGTTTCGCTGGAAGCTTTCATAGAACAATCTTTGCCGTTTTTTTTGAAAGAAGCAAAAACAACCGAAGAGGAAGCAAGAAAACAGCTTCAACAGTTCTTTCCTATGTTAAGACGCTGGAAAAAGAAAATATAAGTTTTACAAAATATAATATAAGGAAAAGTAAAAATGAAAAAGTATAAAGTTGCAGTTGTCGGCGCTACGGGCGCAGTTGGCCGCGAAATGATTAAAATGCTGGAAAGCAGAAATTTTCCGGTTGAAAGCATAAAGTTTTTAGCGTCCGAACGTTCGGTAGGCAAAAAATTACTGTTTAACGGTAAAGAATACCCCGTAGAACTTCTTACTCACGACGGCGGAAAAGGCGTAGATATTGCCATATACTCTGCCGGCGGAGACGTTTCAAAAGAGTTTGCGCCGTCGTTTGCTAAAGACGGCTGCTTTGTTATAGACAACTCTTCCGCGTGGAGAATGGATAAAGACGTTCCGCTTGTCGTTCCGGAAGTAAATCCCGGCGATTTGAAAAAAGATAAAAAAATTATTGCAAACCCTAACTGTTCTACAATTCAAATGGTTGTTGCGTTAAAACCGCTTCATGACGAAGCAAAAATTAAAAGAGTTATAGTTTCAACTTATCAGGCGGTTTCAGGAGCCGGTCAGAAAGGAATAAACGAACTTGACGCACAGGTTAAAGCCTGGGCAAAAGGGGAACCAATTCCCGCGGCAAGCAAATTTCAATATCAAATAGCTTTCAATTTAATTCCGCAAATAGACGTTTTTGCAGATTACGATTACACCAAAGAAGAACTTAAAATGACCAACGAAACAAAGAAAATTATGGGCGATGACAACATTTTGGTTAGCGCAACCTGCGTTCGCGTTCCTGTTTTTCGCGCGCATTCCGAAAGCGTTTGGATTGAAACTGAAAAACCTATAACGCCCGAAAAAGCTAAAGAACTGCTTTCAAAAGCCGACGGCATAGAGCTTATAGACGATATTGCAAACAAAAAATACCCAACGCCTTTATATGCTGAAAACAAGCAGACTACTTACGTAGGCAGAATCCGCAAAGATATTTCAATAAAAGATGACAAAGCCTTAACTTTTTGGGTAGTTTCAGACAATCTTTTAAAAGGCGCCGCGTTAAACGCAGTGCAAATTGCAGAAGCCCTTGTGAAAAACGGACTTGTCTAAATTTTAAAAAATTACATACAAAAACGGCATCGTTAAAAGTAAAACTGTAGTTTACCGCATACAGCAAAAGCTTCCAACGATGCCGTTTCTCATTTCAAAAGGAGATAACACATGTCCATTAGCGGAGTTTTTAAAGTAATAAGCAAAGTTGCAAAAGTTGCAGGACCGCAGATAACAAAGCTTATAGATTACAAAAGAGCCCTGTCAGACCTTAAAGCCGAAAACGAAATTTTGGCAGCCGAAATAATAAAATTAAGAAAGCTTCAGATTATTTCCACCATAGTTATAGCTGCGTTATTTACCGTTTCAGTTATATTTATAGTGCTGTATTTTTCAAAATAATGCCTAATTTCCAACTAATTATTGAGTATAACGGTACAAATTTCAACGGTTGGGGAAAACAACCCCGCTTAAGAACTGTCTGCGGCGAGCTTGAAAAAGCATTTTTTGCTATTTTTAAAACTCCGGTAAATATTACCTGTGCCGGCCGAACGGACAAAGGCGTTCACGCAACCGGTCAGTGTGCAAACATCCGCCTGCCTGATGAAATTTTACCTGAAAAATTATTATTAAGGCTCAATTCCTTGCTTCCAACAGATATAAACGTTAAAATAGTAAAGGCGGTCAACGATTGCTTTGATGCCAGAAAATCTGCAAAATCTAAAACCTACACCTATATTATATACAATTCGCCCATCAGGTCTGCACTGCAAGAAAATCGTTCATGGCATGTTGCGCAGCCGCTTGACATTAAACTAATGAAAACTGCCGCCAAATTTTTGCAAGCCAAAAGAGACTGCTCTGCCTTTGACTCTTACAACAGCGTTTTTGATTACAAAATAGTAGATTTGCAGCATGTAAGCATATCTAAAAATGGCAATTTTATAACAATTTCAGTTACGGCAGACCATTTTCTGTATAAAATGGTTCGAAAAATGGTAGGGGAAATTGTAAAAATCGGCAAAAAAGAGCTGCCTCTGGCAGAATTCAAATCTACAGTCCTGTCCAAAAACTGCAGCAAATCAACCAAACCGGCGCCGCCGCATGGGCTGTATCTAACAAAAGTAAGCTACTAAACCCAAAATTTCAAGGTACTCCAATACCCCAAAAACGCTTAAAACGCAAGCAATAAAACCTCTGTTTTTGAAATATAAAAACAGGGGATTTTTTACATTTAAATTTTAAGCAACGCAACAAGGGTAGCAATAGCCAAAATTAACAAGATAAGTTCCCGCATAATTTTATCCTTTAATTCTCAATTTTCAATTATCAATTCTAAATTGCCGTTAACCATGTGAGTGATACTTTATAACTGTTAAAGTATGAACTAATATAAATGTAAATTTATTTTATTTATAACGATTTATTTACATAAACATAACAATTAACTCAAATGTTAACAAACCTACCAAACCCCTGCTCAACTTAACATAATGTATCTTATCGGACAAATTTTTAGGTAGTTTTTAGGCAAAATTTTACGAAAAAGTTTTGAGAAATTTTTTGGATTTTTAAATTTAAGGTTTTCTTTGGCATGTTAAAATTTAATTTTCAAGGTATCAAAACTATCCGGAAAATTAAATTTCAAATTTTGATTTTTTGAAAATAAAAAAACAGCCCAAAAATTCTGAGCTGTTTTTTTATTTATTTAGTTATTGCAGATTTGCGGTTATTAACCTTAAGGTCATTGACCCCTTTCTATTTTCCCCAAAATTCGGCTAATTTTTTTGCAGCCTCAAAAGGGCTGGCGGCGCCTGCAATTGCGGACACCACAAAAAAGCCGTCAACTTTAGTTTCTTTCAAACCGGCCAAATCTTGTAATTTTACCCCCCCGCCAACAACAACAGGCAAAGGACTTAATTCTTTCAATTTCTTAATTTCGGACAAGGTGCGCTCAACTACAACGCCATCAACCAAACCGCAATCCGGCTTTGTGGCGGTTGCATGCAAAGGACCGGCGCCAAAATAATCAACGGTTCCGGATTTGAAATTTTTAATATATTCAAACAAATCTTTAGAGCGGGCAGAAAGACCTATAATAGCATCTTCACCAAGGATTTTGCGCGCCGATTCAACAGAAACGTCGCTTTGACCCAAATGGACACCATCAATTTTAACGCCATTAAGTCTTAAATCGTAAGCAACATCAACCCTGTCATCAATTACCAAGGCTATTTTGTTTTCCTTTCCGGCAAGTTTAATTTCTTCTGCCGCTATACGCCCTAAATCTGCCAACTCGGCAGCCGAAACAACTTTGGAGCGCACCTGCAAAAACGTTATTCCGCCGGCAATGGACTGTTTAACTACTTCTCTAAAGCCCAAACTGCCCACATTTTCAGGCCCTAAAACAAAATATACCGACAAATCAAACGATTTTCTCAAATGACTCATGTTTTTTTCCTTTTGATATCCCCGCAATGTGTTGCCGTGTCATTCCAGCAAAAGCTTCAATAAACAAAGACGTTGGCAATTTAGCTGTTTATATGGCTTTTCGCATACTTTTCAACTTCGTCGGCATTCAACAAACTTAAATTATCAACAAACGCCGTTTGAAATGAAAAAGTGCCCATGCCTTTTTTTGCGGCGCGTTCTGAAGCATATTTATATACAACAGAACCTGTTAAAGCCGCAGTAAGAGGGTCGGCAACTCCTGCGTAAACTGCAATTACGCCTCCAAGAGAACATCCCGCGCCTGTAATACTTTTAAGCATTGCCGAGCCGCCGCTTATGCGGTAAGTATTATTGATATCTAACACAATATCTGTTTCTCCGGAAATTGCAACAGCTCCGCCTGTCCATTTGGCAAGTTCTAAAGCTGAAGACAGCGCGGCATCTACCGTGTCGGTTGAATCTACGCCTTCAACTTTCCCCTTTTTCTCGGTTTGAATTCCCCAAAGGTTTGCCAAAGCAATAATTTCCGAAGCGTTGCCTCTTATTACTGAAGGTTTATATTGTTTTAAAGCGTTAAGAAGCTGGGTGCGAGTGTCGCCCAAACCTGCCGCCACGGGGTCTAAAACCCAAGGCTTGCCAAGTTCAACGGCAGCTTTCGCCGCTTCGGTTAAAGCTTGCAAAGCGACAGGCTGCAAAGTGCCTACATTAATGTAAGTTGATTTTGATACAAATGCGAGAGGTTTTGCTTCATCAGGTAAGAAACACATTGCGGCGCGCCCGCCAACTGCCAGCTGCGTGTTTGCAACTAAATTTATAGTTACAAAATTTGTCCACGACCCAACTAACGGACATTGAATCTTTGCATCTTTAACGGCGTTTACTACAGACGTTACTTCTTTCATTTTTCCCTCCGCCGGCATTATCCGGATCAAGTTAGAGGCATTCGCCTCTTTGCGGCACTGCCGCTTAACGGTATAATCTCAGCCCTGCTTCTTTACTAAAAGCATACAGCGCATTTCCCACGCGCGGGCACCCGTTGTAAAACAATTGATAATTGAGAATGAACAGTTGAGAATTAAGCTACAGAGACTTATTTATTTATAATTCCTATTCTTAATTTAAGAAAATCATTTCCTTTTATGAGAAGCAAGAAAAATGGTTCCACATCTTTTATTTTTTCATAATAAAAACTTCTTAAGTCTTTCCGCTTCTTGTTTTGATAAATCTTCCAAATAAATAGAAAAATTTTCAACGTTTGACGTTTTTAAAAATTCAAAATATTTGCTTCTGTCTTCCACGGGAATAATGGAAGGCGCTATGTTATGCTTTAACAACTCATAATTTATAATAAGTCTGCCGGTTCTTCCGTTGCCATCGGCAAACGGATGAATTTTTTCAAACTCTATATGGTTGTAAGCAATTTTTTCAAAAATAGACGTATGCTTTGCGTTATTATAATTGTCTATAAAATAAAGCATTTTATTTTGAACTACTTCTTTCTTTGGCGGAATATGTTCAGCGCCGCGTATAAAAACATCAACATTTCTAAAACCTGATATGTCGTTAATGTTTTTATTTATAATTTTTGCAATCTCAATAATAAAACGCTCATCTGCTTCGTTTTGTAAGTTATCTATTACAAAATTTAAAGCATATTTGTGATTTATCGCTTCGTAAATTTCTCTTGGTTTTGCCGAAACTTTAAAAGAATCATCTTTAAAAACAATAGCATAAGTATCGGCATAAGAAAGCGTTGAGCCTTCTATAGCGTTAGAATTATACGTGCTTCTTGTAATATAATCCTCAAAATAACTTTTATTGTTTTTTATGAACGCAACTATATCTAAATTTTTCATATTGAATCAGTTACTTGCTCCTTACTACTTGTTTTTAGTTCTCGGGGCTCTTTTTTTGGAATAGCTCTTTTTTATTGTTTCTGTTGGAAGACCAATATTGTTTAGCAAATCTATAAACGGATCCGGGTCTAACTCTTCAACGTTTACCATGGTTTTTGTGTCCCAGTCGCCTCTTGCAACAAGAATTGCGGCGGCAACTGCGGGCACGCCTGCGGTGTAGCTTATAGCTTGGCTTTCCACTTCTTCATAGCAAGATTTGTGGTCGCAAACGTTGTAAATGAAAAGTTCTTTTTTGCGACCGTCTTTTGTACCTACTATTAAATCGCCAATGCAGGTATTGCCCGTATAGTTTGGCGCAAGAGTTTTTGGATCCGGCAAGCACGCTTTTAAAACTTTCAGAGGAATAACTTCCAAGCCTTCTGAAGTTTTTACTGGTTTTTCAGACAACAACCCGATGTTTTTTAAAACGTTAAAAACGTTTATGTAATGGTCGCCAAAGCCCATCCAAAACCTTATGGAGTTTGCGTCTATGTTTTTTGAAAGCGAGTGAAGCTCATCGTGACCGGTTAAGTAAACGGGCTGTTTTCCCACAACGGGAAAATCGTAAACTTGCTTTTCCGCGTGAACGGCTTTTTCCACCCACTGCCTGTCTATCCACGTCCAAACTTTTTTAAACTCTCTAAAATTAATTTCAGGGTCAAAGTTTGTCGCAAAATATTTGCCATGGCTGCCGGCGTTTACATCCATAATATCTATTGTGTCTATTGTGTCAAAGAAATGTTTTTTTGCGTAAGCAACGTATGCGTTTACAACGCCGGGGTCAAAACCTGCGCCGAGTATTGCGGTTACTGATTTTTCTTTGCAGCGGTCTTTGCGTTTCCATTCGTAGTTTTCATACCATGGCGGATTTTCGCAAACTTTGTCGGGGTCTTCGTGAATTGCGGTGTCTATGTAAGCCGCGCCGGTTTCTATGCACGCTTCCAAAATAGACATATTACAAAATGCCGACGCAAGATTTATAACTATGGAAATTCCCAAATCTTTTATAAGCTTTATAGTTTCATGAACATTTAAAGCGTCAATTCTTTTTGCAGCTATTTTATTTGCAGGGTCTTTGTAATTGTTTTTACGTTCTATACTGTCTAAAATATCGCTACAAGCGTCAAGCGAGCGCGAAGCTATATAAATATTGCCGAACAAATCATTATTTTGCGCAAGTTTATGCGCCGCAACATGAGCCACACCGCCTGCCCCTACAAGTAGAACGTTTCTTTTCATTTCCCCAATATCTCCCTTGAAGACAGGTAATAAATAATAGGTAAAAAATTTTACCTGCCAACATTATCTATTACCTTTTATTTTTTATTTATTACTTGCCGCTATGATAAACTCGTCAGAAAATCATTATATGAAAATTCGCGGATAAGCTCAACTTTTCCGTTGAGCCTTTTAACAACTATAGACGGCATTTGCACGCCGTTAAACCAATTCTTTTTTACCATTGTATAACCGGCAGCGTCCGCAAAACGCACAACAGAACCCGGTTTTAATTTTTTGGAAATTTTATACGAGCCGAAAATATCGCCCGCCAAGCAAGAGCGTCCGGCAATTATGTATTCATTCTTTCCGGATTTTTCTGCAATTTTTGCAGGGATTCTATAAATAAGAAGGTCAAGCATATGAGGTTCTATAGACGCGTCAACAATTGCGGTTTCTTTTTTATTTTTAACAACATCTAAAACAGTGGTAACAAGCTGCGCGCTTTGCGTTATGGAAGATTCCCCCGGCTCAAGATAAACCTGAACGTTATATTTTTGCGAAAACTCTTTTAACTTTTTACAAAACTTATCAAGCGGGTATCCGTTTTTTGTAAAATACAACCCGCCGCCCAAACTTATCCAATTAACTTTATTTAAAACTTTTTCATATTTTGCAGATATTTTATCAAGCATTTTTGAAAAAGAGGCAAAGTCTTCGTTCTCGCAATTGTAATGAAACATAACGCCGTCAATTTTATTTAAAACAGATTCAAGCTCTTTTATATCCGTTATTCCAAGACGCGAATATTTTCTGGCAGGGTCTGCCAAATCAAAATGAGAATAACTTATTCCCGGATTAACGCGCACGCCGACTTTTAAATGTTTTACATCGTTATAAAATCTTTTAAGCTGCGATGCCGAGTTAAAAATAACTTTATCGGCAAACTTCTTAAGCTCGTTAATATCAGACTTACTATAACCCACGCTAAACGCATGCGTTTCCCCTCCAAACTTTTCCTTGCCGAGTTTTGCCTCATACAAAGAACTGCTTGTAGTGCCGTCCATATACTTAGACATTAATGGAAAAACAGACCAAGTAGAAAAACATTTCAAAGCTAAAACAGATTTAGCTCCGGAATGTTTTTTAACATAAGCAACCTTCTTCATATTTTCAAGAAGCTTCCGCTCGTCTATTAAGTAGTAAGGCGTTTTGATTTTATTTTTCATATTTCATAACTCTTCTATTTTAAATTCCGCGTAGCCTTCGTAATAATAACTGATATCTATGCCTTTCATGAAAATTTCTCTTTCGTTTATTTTATCGGTTAATGCATTTTTTAAAATGTGTTTTATTTCAATATCTTTAACTATACTTCTTTCCATTGCCGATAAATACTCTTCTTTATTTACCAAATTCCAATCTATTACTTTTTTTATTTCGCTTTTTAAAATTAAATCCAACCAAATGCGCGCGCTGCGACCGTTGCCTTCTCTAAACGGGTGAGCAATATTTATTTCAACATACTTCTCAATAATTTCGTCAAAATTAGTTTGCGGCATTTTATCAATATTTTCAAGCGATGCCTTAAGATATGTTAATGAAGCAAAACGAAAATTCCCCTTGGAAATATTCACATCGCGGATTTTACCCGCGAAATCATAAATATCCGAAAACAAAAACTTGTGAATTTGGGATAATCCGTTGAAAGTTCCAACTTCTATATCATTAATCTTACCTGTTTCAAATAATTGTTTAGCTTTTTGTTTGCTGATTTTTTCCTCAAACTTATTTAATTCTATTTGATTTGTAATATTTAATTTATTTGCCAAAACCATTTCTATACTCCTTACACAACTATATCAGCTTCAGCGCTTCCCTCACCGGCATTCCGGTTTTTATTCCTGCTTCTTGCGCGAAAGTTGTGGATTTTACTATTTTTGCGTTTAACATATCTTCAACTGTTTTCACGCCTGTGGCTATGGCGGCAATGTTTTTAAATTTTTCTGCGGTTTCAAGGTTTAGATATCCGCACATAATAAAGCCTTTGGCGCCTTTTATAAAAACTAAATTTGTTCCGGGGGCAATCTCGCCTTCAAACGCTTCAAAAGTTTTTCCGTCAACGGTAATTTGTTTTAGCTGCATTTTGCCTCTATTTTTCTATAATGATTTTATCATTTTCCGGCCAAGATTCTACTTCCTGCCCGTTTTCTTCTACTGCTACGTTAAACTCTATTTTTGCATAATCTGCGGGAATGTTAACCGCCCAAAACGGAACGGCTAATTCTATTATGCTGTCGTAAGCCGCGTTTGATAAATCTATGCTTTTTTCCTGACCGCCCGTAACGGCTGAAAATTTTATAATTTGTTTTTGCGAATTAAAAATTAACGAAACTTTAGAATTTTCAGGCGACGTAATATTTAAGTTAAACGACATATTATCAAAATTTCTGCCTATTGCCGACGCGTTTAAATCTATTCTTAAAAAAAGATTTTCATTGTCAACGCCGTAATATAAAAAGTCTATAAGTCCGGCTACTTTATGCATTGCTCCGCCGGAAGATTTTGTAACATAACATCCGGCGTTATGCCATTCCGTAAACGTAGATTCCCTACCGTCTATTTTAGGGCTTATATGCGCCACAGGTTTTAACTGCTGTCTTTTTTTTGCAAATTTATTTATAGGTTCGTAGAAACTTGCCGGAGGAGTAACGCCGAAAAGTTTATATATTTCTATTAAATGTTTTCTGTAAAGATAATCAAAAATATCGTCGCTTGAAGAGGAATGATCGTCGCCATACCACCAATTCCAGTCGGAACCTTCCGCGGCATACAAAAGATCCCACGCTTTTTTTTCCGCGGCGCTTCCTTTGCATTGTGGATTCTGCTCAATATATGTTGTTAAAAAATCTCTTGTAAGGCTTAAATAATCCCACGAAGTATTGTCCTCGCTGTGACCTATCCAAACGTAAAAATTTCCGTTTATCCACGAACCTGCGGTAAGTTTTTTTACTTCGTCTTTAGGCGGAAATTTTTCAAGATAGTCGCTTATGCGCACGGTTTCTATTGTTTCGTCGGCGCTTAATTTTTCGTAGAGTTTAGTTAAAAAATCCCAGCCGTCATTTTTGTAGTATTCCCAACAGTTTTCTCCGTCTAAAATTACGCTTACAAGAGGCGCGTCGTAGTCGTTGCCAACGTAATCGGCAATGCCTCTTATTTTTGAAAGAAAATCATTTGCGGCGTCTTCGGGATTCCATTTGGAATAAACAAAACCTATTAAATCCGAAAGTCCGTGATCTCTAAAAATTATATTCGTATTGCCGGTTTTAAAAGGTCTGAATAAAAATTTTCTGTTCGCGTTAATTTCTTTAACGCTGTTAAATAATACGGCTTCGTCGGTGGCTATCCATTTTACGCCGGCATTTTCTATAAGTTTAACGGCAGCGTCGGAAACGGAACCTTCCGACGGCCACATGCCTTTAGGTTTAAAGCCAAAAACTTTTTCGTAATATGCCGCAGATTTTTCTATCTGCGCCGCAGCATCTTCCGGATGCGTAAATCTTTGCGACGGAAGATCTATATTAGCCGCAGCCTCGCGCGCAGAATTTGTATCGCACAAAAGCGGAAGTATCGGATGATAAAAAGGCGTTACGGAAACTTCAATTTGCCCGTTGTCTTGCGCCTGTTTATATTTTTCTACTACTTTAGCGCATATTTCAATTTGCTTTTGAATAAGCTTTTGTTTTTCTTCTTCGCTGAAATTTTCGCCTTTGGCATATAAGAAAGATATAAACTCGTCGTTTTTTATCCAATACGGATCCATCCACGCCAAATTAAACCAAACCTGCAAGTCTCTGAAATCCTGCTCGGTAAAATCTTTAACGATGTTTGCAACGTGCGGTTGCGCGGTGTTAGAGCCTCTTTTGTTAAATATTTCAAGATAACGTTTATTAGGCGCTATCATATTATCCCAATTTGCCATAAAAAAACGGGTTAGAATAAAAGTTTTTTCGTGATTGTTTAAAGCTGCGGCGTCTTTAAGAGTTAAGTCCATAAAAACGTCTTTTGCTTTTCCAGACGCATATTCTTCAAGCTGAATAAGCAAAGACGGCACAAGATTAAAATTAGCTTTTACCTTCGGAAAGTTATCTAAAGCGGCAACCATATCGTAATAATCTTTAGTTGCATGAAGGCGAACCCAAGGAAGTTCGTATGTGTTGGTTTCGGGATTTTTATATATAGGCTGGTGCTGGTGCCATAAGAACGCTAAATACACTTTCTTCATTTAAAATTTCGCATTTACTTCAAATTGAATTAAATATGAATTGTCGTGATTTGCAAAAACGTTTTTCGGGTCGCTTGGAGGAGCGTAAACGGAAAAATTTAAACCTGCGTCAAAATATTTCTGATAAAAATATTTGACAAAAAAATCAAACTCGCTTCCAAGGTCTGCTTTAGCGCCAAAAACTTCCGCAAGCCCCGCGCCCGAAGCGTCCGGCGGCGCGTCTGAAGCAAAATATAAATATAATCCCGCGCCTGCCTGCAAAAACTTCCACGGAAATATGTCAAACTTTGCGCCTAAAGTATTTATTCCGGCAATGCCGTCGGGAAGAATTAAAAAAGAGTCCGCGTTATTTGCGGCAAATAAATTTCCAAAACCCACCCTGCCTATGCCGTTATATCTTCTTGCAAAAGTAGGATTAAAAACGTTTCCGTTTTTTGAGTCCGTATAAGAAAACAAAACTTCCGCGTTTGAATCCATATTAAAAATTTTTCCGGAGAGTCCGCCTTCAATTAAAATTGCCAAAGAATCATACTTAACGCTTTCGGTAGAACTTACAAACCTTTCCCCGCCCTGCTTTGCAAATTCTATATTATATTTATACTTTGCTTCCTGCGAGTAAATTCTAAAATTGTAAAAAGTTTTATCGTCATATCCTGAAGTTGTGCTTGCGCGAACGCCTTTTTCATACTCCCAGCCGGAATCGTTGTATTCGCGGTAAACTCCAAGTTCAAACGTAGGAACTGTTTTTAATTTTATATTTCCGCCGTAAACGTCAAAATTTGCGGCGTCAACTTTAGATGCAAACGCTTCAAGCGCAAAAAGATTAAAAAAATCCACCTCGCCGCGCATGCCTACAAGACCGTTATTAATTAAACCTATAATTAGTCCGCTGCCCTCGTATATATCTTGTTTGCCCACGTGCAGCGAAAACGGAATTTCAGATTTGCTGTCGCTTTTATACGTTAAATAAGCAGTTTCAAGAAAAACAGGATAGTCGTTATTTAAATAAGGAGATATAAAAACATTATTTGCTCTGCCGGAAATTCCATAGGAAGCAACTCTTGCATTCATATCTATTCTGTTGTCAAACTGTCCGTTAAATTCTAAAGCAAGATATTGCAAAAACATTGTGTCCGATAATTTATCGTTTGACGGGCGGGTGTAATCAACATTTGAATAAGATAACGCGCGAAATTTTAAATCGTAATCTATGAGAAGAGTTATTTTTGAGGAATTATCAGTTTCAACAACAGCAGGCGCAGGCGCCGCCGCTGCCGCGCTTTGGGTAGAAGCCGATTGAGCAAAAAGCTGTGAAGACAGAAATAAAAAAACAGACGCTAAAATTATATGTTTCATATGCGTTAATTATACCTATTTTACAATGAAAAAACAAAAAAAAGCCCCTGCCCAAAAGGCAGAGGCTTTTTATAAAAATACACTATTATATGTATAGTCTTAAACCGATTTCAGGAAAGTATCCCGCATAGGTTCCAAACTGTGTGAAACCGCTGCCGGTTAAAAGTCTTAAACCAAGTTCTGCCGACAATGAAAGATTGTCAACCACAAACCATTCTACGCCAAGTCCCGCGCCAATGGTAAAAAGAGAAGTTGACGAGGCGTCCTGAGCAAGCGACACATTTACAACGCCAAGATTTCCCGCCGCGTAAACATTTAAAACTTTGCTGTAATTTTTCAATACCGTTAACGCTTTTGCCTGAAAAGCAAAAGCACTGTTTCCGTCGCCTGCCGCAAAACCTATGCCGCCGTCTATTCCAAAAGTAGGGCTAATCCAGTAACGAGCTGCAATTGTGGAAAAATTTCCCGCTCCGTCAATTCCTAAATTAAAGTTGGAATACCCCAAAGCAAACATGCCTTCCATATTAACTCCGGAAGTATTTGAAGATTTATTTTGCGCTGCAAACAAAGGCGAAACAAGCAAAGACACAAACAAAAGCGTAAGAATAACTTTTTTCATCTTTACAACCTCCGTGTATTTATTTTTTCATTTCTTTTAATTTAGCTTCCGCAGCATAAGCTTCGTTAGACGCGGGATAGTTTATCAAAATATCATTATAAACGTTTACCGCATCTTCGGTAGCCCCCTGAAGCAAATAATACTCCGCTAAATTTAAATAAATATTTTTTACCATAAAATGCGTCTTATATTTTTTTATGAATTCGGTTGAATAAAGTATTGCGTTGTTGTAATCTTTTTGTCTATCGTAAAGATAAATAACTCTTACCAAAGCCAAAGGGCGCACAGCGGCAGGCTTGCCTTTTGCAATAGTTTCATTAAGAAGAAGCAAAGCCTGATCATAATATTTTTGATCAATAAGAATGTCGGCTTGTATAAGACGCGCTTCATAAGCTGCCGGAGTGTTTTTATATCCGTCTATAATGGTATTAAGCTGCGCATAACCTTCATTTGACTTTCCTGCAGCAAAAAGGTTGTAAGCGTAAGATAAATTATCGGAAGCGTCCTGTTTATTTTTTGCCAATACGTTAAATATTACAATAACCGCAATAATTGCGGCAAAAATAAAACCTATAAGAGTCAAAAAACTTGTTCTGTTTGCTTTAATCCATTTGATTACAACTTCCGCAATATCTGCAAACCTTGATTTTTTAGGCGAAAGATCTACTCCGTGTCCGTGCATTTTCACTTTTAACTCCTTTTATTTATAACTTCTTTTGCATTGCGCTGCATTATTTCATAATAATTTTCAGGAAGCCCCGAAAGAGACAACGTTTTTACAATAGTTTCTTTGTTAAGCAAATTTTCAGGAACGTGAGTGTCCGTATTTAAAACAAGTTTAGCGCCAACCTGCAGCGCAACGCTTGCCACTTCTTTATTTGTTGCGTTATGTCCTGCTCTTGTTGTAATTTCTATTTTTATATCGTTTTTAAGCGCAAACTCCGCCTCTTTAACGGATAAATGTCCGGGGTGAGCAAGCACGTCAATATCTGCCTGCGCCGCATAAAGATTAGTTTCAGGCGGAACGGTTTCCGCAGTAGTCTCGCCGTGCACAACTACAATTTTTGCGCCAAGCTTACGGACTTCTTTGGCCGCAGACGCTATAAGTTTTGGCGGAATATAAGTAAGCTCCGCCCCGGGAAATACTAAAATTTCGTAGTTATCGGTAAGAATTTTTGCCGTTTTTGTAATTTTAGTCAAAACAGATTCCATATTAGAAAAATCTATATGGTCTGTAAGAGCTATTGCCGAATAGCCCTTATATTTAGCTCTGTAAACGAGCTCCGACGCAATTAAGACTCCGTCAGAAAAAAATGTATGCGTATGCAAATCTATCATATTTGCTAATTATACAAATAAAAGAATTTTACGGCAACTGCTTTTTTGCGGAGATTGACGACAAACAAAAAGAAACGGCAGATTTTCGGTTAAGCCGGAAATCTGCCGTTTCTTTTTGTTTCTAATTTGTAATTGTTGTTTCTTGTCGTTACTTACCCTCTTATCTTCTTAACTTCTTACCATCATCGCTTCCTGTCATCATCTTAAAGCATTTTGTAACTCGTCAGGCAAATCGTTCATCTCGTATAATTGCGTTTCGGCGGCGGCTGTCGGTTCAGGGGTTGCCTGGGCTTCTTCTTTGCTTGTTATCTTGTTTGTTGCTGCGCCAAAGTTATATCTTAATCCGGCGTTGCCGTTAATGGTTGTGTAATTATCCGCTGTGTATGCGTTTGCTCCTGCTATTATTTTCAACCCTTCCGCTACTTTTACGCTTCCTCCTATTGCTACTCCCAATATCACGCCGCTCTCTTCATATCCTCGGCTTTGGAATTTTATTTCTGTTCCTTCAAATGCGCTTTCTATTTCGTATTTGTTTCCTGCAAGCAAATATTTTCCTTCCAAGTTTACATATCCTGCCCATTTCTCATTCTCGTAGTTTACTCCCGCTCCTACTCGTCCTGCGCTTCTGAAATAATTTCCTGCTTCCACATTTAAGTTTAGTCCGTTTGCTCCTGTTTCTTTAAAGCTTTCATAACTTGCGTTTTTTACTTCTGCTCCTATATATGGTTTGAAGATTGTATTGTTTGCTATTTTTATTTTTAGCGCTCCTTCCACGTCGCCGCCTATTGTCATTCCTGCGTAACTTCCTTTTGCTTCTCTATCTTCATACCCGGGGAAATATTTGCTTAGCTCTATATTTCTTGTTGTTTCATAGCTGTCTTTGCTTGCGTTTATCGTCGCTTTTATTTCATACTTCTCCGACGCGTAGCCGCCGTATATTCCTCCGCCTATTTTATTTAGCGTTGCTTTATTTGCTTCTTCTTTTATACTGTTGCCTTTATACTTTACATATGCTCCCAACGTTGTTTTATTTAATCCGCTTGTTGGTCCAAAATACACGTCAAAACCTGCCGCTACTCCGTATCCGCTGTCTTTATATTCACCTATGCTGTTTATATCTTTTCCAAACTTTGCGCTTGCCCCTATTGCCTGCACCCACATTGCTGTGGTTGTTTCTTCTACTCCATTCTCTTTCTTTATTCTCTCATACAGCTCAATATTCTCGCTGTCTAACGCTGCGCTTCTTATTACGTTGCTTACAAAATATCCTGATACTGCCGACAGAACTTCTTTCTGCTCTTTCTCTGCCAAGCCCGCTGTTTCCGACATTACATTCATCAAATCATTTCCTATTTCCGGCGCCAGCGACAACGCGTCCCACGTTCTTGCTGTTTCTTTTTGGTTATATGTTAAATTCGGCAGCTCTTGGAAATTTGCGGCGCTTGTTCCGCTTACTATTATTCTTACTATTCCTGTCCAGTCTGTTATATCGTTATATTTTATTTCATACGAAAAGCTGCTTGTTCCTACGTAATCAAACGTTGTTGTTGTAAACGTTCCAAATACTACGTTGTTGCCGGACATTATTAGTTTATATTCTCTGTTATTGTAAAAGCCAAAACGCGCTTTTATATGCAAATTCCCTCCTACTTGCGCCGAGCTTGCATATATTTGGTCGTTTTCTCCGTTTGCAAATATATCCATCAATAAGTTTGTATCGCTTTCAAACAACGTTGTTGCTGTTGCTACGTTTACATGCGTGTTGCTGTCGGTCATGTCAAATTTTGCGCCTCTAAATATCAGGTTGTTTGCCTCAAGCGTTGCGTTTTCTAACAGCGCTACTTTTCCTGCTGTTGCTGTGAAGTCGCCGTTAATTTGGTTGTTGCCGCCTATGTATAAATCGCCGGCTCCTGTTTTGTTAACCGCTATATTTGTTGCGCTGATTGCGCTTTGTATTCCGCCGACTAAACTTATTGTGTTTGTTCCTGCCGTTATTAAATTCAACAAGCTATTGTTATCAAGATATATATCGTTTGGCGCGCTGCCTGCTTTGTTGCCTGTAAATAATATATTGCCGCTTGCGGCTTCCACTGTTACTGTGCTGCCTCCGGTTACGTAGATTGCCCCTCCCGCTGTTGTTGCTTGGTTTCCTGTGAAGTTTCCTTTTCCGGACAATGTTATGCTTGAATTATTGCTTGCATATATGCTTGCGCCTATTAACGATTTATTATTCATAAATGTCATTACTGTGTTCTTGAGGGTTACTATTGCGTCGTCGGCATATACTGCTGCGCCGGTTGAACTTGCTGTGTTATAATTAAGCGCCACTTGCGAATCTTCAAATATTATTTTTGCTTGTCCTCCCGCAGCCATGTTGCCGCTGAAGAAGTCCATATAATTTCCGGCTACATATATTCCTGCGCCGGTTGTTGCTGTGTTGCCGTTTATTGTTACCGTTGAACCTTTAAAATTTATTTCCGCAACGCCGAAAAAGGCGAGATTTATAGCATTGGTCCCTATTCCTGATGACCCTGCAGACACTGAACCGCCTGCAAATATTCCTCCGCCTTCTTCCGCTGTGTTATTATTTATATTAACTTTTGAATTTGTGAAAGTTACTATTGCTGTGCCGCTGTCGGAATCATTAATTCCAACATTATATGCTCCGGCAGATACCGCTCCGCCTACAAACAATCCTCCGCCTTGCGCGGCTGTTCCGTTAATTCCTCTTGCTAACACATTGCTTGTAAAATTTATTGTTGATGATGTAAAGTTTACCACTGCTGTTCCGTTGCGGGAAATATTGTCCCCACCATTACGTATTCCGGCAGATACCGCTCCGCCTACAAATAGCCCTCCTCCTTGCGCGGCGGTTCCCCCGTTTCTACTTGTTACCGTATTGCCTATATAGTTTATTGCTGACAACATAAAGTTTACTACGGTCGTGCCGCTGCTGCTGGAATTGGTTGCTCCGTTACTATATAATCCGGCGGAAACCGCTCCGCCTACAAATAACCCTCCGCCTTGCGCGGCGTTTCCTATATATTCGCTCGTTACCGTATTGCTTGTAAAATTTATTGTTGATGATATAAAGTTTGCTATCGCTGTGTCACTGCTGGAATTGTTTGCTCCGGAATCATATGCTCCGACAGATATTGCTCCGCCTACAAATAGCCCTCCTCCTTGCGAGGCGCTTCCATTGCCTCCGCTCGTTACCGTATTGCTTGTGAAATTTATTGTTGATGATATAAAATTTACTACCGCTGTGCCGCTGCTGCTGGAATTGATTGCTCCGGAACCAGCTACTCCGGCAGAGACCGCTCCGCCTACAAATAGTCCTCCGCCTTGCGATGCGCTTCCAGTGCCTCCGCTCGTTACCGTATTGCCTATATAGTTTATTGCTGATGACGTAATGTTTACTGCCGCTGTGCCGCTGCTGGAATTGTTTGCTGTATCATCGGTATATTCTTCATATGCTCCGGCAGATACCGCTCCACCTACAAATAGCCCGCCGCCTTGTGCTGCGGTTCCATTCATTCTATTTTCTACTGTATTACTTGCAAAGTTTATTATTGACGATGTGAAATCTACTACCGCTATACCGTTGCCGGCATTGTTTGCTCCCTCATCAGATATTGCGGCAGAAACTGCCCCCCCCTACAAATAGCCCTCCTCCTTGCGAGGCGCTTCCAGTGCGTCCACCCTGTACCATATTACCTGTAAAGTCTATTATTGATGATGTAAAATTTACTACCGCTGTGCCGCTACTGGAATTGTTTATTACAGTCCTACCTACTCCGGCAGATACCGCTCCACCTACAAATAGCCCTCCGCCTTGCGCTGCATTTTCACCCGTTACTGTATTGCTTGTAAAATTTATTGTTGACGATGTAAAATTTACTACCGCTATGCCGCTACCGGAATTGTTTACTCCGGTACCCCTTGTTCCGGCAGAGACCGCTCCGCCCACAAATAATCCTCCGCCTTGCCCTACTGTTCTCACCGTTCCAATCGTGTAAGTTGACATATTGCTTGTAAAATTTATTGTTGACGATGTAAAGTTTACTACCGCTGTGCCGCTGCTGGAGTTGTTGGTTCCACCGGTAAATGCTCCGGCAGAGACTGCTCCTCCTACAAATAGCCCTCCGCCTTGCGCTACGCTTCCGATAGCTCCACTCATTAACGTATTGCTTGTAAAATTTATTATTGATGATGTAAAGTTTACTACTGCTGTGCCGCTACTGGAATTGGCTATTCCACCATATGCCCCTGCAGAGACCGCTCCGCCTACAAATAGTCCTCCGCCTTGCGCTGCGCTTCCATAGATATAATCGCTTACAGTTGTTACCGTATTGCCTGTAAAGTTTACTGTTGCATTTGTAAAATCTAACATGGTTGTGCTGTTTGAATAGGTATTATATGCCCCTGCTGCAAATAATGCTCCTCCCTGCGCTGCGCTTCCACTACTACTTATTACTTTTTTAAAATTTTGAAATGTTATGGGTCCATAAAAAAATAAACTGTTTCCGGAAGAAAGAGTAATTCCGGCGTTTGCATTTTGCCCGTCTAACACGTATCCGTTTCCGGTAATTGTTCCGCTTAATACGCTAAAGCCGCCGGTGGAAAATAAGATATTGCCGGTTAAAGATATGTTGTAATTGTTTGTTACGGTTGTTATGGCTATAAAATTGTCAAAGTTGTTTACAGACGTTTGGGCGTAGGCTTTTGGCGCTGCCAAAAACAAGGAAAAAGTAGCAAGGAGTAAGGAGAAAGTAACGGCTTTCCTGCTTCCGTTGAAAATCGGAATCCGTTTTTTATTTAACATGGATACCGTGCCAAGCACGGTATGACGGACGCATACAAAAAATGCAATGGCTGCTCGTAAAATTGTTTTCATTTTTTTCCTCTTTCAAATTGTATTTTTACTTTTTGTTTTATAAATGAAAAAACACTGACTGCCGTTTGGCATTCAGCGCATTCTATTTTATTGGAATTGACAGCAAGGATGTTTTTTTCGGATAACAACACCAACGAAGTATTTAAAGGGTGCGTCTGTCTGTCTGTCTGTCTGTCTGTCTGTCTGTCTGTCTGTCTGTCTGTCTGTCTGTCTGTCTGTAAATCATATTTTTTCTCTTTTTTTAAATGTAATAAAAAGGTTTTAGCAACTTCTTAATTTTTCCAAAAACTCTTCTTTTGTGATTTGCAAAACATTAATAATTTGTTTGCAAACGTAAAACTAAACTTCCTTACCGTGAAAAGGAATAATAATTAGTCTTGCAATTCCTTTGCGTTGAGAATTATAACACAAAAAAATACATTTCGCAATAATACCCTTTCAGTTGAAAAATGGGAATTAACGACAGTACTTTTATTTATTAATTTGTAATTGCCGTTTCGTCTTTGTTGTTATTTTCACTTTCCACTTTCCACTTTTCACTTTACCGTTAAATAATGAACACGTATAATATTTAGCAAACATGGATCCCGGATTAAGACATTCCGGGATGACACTTCGTGTCACTTTTCACTTTGCCGTTTTTGTTATTCTACAAATATTTCTACTCTTCTGTTGTTGGCTCTTCCGGCGGCTGTTTCGTTTGTGTCCACCGACATTCTGTGTCCAAATCCTATTATTCTCACTTTGCTTTCTTCTATTCCTTCTTTTACAAACTCTTCTCTCACGCTCTTTGCTCTTTTCTCAGACAACTCTTGATTTACTTCCGCTTTTCCGCTTGCGTCTGTGTGCCCTTCTATTGTTACCGACGTGTACTCATACTTCTTTATTTCTTGCGCCATCTCTTTTATATCTTCTTTCGCTTTCGGCGTTAACTCTGATTTACCTACTCCAAAACTTGCCGCCTTAATACTAAACGCTTTTATTGACGCTTTCCTTCTTGCTTTGGCTTCTTCTATATCTTTATCTTCTTTTTCTACCGCTGCCGTTGCCGTTGATTCAACAACCGCCGGCTTTGCTTTTGTTTCTACTACTGCTGCTTCCTTTCCCTTTTCCCCTATTCCTATTCTTACTCCTACGTTTGCTCCTATTGCGCTAAACTTTTCCCCGCTCTCTATATTTCCTTGTCCGTATATGTATATATTTTCGCTCACCTTTACATCTATTCCCAACGCTCCTTCAAATCCGCCTCCGCTTATGTTGCTTTCATACCCTACCCCGCTATAACTCATTTTCCCTTTCCCTGCCAGCTCATGGTTATACCCTATTTCTATATACGGCTCATACTTCACTTCCCCGTTTTTCATTACTGCGTAACCTATCAATATATTCGCTTTTCCTTTCACATAATTCGCTTTTCCATACTCCAAACTCCCTACGCCGTTGGTTACCGTTGTTTTATCGTCGCCTGCCATTAGATACTGCACTTCTAACTTCGGTTCTATTCTTATATATTTATTCTCGTCTTCCTCTACCTTGAACGTTTTTCCCGCTTCTATTCCCGTTGCCCATATGTCCCTTTCAGGTTTATACTCCAACTTATCGCCTATTGAACTGTAATTTGCCATATCAAAACTTGTTATGAAATATCTGCTTGCCAAATCTACAAACCAGCCGCTTTCTTCTATCCAGCTTCCATACAACCCTACGCTTACTCCCCTTCCGTTTCCGTTGCTGTTTTCTACACCTAACTTTGTTTTGGCTTCCAATGTTCCCGTATATCCAAACATTCCTCCAACATATATTTTATTCTTTTCCTCTCTATTTACCAAAACGTCAAAACCCGCTTCTATTCCCATTAAACTTAAATTTGTGTCCACCATATCTTTTACTTTCTCGTTTACTCCATATACCCTGCTCCACACGCCCGCTATTCCAACCCCAAAACCTCTTAAATCGCCTAAGCGTTTTTCTAAACTGTTCATTCCCGCTCGCGCCAACAGCACGTTCAATATTGGCATATTCGCCATTGTTTTATATACGTCCGTTAGCACCGGGTTTCCTCCGGCTCCGCTTACTGCTGTTCTTAGATAATAATCCCTTGGGTCTGCCGACGCGCTCCAATCGCTAAACGTTGCGTCGTCCCCTTTATACATTTTTATTTCATATGCTCCGTTATCTATTTTTCCGCCTTCTAAACTAAAATTTCCGTTTATTACTGCGTTCTCCCCGAATTCTACCGCTTTCATTCCATCGCCTGCTGTCAGCGCTCCTATTGTTCCCACTTGTTTGCCCGCTATTTCTATATTCCCTTCATATTTATCTATTATTCTTATTTTATCAGACTCGTCGTCAATTTGCCCGTTTATTTTTACATTCATATATATCTTTTGACTTCCGCTTGCGCTTGCGTCTAATTCGTTTATTGTCAACTGCCTGCCTACGCTATTGCTTCCTGCGCTGTGCAAACTTATGCTTCCTTCTTTAAATTCTAAATTGCTTAAATACGGGTTACTATAATCTAGATATACTACCCCGCTTCCCTCTTTTGTTACTTTTATATTCATGCTGCTTGTTGTCGTATTAAACCCTATTCCGCTTTTAAAATATATATCTTTTGCTCCCCCTAAATTCAACACGCCCCAATCAGCTATGTATATGTCGTTGGGGCTTCCGTTCATTTTATTATTGTCAAACGCTATGTCCCCGTTGTTTGCTATTATGCTTACGCTTGCGCTGCTTGACACGTATATTGCTCCTCCGTAACTTCCCGCTTCGTTTCCTATAAAATTCCCTGACCCTTCTAATGTTATGCTGCTTCCTGCTTGCGCAAATACTCCCCCTCCGGCTCCCGCTATTGCTTTGTTGTTTATAAAATTTATGACGCTGCCGGCTATTTCTACTACCTTATTGCTCCATATTGCTCCGCCGTTGCCGGTATTTGAGGTGTTGTTTGTAAAACTTATACTGGAAGCGTTTACTAAAAATTTACTGTTTGCCCCTTGGGTGTTTACCGCCCCGCCGTTTGTTCCTGCTTGGTTGTCAATAAAACTTATTTCTGCGTTGGTAAAATCTATAAAGCCTGTGTTTACAATTGCCCCGGCAACTGCCAGCGCTTTGTTATTTTGAAATTTCATAGTGCCGCCACTAACACTAATAGTGGAATTATTCATGTTATAAATTGCGCCGCCATTGCCAATCAACGCGTTGTTATTATCAAAAATTACGCTTAAATTAATAAATTGAATCAAAGAATTAGTATTAGTAACAGTTGCGTTTTGACTGGATATATTATTACTAAAACCCACAAATCCGCCATTAAAACTAATAATGGAATAATTGCTATTATAAATAGAGCTACCGGAGGCGTTTATACTGTTGTTACCGGCGAAAGTTACGCTTGAACCGCTAAATTCAATCAAAGAATAACTATTATTGAAAATAGCGCTGCCATTGTAAGTTGAGTTGTTACTGCTAAAATTCACAGACGCGCCAATAAAACTAACAGTGGATCTATCATTATTATAAATAGCGCCGCCGGAATTGCTGGAAATGTTATTAGCAAAAAGCACGCTTGAATTATTAAATTCAAGCAAAGAATAATTATTATTGAAAATAGCGCCGCCATAAGTGCCCACGCTGTTGTCAATAAAATTCACAATTGAATTCTTAAATTCAATTATAGAGGTACTTGAAACAGTAGAAGAATAAGTGTTATGAATAGCGCCGCCTTGAGTTGTTGCGTTATTACTGCTGAAAGTTATTGTGATTATGCCTGCTAACGCTTGAAATTTTATTACTCCGCCATAACCATTGTACACGGCTCCGCCGGCGTTATTAGATAAGTTCACAAATTGCGTGGAGACACTCACGTCAAATTCAGCATAATTGATATTATTTATGCGAGAATGACTCTGACCGTAGATATTGCCAATAAATACAAGCAAACAAGATAACACAAAAACAGAATAAACTAATGTCTTTTTCATTTTTTTCCTCTTTCAAATTGTATTTTTATTTCTTGCTTTATAAACGAAAAAACCGGTTGCATTAAAAATACAACTAGCTTTCTATTGTTGTATATGAAAAATTTACAGCAGCGTTTAAGGGAGTATGTTGTGTTGTGTTGTGTTGTGTTGTGTTGTGTTGTGTTGTGTTGTGTTGTGTTGTGTTGTGTTGTGTTGTGTTGTGTTGTGTTGTGTTGTGTTGTGTTGTGTTGTGTTGTGTTGTGTTGTGTTTTTCATTGTTCTCTCAAGGGCTTCTTCATAATAAGATTTACTTAACACTATTACATAAAATGATTATACAAAAAAGCTCCGGTTTTATCAATTATTTGCTACATGTCGCGCGCTAAAGTAAGCGCAAAAACTTTTTTGGCGCCCGCTAATTTTAAAGCTGCCGCGCAAGTTGAAAGAGTTGCGCCCGTAGTTGCAACGTCATCTATTAAAAGTATATTTTTATTTTTTATAAGCTCTATATTTTTGACCAAAAAAGAATTTTTAACATTTTCAATTCTTGCGCTCTTGGCAAGTTTAAACTGCGGCTTGGTAATTTTCTTTCTGTATAAAACATTTGTGTAAACGGGTTTAGAAATTTTTGACGCCGCGCCAAAAGCCAGAAGCTCCGCCTGATTATACCCTCTTTTAACGCGTCGGACAAAATTTAACGGAACCGGAATTATGCATTCGGTAAGATTGTGAAAATTATTTTTAACGGCGGTGTCCGCCAAAGAGTTTTCAAATTCTTTTGTAAGAAACATTCTTCCGGAATATTTAAATTTTAAAATAAGTTTGCGAACGCCGTCTTGGTAAACATACGGCGATCGCAGCGTGTCAAAAGAAAATCTTTTGCGGTCTTTTAAACACGCATAGCAGTGTTCCCCTCCGTCGGGCAAAAAAACTCCGCATTTTTTACAAATGAGTCCGTCGTTTTTTGTTAACCCCTCAAAACAAGACGGGCACACTCTTTGCTTTGCGCCGCGCGGCAAATCTGTAGAGCACAAAGAACAAGTTATAGGAAACACAAATGATACCGCATGAGAGATGATGCTTTTTATTGTTTTCATGATTTCAAAGGATAATTACGAATTAAAGGCAACAACAAAATACCCCGTCAGGCTACGCCTGCCTCCGGTGCGCTCACCCCGTATTACAACCTTACGGGGCAGGCTCGTTTTTGGATTAACATCTTACTTACAAGCGCCCGTTCGTGGCTCGTGCTCCTTATTCGTCGCACACTCACCCCCTTTGCAAAAGGGGAATTAACCGACTTACCTTTTACCTATTACTTATTCTTTATTACTTGCTCCTTACTCCTTCCTACTTTCTACTTTAACAACTTACCGTTAGAACTGAATGGTCAGTTTGCTTGAAAACGCTAAATCGTAATAATTTAAATCCGGATTGTAAGTGTATTCAAATCTGTCGTATGAAATACCGAGCAGAAATCTGAAATATTTTGAAACTTCGTAATCGGCGTTTGCGGCAATTCCGTAATTTGCATTGTTATCGGTTTCTACGTTTATTGCCGATTCCTGCGCAATATATTTTATGTTTGACAAAAATATTATTCTGTTGTTAAGAGGAATATTCAAATTTATTAAAGGAAGTTTTATTCCGCCGGGAAAAGACATGTCCGCGTTTATCTGTCCCAGATAACTTTGCTTTACAACTTTTGAAGAAAAAATATCTCTGGAATTTTTTTGCCAGTTGTTTTCGTTTTCATATCTTAAACTAAATCTCCACTTTCCAAGGTCGTATCCGCCTTGCCCGGCCCATTTCCTTGCAAAACCGCTTGAAAGAGGCGAAAGGTTTGCATAGTTGGTTTCTCCCGCGTCTGACTGCTCCAACGAAACATACAAATCAAGTTTTTTAAGAATTTTAAATCTGTAATCAAAACCAACCATTGTATTGTCCACGTAAGAAACTCCGAAAGTGGTCATATCTTTATCGGAATATTTAAAATTAATTTGCGTGTCGCTTATCCATTTTGCGCCGCCGAAAAACTTTTCTATTCCCGACATTCCTATAAGCAGTTCCGGCCATATTTTTGTGTAAACGTCCGTCATTGTTCCGGTTATATAAGAGTTTTCGCTTCCTTGCGTATAAGTAAAATTTGCCGTAATAGTATTAATAGGCGACAGATAGCCCTTGAATTTAAACGCTTCAAAAGGCATGTATCTTCCCAAAATTCTTATATCGTTTCTTTTTGAAATTGTTTTCACAATATAAGAAGACGTTGAGTAAGCCGGAAGAATTTCAAGCAGCGGGTTATCTCTTATCCAAATTTTATCCATGGTAAAACCTGTTGAACGAAAATCTTTTGAAACGTTATCGTAAGAATCGGAATCTTGAACCCTAAACAAAGCGGAAAAAGTAAGGCTTTTAAAATAAGGCAGCGAAGCAATATCATACGCGTTTAAATTCCACGAAATTTCTCCCACGCCGTTTCTTTCTATATATTTTTTCTGTCCGGGAATAATAAGATTTGCCGTGTTCGTGCTTGCGTTTATATTGTAGTTTTCTTTTGTGTTTACGCTGTATGTAAACGTAGGAGCAAACCAGTTGGCAACGCCGAATACAAGGCTTGCGCCTATAGTTTGGTTTAAAGTTTTATTGTAATCTATTTCTTCGGCAAAATCTCTGTTTTTTTCGCTTACGTTATCTATTAAATACGACGGAGAAAACGTTATGCCCTGCGAAAATCTGAAAGGAAGCTTTATGGAAAAACTGTCGGACTGCTCAAGAGTGTGGTAATCGGTTATGCCTAAATAATCGTTTATGCTTGAAAGTCCGAGGAAGTCGTTTGAAGTAGGCACAGGCGTGTCCGGATAAACTTTATAATAAGAGTTTGTTCTTCTAACGTTTGCCGTAACATTTTCAGGCAAAAGCGGAAATTCCAAAGGATTGTTATATACAACGTTTCCGCTTACGGTTTCTCTGTCTTCAAGACGTTCAATTTTGGAAGTATCTATTATGGAACGGCTGTATTGAGCGGAAACTTGAGGCAAATCCACGCCGAGATTTAAATTTGTATTAGCATACCCCGTGTAAGAAACCACTTTACCTTCGTCGTTGAGCGATATAAGATTTGAATTATTTTCCATAACCGCCGGCGTTATAGTGCGAACTCGCGAAAGCCCCGCGCTAACGGGAAGAAGCGTAAGCACGTCTGTTTTTACGCCTTCAAAATTTACGTAAGCGCTGTCTTCAAGATAATCTCTGTTGTAAACGCCGGCGGTTATTGTTTGAAAATTTCTGTCTATGGATTTTCTTGCCATGCCGGCGGTAACGGCTCCAAGAGATCTATTTCCGTTCCATCTTAAAGTTCCGTTTAATTTCCACGCCGCGCCGTCTAAAGTTTTTGAGCCTTTAAGATGTATTTCCTTAAACCATATATTATGCGCGCCCGCAGCCGAAGATTCTACGCCAACGGTCAGCTGCGAAACTTTTTCTAAAGACGGCATTCCCGCGGTAGATATTATTCCCGCAGGGTCCGACGAAGACCAGGCTGTCGCCCGCGAAGCGCCGGTTTGATTTATTGTAATAAGTTTCCACGTATTCCAGCTTGGATCTGCGTCTTTTGTTACTTTATATTCAAAATAATTTCCGTCGTTTCCGCCGGCGCGAAACACTATAACATCTCCTACTGCCGCATCTTTTGCATAAACAAAAAATCTTATGCTGTCGTATTTGGATATATCCAAATAATCGCCGGTATATACTGTTTTTACAAGAGCGTTTTCATTTAAACCGGTAAGATTATAATCTATTTTTAAAGCCTGCTCATTTTTGCGAACGCTGCCTTCTATGTCGTATAAATCGCGGTAATAAGAATTATTTAACAAAGAAACATAATTCAGGTCGGATTGTCCTATAGACGAAATGGCATAATCCTGCGAAGAAACTCCGTCCTGTTCCCATTTATTGCCGGTTATTGAAATTTTCCCTATGCTTATTCTTCCCTGCTCGCCGAGATTTTGTATCGCTCTGAAACGCACAATTTTTATATTTTTCCAGTTTTGCATATTTGCCGGCGTTATGTTTAACGGAATTCGTATCTGCTTCCAGCCGTTTGCATTTTCTTTTATTACGGTTCCGGCCGATAAGTAGAAAGTTCCGGCTACGTCTTCCGTTGTGTCTAAAAGTCCGTTGCCGTTTAAATCTTCGGTGTCAAGTTTTCCGTTATGCGCGCCGATAAGGCTTATGCTTGTGTCCGGATTTCTCCACTGTTGTCCGATATCTTCCCACGGACTTATTATTCCGTTGCCGTCTTTATCTTCGGTATCCAATAATCCGTTTCCGTCGGCGTCTTCATTTATGCTGCCGGCATAATCTATGGCAAAAGCCGCTGTTGTGCTTCCGTTATAATTTACCCAAACGTCTATATAAAGTTTCTTTGAAAAATCCAATCCGGAATTTGATATTTTCTGCGCAAACGCAACTTCGCTTCTTGCCGTTACGTTATAATTTATGTCAACAACAAGTTGTTTTTGATCCCTTATAATCTCCAGCTCCGGATCTATATCTTTTATCGGAATTTCTCTGCTTTCCCACGACAAATCGCTTAAAAATCTTTGAACAACGGACGCCGCATTTGCCGAATGAAACCAGTTTTCATTTATCATGCTTGCAAGGTTTTCAGAAACTGAATTATCCATAGACTCTATAAGAGCCTTGCCTGCGGTGTTATCGTTTTGAGAGCTGAAAGCGTATTCCGCTCCCAAATTTACGCGCATATTGAGCATATCTAAATCGTAATCCGTTATTCTTAAATCTCCCTCGCCTACCAAAAGGCTGTTTGGAGTGCTGCGCACGTCGGGTAAAGAGTTTCCTTTTGCCGTAAAATTATAAAGCAATCCGGCGCCGGCGGTAATATTATCGGCTATATTCAAAACGCTTCTTGCGCCTACAAGCGTGGACTCGGATTCCGTGCCGAACATTGAATAATCGTAAGAAACGTCTATTACGGAACTTTCGTGTATTATGCCTTCGTTTAATATTGTAAGAATTCCCAAATCGTAATCTATTATATAGTCGGAGCTTTGCATAAGCGTCCGTCCGTCCACAACAACTTTTTCAGACTGCGGAACTATTCCGGGCCGCAGCGTAAGAATTTTTGCCGTATATTGATATTCTGTTATAAAATTATATTTATGCTCGTTAGAAACGTACAACGAAGGATGCAAAGGTTCGCCGTCAACAGGAGTTAAATTGAAAATACCGTTCTCAAAATCTACGTTAATGTTGGCGGCATATCCGCCTTGCGGAGGATATTTAGGCACTGGGTTGCCTCCGTCTATTATTGAAGGCGCGTCGCCGTTTAAATCTTTCAACTCAAGAATAAAGTTTCCTCTTCCGTCGTCGCGAATAATTTTTAAATTGCCGAGATTGTAAAAAGTTTTCAATTCCTGAGAAAGAGCGTCTGTGTTATTAACATCTTTTATAACAACAGGATAAGAGGCAAAAGCAGGGTCGTCGTCGTGAAGCCACGTATTGTCGGTATATTGATAATCTACGGCCACAACGTAGTTGGAGGCAAGCGTGTTTTTAAACGTTAGAACGCCGGTGTTGTAATCAATAGTATAATCTTGTCCGGCTACAAGCAAAACAAAATTTCCTCTGTATGAAGGAGACGCCGGAGATTTTAAATATCCTAACGGCGTGCCGGTGGTTATTGAAAGATTATATTTCGGGTCAAGTTTTTGATAATCCGCGTAAACCTGCGCGCTGCCCGCTTTTATTGTTTTTGATACGCCTGATTTTAAAATGGAATAGTATTTATATTTTATATAAGAAGTATCGGCAATAGTCATTCTCTGAAGCTGCTTATTGCCGGTATAGCGCTTCATTTCCGACGAGCCTTTGGTTTTGCTAAAAAACATATTGGTCGCAAAATTTTTATATCTTGTATTTACCTTAAGACCGAAAAGTTCTTTGGAATAACTTAAAAATTCCGTGCTTGGAAGCGACACGTTAATATCCCCAAACGCAGCCTCCTGTATAAACTCTTGCGGAAGACCGTTATAAACAAGCGATATATCTTTTTTATCGGTAGTGTCGTCGTAATCTACGTTTATGGCAAGCCTGTTGCCCACTTTTCCCATTATGCGCATTTGCAATTCCTGCTGCATGGTAAAAGTGGAATCGTTCTTTCTTTTTCCGTCTTCCGGTTTGTCGTAAACCCTTGTTTTATAGTCAAAACCTATAAGCTTTCTTCCCGAAAGAGACAGCTGCGACTCAAACGGAAGGCGCGTAAGAAGCCCCGGAGGCAAGTCCGGCTGCTGCGACGGGTTTTGCGTGCTAACTTCTATTTTAAGATTTGCGCTGTCTTTTTGAAGCCATTTTGACGGGGTGTATTTGCTGTTTTTTAAAAGATTGTTTTCAAGATAGTTTATAACTTCCTGACCGGCTAACGATTGAACGCTTTCCGGTCTGCTTTGAGTTCCGTCGTCAGCGGTATAATTATCCGAGATTATGGCGCCGGACGGCTCGTAAGTTTGAATGTTGTCAAACCTGTCATATTCGTCAAATTGATTATAAACATCTTCGTGTCCCGAAAGAAACGACGGTTTTTTCTTCAAAGATTTATAGTCCGCGGCAGATACCGCGGATATTATAAGAAAAAACAATGGAAGAAGTAATTTTATACGTTTCATTTTATGCCGTAATAGTATACTCTATTTCGTTTCATTTTTCCATTATTTTTGATATAATTTTAGGCGATTTTATGATTAAAAAAATACACGCTTACATTATTAAAGAGTTTGTATATTCCTTCCTTTTCGGGTTGGCGGTATTTTCAATGCTGCTGCTTTTAGATCAGGTGTTTCAGCTTGTTGACCTTTTTTTGTCAAAAGGCGTGTCGTTGTTTCTTGTTATTAAACTTTTCGCTTTAATTTTTCCTAATATTTTAACTTTAGCCGTGCCTATGGCGGTGCTGTTTGGAGTTTTGTTGGCTTACGGAAGATTTTCCGAAGATAACGAAATTACCGCAATGAAAGCAAACTGCGTGGACTATAAAACTTTATCGGTTCCCGTAATTGTATTCGTGGCTGTTCTTTCTTTCTTTTTGATTTTTTTCAACCATTTTATTTCTCCCTCCATGCACGGAGATTTCAGAAATCTTTTTAACGAAATAATAACTAAAAGACCTCTTGTAAAACTTGACGAAAAAGCTTTAATTTCCGTGGAAGGCTACAACATTTACGCAAATAAAGTTGACAATAAAAACAATTCAATGTTCGGTATAACAATTTATAAGTTTGCAGATCAAACGAAAAAACAAAAATCTCAAGGCGCAGCTTCCCTTCAAAACGACTCGGGCGAATGGCGCATGTCGGCGTCTTCCGGAACCGTAAAAACTTACTCCAACGGAATACAGCTTACGCTTTATAAAGGATACTGGCAAAGAGCTACGCCGTCAAATATAAAGAATATGACGCACGTTGTTTTTCAATCTTACACCTTTAACATACCTTTTCAAGCAGCACAGGCAGCGCAAACGGTAACCACAAAAGAGATGTCTTCAGTGCAGCTGTTAAAAATGATAAAAGATCATAAAAAACAAGACATTCCATATACGGCATACTCAAGCGAGTATTGGCAGCGGTGGATTTTCGCTTTGGCGCCTATAGCGTTTGTTCTTGTTGCAATTCCTATAGGCATAATGTCCGGCAAAGGCGGTAAGACAATAGGTTTTGGAATGAGTCTGGGCGTGCTTTTGTTTTATTATATGTTGTTTCTTCTTGTTTTAAATCTCGGCGAAAAAGGCAGGGCGCCTTTGGGGCTTATAATTTGGCTTCCTAACATATTAACTTCGGGCATAGGCGCTTATTTGTTTACGAGAATGGTAAAAAAATGACAATTTTATATTCTTACATTTCAAAACAATTTCTTAAAATATTTTCATTTACAACCGTGGCGTTTGCTTTTGTAGTTTTTATATCCGAACTTTTCGGACGTCTTAACTATTTTATGAGCAAAGATGCGGACTTTGGCTCCGTTATGCTTTTTCTTTTGGCAAGCACGCCGTGGCTGGCGCTGCAGGCGTTGCCGGTAGCCACTCTTTTAGCGGTAATGTTTTCACTTGGAGATCTTGCAAAAAAAAATGAAATAACCGCTATAAAAGCCGCAGGAATAAATTTATGGCGCATAATAACTATTTTTCTTTTGATGGGCGTTTGCATTGGCGCTATAGACCTTGCCGCAAGAGAGTTTTTAATTCCCGTTACCGGACAATACAGTTCAAAAATAAGGCGTGAAAAAATAGACAAAAGCGACGAACAGATACAATACGAATTTGCAAATATTGTTGTGTCGCTAAATGACAGTTCGCGTCTTGCAATAGGGCATTTAAACGCAAGAGAAATGACAATGCAAAATATTGTGCTTGAAAAATACGACGAAAACTTTTACATAACAACGCTTGTTTTGGCGCCGGAAGGTTTTTGGCAAAATAACAACTGGGTATTTAAAAACGGAGTTGAAAGAGATTTTAATACAGACATGTGGGACGAAAAATATTTTTCGCAATATGATTCCGGAATACATCTTAAACCGGAAGAGCTTACTCTAAAAAGCGTCAGCTACAGAAATATGAACACAAAAGAGTTTAAAAAATACATAACGCAACTGCGGGTTTTCGGACAAACGGCTTTAAAAGAGCGAATATCTCTTAACGTTAGATACGCATCCGTATTTTGTCATGTTATAGTTATGATGGTAGGAATTCCGTTTGCTTTAGGACTTGGCGGCAAGTTTGGAAAAATACTTAGCTTTACGCTTGCATTAGGAGTGGCTTTTACTTACTGGGGACTGCAAGCCATAACGCAGTCTCTCGGAGAAAATTATTTACTATCCCCTTTCATGGCGGCCTGGGTTCCTAATTTTGTATTCATAGCTTTGGGAATTTACCTACTATCAAAAGTTAAAAAATAACCGGAACAATGGAATGATAAGAAGATAAGCAACAGCCCTTCGCCGTTACTCAACATCTCACCCTCCTAACCTCTTCCCCTCTTTAGTTCTTGTATTCTCTTACCAAATAAATAAGCTTTCCCAAAACTTTATAATCTTTAGGATAAACCGGCGGATACAATGGGTTAGTAGATATAAAAGCTACTCTTCCGGCTGACTTATTATACTGTTTTATTGCGGCTTCGCCTTCTATCATTGCTACAACTATGTCGCCGTTTGTAACCTGATTGCTTTTTGATATTACCACAGTGTCGCCCTCTACTATTCCCGAAGGCTCCATGCTGTCTCCCTTTACTTTTAGCGCAAAACACTCGCGACTTCTTGTTACATCGGTATTTATGTAAACGTAATCCTGCGCGTCTTCAACAGGTTCTAAAAAAGTTCCCGCATGCACGCTTCCTAAAATAGGAACGGGCGCAAATTTTTGGCGGCCTTTTATTTCAATGCCGCGCGCGCGTGAATCTTTTTTATCCAAATATCCTTTTTTTGTCAAAACTTCAAGATATTTTTGAACTGGACCTATAGTTATTTTAAATTTTGCGGCAATCTCTCTTATCGTAGGCATAGTGCCGTTTTCAAGAGAATATTTTTTAATGAAATCTAAAACAGCTTGTTGCTTTTGCGTAAGCTTTTCCATAAAATGCCTCCTGTGAATTTCTATACGACCAATATTTTAACATACAATTGTATTCCAAGTCAAGCGACAGGTTATTTTTTTGCTATAATTATAAATAAAATTGAGAGGTAATTTATGGATTTAAATGCGTTAACAAAACTTCACTACGGCGTTTACATTCTATCTTCCGCCGCCGATGGCAAAATGAGCGGACAAACCACAAACTCCGTCATGCAGGTAACTTCAGACCCTGTGCAAATTGCAGCATGCGTTTCAAAGCAAAACTTTACTTACGAACTTATAAACAAATCCGGAAAGTTTTCAATTTCCGCAATTTCTCAAGAAGCGCCGTTTAAATTTATAGGAAATTTCGGATTTAAATCCGGAAGAAATATAAACAAATTTGAAAATATAGAGCACTACATATCAAACGGAATTCCGGTTGTAACGCAGCATGCAACCGCGGTATTTGAACTTGAACTTGTTCAAAAAATAGATTTAGGCACGCATGAAATATTTATAGGCAAAGTTACGGAAATGAAAATTACAGACAACTCGCAAACCACAATGACATACGAACACTACCACAAAGTTAAAGGCGGTCTTACGCCAAAGAATGCGCCGACTTTCGGAAAATAAAAATTTACACAAAAAAAAGACTCCGGTAAAAAATTCGCCGGAGTCTTTTTTTTATTTATTTTTTAACGCCGCTAAATTACATTCCGGGAATTTTTAATCCGCCGGTAATTTTTTTAGCTTCTTCCGCCATAACTTCCTGAGATTTTTTTGAAGCTTCGGAAAACGCGTTTAAAACAACTTTCTCAATTTTATCTTTGCTTTCTTTAAGCAAATCATCGGGAATAGAAAGTTCTAAAAATTCATTTTTTGCGTTTACTTTAATTTTTATTCCCTTATACTCTATATCCAAAATATGCGCTTTAAGTTTTTTGTCCATTTCGCTGAATTTGCTTCTCATTGACATTGCTTCTTTTGCCATTTTAAAAAGTTCCATTTTAATTTCTCCTATATTTTTTTATTTTTCACAAATTTTTTATCTTTTATTATCAACACGCGCACTATTATCGCAAGCACCGCCCACACGCCCACCAAAATCCAGCCCAAAACCTGTATTTGCTTATACAGCATATAAACGCCCAAGGCGCCGCAAACAGTGGACACTATAAACATATACTTATACAAAACCGCTTTATCTTCCTGTCGCATTTTCGCCCGCCTTTAAAATTTTTAAAATTATAGCATAAAAGACAACGTTTATGATAAGCAATACCGACACAGTTACAATACCGGCTAAAGGGTAAAGCTTAATGCCGACGATAACGCCCGCTAAAATATCCGCAGCAAAAACAAACGCCGATAGTTTTTTGAAAAGAGAAATTCTCATTTTATTATTTTCATTAACGTAGTTCTGTGAAGAAGCGACCCTTTTTTTGACGCGCTTCCAACGTCTAAAGTTGATATAAGCACTTTATTTATAAGATATGTTTTTGAATATTTATCGGTATCTTCGCCGTATCCCCATATTGCGTGAATAACATAAGGTTTGCCGCCGTCTTGACCGGCGTAAAGCATGATATGTCCGGGAAAATAAAAAATTGTTATGCCTGCAACAGCGTTTGAAAGAATTTTTTCGGTTCTTAACTCATCGGAATCTTCTTTTGCAAACTGCGCGCCTAAAACGCCTGCTCTGCTTTGCGCCGTAGAATTTCTGGGAAGAACTATTCCGAAACACTCAAAAACCTGTTTTAAAAATCCGGAACAATCCTGCTCGCCGTTAGAACCGCCCCAGCCGTAAGGATAATTTAAATATTTAAAAGCCTGCTCTAAAACGTTGCGCTGCGTGTATTTAAGATAACCTATTGAAACGTCGCGCGACTTTATAAAAGCTTTTTGAAAACCAAGCGTTCCGTCGGGCTTTACAGCCGGCACTCTAACTTCGGCGCTGTCGCCGTCTAAATTTACCAAAGCAAGTTTTGTGCCCATTTTTACATGATCTAAAAATTTTGTCAGTTTCTCATCGGCGTATATATCCGAGTAAGCCGACACAGTAACGGCAAACACATCCCACTGCGCATAATCTTCTAAAACGTCTTTATCGCAAAACGCCAAAGACCGCGCGCGTATCCAGCCTTCGGCAATTTCAGACGAAACGTAATACCACGCATTATCTTTTGTGGCGTACAAAACCGCAAGAGGAGAACCCAAATTAAGCTGCGTAAGCTGAACTCTGTCCAAATCTAAAGTATCAAGCGAAGAAAAAAGAGGCTTGTCGGAAGGAAGAAGTCTTAACTGCGCGTAGCTTACGGTCATGGCAAACCGAACGTTAACTTTTGAATTTAAAAGTTTAAAATCTATATTATTTTCAACGTCTGAAAAATATTTTCTGCCTACCGGAGAAGGCGAAGTTCCGTCGTAATATTTTGCAAATGCCGCTATAACTTTTTTTTGTTCCAAGGCAAGACCGTTTCTGCGGTATTGCGGTTTGAATTTTAAAACGTTGTTAAGCGCCGCGCTGCCGCTGAATGTTTTTGCATTGAAAGCGTCTATCTCTTTTGCGGTTAAAATAACTTTGTCGGGGGTTGGAATTTTACCTATCCAATATCCGGCGCTTTTCATGCTTCTGTCCACGCTGTCAAAAGACAACGGCGCCGGAGAAATTATAATATTCCCGTTGCGTTCTATGTTATTTGCGGCGCATGAAAAAACAAAGCCGGATAAAACCAGCGCGTAAAAAAATTTCTTCATTTAAATAGTTTCAAAAATTTCATCAATAGGTTTTCTTTTAGGAGTTGCCGGCGACGCTTCTGTTTTGCCGACCGGAATTAATGCAATAAGATGATCCGGAGAGTTAATATTTAAAACTTTTTCAAGCTTATCTTTAGCTATTAAAGGACCCGTCATCCAACACGCGCCGTAACCTAAAGCGTGCGCGGCAAGAAGCATATTTTGTATAGCCGCCGAAGGTCCCTGCATATCCGCAGCTTCAAGAGCTTCGGGAGATATTCCGTATCTTTGCATAATTCTCATGCTAAATGAAGTGTAAGGCGTTTTAATAACCGCAATAACAAGAGGCGCGCTTGAGAAAAACGTAAAAAATCTTGAGTAGGCGTTAAACTCGTTATATGCTCTTTGCGACGTTATAAGCGCTGAATACTCTTTTATCTGCTCTTCAATTGAGCACACAAGTTCTTTTCTTTTATCTTCGGATTTAATGGCTATAAAGCGCCAATTTTGACTGTTTGTGGCGGAAGGCGCCATGGTTGCGGCTTCTATTATTGTGCGCACGTCCGTGTCGGCAACCGGCTCCGGATTAAATTTCCTAACGCTTCTGCGCTGTTTTATTATATCAAGAAGAACGTTGCTTCTTTCTTTTACAAGTTTATCAAAAATATTTTCAGACATTATTTCCCCTTTACTACGGTTCCAGCCGTTATTTTTTCTAAGCCTTTGGGCGTTTTTAAAATAAGTTTGCCGTCGCCGTCAATGCCAAGATTTACGCCTTCTATTATATCAAATCCCGTGTCTATTTTAATACTTTCATTTATAAAAACGATGTTGTCGTTATACTCTTTGACAAAAATTTTAAATCCGGACTTTTTAAAGGCCGCGTAAATTTCGTCAAAAACGCATAAAAACTGCGCAAGCAATTGAGCTCTGCCTACAAACTTATTTAAAATTTCGCCTAATGAAACGGAAATATTTTTTAACTCTTTAGGCAAAACGTTGTTAACGTTTATTCCTATGCCCGCCACAACCCAATTGACAATATCTTGTTCGGCAGACATATCTACAAGTATCCCCGACGCTTTTCTGCCTTTAAACAAAATATCGTTAGGCCATTTTATGTTTGTTTTAACGCCGTATTTTTGTTTAAACACTCTGTTTAACGCCAAACTTATAATAAGCGCAAGTTTTGAAACTTCGTCCGGGCGCAACGCCGGTTTTAAAAGCATTGAAAACCAAAGCCCGCCGTTAGACGAACTCCATTCTCTTTTCATTCTGCCGTATCCGCCCGTTTGAACGTCCGCGCAAACAATAACCCCTTCCCGCGCAACGGCGTCGGCTATTGTTTTAAGTTTTGTTTGGGTAGAATTTATTTTTTTGTAATAGAGAAGTTTTTTGAAAATGCCAAGAGGTTTTTTTACGGCAAGCAAAAGTTCCTGCTCGCTAAGAACATCATCTTTTGCGCAAAGTTTATAACCTTTAGGAGAAGACTCAATTACGTATCCGTTTCTTTTAAGCGTGTTTATCTGCTTGTGCACGGCGGCGCGCGAAATGGACAACGCTTCTGCCAAGTTTTTGCCGGACAAGTATTTTTTGTCGGAAAGTAAATTTAAAACTTTCATTTTAATTTATGGTTGTTTCTAATGTTATGTCTAAAGCGGGCGCAGAGTGGGTTATCATGCCTATAGATATTCTTTCAGCGTTAAGTTTAGCGTATTTTTTTGCGGTTGCTCTGTTTATGCCGCCGGAAAGTTCTATTTCGGGTCTGTAATCTTTTGTGGAATATTTTCTTATAAGTTCTATCATTTTTTTCGTTTGGGCATATCCCATGTTGTCAAGCATAATAATATCTGCGCGCGCCTGCAGCGCGTGACCAACCTGCGCGGAGTTTTCGCATTCAACTTCAACAAGAATATTTTTATGTTTACGTCTGAAATTATTTATTTTTTCGGTAAGATTATTTGTAAGGCTTATATGATTATCTTTTATTAGAACCATATCAAACAAACCCATTCTGTGGTTAGCGCCGCCGCCGCAGCGAACGGCATATTTGGCAAGCTCTCTGTATCCGGGAATAGTTTTTCTTGTGTCGTAAATTTTTGTTTTAGAACCTTTGGCTGCCGTTACAAATTCGTTTGTAATGCTGGCTATGCCGGACAAATGCTGCAAAAAATTTAAAGCCGTTCTTTCGCCCGACAAAATTGCATGCGCTCTGCCGCTTATCTCTAAAATTTTATCGCCTTTTTTTATCTTTGAACAGTCGCCGATATTTACTTTTATCTTACAGTTTTTATCTATAGTTTTAAAAACCTTTATAAAACATTCTACGCCGCAAAGCACTCCGCCTTTGTTTGCTATTAAAACAGCCTTAGCCTTTTTATCTTTAGAGATAAATTCTCTTGTTGTTATGTCGTTAAAAACGCCGTCTTCTTCTAATGCGGAATTGATAATGTTTTGTAGGTTCATGATTAAAAGATTTTATAAAAATTTCATACCTTTTTCAATGATTATTTACCAGCGCCGCAAAAAAAGCTCTGCCGTCGCAAACTGCGACGGCAGAGCTTGAAAACATCGGGGCGACTGGATTTGAACCAGCGGCCTCTCCCACCCCAAGGGAGTGCGCTAGCCAACTGCGCCACGCCCCGACTTTTATTTTTTTAACAGTTTTAAAATTTGCTTAAGCTCTTCTTTAAGTTCTCTTAATATTTTTGAATCCGGACTGTGTTCCGTTTCAGTGCCCGGCAAATCTATTTGCTTTTTTCGCTTATCGGCAAGCAAATATTTTTTTACGCCTTCAATTGTGTAGCGCTTATTATACAATAAATCTTTTATTTTAAAAACCAGCTCTAAATCTTCCTTGCGATATCTTCTCTGCCCGGAACTTTTCCTTGCGGGGCGCAAAAGCTTAAACTCGCTTTCCCAGTAGCGCAAAGTGTGCTTAACAACCTGCGTAATCTGGGAAACTTCGCCTATTGAAAAATATTCTTTATCCGGGATCTGAAGCGTTTCCATGAAAACTCCAAAGTATTATACTTATTTAAACCTATTTGTCAAAAAACTCTTTAGATTGTTTAAATCTTACTTTTTTCATAGGCGAGATAAGAAGGGTTTCTCCTGTTTTAGGATTTCTCCCCTTTTTTGTTTTTGTAACCAGCATATTAAAACTTCCAAAACCTGTGATAACAACTTTCTCGCCGTTTTTTAACGCCGTTTTCAACTCTTCAAAAACTCTGTTGACAGCGTTATCGGCTTCTTTTTTAGAGCTTAAAATATTAGACAATGTTTTTGCAACATCATTCTTGTTCATGTTTGGGAGCCCTTGTCATAAGTTCCGTTACTGCGTCTAAAGCTTTTTTGCCTTTAAATAAAACTTTATAAACTTCATTTATAATCGGAACTTCAACTTTTAGTTTTTTACCTACTTCATAGGCGCTTATTGCATTTTTTATGCCTTCGGCAACCATGCCCAAGCTTTTTTCCGCTTCGTCGGCGCTTTTACCCTTGCCTACCGCTTCGCCGACGGCTCTGTTTCTTGAGTGTCTTGAAAAACACGTTACCATTAAATCTCCTGCGCCGGAAAGTCCGTAAAAAGTTTCTTCTTTTCCTCCCAAAGCAACGCCTATTCTTGCAAGCTCTTTTAAACCTCTTGAAACTATTGCCGCTTTTGTATTATCGCCGAAATTTAAACCGTCAACAATACCCGAAGCTATCGCAAAAACATTTTTAAGCGCGGCGCCAGTTTCAACGCCTATTATATCGGTTTGATTGTAAACCCTGAAGTATTTGTTCATAAAAAGCTTTCTTGTTTTTTCGGCGGCTTCAGCAGATTCCGACGCAGATGTAACCGCGGTAGGCATTTTCATGCAAACCTCTTCCGCGTGGCTGGGGCCTGATAATGCGGCAATATTTTTATAAGTTCCCGGAAAAACTTCATTTATAACTTCGGACATTCTTAACAGCGTTTCGTTTTCTATGCCTTTGGTGGCGCTTATTATAAGTTTTCCGTCTAAAGAAACGCCGTTATCTTTCAAATATTTGCACGTGGAACGCATATACTGCGACGGAACTGCAAATAAAACGGTTTTGCTGTCTTTAAATGAATCTAAAGAGTTTGTCACAAGCAAGTCTTTCGGCAAATCATTTCCCGCCGCGAAAGGTTTTATTTTGCGCGACTGTAAATTTTCGGCTCTTTTTTTATCAAACTCCCAAAGAACGACATCGTTGCCGTTTTCAAACAAAAGCGCGGCAAGAGTAGCTCCCCAAGAACCTGCTCCTAAAACTGTTATTTTCATTTTTTGCCGCTCCCGAAAATTTTAAATCTGTGTTCTGTGCCGGCAATAAGCCTCTTAATATTTTCTCTGTGTTTATAAATTACAAGCGCCGCCGCAAAAAAAGCAAAAACTACATATTCAACAGAATAACTTTTTGAAATAATTGCAGAAATCGGAAGCGAAGCGGCCGCAAAAACAGAACCGAGCGCAACGTATCCTGAACATAAAAAAACCAAAGCAAACACAATTAAAGCATACGCCGCAGGCAAAGGCATAAGCGCCAAGAAAACTCCGCAGCCGGTAGCTACGCCCTTTCCGCCTTTAAATTTTAGGAAAACGGTAAACATATGTCCGGTCATAGCGGCGGCCGCAACCGCAACTAAATAATAAAACGAAGGATTGTCAAAAATAATTCTTGCTAAAAAAACCGGCAGAAAACCTTTTGCCGCATCTAATATAAAAGTTACGCTTCCCGCGCCCGCGCCGACGGTTCTAAAAACGTTTGTCGCCCCGGGATTGCCGGAACCTGCCGTTCTTATATCTATTCCTGCGGCAAGTTTTGCAATTATGTAAGCAAACGGAATTGATCCGCAAAGATAAGTTAAAACAACATAAAGAATTTTTGTAGTCATAAAAACGATGCCCTCATTTATTATAAACATCAGGACTTTCTCTTTCCCCGCAACGACAAAAGAACGGTTTTACCGCCGCTGTTGTCAATTGATATTGCTTTTGCCTGAAATTCTAAAAAACTGTCTAAATTTTAAAACTATCGGCGTTCCGTGAAAGCCAAATCTTTCTCTGAAAAAATTCTCTAAAAATCTTTCGTATGAAAAATGCAAAAGTTCCAAATCGTTGACGGAAAAAATAAATACCGGAGGTTTTACCGCAACCTGCGCGTATTCTTTAAACTTTAAAACTTTTCCTTTTCTCACAAGCGGCTTTCTTGCCACTGCATCGCGCACAAGCGCGTTAAGCTCTTCCTGCGTAAGCTGTCTGTTGTACTGACGGTAAACTATTTCGGCTTCCTGAAATATGCGCTCAAGCCTTTGTCCTGTTTTTGCGGAAATAAAAACTACGTCCGCCCAGTCCATAAATTTTACTCTTTCTCTGAACTGTTCGGTAAAATATTTTGCAGCCTGTTCTTTATCTTCAATTAAATCCCATTTATTTACGGCAACTATTACGGGTTTTCTTTTTTCGTGCAGCAGCCTTGCAATTTTTACTTCCGTTTCGCCTATTCCCTGCGAAGCGTCGGCAACCAAAACCGCAACGTCGGCGTCTTCAATTGCGTAGTCTGTGCTTAAAGTTGAAAGATATTCCATATCGTCTTTCATCTTACTGCCTCTGTGAAGACCTGCCGAATCTATGAGAATATAATCTTTATTGTTGAAGTTAACGTTTACCGTTAAAGAATCCCGCGTAGTTCCGGGAGCGTCGTGAACTATGCTTCTTTCTTCCTTGGAAACCGAATTTACAAAAGAAGATTTTCCGACGTTAGGTTTTCCCACCAAAATAATTTTTAAAACTTCCTGCGCCTGTTTAGTTGTTCTGTCGTATTTTATGTTAGACCAAACTTTATCCAACAATTCGTTTATGCTGCGTCCGTGGTTTGCCGATATAAAAACCACTTCGTCAAAACCAAGACTGTAAAATTCGTAACCTTTGGTTTCTTCAGCTTGCGTGTCTATTTTATTTACAACAAGAATAGCGGTTTTTTTGCTTTGACGTATTTGCTTTGCAATTTCGGCGTCAAACGGATGAATGCCGATTTTACCGTCAACAACAAACAAAATTATATCCGCTTGCTCTACGGCTAAATTAAGCTGGCGTTCCATATCTTTAGAAAATACGGATTCGTCCCCGCTCCACCCCGCCGTGTCTGTTACTATAAACTTTTTATCTTTCCAATTTACTTCGTAATCGTTCCTGTCGCGAGTTGTGCCGGGCGTATCGTGAATGATAGCTTTTTTACGGCCTATAAACCTATTAAATAATGTTGACTTGCCAACATTAGGTCTGCCGACAATAGCAACTTTAGTGAGCATTTTATTTCCTTAAAATTCAAAATTTTTCAAAATTGCGCTTATAACTTCCGACGCTTTAATATCTGCGACATTATCCTTTTTAACAATTGAATGTTTCTCAAGCGGCATAGGCCCCACCTGCAAGGGATCCGTATTGCCGAAAACGCCTACGCATTTTGCGCCCGCGGCAGCCGCCAAATGCATTGCGCCGGAATCTATTCCCGCAAAAAGCGCGGCTTCCTGCAAAAACGCGGCGCTGTCTAATATTCCGTTTTCCGCCGCAAAAATTTCAGGACGGTTTTTACACATTAAAGACAGTTCGGCCATACTCTCTTTTTCAAAAGCGGCTCCCGACAAAACGCACGAAAAACCTTTTGCCGACAGAGCGTCTATAATTTCAGCCCATTTGCCGTTATCAAGACGTTTGCTTTGTCTTTTCTTGCTTGCTCCGGCGGAAACGGCTATAACTTTTTTAGAATCTAAATTTTTATTTTTAAACCATTCGCGGACGCGTTCCGAATTTTCTTTCGGGATTTTTATTATTGACGTATAATCGCTCTGAATATTTTTTAAACCGAAAGCAGCGCCGAGATTTTTATTATTAAACAACGACGGCACGCCTGTTCTTGCGGTTTTATTTGTAAGAAGAAAATTCAAAGAAGCCGTATTAAAGCCGAATCTTTTTGAAATTCCGGCAAGAAACGCTGCCGATAGAGACGACGGAGATTCCGAAAAAAGCACCGCTTTAGAAAATTTTTCACTTTTTATTATTTTTACAAATCTAAAAAACGAAACGCCTTTTTCAATAGTAGCATCAGCAACGCCAGACGAAATTAAAAGAGGCGCAAGCGCAGGCTTAACAACCGAATAAATCTTAGCGCCGGTCTCTTGTTTTGCGGCTTTAAGAACCGGCAAAGAAAAAAGCAAATCACCAAGCTGGTTCATGTGAAAAAATACTATTTTTTCCATTTTTCTATTTCCGCAAAAACTTCCGTTGGAGTTACTTTGTCTATATCCGCAGGATTTTCTTTGTTTATAAGAAGCGAAAACTTCCCTATATAAGGAGCCGTTTCATTTATATCGGAAGCGCCGAAAATAAACACCGACGGAGTTTGCAAAACAGAAGCCAAATGCATAGGTCCCGTATCCGCCCCAACAGCTAAAAAACTTTTTGACAGCACAGCCGCAAGAGAAGAAATATCCGTAGCTCCGCAAAGATCGGTAATTTTATTGTGTTGAAACTTTCCAAAATCTCCGAGCGAACCTAAGACGGCAATTTTTGTATCCGGGTATTTTTCCGCAAACATATCCGTAAGTTCATAATAATTTTCCAAACTCCAATCTTTACCTTTGCCTCTTGCAAAAGGTAAGAAAGAAATAAAATCTTTTCCAAGCTGCGGCTCAAATTGCTTAAACAAAGTTTCGTCGGGAGTTATATTTATTTTAGGTTCGTATTTTTTGCCGGTTAAAAAACGAAGCGGCTCTAAATTTCGCAAAGTTGCATTCATCAACGCATTTTGCGGATAAACCTCTTTTATAAGCAAATTGCTTAACTCTTTCATTCCGGGAACGCCGAGTTTAACTTTCCCTTTTGCAAATTTTGCAAGAAACGCGCTTCGCAGCAACCCCTGCAAATCTATTATTAAATCAAAATCCGTCGCGCGCACTTTTCCTAAAACTTCAAAAAAACCGTTAAGCCCGTTTTTTCTGTCCCAAAAAATAACTTCGTCAATATCAGAGCAAAGTTTCGGCAAATCCTGCCATTGATTGAACACAACCCAGCTTATAAAACAGCCGGGATAAGCTTCCTTAAGCGCGTTTGCGCAAGGCAAAGCTTGAATTATATCTCCAAAAGAACTCGGTTTAATAATTAGTATTTTCATATTTTATTAACTTAAAAAATAAACGCTGTTGCCAAGCTTCCAACCGTCTAAACTTCCAATCTTCCATAAGTATTTTTTACCGCCTCAAAAACTTCTTCAACGCCTATATCATGCATGCAGACGGGATTTTTACAGCTTCTGTTTCTGCACGGCTGACACGAAAATTTGTGTTGTATAATCTGCGTATTTCCGCCGGCATACGGACCTGTTCTTTTTGCGTTTGTAGGACCTAAAATTGCCACTGAGGGAATATTTAAAGCCGTCGCTATATGCATTGGTCCCGCTTCGTTGCCTACAAAAACTTTGCAAAGTTTAAAGAATGCGCACAGCTCTTTAAGCGTAAACTCTCCGGTCATATCGGTTATCTTAACTTTTGACGATGAAAGAATATCTTCGCTTAAACCTTTTTCGCTTAAGCCTCCTTCTTTACCGCCTATAAGAATAATATCCGCGCCGAATTCTTTATTTAATTTTTCCGCAAGCTGCCCGAATTTTACCGCCGCCCACCTTCTTGACGTCCAGCCGCCGCCGGCATGCATTGCGATAATATTTTTTATGTCAACGCCTTTGTTTTCTAATTTTACTTTAACGCTTTCGTAAGCATGCTCGGGAATATATATGGGATATTCAATTTTACCGTCGCACTGCAAATATTTTGCGGTTTCCAAATGCCTGTCTATGCAATGCGCCTGAGCATTCGTATTTTTAATTTCTTTTGAAAAAAACCGCGAAAACTCTCTCATGCCGTTTGTTGAAGACGACGCTATTTTAAATTTTGCGCCCGCAAGCTTAACAAGCATTGCGGATTTTGCCAAACCGTGCAGGTCTATGCTTAAATCAAAACGTTCGTTGCGTAAACTCTTTCTTAATTTTTTATAGTAACCCAAACTTCTTTTGGTTCTGTCCCAAATAAAAATTTTATCAAGAAGCGGGTTGCCTTCAAGTATTTCGTAACATCTCTCGTCAACAATCCAGCTTATTTTTGCATGAGGATATTTTCTTTTAATTGCCGCAAGCGTGGGGAGAGCAAAAATAATATCGCCTATTCTTGACGGCTGCACTATTAAAATTTTAGCCGACGGATTAAGCGATAGATATCTTGAAATATCTTTTTGCCAATAAGCGCTGCTGACAAATTCAAAAATTTTATTTAATTCGTTTTCAACTTCAACCCTTTTTTGTTCTATATCGTCTTCCGGCTTAACGTAAATGGGAGCAGAATAAATCTGAATGACTTTTGTAAACGGTATAGGAATTTCCGTTCTGTCCCAAGAGCGAAGCGTTATTTTTCTTTTGGGGCAGGTTGCAACGGGATATATGGGAAGTCCGCTTTTTTGCGCGGTATAAATTATTCCTGATTTTAATTTATGATAAGGTCCTCTGGGACCGTCGGCGGCATACGCAAGTTTTTTACCTTCAAGCGCAAGACGAACCATTTCTTTTAACGCTTTTTCCGCGCCTCTGCTTGAAGACCCCCTAACGGTGTCAAAACCGAAAGATTTTACCAAGGAAGAAATTAAATCTCCGTCTTTGGAAAGACTGGTCATGATAACAATTCCGCTTTTTTGGTTGTTCATTACCATTTGAAGAGAAGTGCCGTGCCAAAAAGGATACAAAGACGGTTCAGACGCGTATGGTCTGCCGTTTATAAATTTTTTTCTTACCGTTTTATCAAACAGCCAAACGACAAGAAAAACAACTCCCGAAATTATTTTATTTTTCATTTTTAAGCTGCTGCCTTAAATTTTGTATGGTAACGCCAACCGCGCCTTTCTGAGATTTAACGGCGGCAAGCGCGTTTCCCCCCGCCTTAGCCAAAAAATCTTTATCGGAAGCAAAGCGATTTATTTCATAAGCTATATCGTCGGCATTTAACACCGTAAAAGCGCCCTTGTAACGCAGAAGAATTTCAGACTCGGTTTTAAAATTGTCCATATGCTTTCCAAACAGCACGGGCTTTGAATAAGCGGCAGGTTCTACGGGATTTTGTCCGCCCTTATCTACAAGAGAACCGCCTACATAACAAACGTCCGAAACAGAATATATGCTCTGCAATTTCCCGAAAGTATCAACTACAATAAAATTACTGCTTTTAAAACCGGGAAGAAGCGCGCCGTTTAACTCCGACAGCAAAGAATATTTTATTTCATTTTTTTCAAGAATATTTTTAACCTTGCCGATACGCGTTAAGTGTCTTGGCGCTAAAAAGAATTTTATATTCCCACTTTTAGCCGCGGCTTTTTTATAAGCCTGCGCTATAAACTCTTCCTCGCCGTCTCTAACGCTGCCGGCCGTAAAAACAAAATCTTCATCTTTTAAGCCGAAATCTTTTCTGTCGGCGTTAGCGGAAAAATCTCTGTCGTATTTAATATTGCCTGTAACAATAATTTCAGTCTTCCCGCCGCTTAAAACTTTAAAACGTTCGGCGTCGTCTTGGCTTCTTGCAAAAACAATGTCTATAAGCCCCACAAAACGCTTCCAGAAAAACCTCATTTTTTTATACATTTTAAAAGATTTTTCCGACATGCGCCCGTTTACGGTTACAACTTTAACGTTTAATTTCTTTGCCGCATAAAGCATGGAAACCCAAAGCTCCGTTTCAACTATAATAAGTATCTCCGGATTTATTTTTTTTATAGCCTTGAGCATTAACGGATATAAATCTAAAGGAAGAAGCGAAATAAAATCGGCTTTATTTAATTTCTCGGCGTATTGCCTGCCCGTTTTGGTAACTACCGTTAAGACTATAAAAAAATCTTTTCTTAAGTCGTCAATAATAGGTTCGGCGGCGCGGATTTCGCCTAAAGACGCGCAATGCAGCCACACAATTTTTTTACTTCCCCGGTTCGGAAATTTCCATTTTACAAAACGCTCCGGTAAACGATAGAAAAGTTCTTTTCTGTATTTTCCGCTGAAAAGTAAAACTATTAAAAAGAATGGAATTAGTAGAACAGCAAAAAGAGAGTTATATGCTGCCAGAAAAAATTTTGTCATTGATAAGCCCGTTTTATATGGTAAACAAAAACAGCTAAACGCTATTTTTTTGAAGACTTCTTTTTAGAAGGAATCCAGTAAAATACGCCGCAATAAGAATACTGCGGATAAAGCTTGCCGTCAAGTATTTCAACGCCTATTTTATCTATAGGCACGTGCTGCGCGGCGCTTGCATAGAGCTCCGGCGGAATTTCAACGCTTCGAGATAACTCGCAATTTTCATCTTCAGCCTCGGAAGATATAAGTCTTTGAATAAAGTTTTTACCCTGTTCCAAAGCGTCAACGGCAACCGCTGAAATTATTTTTTCGGTGTGCGTCCCGAAAGCTTCCTGATTTTTTTTATACTCTTCCTGCAAACTTGTGCCGATTGTTATAAAAAACAGGCTCTGCGCAACCCATTTTGCCGGAGCGTCTTTTTCATATGAAAAGGCAAGAGCGCCTTTTGCAAAAGCGTCGTAAATTACGCTAACCTTCAAAAGTTTTGAACAGTAATGACACCCGCGCTGAACGGCTTCTTCAAGTTCAACGGGCATATCCGGCGCATTAACGAGCTTTTTTATAACGCGCGAAATTTCTCTCACGCGCAAATTTACTTTAAAATTTTTTATTTTCTTCATTGGTTATTTAGACAATTGCGCGCGTTTACGTTTTCTGGTTTCCCACTCGTAAACAAGCGGCGCGCATATAAAAATTGTGGAGTATGCGCCTAAGACGGTGCCTATAACCATAATATAAGCAAACGTATGCAAAACGTCTCCGCCTAAAAAGAAAAGCGCGCATGCGACGATAAAAACCGTAACGGTTGTAACAACTGTTCTTAACAGAACCTGATTTATGCTGTTGTTTATTATTGTTGCGAAATTTTCTTTTGCAGAAAGCCTTAAATTTTCTCTGATTCTGTCAAATAAAACAATTGTGTCGTTTATAGAATATCCCGCAACAGTAAGAAGCGCCGCGATAACTATAACGTCTATCTCTTTGCTTACAAGCATAACCATTCCGAAAGTTATAACTACGTCGTGAATAATGCCTGCCACGCCGGCAACGCCCCACAACGTGGATTTAAATCTGAAGGCCACGTAAACAATCATACCCAAAAAAGCCAAAAGAAACGCAAGAACAGCTCGGTTTGAAATATATTCTCCTACGGAAGGTCCTACGTATTCTACTTTTTCTACGGTAAGTTTGTTACCCTTAAATGCCGACGAGAGAGCGGATGTAATTTTATTTTCAAACTCCTGCTGCGCGCCTATATTGCCTTTAGCTCTTACCATAACCGTTTTATCGGCAGTTTGAAGTTCAAAAGAAGAAAGCCCTGCGGATTCAAGAGACCCTCTAACGTCTTGAAGTTTTACGTTATTGTCAAAAGAAATCTGTATAAGCATACCGCCGGTAAAATCTATACCGTAGTTAGGACCTTTTAAAATATATGCGCCTAAAGAAACCACAAGCAAAAACACAGATATAAAAAAGAATATGCGGCGCTTGCCTATAAAATCTATGTGCGTATTGTTTATAAAATTCACAGTTTTCCCCCGATTTATATTTTAAATTTTACAATTAAATTTTCTTTAAACAGAAATTCGTATATAAGCTTTGTTACAACTATCGCCGTGAACATGCTTATTATAAGACCTATTGAAAGAGTTACGGCAAAACCTTTTATTGGTCCGGTTCCAAACTGGAATAAAAAAACCGCCGCTATCAAAGTGGTAAGATTTGCGTCAAAAATTGTCCAAAAAACTTTTTGATATCCGGCGTCAACCGCAACGCGCGAAGTTTTTCCGCTTGAAAGTTCTTCCCTGATTCTCTCAAGAATTAGAACGTTTGCGTCAACAGCCATTGCAAGAGTTAATGCTATACCCGCAACGCCCGGAAGCGTAAGCGTAAACTGAAAATATGCCATAAAAGCCATAAGCGCCACAAGGTTTATAACAAGAGCTATGCTTGCAATAACTCCCGAAGTGCGGTAATAAACAATCATAAACAATAAAACCGCCAAAACTCCGACTATTGCCGCCATAAAGCCTTTCTGTATTGAATCGTTTCCAAGAGAAGGTCCTACGGTTCTTTCTTCAATAACTTTTACCGGCGCCGGAAGCGCTCCGGCTCTTAAAACCGTTGCAAGAAGTTTAGCGTCGTCAGCGGTAAAGTTGCCTTCTATTATTGCTTTTCCGTCGGGAATTCTTGAATTAATTCTTGGCGCGGACTGAACTACGTCGTCAAGCACTATCGCAAGATTTCTTTCTCTGTATTTTCCGGTAACATCCGCAAAAGTTTTTGCGCCGTCTTTGTTAAACTCTATAGATACGTGCGGCATGCCGAACTGTCCGTTAAGTTCAACTTTAGCGTTAACCAAAGAAGCTCCGGTTAAAACAGCTTTGTCTAAAACGTAATATCCGCTTGCGTCTTTACTTTCGTAAATTGAAGAACCTGCGGGAAGAAGTTTTGTTATATCGTTATATTTTGAAGGATTGGCTCTGTATTCTTTAGGAGTAATGCCTTTGTCCGACAAAAGCGCTAAAGCCTGTCCGGCTTCTTTGCTATTATCTACTATTCTAAATTCTAACAGCGCGGTTTTACCAAGCAGCTCTTTGGCGGCTTTAGGGTCCTTAATGCCCGGCAGCTGAACCACTATCCATTTATCGCCCTGTCTTGCTATCATAGGTTCGGCAACGCCAAACTCGTCTATTCTGTTTCTGATAATTTCTATAGCTCTGTCAATAGCGTCGCTTACTTTGACGTTTTCGTCAAGCTTTGACGAGTCCACTTCCAAAAGCAAATGCGTTCCGCCTTTTAAATCTAAACCGAGCCTTATGACTCTGTTAAGAATTGTGTCTTTTTCTTTTTCTGCGGTTTCCTTCTTTTCAGCCGACATTTGCGACCATTTTACCGACGGGTAAAGCGCCCACACTGAAAACACCAACAAAACTGCGGTGACCCACAACTTAAAGTTAATCTTGCCCATTAGAGTAATTTCCTCTCGTTTATTATTAATTCAAAATTACAATCCAGAAAATTCGCCGCTCTTCTGCACATAAGCATTCTGGACATAAAAATTTCAAAGTATTCCATTACCTGCGACTTTTGCGTGTCAATTGTAAGCTGTAACGATATTATTTTTTTCTCTTTTAACACTTTCAAAAAAGAACGCTCCACTGCGTCGTTGACTCTGTCGTGAATGTCAAAATCTCCATCGGCGGCGCGGACTCTTGTTTTATGAACGTCCGATTTATCGGCTAAAATTAAAGCGGCCGCAACGGGGTTAACAGGGTCACCGACTTCTTCCTCGTGATTTCCTATTGCGGAAATTACAAGAGCCGCTTCGTCGGGAGTTGCCCCCATATCTTTAAGAAGCCTCATTGATATTAACGCCGCGGACTGCCCGTGATCTTTTCTGTTGACTACGTTTCCTATATCGTGCAGATAGCCGGCTATGGAAGCAAGCTCTTGCAGCCTTTTAGGATAATCAAGGTATAAAAGAACGTTCTCGGCAATGGACGCCACAAGGCTTACGTGCCTTATACCGTGCTCGGTGTAGCCGATTATGCCTAGATAATCGTTTGCGGATTTTATAAACGTATTGACTATGGGGTTGCTTTTAACTTCCGCAAGCGTTACGTTTGAAAATTTATATTCGTTCTCTTTCATTTTTAAACTTTATTTTTTTACAACTTCAACCTGCGCTGCGTCTTCTTCCTGTTTTGTAATTACGGTGCCTATAGACTGTTTTGCAATTTGTATATTTACTCCGTCGGCAATTTTAGCTTCAATGATGTTTCCTTTAACGGATACGACGGTTGCATAAACTCCGCCAGAGGTAATTACTCTGTCGTCTTTTTTCAACGCATTTAAAAGTTTCGCGTGTTCTTTAGCTTTTTTCTGCTGCGGTCTTAAAAGGAACAAGTAGAAAAAAACAAAAATTAAAATAAGCGGCAACAATCCGCCCATGCCGCCGCCGAAAAGTCCGCCCTGCGCCGCTTCGCCTTGCGCGAAAGCAGATGCCGCAAAAACCAATACTAAAACTGCCGAAAAAATACTCTTTTCCATGATATCTCCAATTTAGCGAGTTCCTCTTGAATAATAGTTCTCAAAAAACTCTTTTTTTGCTTCAAGAAATGTATCGTTTTCCAATGATTTTCTTATTTTAGACATCAAGTTTATCATAAAATAAATATTATGTAAAGATAAAAGTCCCAAATAAAGGCTTTCCTGCGCTCTTACCAAGTGGTTAAGATACGCTTTGGAATACCCCTTACACGTAGGACAATTGCACTGCGGGTCTAACGAAGTAAAATCTTCTTTAAACTCCGCGTTTCTTATGTTAATTTTGCCCATGCTTGTAAAAACTTGTCCGTTGCGTCCGTTTCTTGTAGGTATAACGCAGTCAAACATATCTATGCCGCGGCTGACGCCTTCCCATAAATCTTCCGGCATTCCTACGCCCATTAAATACCTTGCTTTATTTTCAGGCAAATACGGCTCTACGGTTTCTATAACTTTTTCTTTTTCTTCTTTCGGTTCTCCTACGGAAACGCCGCCGATTGCATACCCCGTAAAATTCATTTCAGTCATTTCTTGAGCGCTTATTTTTCTTAAATCTTCATAAGTTGAACCCTGAATAATTCCAAACAGCGACTGGGTTTTACAAGCGTCGTCTTTATAAAATTCTTCTCTGCATCTTTTTGCCCATCTTAAACTTAACTCCATGGAATTTTTCGCGTATTTGTAAGTTGCAGGGTAAGGAGTGCACTCGTCAAAACACATTATAATATCCGCGCCTATATCTTTTTGAATCTGCATGGATTTTTCGGGAGAAAAAAAGTGCGACGAACCGTCTATATGAGATTGAAACTTCGCGCCGTCTTCGGTAAGTTTTCTTATTTCGTTAAGGCTGAAAATTTGAAACCCGCCGGAATCGGTAAGCATGGGGCGGTTCCACGAATTAAATTTTTGTATGCCGCCGGCTTTTTTTATTATTTCCGTTCCCGGACGAAGGTATAAGTGATAGGAGTTTGCCAAAATTATCTGCGCGCCCGAATTTTGCAAGTCTTCGTTGGGCACGCCTTTTACCGTGCCTTGAGTTCCCACGGGCATAAATACGGGAGTGTCAATAACGCCTCTTGTAGTGTAAACCTGTCCCAGGCGCGCTTTGCACTGCGATGATTTTTTAATTAATTTATACGAGCCTACTTCCGCCATTACAGTAATTTATCCTCGTTAATATAGAGTTGAAAATTACATCCTAAAACGCGGCTGGCTCGCCGGCAAAAGTTGGTTCTTGCAATAAAAATTTCAAAATAATCCATAACGCTGCAAATGCCTGTGTCTATCTCTATAATCAGCGAAATAGTTTTTGCGTCTTTATCTGCAACAAGATCTGTTCTCTTACAAGCCGCTATAACTTTAGAATGTTTATCGGATTTTTTTACTTCGTCGGTTCTAAGCCTTTCGTGGCGGACGTCTGTTTTATCGCCCAAGACAATGGCTGCGGCAACCGCCGAGATAGGGTCGGTATCTTTATCTTCATGATTTCCTATTGCCGTAGCGACCGCGTAAACGTCTTCGTCAAAATCTTTTTCATCTACAAAATTCAAAAACATTATCGCGCCGCTGTGAGCGTGGTCGTGTTTGGAAATAACGTTTCCTATATCGTGAAGATAAGCGGCAACTTTTGCAAGTTCCTGATCTTTTTGGTCGTATCCGAGCTCTTTTAAAACATATTCGGCTCTTTCGGCGGCATAACGGGCGTGATTTTGCCCGTGCTCTTTATAACCCATGCGCACAAAAGCCTTATCCGTAAAATCAAGATAAGTTTTTATTTCGGGGTTTTTCTTAATGTCTTCAAAACTCATTTTACATTTCATAATTATTTATATTATATCAATTTTATAAAATTATCATAGAGTCGCCGTAAGAAAAAAATCTGTACTTTTCTTTAACGGCTTCTTTATACGCTTTAAGCATTAACTCTCTTGAAGCAAACGCGCTTGCCATCATAAGAGGAGTGGATTTAGGCAAATGCAAATTTGTTATTAAAACGTCCGGAATTTTAAATTTGTATCCCGGATAAATAAAAATTGAAGTTTCGCCGGAATATTCTTTTATTTCGCCGTTAAAAATATTTGCAAGAGTTTCAAGCGCCCTTGTGGAAGTTGTGCCTACCGAGAAAATTTTTTTATTTTCTTTTTTTGCCGCATTAATTTTTTGCGCGTTTTGCGAATCTATAGAAAATTTTTCGGACATCATTTTATGATTATCTATTTCGTCGCTTACAATAGGTTTAAAAGTTCCCCAGCCCACGTGTAAAGTAAGCGTGGCAATTTTAACGCCTTTATCTTTGAGAGCGTTTAAAATTTCTTGCGTAAAATGAAGCCCTGCGGTTGGCGCTGCAATTGCGCCCTGCTGCGCCGCATAAACCGTTTGGTAACGCTCTTTGTCAAAATTTGAAAGCTGCAGGGCAAGACCCTCTTTTCTGTTTATATAAGGAGGAAGCGGCATTACTCCCTGTTTTTGGAGAAAACTTAAAATATCGGCTTTGTTGAATTCTACAACAACTTCGCCCCGAGGCGTTTTATGTTTTATTTCGCACTCGTAACCGTTGTCAAAAAAAACTTTTTTCCCTGTTTCCAAAAAAGGTTTCATTAAAACTTTATAAGAATTTTCTTTGGAATGCGCAACCGGGTCTAAAAATAAAAGTTCAACTTTTCCGCCGGTGGCTTTTTTGCCGAAAAGCCTTGAAGGAACAACTTTAGTGGTATTTATTACAAGGCAATCGCCTTCAGAAAAATATGCGGTTATATCGGAAAAATGTCTGTGCCGAAACTTTCCGCTTTTTCTGTCAACAACAAAAAGACGCGAAGAATCTCTTCTGTCGGCGGGTTTCTGCGCAATAAGTTCCGAGGGAATATCGTAGTCGTAGTTTGTAAGAAGTTTGTCCTGCGTCATTTATATTGAACCTTTTCAAGTTTTGTGCCGGGGTAAAAATGCTTCAAAATTTTCTGATAATTTTTTCCGGATTCAGCCATACCTTTTGCGCCCCATTGGCAAAGCCCTACTTTATGCCCCCAGCCATGCCCTTTAAATATAAAATTGTCGTCGGATTTTTTTATGCCGTCAAAGGTAACGCTTTTTATTTTCCACGCGTCCACGGCAAGTCTGAATTTATAGGCGTTTATTGTAACGGTATTTTTTGAACCGTTGATTACAATTTCTTTTGCAGAACCCGCAGGCGTTTCGCCTTTAACTTTTATAGATTTTATAATTCCTACGTTAAAACCTGCCGCGGAAAGTTTTGAACGTATAAAACTTTCGTCAAGCGATTGTTCCCAAGACGAATGCGGCGCATTTTTGCAATATCCGCATTTAACGCCTTTAAGATATTCCGGCGTATCTTTGGTATCCCAAACGTATTTAGGATCTTCCGTGTGCCCGCCACAGTTAGCGTGAAAAAAAGTATTTGCGAATTTTCCGTTATATGTAAGCACTTGCCCTTCGGTTTGGCTTACGGCTTTATTTGTGGCAGCCGTTTCAACTTCCGCGCCTGCGTAAACCTGACAGTGCGTGGTGGAACACATATCAAAACCTTTATCTTTATGCTTGCCTAAATTTGCAAGAGTATATGTTCTGCTTATAACAGCCTGAGTTTTCAACGCCTCCGCGTGCCAGCCGGCGTTTGCTTCTTTCGGCAAAACGCCTTTAATATAATCTTCAACGGGCAAAACGTTTATTACGTTTACGCTATCTCCGTCTTTATTTATAACAAGACTGCCGCGATAAGCTTTTTTATTAACGTATATAACATTATTTGCGCTCTCTATTTTCACGGGAAAAGACAGAGACTCGTCGTTAAAACCAAGTTTACCGTTTGAATAATAAGAAAACTTTACGTTTCCTTTGCTTAAGGTAAGTTTCTTGCCCGAAGCGTCCGTAACGGAAATTGTTTTTGCGCTTGAAACGGTAAAATACGCAGTATTTAAAACTATGCCTATGCGAACGTATTTATTCTCAACTTCCGACGAGAAAGAAATGTTTGACTGTTTCACCTGCGTGCTTAGGCAAGATGAAAACAACACCGCAAATATAGGCAGCAACAATAAAAATATTTTTTTAATCATTTGTTATTTTTTCTTTCAAGCATTTCCTGAAAAGATTTTTCGCATCCGCAGTATTTTTGCAAGTAGTAGCCTTTAGCCCTTAACGAATTTTTGCCTTCATAAAATTTCGGACGGAAATCTTTATAAACGAAATCTATTTTATATTCTAAAGATAATTTTTGGGAAATTTGTTTTATAAGTTCGTGCTTTTGATACGGACTTGATAAAAGCGACGTTGAAAATGCGTCAAAATTATTATCTTTTGCAAATTTTGCCGTTTTTTCAAGACGGAGTTTATAGCAGTTTTCACAAATCAAAGAGCTTTCCTGTTTCCATTTTTTACCGTCGTAAATAAAACCGTCTTCCTCGTAAAAATTCACGCCAAGCTCTTTTGCGAAACGCTTGGCGTTTTCTTTTCTTATTTCGTATTCTTTTTGGTCGTAAATATTAGGGTTAAACCAGTAGAAAGACACATCAAAGTTATTTTTTAGAACATCCGCCGCGGACGCGGAACACGGCGCGCAGCAAATATGCAAAAGAAGCCGCGTCATTATAAAAGATCTCTCTGAAGATTTTTCGGCGCTTTTGCGCCCACATGTTTAAAACCTGCTTCGGTTACAACTCTTCCGCGCGGCGTGCGGGCAATAAAGCCCGACTGTATAAGATAAGGCTCGTAAACGTCCGTTATGGTGTCAACTTCTTCCGAAAGAGCTACCGAAAGAGTGTCCACACCTACCGGACCTCCGCCGAATTTTTCAATTATTGTCGTAAGCAAAAGTCTGTCCATTTTATCAAGACCGGCTTTATCTACAGCTAAAGCTTCAAGAGCGCCGCCCGCTATTTCGCGGGTAACTTTTCCGCCGGCAACTTCCGCAAAATCTCTGACTCTTTTTAAAAGTCTGTTTACAATTCTCGGCGTGCCTCTTGAGCGTCTTGCAATTTCTTCGGCGGCATCGCTTACAATTTCCACATTCATTATCAGCGCGGAACGTTTTACAATTTGCACAAGTTCCGTATCGTTATAAAAATCTAAATGCTCCACAATGCCAAACCTGTCGCGCAAAGGGCTGGAAAGAAGCCCCGTGCGGGTAGTTGCGCCCACAAGCGTAAAACGCGGAACGGGAAGTTTTATTGTTTTTGCCGACGGACCTTGCCCGATTATTATATCTAATTCAAAATCTTCCATAACGGAATAAAGCGATTCTTCAACAAGGTGATTTAATCTGTGAATTTCATCTATAAAAAACACATCGCCTTCGGATAAGTTTGTAAGAATTGCCGCAAGGTCTCCCACTTTTTTTAAAACAGGACCGGACGTCATTCTTAAATTTCCGCCCATCTCTCTTGCAATTATATGCGACAAAGTGGTTTTGCCAAGACCGGGAGGAGCGTAAAACAAGCAGTGATCAAGAGACTCTTTTCTCTTTTTAGCAGCCTCAATAAAAATTTTTAAATTCTCTTTGAGTTTATTCTGCCCTATAAAATCGTCAAGAGTTTTCGGACGAAGCGAATTTTCAATTTTATCCTCGTCTTGCAATGCTTGCGCCTCTAATATTTTATCTATTTCATCCATTTTTATTCCCTGTTTTGCTGGTTATGATTATTTTTGCTTGACTCAATTCCAACTGAAATTTCTAAATCTTTAAATTCATTGCGTAGTTCAAAAGTGTCTATATCGTCATCAAGCCAGTGCAAAATAAAACAATATGCTATACTTTCGCCTGATGCAAAATTGCCTTTTTTGTGTTCTGCCTCATAGTAAAGTTTTTGTAATTCGTTTACATATTCATAAATTATTTTTTTTAATATTTCTTTTTCAAAATCATCATTTCTAAATTTAAGTTCTGATGGCTTACGCAATGGCAATATTTGCCCGTTTTTGGAGTAATATCCCCATTATAGATATAACGAACGTTGTATTTAATTAGCAATTGTTCAATCAATGTTAATGATTTCACATCAGCAGATAATTCGCCATTTTCATAATCAGTTCTATTAGACTTTATTGCAAATTCATTGTAAAAATCACCAATTATGTCACATATATAATCAGAGAGCATTGCAAACATTACAATCCCCTATCCTTTAAATATCTTTATATAAGTTCAAAGCTTTTTTTATCAGTTTTTCCAAGGTGACGTTTTCGTCTTCGGAATATGCTTGGGAAACGGCGTTGCGCGACGGGAGCTCTTTATATCCTATAGCAATAAGCCCTGCAATTGCCTGAGAAACGACTGAAGTTTGCGAGTAATCTTTAACCCCCGACCATTTTTCCTGCCCGATAATTTGTACGCCGGATATTTTGTCTTTTAATGCTGCAATAAGTTTTTCAGCTGTTTTTTTGGTAAAACCGAAAACGCCGGTAAGAAGCGATGTGTTTTTAGTTTCAACCGCCGTCTTAAAATCCGCGAAAGATTTTGAAATTTTATCAAGATACTCAAGCGCCTTTTTTGCACCCGTTCCCGGAACTTCGTCTTTAATTAAAATGAACATATCTCTTTCTTCGCGCGTTAAAAAACCGTATAAATTTATAACGCCGCCATACATGCCGCTAACGGCTTCAAAAATATAAATTTTAACAAGCTCACCTGTTTGAGGCAGCTTTTCAAAAGTTGAAACAGGCGCATATACCGCGTAACCTACGCCGGAAACGTCAAGCGTAATCTCGTTAGTTGTTTTATGGTTAATAATTCCGTTAAGATAATCTATCATTTACTCACCTTGCAAATAAGACTCCATAAGTTTGCGATCTTGAATATCATTATGCATACGCACCAGCTGGTCAACCGCTTTTGTTCTTATTTTAGGATCTGTTATTGAGTTAATAAAGTTCTCTATGGCATTTACGGCTTGAGAATACTCTCCCGTAGCGTCTAAAAGAATTGCGGCATTGTATCCGGCGGCTTCATTTCCGGTTTCTTTGTAAACAGTTTGATAATAAGGAAGCGCCGCCGCATAGTTATTATTTTTAACGAATTTGTCCGCAATTTCCATTCTCGGATCATCGGACTTATCTTTTTCAAGTTCATAACTTGCAACCGTCTGCCGCGGATGTATTTTCCCTACTATAGTTTTCACGGATTTTTTTACAATGTCTTCCGCAATTGCATATTCCGAAGGATAATATTTGCCCGTATCTTTTTCTCCGGAACTCTTTTGTTGCGATTCTTTCAATAATATTTTACTATCGGACGAGCGCAAAACAATATAAGGAATTTCCAGAGCCACATCAGTGTAATAGTACTGAACTTTTTTCTTTTCGCCGTCTTTATTTTCTTCTGTTTCCCACTCTTTATGCTTATCAACTGAAAATGTTTTTATCTCTCCGCCAATGAAAGCATCCGGAACTCGTTTGTTTTTACTTTTATAGTTACCTTTAGATTGCAACGTATATCCGACAATGTCCGGCAGCGTATCAATATTTGCATTAGAATAATCAATAACCTCGTAAAACCCATATGCGGCAAGTTCTTTGATAATTTGCACGGTGATAAATTTTCCCAATTTATATCTATCCGCCGTATACTCCAGTCCTAAAATATCTAACGCTGCGCTTCCTGCTTTTTTCCCGAAAGTATCCGGCTTATATTGCAGCTCAAACGGCAAAACCGTAATAGTTTTTATTCCTCTCATATCAACAATCGGAGGACGTACAGTATTTACTCTTACCGTTGGTGCGGATGCGCACGAAAAAAGTATTGAGGCAAATGTAATTAAAATTAAATAACAGGAAAATTTTTTCATCTTACTCCGCGCGCTGTTTATTTTAGCATACAAAAAGTATTCTTCGTCAATTTATTGTTTACTGCGTTTTTTTAGAATTTCTAAAATTTGTTTTTCGCTGAAACGGTCGGATTGCGTTCTGTTTTTTTTATACAAATTGTTGAGAGCGTCTTTGGGCAACGCATTAGAATTGTATTTTGTTGAGTTCAAGTGGCATATTGCCATTGCAAGAGCGTCGGCAGCGTCATCGGGACGAGGAATTTCTTTTAAACCGAGAGCAGATTGAACCATTCTCTGCATTTGCTGCTTATCCGCCGAACCGTAACCCGTTAGCGAAATTTTTACGCTGCGCGGATTATATTCGTATAAAGGTAATTTATTTTGCGCTATTGTTAAAACTATTGCGCCTCTCGCCTGACCTACCTGCGCAACCGTGGCGGCGCGCTTTAAGAAAAACAACTGTTCTATTGCAACAACGTTTGGTTTGTATTTATTTATAACTTCCTGAAGCTGTTTGTTAATGCTTTGAAGTCTTTCTATTAAACTTTCTTTTGAAGTCGTAAGAATCGCCCCGTATGAAACGGGAATTATTTTTTCTCTTTCTATGGATTTTACCACTCCCCAACCGGTTGTTTCAATACCGGGGTCAATTCCTAAAACTATCATTAGTCTCCCAATTTTTCCATATCTTCCGCGGAAATATCAAAGTTTGCGTAAACGTTTTTTACGTCGTCGTGCTCTTCAAGTTCGTCCATAAGTTTAAGCATGCTTTTCGCATCGTCGCCGGTAAGCTTAACGTAGGTCTGCGGAATTAGTGAAATTTCCGCGGACTCCGAAGTTATATTTTTTTCTTTAAGCGCTGTTTTTACTTTATCCAAATCCGAAGGAGCGGTTACAATTTCATAAGTTTCGCTGTCGGGCTCGTTTTTAAAATCTTCAGCGCCTGCTTCCAACGCTATATTCATAAGAGTTTCTTCGTCGCCCGCGCTCTTTTGAACGGTTATATAACCTTTTCTGTCAAACATCCAGCCTACGGAACCTGTTTCTCCCAAATTGCCGTTATGCGATGAAAACATTTTTCTTATTTCAGACGCGGTTCTATTTTTGTTGTCGGTTGTAACTTCAACTATTAACGCAACTCCCGCCGGACCGTAACCTTCGTAATTTATTTCCTCATAAACCAAACCGGGGAGTTCGCCGGTGCCGCGCTGTATTGCTTTTTTAATATTGTCTTGAGGCATGTTGGCTACTTTAGCGTCTTCTATAACTTTTCTAAGACGGGCATTGTGCTCCAGCGCGCCGCCGCCTTCTTTTGCGGCTATAACTATTTCTCTGATAATTTTAGTAAAAACTTTACCTTTTTTTGCGTCTGTTGCGGCTTTTTTGTGTTTAATACTTGCCCACTTATTGTGACCTGACATGGTAACGCTCCTGTATTAGTTTTTTCTTTTTAAATTTATTCCCGATTTCAATTCAAAAACCGATTTTTTAAGCTGCGATTCCACCACGGACATATCAACTGAATTTTTTTTCTTTTCTTTTATTTCTTTTGCAAGTTTCATGGCTTTTTCTATTTTTTCTCTGTTTGCGTCGTCTTGAATTGCAAACTCCGCAACTATATTTGTTTTACCGTTAAAAATTTCTATAAACCCGCCGGTAACTATTATTATTTTTGCTCCCGACAATTCCGTTTGAAGAAGAATTTGCCCTTCAACAAGTTTTGTAACAAGGTTGGCATGTCCGGGCAAAACGGTAATAACGCCGCTTGCCGTAGGAAACGACGCCGACAAAACGTTGCCTTTAAAAGAACTTCCTTCAGGAGATAATATTTCAAGTTCAAAAGTATTCATTTAATTAATTTTCTTTTTTTAGATTAAGACTTTCCCGCTTTTTTAATTGCTTCTTCTATAGTTCCCACCATATAAAACGCCTGCTCCGGAAGGGCGTCGTATTTTCCTTCTATGATGTCTTTAAAACCTTTTATTGTTTCTTCGGTTTTAACGTATCTGCCTTCAAGACCCGTAAACATTTCCGCAACAAACATCGGCTGCGTTAAAAATCTTTGAACTTTTCTGGCGCGGCTTACGGTTAATTTATCTTCGTCGGAAAGCTCGTCCATTCCCAAAATTGCTATTATGTCCTGCAAATCTTTGTATTTCTGTAAAATCTTTTTAACCGACATCGCTACGTTGTAATGGTCTTCTCCGACGGTGTTAGGGTCAAGAAGCCTTGAAGAAGAGGTCAACGGATTTACAGCCGGATAAAGTCCTTGTTCCATAATAGCTCTGTCCAAAGTAAGAGTTGCGTCTAAATGGGCAAAAATCGCAACAGGCGCAGGGTCTGTATAATCGTCGGCGGGAACATAAACCGCCTGCACGGAAGTAACGGAACCTTTATTGGTTGACGTAATTCTTTCCTGCAAGTCGCCCATGTCTTTTGCAAGGTTAGGCTGATATCCCACTGCGGAAGGCATTCTTCCAAGAAGCGCGGAAACTTCGCTGCCGGCCTGCGCAAATCTAAAAATATTATCTATAAACAAAAGAACGTCTTCGCCTTTTTCGTCGCGAAAATATTCGGACATTGTAAGCGCCGTTAAAGCGACTCTCATTCTGTTTCCGGGAGGTTCGTTCATCTGCCCGAAAACCAAAACGGTTTTATCCATAACTTTAGACTCCACCATTTCCATCCACAAATCCGTTCCTTCTCTGGTTCTTTCTCCTACGCCCGCAAAGACAGAGTGTCCTTTGTGAACCGCGGCGATATTTCTTATAAGTTCTTTAACGATAACGGTTTTCCCTACGCCCGCTCCGCCGAAAATTCCTATTTTTCCGCCTTTGGTAAACGGTGAAATTAAATCTATAACTTTTATGCCGGTTTCAAGCATTTCCGGCGTAGTTTTTTGATCTATAAAAGAAGGCGCCGCTCTGTGTATGGGGTTTCTCAAAGAAGAAGCGTCTATTTTGCCAAGCGCGTCTATAGGCTCTCCCAAAACGTTAAAAATTCTGCCGAGAGTTTTTTCTCCCACGGGCACTTTTATAGGCGCGAAAGTTCTTTGAGCAATCATTCCTCTTTTCATAGCGTCGGTGGAACCCATGGCTATTGTTCGGACTTCCGAATTATCCATTTCAAACATGGTTTCAAGAACTAAAGTTTTTCCGTCGGGCATTGTAAGCGTAAGCGCTTCGTAAACTTCCGGAACGGCGCCCTCAAAACGCAAATCTACGACGGCGCCCTGAATTCTTATAACTTTTCCCTGAGAACTGTTTTTTTCATTATTTCCCATTTTAATTTTCCTGTTCCTGTTGCCCGTTGGCAAGGTCTAAAAGTTCGTTAGTAATTTTTTCCTGTCTGGACTTGTTATATATATTTGTTAAAGAATCGGATATTTCGTTTGCGTTCTCTTTTGCGTTTTTCATAGCCGTCATTCTTGCCGCCTGCTCGGAAGCGTAAGCGTTCATTACCGCGCTGTAAAAACGCACTTCAAAATAATACGGCATTAAATCTTCAAGAACTTTACCTGCAGACGGCTCAAATATGTAATCTATTCCGCTTTCCGAAAATTTTTCATTCGGCGCTATCGGGAAAATTTCTTCCGCCAAAGCTTCCTGAATAAGCATATTTTTAAACTCCGTATATACTACGGAAACCGCCGCCGCTTCTTTTGACATATAAAAATTTTTCGCAAGCTCTATCATCGGAGCAATATCTTCAAACCTTGGAAAGCTTGAACCTACGTTAAAAGAAGCTATAACGTTATAATTGTATTTCACCGCGTTATGAACGGCTTTTTTACCTATTGCCACAACGTAATCGTCTTTTGCAATATATGCGGAAAGTTTTTTAAAAAGATTTACTACAAGCCCCCCGCACAAACCTTTGTCTGGCGCAATTATAAAAATTAATTTTTTACCTTCTCTTTCTTTTGAAAACAACTCCGTTCCGTCGCTTAAATCTTTATCTGCAAGAATTTTTTGCACGATATGCGTAATTCTTTTTGCATACGGATTATGCTTTTCCACAGCGCTCTGGGCTTTGCGTATTTTAGACGCAGCAATCATCTCCATAGCTTTTGCTATTTGAGCGATGCTTTGCGACGACTTTATTCTTTTTTTAAGCTGCTGTAGATTTTGAGCCATAATTATTTATTTTTTTAAAACTCTTTATTGTATTTTCAATTTCAGATTTTAAAGCGTCGTCAATTTTTGCGCCGGTTAAAAGTTTTTTAACTTGTTCGGGCGCCGTTTTTTTAACGTAAGCAATCATTTCTTTTTCTACTTCTTTAAGTTTGCCGGCGTCTATGTCGTCAAAAAGTCCGTTTGTTACCGCAAATATTGACAAAATTTCCGAAATCTCGTCGTAAGGCGCATATTGCGGCTGTTTTAAAATTTCAGTTATTCGTTTTCCTCTTTCAAGCCTCTTGAGAGTGTCTTCGTCAAGGTCGCTTCCAAACTGAGCAAAAGACTGAAGTTCTCTAAACTGCGAAAGTTCAAGCCTTACGGGGCCTGCAAGCTGTTTCATAGATTTTGTCTGCGCCGCTCCGCCTACGCGCGAAACCGAAAGACCTACGTTAATAGCCGGACGAATTCCCGAGTTAAACAAATCCGCTTCAAGATATATCTGCCCGTCGGTAATAGAGATTACGTTTGTAGGAACATAGGCTGATAAATCGTTGCCTTGAGTTTCTATTATAGGAAGCGCGGTAAGCGTGCCGCCGCCTTTTTTGTCGGAAAGCCGCGAGGCTCTTTCAAGAAGCCTTGAGTGCAAATAAAAAATATCTCCCGGATACGCTTCGCGTCCGGCGGGTCTTTTAATTAACAAGGAAATTTGTCTGTACGCCCACGCGTGCTTTGTTAAATCGTCGTAAACAACCAAAACGTCTTCGCCTTTATCCATAAAATATTCGCCTATGGCGCACGCCGCAAGAGGCGCTATATACTGCATGGAAGCAGGGTCTGAAGCGGTTGCCGCCACGATAATTGTGTAATCCATCGCGCCCTCTTCTTTAAGCTTTGCGGTTATCGCGGCAAGGTTTGACTGTTTCTGCCCTATTGAACAATATATGCATATAACTCTTTTCAAGCCCATGTCCAACTTTTTCTGATTAATTATAGCGTCTATGGCAATAGCGGTTTTACCCGTGCTGCGGTCGCCGATTATAAGCTCTCTTTGCCCTCTGCCTATTGGCGTCATGGCGTCTATTGACGTTATTCCTGTTTTTAAAGGTCTGTCAACCGAACCTCTTTCTATAATTCCGGGAGCAATTTTCTCAACGGGATAACGCACAGGTTTTTCAATTTTAAGCTCTTTGCCGTCTATGGGGCGACCTACTGCGTTAACTACTCTTCCCACAAGAGCGTCTGAAACGGCGACGCTTAAAATATTCCCCGTAGCTTTTATTTTCATGCCGCGGGTTATATGTCCGGAATCCGTAAGCAAAACTATTGATACGTAATCTTCGTCTATATTTAAAACAAACCCGAGAGAACCGTCGTCAAACTCAACTTCTTCGTAATAACCCACGTTTGAAAGTCCGGAGGCTTTTACAATTTCGTCGCCGATAGTTTCTACCACGCCGAAATTTATAAGTTCGGCGGATACTTCTTTTGAATATAATTGTTTTTCAATTTGCTGTATTATCTCTTCGGGTTTCATATATTTTCCTTTACCGAGTCAAGCATTCTTTTTATTATTCCCGCTACGCTGTAATCCATTATAAAATCGCCGTATTCAAAACGGACTCCGGCTATTATATTTTCGTCGTCGCGCTTATAAGAAATATTTTTATTTGCAAAAAGCGCGGATATTCTTTTTTTATTTTCTTCGCTTATTTCGCCGGCAAAATTTACGTTTGCGTTTTTATCTTTTATTTCCCTTGCAAGAAACATGGAAAAAAGTTTTAAATCTTTTCTTTGAAACAAAGAAAAAACGCGCTGCAAATTGTTTTCCGACAATTCGCCGCTTTCAACTACAGCTTTTGCAAGTTCTTTAATTTGGGTTCTTTTCATATTCTTCTATTTTGTCTAAAGCTCGCGAAATTACTTTTTGCTTTTCGTCGCCGGTAAACAAATCCGACAAAACTTTTGAAACAAGTTTTCCTGAAATGTCGGCGGATATTTTGCCTATCTGCTTATTTAAATTTTCAAACTCTGCGGCGGCTTTTTGTTTTGCGTCGTCAACAATTTGCTGCGAACGTTTTTTAGCGTCGTCGGTAAGTTTGATTTTTGTTTCTTCAAGAGAAGCTTTTGCGGCAACAGCCAAAGCGTCGGCGTCTGTTTTTGCGGACGTTAAAATTTTATCTCTCTCTTGACCGGCATTTTCAAGCGCGGCTCTTGCGTCTTGCGCGTCTTGCAAAGACTGGTCAACAATGCGCTTTCTCTCGTCAAGCATTTTCTTAAGAGGTTTAAAAAGAAATTTCTTTAAGATAAACGCTATTATAAGAAAATTAGCAAGCTGAAATAAAAATAAGTTTGTTTCTAAACCGAACTTTTTTATGATTTCCATTTGGGTCTCTTTTTAAATTAGAACGCGAAAATAAGAGAATAAATAGCTATAGCTTCGGCAAACGCCATGGCTATAAGCATGTTTACCATTATTTTTCCGGAAGCTTCGGGATTTCTTCCTATAGCTTCAACGGCTTTTGCTCCGATATAACCAATGCCTAGCGCAGGTCCAAGACCTCCCAGGGCAATGATAATTCCGCCTGAAAATGAAATAGTTGTAATGTCCATTTTTTCTCCTTTGTTAATGCGATTTATCCGTCATTATATGCATAAAAGCCATTGTAAGCATTGCGAAAACTATCGCCTGTATTAATGCCACCATAAGTTCTAAAGCTATAAACGGAACGGGAAGAATTACCGGAAACAAGCCGTACATAGTGCCCATCATTCTTTCTCCGGCGTAAATATTTCCGAAAAGCCTGAACGAAAAAGAAATAAACTTTGTTATTTCGTTTGCAAACTCTAAAATGCCTACAAATAAAAAAATAGGAAACATTTTAAAAGTAATAAATCTTGTTACGTAAGCTTTTATTCCCGTATATTTAACGCTCAAATAATGCGTGACAATAACGGAAACAACTGCAAGAGCAAGAGTCAAATTTAAATCGCTCGTCGCAGCGCGCAAAAAAGGAACGCCGTGCTCGCCGGAGTGCGGCGTAATAAATCTTATAGATTCAAAACCCGGCAGCTGCGCCGCCAAATTTGAAACGACTATAAATAAAAAGAACGTTACCACCCACGGATAAATAAAAGAAACCCGAGAGCCCGCTATTTCCTCCGTAGTGCCGCGAAAGTAATCCACAACCGCTTCAACCGCGTTTTGAAACATGCCCGGTCTTAAAGATAAAACGCGTTTGAACGCAAGCGCAATTACAATAATTATTGCGTCCGTAACCAACGTTGTAACAACTGTGTTGGTTATGTTAAAGCCCGCTATGGTAAACAAAACGTCGGGACTTATCTGCATTTTATTTTAAAACTCCGGCTTTTTTCAAATAATTTATAGCATCGGCATCGTCGTAATCTATCTGATATATTTCTTTCCACTGCTGCAAAGCATTGTTTTTTTCACCGAGTTTTGCGTAAGCAAGCGCAAGATTTTTCTTCATAACAATATATGCGGGAACTAATTTCAGCCCTTTAACGTAAGCGTCCACGGCCGCCTTAATTTGCCCGTGCGACTGATAGAAATTTCCAAGCTGCAAATAAGTTTCGGCGTAATCGCCGTCTCTTCTTTTTGCCCAGCCGCCGTCGGGGGAGTTTCTGTCTTCAACCCAAAGGCTGTGCGGAGGTTTGCTTAAATTCTGCGGATACGCCAAATGCGCGTAGTAAGCTTCTTCCGCGGTTTTTAAATCTCCGACGCTTTCAAAAAGTTTTGCAACTCCGTAGTAAGTAAGCGGATATATCGGGTCTATTGCAATATACTCTTTATAATATTTTACTGCGTTGAAAAATGCGTTTTCTATAACTCTGTTTTGCTGCTCTATAACTTCTTGGGATTTTCCCGAATTTATAAACTCTTGTCTTAATTTTCTGGCGTCGTCAAATATTTTTGAATACATAACGCCCGCAAGATATTTTGACTGCACGTAATTCGGCGCAAGGTGCCACAATCCGATTATTTCAGACCCGCTTCTTAACGGATCTCCGGCATAACCTTTAAACATGCGTTCAGCCATCATAGGGTCGCCGGCTTGCCATCTGTCTATGTAAACGTTAGTTTTAAAATATTTAGACATCGGATACGACGGGTTATTTTTATTTACCGCGTCGTACGTTGCAAGCGCCTTGTTCCAGTTATTCATTTTTGAAAACTGTATAGCCTGCGAGTGAAGAATATCGGCTTTAAAATATCCCGCAAAATATACTATTGCGTAAATAAAAATTACGGCAATAATTATCTGCAAAATGATTTTTACCGGCGAGCTTAAAACATTTTTTAATTTTTCACAATCGCCTTTATTTTTAGCAAGGTGAACAGCTATAGATATAGTTATTCCTATAAGCAGCCACAACATAACGCCCGACGAAACAAACCTTAACGAAACGCAGACGAAATCGTGCGAAAGTTTTGCCGCAAACGCCGATATAACGCCAAGCTGTATGTAAGCTAAAGGTCCGTCGCGGGTTTTATTGGACGAGTTCAAATACAGCGTGTTTTTATATCCGAGAGTAAATACAAACACTATCAAAAGCAGAAATATGCTTATGCCTAATATTCCTTCATCAAACCACACTTCAAGATATTCGTTTTCCGGGTGGTCGCTTTCGGTGTTATGCTTGCCTTCTATAAAAAATATTTGCGGTCTTCTGTATGCCGGATATGTTACGTAAAACGAGCCTATGCCTGTTCCCAAAACGGGGTTTGTGTTTATCATCTCCCAGCACGACATCCATGTAAACACTCTGAAAGATACGCTGTCGGTTCTCTCTTTTGCTTTGGCTATTACGCCGTAAAATGCAATTCCCACAAAAACGCAGACTATAACGCCTATTGCTATAAGAGCTTCTTTTTTTATTTTATCTCTTAAAAATATCAAAACGTAAACGGCGGCAAATGTGAACGTGCCTACGGCAAAACCTATCCATGCGCCTTTGGAGAAAGTAGCTATAACGTTAACAACTATCAGCGCCCACAAAAACAACAGGTAAAACTTTTTTTTGCGCATAAAAAGCGCAAGCACTATAGGGTTCATAACTATAAGAAAATCGCCGAAAAAGTTCGGGTTTCCGAATGTGGACATAACTCTGTATCCGAACGCCTGTCTCCACAAAAACGGATCAAGCCCGCTGCGCGCCGGCACGGGAAACAGCCAGTAATCCAACAGCTGTATAACGCCGTAAACGCACGCCACGTAAGCGGCAAAAATAAGCCAATTTTTTATTCTCAAAAGTTTATTCTCGTCGTCAAACTCGGTTATTACTATTATTGCCAAAAAGCAGTATATAAATCTTCTTGTAAATTCGTTAAAGCTGGTAAGTTTGAAAGGCGAGATTGCATAAGACAAAAGCCCCGACGCAAGAAAAAGCAAAATAGGAAGCAAGTATATTAAGTTGTCTTTGAAAAAACTAAAATCGTTCTCTTCAATTTTTAAAATAAGCCAGTTCATTATAAGAAACAAACCGCCCATCTGCAAAAGAGTTATTTTTATCTGCGCGGAATCGTAAGTTTTAAGATAAAAAGAAACCGCAATAAGAAAATAAAGAATAGGCAAACCGTATAAAATTACTTTCTTTAAAATGTTTTGAAAAAACGTTGGAGAAGAGTTCATTAGACCATCCTTTTTTGATATAAAAATATTGCATAAATTATACTTTTTAGAGACTATTTAGTCAAATAAAATAAGCATTCAAAAGTCAATTAATTAAAAGGCGGAAAAGTTGAAAGTTTGAGCAGTGTTTTTATAAAATATTTTGAATCGGTATTTTACGATAGCGAACAAAAATTTAGGACACATTAATACTAACATAACCGCGTAAATATATACAAACTTCCAGCCACACGAGCATTTCGGCGTTGTAAACCGTATAAATATTGATGTAAAAAAGCCAAAGGTTTGATTTGTGATTAATTTGCAAGCATGGCGCGAATATACCCGATAACAACTGAATACCTTTGACCGCTTTAAAAACAGAAAAACACCGTCGTGGTTTTAAGCTTTTCAACTTTCCCATACGGTGTTTTATTTTCTTCTATTTAGCCGACGATAGGATTTGAACCTACGACCCATTGCTTACGAAGCAATTGCTCTACCAGCTGAGCTACGTCGGCATATAAGAAATTTAAGAGGTTAAAGACAAAGAGATAGGAAAGCTATATTTATCATTTATAAAAACTTTAGTCAAGTTTTAACTTCTCGGGTGAAACTTTTTGTGTTGGGATTTAATTTTAGCATTATCTAAATGGGTATAAATTTGAGTTGTTGAAATGGAGCTGTGCCCAAGCATTTCCTGGACGAAACGTATGTCTGCTCCTCCCGAAAGAAGATGACTGGCAAAAGAGTGTCTAAGCGTGTGCGGCGTAATATTTTTAACGATCCCCGCATTTTTTGCTATGTTTTTAAGTTGGCGCCAAAATTCAATTCTTGATATTTTTTTACCCAGCCGCGTTATAAAAATATTATCTTCCTCGCCGGATTTCGGCTTTCTTTTTTTAAGATAAACGTTTATAAAATCTTTGGCTTTATTGCCAAAAGGTATAAGCCTTTCTTTAGAACCTTTTCCTAAAACCTTCAAAAAACATTCTTCAAGATTTATGTTTGAAAATTTTAAATTTATAAGTTCGGAAACTCTTAAGCCCGTTGCGTATAAAAGTTCAAGCATAGCTCTGTTTCTTATATTTGTTTCGTCCGTTGCGGATACCGAAGTTAAAAGCGCGTCAACCTCTTCGGAAGAAAGCATTCCGGGAAGATGTTCCGGAATTTTCGGAGCCGTAAGATATACAGTAGGGTTTGTTTTTATAAGTTCTTCTACAATTAAAAATTTATAAAACTGCCGCAGCGTTTCCATCATTCTGTATAAAGAACGCGGCTTTAAACCTTCGTTTTTTATTTCCCACAAAAAATCGGTTATGTCGTTATGTTCAAAATTTTCTACGGCAATATTTTTCTTTTGCGCGTAAACAAAAAATTTAGAAAGGTCTGATTTGTAGGCAAGCGCAGTATTTTTCGCCAATCCTTTTTCAATAATTATGTATGAGATAAAATCAGCGATGGTTTTTTTTAAATCAATCATTTTTTAAATACGGGTTATGACGAAGTTCGTTTGCTATTGTAGTTTGACTGCCGTGTCCGGGGTAAACCACTGTTGACGGCGGAAGTTTTTTAAGTTTTTCAAGCGAGCGCGTCATATCTTCATAACTGCTGCCCGGAAAATCAGTTCTGCCTATTGTGCCTGCAAAAAGCGTATCGCCGGTTATTACAAAGCCGTCAAACAAAAGACTCATCCCCCCCGCGGTATGCCCGGGAGTGTGAATAACTTTAAAAACCGTAAAAGAAAGTTTAACTTCCTGACCGTCTAAAAAAAGAATATCGGCTTTTGCCGACTGCGCGGCTGAAAACAATGCCGAAGCATTTATATTAGGGTTAGCAACCATTTCCGCTTCGTCTTTGTAAACGGCAAGAGGAACGGCAAACTCTTTTTTTATTTCATTATCCGACAACATGTGGTCATAATGTCCGTGCGTGTTGATAAGCATCTCGGGAGAAAACCCCGCCGCTTTAACTTCTTTTATAATTTTTGCGCCGTCTTCGCCCGGGTCTATTATTGCGGATTTTAATGTTTGATCGTCGTAAACTATATAACAGTTTACTTCAAGCGGTCCTGAAATTATTTTTTTTACTTTAAGCATTTTGCGATATAACCCTTATAGCCTGTAAAATTAAATTTGCAAAAACTCCGGCAAAAATATCGTCAACGGTTATTCCGAAACCGCCGCGAAAAATTTGCGCTTTTTTTATAAACAGCGGTTTTGTTATGTCAAAAATTCTAAACAAAACAAAAGCGGCAACCAAATACGCAACCGTCTGCGGCAGAAATGCGGCAGCAACCCAAACTCCGGCGACTTCGTCTATAACTATGCGCTGATCGTCTTTGGATTGATAAATATCTTCCGCAAGATGCGAAATAACAACCGAAACAAAAAACATGCATACGACTACAGGAATTTGCGCGTAATAATTTGCCGGCGCAAAAAACGCCCACAGCAAAATTCCTATAATGCTGCCGAAAGTTCCGGGAGCATCTTTAATGTAGCCTACGCCGAAAACAGACGAGAAAAAAAGAGTAATTTTATTCATTTTCTATTAACAATTTCCTGTGTTTAAGTATATAATGCAAGCCGGAATATATTGTAAGAATTGCCGCAATTAAAACAGACCACATAGGCAAAGCGCACAAGAAAGCTCCAAGCGAATGGTAATCTGCAGTATATCTTAAAGATTCTATGGACACGCCGTAAAACTTCAAAAGAGTTTCGTTTAAAATTATAATCAACAAAAGAAGTATTATAACCACAATCTGCGACGTAGTTTTAAATTTTCCGGACTTATCCGCAGGTATTATCACATTTTTTGCCGCCGCAATGCTGCGAAGCCCCGTAATTAAAAACTCTCTTGCGATAATTGCCACAACCATCCACGCGGGAACGTTTAAATACGCAATATTTACAAAACATATAAATGCAGCCGATATTAAAAGTTTGTCCGCAAGAGGATCTAAAAAAATCCCTAAAGACGTTATTGTGTTCTGCTTTCTGGCTATTTTTCCGTCAAAATAATCCGTTATTGACGCCGCGGAAAAAATAATGAGCGCCAGTATTGCAAACCAAAACCCGTCAAGTTCCATAAATAAAATAAAAAACGGAACCATTATAATTCTTGCCACCGTAAGCCTGTTTGCCAAATTCATAGTTTTTGTCGTCATAATAATTCCGCTTGAATGCTGTATCCTTTTATTGTCTTAATTTTTACGCTGCAAAAACTGCCGGACTTTACCGGTTTTAAACTTTCGCATATTACATTGCCGTCAATATCCGGCGCCTGAAAAGGCGCGCGCCCCGTTACGGTATAATTATTTCCCTTCTTAACGCAGCTTTCAACTAAAATTTCAGTCTGCGAGCCCGTTAAAGATTTCATATCTTTCTTAAAAACTTCATATTGAGCGTTTTCAACAAGCACTCTTCTTAAAGACGACGTTTTGCCGTCTATATGTTTTTTTAATTTTGATGAAGCCGCCGTTTTCTGATTAGAATATTCAAACACGCCCGCATAACGAAAATAACCTTTTTGCAAAAAATCCGTAAGAGCCTGCACGTCTTTGTCTGTTTCCCCCGGAAAACCGGTGATTACCGAAGTTCTTAGAATTATATCGGGGTATTTATTTTTTATTTTTTCAATTACTTTCAATGTTGCAAGAGGGCGGTTCATGCTATTTAAAATTTTTTCGCTTGCGTGCTGAATCGGAATATCTATATATTTGCAAATATTTTCACGTGAATTTATTTCTTGAAGCAACGCGTCCGTAACGCTTACGGGATAAGCGTACATAAGCCTTATCCATTTTAGTTTGTCCGTTTTTGAAATTTCAGCCAAAAGCTTGTTTAATGAAAACTTCCCGTAAATATCTATTCCGTAGCTTGTTGTGTCTTGAGCGATAAGAGAAAGTTCTTTAACGCCCGAAGCCGCCAAAGCTTGAACTTCGCTTTTTAATGACGATAAGCTTCTGCTTTTATATTTTCCGCGCAAATTTGGAATGATACAAAAACTGCATTTGTGGTTGCAGCCCTCGGCAATCTTCAGGTATGCACATGGAAGCGTTGAAGATAAAAGTCGGAATTTTGAATCGTTGAGTCCGCCGGCTTCAAGCAAAACGTCTCCGGCATTTTTATTTTGAAGCAAAAGCGGCAGTTTATTTAAAGAACCCGTACCGACAAAACCGTCTATTTCCGGAAAGCATTTTATAAAATCTTCTTTTAAAAGCTGCGGCAAACATCCGCTAACAAAAACTTTTACGTTTTTCTTACGTTTTATTTTCAACGCATCGCTTATACTTTTTTCAGATTCTCTGCGAGCCGCGTCTATAAAAGAACAAGTGTGAATTACTATAACATCGGCGTCATTTGTATCGGCGCAAACGGCAAAATTTTTACTTTGCAGTATTCCCAGCAGATACTCTGCTTCCACCGTGTTTTTAGGACATCCTAAAACTATAACCGCTACTTTTAACATTATTTGCTGCCAACGCGTTTTTTAAGAACAACTGTTTTAACGTCCTGAATTGAACCTGTTTTAACGTCTATTTCCTGCCCGTTAAAAAACACTCTGACTCCGGGAGTATATCCTATTCTTAACACAAAAGAATCGTCGGCAAACAACTCTTGGCGCGCGCCTTTTATTAAAGTGCCCTCAAAAATTTCTTTACCGTCGCCGTCAACTTTAACCCAAACCGTATCTACGGCTTCTAACACAACTTTTTGACGCAAAACATCTGGAGGAGTTATAACGTTTTGAGGCTCTGCCTTTTCTTCAATTTTAACAACTGCCGCCGCAGAAAAGGCGGAAGAGCTTGATATTTTTTTATTAAGATACATAAACGCGCCTAAAAGAACCGCAGCCACAAGCAAAGCCGCAACGGGTTTTTTAATGTCGGTTTTTTTTCTTTCGGGAGTATTCTGCGCATCTTGTTTTGCCGCGTTTTTTTCAGGAGTATTTTTTGACAACTCCTGAATGGGCTGTTGCTGCAAAGAGTCTAAAGGCGGAATTTTTGTCAAATTATGCTCTTTAAGCAAAGCATCTGCGTCAAAACCTAAAAATTTTGCATAAGATCTTACAAAACTTTTATAATAAACTTCCGCGACAAAAACAGTATCGTCGCCGTCTTCAATGGCCTGAAGGTATTTTTCCTGAATTTTAACGGCTTTATGAACCGCGTCAAAAGTAAGCCCTTTTGACAAACGTTTTTCTTTTAACAACTTTCCCAATTCTTTCATTTTGCTTTCTCTTCTAATTAAGTTTTATTACTTCAACGCTCGCAGGCGCCTTAAACTTGAATAAATTTTTATTTAACTCAGGATTTATTTTGTAATTTTTTATTTCCACGGTTACCTGCGCGCCTTCCGAAAGAACTACGGCTTTTGAAGGACGAAGATTTTCTTTAGACACAAAAAGTTTCATGCTCCAATCTTTATTTGTTTTAGGATACACTTCTAAAACGTACGAACTCTCATCTTCGCTTAAATATTTCACAATATTATTTTTGCTTATATTTTTATAATTTGCGCCGAAGTTTACAATAGCTGCAGGAGAAAAATTAGCGTTTATTACATTTTCGTAATTATCTTCCAGCGCCTGAAAATTTTCAGGAGTATAAATTATTATTTTTCTGCCGTTAATATAAATTCTCTGTTCTTGCGGAGTTTTTTGAACTATAACCGCATTGTCGGGCTTCAAATATTTAACGTTGCCGGATATTTTTTGTTTTTCATTTGTTGACGTAAAAAGCAGCTCTTGAATAAAGTCAGCCTCAAGCGTATTTACCTGCGCGTCGTTTTCCTGCATTTTAGAAATAACTCCCTGCGTTTTGTCCGCGTCTTGCGCAAACACAGGATAAATTAAAAACATCATAATAAAAGAGATTAATATTTTTTTCATCTAATTTTCTTTTTCACCTTTACCCCTTGCTTGTCCTTACTACTTTTTACTTATGCCGTTCTAATATACTCTTCTATTTTATCATAATTTATCTGCCACTTGTTAGTGCCTTCCGGTTTTGTTATAAAACCTTTCATCTCCAAAATACTTAAAATGTTAGTGGCTCTTGCCGAACTTCCGAAATTTGCCTTAAGCAAATCTTGCGAAACGCGCCGGCGCTCGTTAATAAGTTTTAACGCCGGAAGCAAATCTTTCATGCTCTTTTCTTCGGCGGCATTAAAACCGGAAGAAACTTCCGCCGCAACGGCAAGCGGCTCGTAAATTCTCGGAAAATTTTGATCGTTAATAAAATCTATAATTTTCTGGGCTTCTTTAAGAGAAACAAACGCTCCCTGCAAACGCACCGGACGGGCCTCCCCCGGAGGTAAAAACAGCATATCGCCCTTACCCATTAAATTCTCCGCGCCCAGCATATCTAAAATAACTCGCGAATCTATAGCCGACGTAGTTTGAAAAGAAAGCCTTGCCGGAAAATTGGCTTTGATTATACCTGTAATAACGTTAACAGAGGGTCTTTGCGTTGCAAGTATCAAGTGAATTCCCACAGCGCGCGCCATTTGCGCTAAACGCTGAATAGAATCTTCTATCTCTTTTTTTGCCACAAGCATTAAATCGGCAAGCTCGTCTATAACTACAACAATGTAGAACTCTTTTTCACCGCCGGTTTCCGACATTTTTGCGTTATACTCTTCAATATTTCTAACTGTCGCCGCCGCAAATTTTGTGTAACGTCCTTCCATAACAGTAACAAGTTTTTTTAAAGCGCTGGCGGCTTCTCTGGGGTTTGTTATTATGTCCGCATCGGCAGCAGACGTTGACGGATTATAAAGATGCGGAATGTCTTTGTATATAGGCATTTCCACCCTTTTAGGATCTATAATCATAAACTTTACTTCGTCCGGACGCGCTTTAAATAAAACCGAAAGTATTATGGTGTGTATTCCTACGCTTTTTCCCGAGCCCGTTGCGCCGGCTATAAGAAGATGCGGCATAGACGCCAAATTTGTTACGTAACCCTCGCCGTCAGTAGTTTTACCAAGCGCCAAAGTTAAAAGAGATTTTGAATTTATAAAAGACGAATGTTCCACTATGCCGCGCAAGCCTACGGTAACGCTGTCGGGGTTAGGCACTTCAACGCCCACGGCTGCTTTTTCGGGAATAGGCACAACTCTTATAGACGCCGTGCGCATTGTAAGTGAAATATTTTCTATTATGTTTGTTACGGATTGAATTTTTATTCCTGGAGCAAGTATTAAATCGTACCTTGTTACTACAGGCCCCGGAATAATGTCTTTTACCTCGGCAGGTATGCCGAAATCCGCAAGAGTGCTTCTTAGAAGCTCTGCCCGTCTTAAAAGCTCATCTTTATTTGTATGAAAACTTTTTGTTTCGTCGTTTTTTAAAATTGTCGAATGAGGGAATTTATAGTCAAAACTTTTGCTGTCAAGTTTTACCTGCGGCTTTTGCGGCTCTGACGGCGTTGCCTGTTTTTCAGCCGCGGAATTTTCTTTTTTTTGCTTGTTTACAATATTCGGAACAAACGGTTCCAGCTTTTTTATTTCGGGAAGCAAGCCGGATTTATTTTCAAAAATTTTAGGAGCTTTCAGCGCCGCAGCCTCTTTTTCTTCTTTGCGTTTTTTAATGTCTTCTTTAATATTTTTAAGAAAATTATAAACAACTTTGCTTATGCATATACGTAAAAGACGCGCTGTAAAAAATAAAAACAGAATTACGATAACGGCAAAACCGAACGCTTCTCCGAAAAGTTCTTTAAAAAAAGGATAAAAAGTTTTGCCTATCCAGCCGCCGGAAACGTTTGCAGCCGCAAACAAAACGCTTGCCGCCTCAAATGCCAGAGAGCCGAATATCAACAAAGCCACAGACCAAATAAAATCCGTTCTTTCTTTAAGTTCTGCGGATTTTTTTATGTGTATTATAAAATACCATAAAAGTATAAACGGTAAAATATAAGTCGCGCTTCCGAAAATTCCGTTTACAAAAATATTATTAAAAGCTCTGCCGATAATTCCCGCGTTTTGCGGAACAACGCACAAAAACGCTGCAATAAAAGACGCCAAAATAAAAAACAGGGCAGAAACTTCCCTGTTTCTATCCTGATGATTTTGTTTTTTTCTTTTATTTTCGTTTTTAGATTTTTTGTTGTTCTTTTTTTTCTTCCCCATTAGGAACCTCTTAGGACGTCGGATGGAGATTAACTCATTTACTGCGGTTAAAACTTTTTCTGCCGGCGTAAAACGCCGGCAGAAAAAACGAAGCGCTTATTTTTTTAACGAAATTTTGTATGTAAAATCCACCTGCTCTACATTTACTTTATTTTCTCTTGAAAGCCAGCCTAAAGCAAGGTAAAGCATAGTGTTTGACAAGCCTAAATTAGCTTTTATTTTTATAGGAGAAGACTCGCCGTTTTCGTTGAGGTATTTCCATATTTCGCCTGCGGCAAAACCTATTCTTGTTATCATATCGCTCATTTTATTTTACCTGTTTGCGGCATTTTAAACTTTTTCAATTTCAAATAAATCCTGACCGGAATTTACGGGTTTTCCGTTTTCGGCAATAACTTTTACTATTTTTGCTTTAAAAGTTGCTTTTATTTCGTTCATAACTTTCATGGCTTCTATAATACAAACCGTTTTACCCGCGTCCACAATGTCTCCCTCTTTTGCAAAAACGGGAGAAGACGGAGACGGAGACTGATAAAAAACGCCCATAATAGGCGATTTTATAGTTTCGCCTTTTGATGCAGGCGCCGCATCTTGTTTTACTTTTGCCGCAGTAGCCGCCGCCGCGACAGCCGGCTGGCGAACAACGTCTTTCTGCACGTAAACGCCCGCGTTAGGGTCTTTACGCTTAATAGCTACGCTATAATCTTTGGAGTTAACTTCAAGCTCCTGAATTTTTTCGTCTTTCATTATCTCGTAAAGAGATTTTACCGTATCTTTAATTTCTTTGTTAGCCATTTCTATTCCTTAAATATGGGATAAAAAACTACTAACTGCATTTTACTTTCCTTCGTTTACCGCCTTAATGCTTAAGTTTACGCGTCCCTGCTTGTCTATTTCTAAAACTTTCACCGTAACGGTATCGCCTTCGCTTACCGCATCTTCAACTTTGGCAACGCGTTTTTCCGAAAGCTGCGAAATGTGAATTAATCCCTCTTTTCCGGGAAGCACTTCGGCAAACGCTCCGAAAGCCATTATTTTTGTAATTCTGCCCTCATATATTTTACCTACTTCAACTTCAACGGTTAAAGATTCAACGTACGCTTTTGCGCTGAGAACGCCGTCGTTATCTATTCCCGAAATATAAACCGTTCCGTCTTCGTCAATATCAACTTTTGCGCCGGTAGCTTCCTGAAGTTTTCTGATGTTTTTCCCACCGGGGCCGATAAGTTCGCCGATTTTATTTTGAGGAATTTTAAGCGTTTCCATTCTCGGAGCATATACAGAAAGGTCGCTGCTTGGCGCGGAAATTGCGGAATCCATTTTATCTAAAATGAAGAATCTGCCGCGTTTTGCCTGGTCTAACGCTTTTGTTAAAATATCGTGCGTAAGTCCTGAAATTTTTATATCCATCTGCAAAGCGGTAATACCGTTTTTTGTTCCTGCAACTTTAAAATCCATATCGCCGAGATGATCTTCCATACCCATAATGTCGGTAAGAACAACGTAATTGTCGCCTTCTTTTATAAGCCCCATTGCAACGCCCGCAACGGCAGCTTTTACGGGAACGCCGGCGTTAAAAAGCGCAAGCGAGCCGCCGCAAACAGACGCCATTGACGACGAACCGTTGGATTCTAAAATATCCGAAACTATTCTTATTGTATAACCGAAATCTTCTTCTTTGGGAAGAACCGCTCTCAACGCTCTTTTTGCAAGGTTGCCGTGACCGATTTCTCTTCTGCTGGTAGAACGTTCGCCTCTTGGTTCGCCGGTAGAAAATCCGGGGAAGTTGTAGTGAAGAAGAAATCTGTCTTTAGATTCTCCGGCAAGCTCGTCCAAAATCTGTTTGTCGCCGGGAGTTCCGAGGGTAACGCTTACAAGAGCCTGCGTTTGACCTCTTGTAAACAATGCTGAACCGTGAGCTCTGGGAAGAAATCCAGTTTCGCAGGTTATGGAGCGTATTTCTTCAAAGCCGCGCCCGTCGGTGCGGACTTTTTTATTTAATACAAGCTCTCTTGCTTTAACATAATATATGTCTTCAAGTATGGCGCTTATTGCAGACGCCGGTTCTTCCGGATATTTTTCAAGAAGTCTCTTGGTTAAATCTTTCTTATAATTTGACCAAAAAGATTCTCTTTCGTCTTTATCTTTTATCGTTACGCCTTCTTCGGCTTTTGCAATTGCTTCAGCGTCTATATCAGCTTTGAGCGCCGCGTTGTAAACGGGAGCGGCAGCTTCAATTTTCTTTTTCTGAGGGAAAGCTTTCTGAACTTCGCAAATAGCTTTAACCGTATTTCTTGCAAGCTCTAAAGCTTCAAGCATTTCGGTTTCCGAAATTTCCAAAGACGCGGCTTCAACCATGGTAACGGCTTCGTCGGTTCCGCTTACAAGCAAATCTAAATCGCTTGTTTTTTGTTCTTCTTTTGTGGGGTTTATTACGAATTTTCCGTCAACTCTGCCGATTCTCACGCAAGCTATAGGCGTTGTGAAAGGAATGTCGGAAGTTATAAGCGCTACGGAAGTTCCTATTACGGAAGCTATTTCGGTGTCGTTTACTCCGTCGTAAGAAAGAACTATCGCAGAAATCTGCGTGTCGTTTCTCCAATATTCGGGAAACAAAGGTCTTATGCTTCTGTCTATAATTCTGCTTACTAAAATTTCGCTGTCTCTGGGTTTTGCTTCTCTTTTGAAAAATCCTCCGGGAATTTTTCCGGCGGCGTAAGTTCTTTCTCTGTAGTCAACCGTTAACGGCATAAAATCTATGCCTACTTTAGGCTCTTTAGACGAAACAGCCGTAACCAAAACTACGGTTTCGCCGATTGTTACCGTGCAAGCGCCACTTGCCTGTTTTGCAACTTTCCCTGATTCTACGACGAATTTTTTTCCCGCTACTTCAATTTCTTTTTTAAAATATTGCATCTTTTCTCCGTTTGCGACTCACGCGCAAAAGATCCAAACAAATTCCGCAAAACGGAATCTCTTTGCATCCTTTGGGCTTTTTTGCCGCTTTTTTTGTATAAATGCCCTTACCTTTGAAAGTCAAAGATAAGGGCAATATTTTTTACTTTCTTAAATCTAATTTTTTAATCAATGTTGCGTAGCCGTCTTTATCGTGTTTCTTAATATAGTCAAGAAGTCTTCTTCTCTGACCTATCATTTTCAAAAAACCCACTCTTGACGCAAAATCTTTCGGGAATTTCTGAAAATGGTCTGAAAGATATTTAATTCTTGAAGTAAGCAATGCAACCTGAACCTCAGGCGAACCGGTGTCGGTCGCGTGCGTTTTAAACTGTTCCACAACTTCTTTTTTTACCAAAGCCATCTTTTGTAACGCTCCTTATTGTTTTTATGAAAATTAGTTTTTAAACAACTTAAAAATTGTATCAAATTTTAATTAAAAAAACAATTAGAAGACTGTGCGGCAAATGTAATTAGATTTGCGAATACAAACTTGCCATTTCAATAGCGCTTAATGCGGCGTCGGCGCCTTTGTTTCCGGATTTTGTACCGGCGCGTTCAACAGCCTGTTCTATTGTTTCAGTGGTTAATACGCCAAAAATTACGGGAGCTTTGCTTGAAAGCCCTACATTGGCAACGCCTTTTGAAACTTCCGACGCAACATAATCAAAATGAGGAGTAGCTCCTCTTATAACGCAGCCCAAACAAATAATAGCGTCAACTTTTCCGCTTTCGGCTATTTTCTTTGCAACAGCCGGAATTTCAAACGCGCCCGGAACCCAAGTAAGCGAAATATCCGCGTCCGCAGCTCCGTGCCTTTTTAAAATATCTTCCGCGCCGCCGATAAGTTTATTTGTTATAAACTCGTTAAACCTTGACGCCACAATAGCAAACTTCTTCCCGTCGGCCTTCAACTGTCCGTTAATAACTTTCATGTAAAACTCCTTTTTGTAATTTTTAATTGCCGGTCTAAACTGTTTTTAAAATGTGTCCCATTTTTTCTTTCTTCGTTTTCAAATATTTTTTATTGGATTTTGTCGGACAAATTTCTACCGGAACTCTTTTTGCAATTTTCAAACCGTATCCTTCAAGCCCTACTATTTTTCTCGGATTGTTCGTCATAAGGTTAATGCTTTTCATGCCGAGTTCGGACAAAATTTGCGCGCCTATTCCGTAATCCCTTAAATCAGGAGCAAAACCAAGAGCAACGTTTGCCTCAACGGTGTCAAGACCTTGTTCCTGCAATTGATACGCTTTCAGTTTATTTGCAAGCCCTATGCCTCTTCCCTCTTGGTGCATATACAAAACAACGCCGACACCCGCATTTTCAATAGCTTTAAGCGCCGTCTCAAGCTGGTCGCCGCAATCGCATCTTAACGAGTGAAAAATATCGCCGGTTTCGCACGACGAATGCACGCGCACCAAAACGTTTTGCTTGCCTTTAACATTTCCTTTTATTATCGCAAGATGCGAATCTTTCGTAACGGTATCTTCAAAAAGAGTCAGCTTAAATTCGCCGTGCTTTGTAGGAAAATTTACGCTTACGATTTCTTTTACAAGTTTTTCATTTTGACGGCGATAATTTATAAGTTCCGCTATAGTTACAATTTTTAATTTATGTTTTTTTGCAAAGTTTATAAGGTCCGGCATTCTGGACATTGTTCCGTCGTCATTCATTATTTCGCAAATTGTTCCAGCGGGTTTGAGTCCGGCAAGTTCCATTAAATCTACCGCCGCTTCCGTGTGTCCGGTTCTCACTAAAACGCCTCCGTCTTTATAACGCAGAGGAAATATATGACCGGGACGCGCAAAATCTTGCGGTTTGGCATTTTTGTCTATAAGTTTTCTAACCGTAAGAGACCTGTCGCAAGCGGAAATTCCGGTAGTGGTTCCCAAACGATAATCTACGGAAACCGTAAAAGAACAGCCCTTCTTTTCCGTAGGATTATCCACCATATTTTCTATTTTTAATTCTTCAAGCCTCTCGTGTTTCATTGGCACGCATATAAGTCCGCGCGCATATTTCGTCATAAAATTAATAATTTCCGGAGTAGTTTTTTGCGCGGCGCAAACCAAATCCCCCTCGTTTTCCCGCCCTGGGTCGTCCACAACAATAACCATTTTTCCGGATTGAATGTCTTTAACGGCGCTTTCAACCGACGTAAAAACTTTATCTTTTTCTGTTTTCATATTTAGCCCTTTACTTTTAAAAATTTTTTAACATTTCCAAAGTCAAACCTTCGGAACCTTTATTTTTTGAAAACTTTTCCAAATACTTTGCAAAAACGTCCGTCTCAACATTTACAAAATCTCCCGCTTTTTTTAATTTTAAAATTGTATTATTAAAAGTTTCCGGAATTATAAAAATTTCAAAACCCGCTTCATTTACCGCCGCAAGCGTTAAACTTATTCCGTCTATGGCTATAGAACCTTTATCAACGCAATAATTTGTAATATTTTTTCCTGCTGAAAATTTTAACTTATAAAATCCGCCGACTTTTTCAACGCTTGAAATTTTAGCCGTAGCGTCAACATGCCCGCTTACAATGTGTCCGCCAAGGCGCGAAGAAAGCCGCAAAGCCCTTTCCAAATTTACTTTTGAATTTTGCTTCAGCAAAGACATAGTTGTAAGTTTATCGGTATTGGGACTGTAATCCGCGCTAAAAACTCCAGGCAAAATATGCACAGCTGTTAAACAAACCCCGTTAACGCTGACGCTGTCGCCTACTTTTATATCGCCAAGCTTTGTCTCAATAACAATTTCCGACGACGATATAGATTTTACTATGCCGATATCTTCAATAATTCCCGTAAACATTTATCACTCCGTAAAATTATAATCCGCGTTAATCGCACAATGACAAACAAAAACATCATACTTATTGCTTATTTTTCAGCTTCCCTGTTATCAACAAATCTCCGCCGATTTTTTTCACGCGCATATCTTCTACATTTACGGCGTCGGCTATTTTCTTTACGCCTTTACCGCCGACAACAGAAATTGCATTTTTTCCGCCGATAATTTTAGGAGCCACAAACAAATATATATCGTCAACGCATTTTGAAAATATTGCGGATGAAATTATACCGCTTCCGCCCTCAATAAGAATTGTTTTAAGCCCTATATCATTTAATTTTTTTATAATAACCTTAAAATTTTTCTTAGCCGCTCCAAAATCAACACCCCCGTCCCCTTGACCGGAAATAATTATGGTGGGGGCAGATGAATTGAATATGTTGTAATTTTTGGGGATGTTGGAATTTTCGTCTATAACGACTCTTACGGGATTTTTTCCTTTGCCGTGCGACGTAAGTTTTGGGTTATCCTGTAATGCCGTATTAAAGCCTACCAAAACGGCGTCGTATTTGCTTCTTAAACTGTGGACAAAATTTCGCGATTTTTGCGACGTTATCCATTTAGAATCAAAAGTTTCGGTTGCAATTTTACCGTCAAGAGTCATAGCGGCTTTCACGCTAACGCGCGGTTTTATTTTCAAATGATTTAAATAATCTTTTATAAGAACTTTAGCTTGAGCATTGCAAAGCCCGCCGCAAACTTCAATGCCGTTTTTTTCAAGAATCTCGCGGCTTTTAGAAACGTTAGGATCTTTTACTGCAAAGAAAACGCGCTTTATTGCAGCTTTAATAATTGCCTGCGTGCACGGAGGACGTTTGCCGAAGCTGTTGCACGGTTCAAGGGTAACGTATAAATCCGCGCCGCGCGCCGCGCTGCCGGCGTCCGTCAAGGCGTTTATTTCCGCGTGGTTGCCGCCAAAATATTGATGCCAGCCCTTGCCTACTATTTTATTATCTTTAACAATAACGCAGCCAACCAAAGGATTCGGATAAACTTTTCCTTTCCCTTTTTTAGCAAGCTCTATAGCAATTTTCATGTATTTTTTGTTCATAAATAAAAAAACCCGTAAGCATATGAATGCTTCGGGGGTTGCGCAATTATACAATATTTTATCTTCTCTCATCCGGACTTTACCGTCGGTATCAGAGTTTCACTGATTCAGTCCGCTTTGGAACATTGTTCCGGCGGAGTCGCAGACTTAAAACTTCGTTTCATTTACAAACAACGATGTTTTTCACTGCCGGTAAGGAGTTGAAAGACCTTCTGTCTTTCTCACCTTCCCCGAAGACTATTAAGTTATAAGTATATTATAAAATTTTACAATAAACGTCAAATTAGTTTTTATTTTATTGACCAAGCAAGTAAGCAGCGGCGTCAAAATCTTCGGCTTTTTCTTCTTCGTCGGCTTTCTTTTGCGCTTCTTGCTGCTCTGATTGAACTTCTTCCGGTTTTTTAACTCTTTCCGGCTCTTTGTTACTGCCGAATCTGTAGCCTAAACTAAAAAAGTGAGAACCTATGGTTTCTTGAACGTCAAGCGGCATACCGAAAGCGTAGTCTATAAGCAAAGCTTCTTCCCCAAGCTTTAATTCGTATCCAAGCCCGAGGTTTATTTGGTCGCCCCAGCTACCTGCCCTTAAAGCCAAAGCTCCGTCTATAACTCTTGTTTCGGCGCCAAACATTAATATGTCTTCGCCGCCTCTAACCTGATAATCTACGGCAATTGTAAATTTCGGAAGCGACAACAGCGGCAAAACTTCGTTATAATACGCCAAACCCAAAACGTCGGCGTTAAGTATGTGATACTCTTCAAAAAAGCCCATGTCAGGTCTGTTGAGGTGTTTCCCGCTGTAGCCTATAGAGAATCCGTTAGAAAATTTTGCAATGATTCCGGCGTCAACAGCTATTGCGCCGTTTGTTAAAGTGTCGCCGTGATAATTGTTGGACTGTTTCAAATATTTTGCGCTTACGCCTATTGCAATTTTAACCCAGTCTGATTCCAATATATCGTTTAAATTTCTTGCATAGCCCGCGTAAAACGTATCTTCGCTTCGCACGCCTACGCCGCCGAAATGTCCCCAGCCAGCCGCAAGAGTGCCGACAGCCTGACTTATAGGCACAACCGCGCCGAGATAATTATCGTTTATTTCTACGCCGCTCATGCCGGCAAAAAGTTTTGACGTCATTCCGGTAACTTCAACGGCTCTCATAAGCCCTGCGCCGGCAATGTTGTAAATAGGCGCGCTGGCATCGTTAGAAACCGCCGTAAAAGCGCCGCCCATACCAAGAGCTCTAACGCCCCAATACGTTGTAGAAAACCACGCAAAGCCTTCGGATGCGCTAAATAAAAGCGCTATGGACAATAATGTTAATATTTTTATTTTTTTCATTTTATTTTTACTTATCTAATAATACCTATTGTAGCGTCTGCAATATGACCCCATGGGTTAACATATATTTGACATATATATGAGGTGCTTTCAACATATGAGCCCGAATTATTAGTCCCTTTTTTTCCATACCATATATATGGAGGAGCTGTCAATCTTGCAACTTCGGAACCGGATGTTTTAAATATAACTACAATATCTCCGGACTCAAGATTGTTAAATTGTATGGCGCTTCCCGCTATATAATTCCTGCCTGCAGGTTTATAGCTATCACCGGAAAGGCGGATTCTGTCGGCATTGTGATAAGGAAACGTATTATTTAACACGGTTTTTGTTTTATCAAAAGAACTATCGCCGGCTGCAACAGGCGTATATGCTTTAGATTCGCTAACCCAGCGAACGTTTTCAGCAAGCGCGCAAACGCTAAAAATGGAAACTATGAATAATAACGCAAAAACTCTTATTGTGTTCATTTTATTTCCCATGCGTTTTAACATCAACTCGCTTCGTGCCATTGAGACGGAGCATCTTACCATAATGTCTGTCCAGCTCCGCTGCCACACTGAACATACGCTAACAATCCGCTTAAAACTATTAAATTTCTTCGCACCGTAAATTCGGGTCAATACCCCCGTCTCCAATTATCTTATGAAGGATATTACGCCGCTGATTATTTTGCCGTTTACTCTTATCTGATACAGATACATATCGGGTTCTACGTAAGAGCCGCTGTCGTTTTTGCCGTCCCAAATAAACGGCGGGGCGGACAAGGTTCTTATAATTTTTGCTCTCATGTTAAATATTGTAACCGTATCGCCTTCCTGAAGATTTTTAAACTGCATTTCGTCGCCGGGCTTTATTGTATTCTCGTCCGGTCTGTAATCGTTGTCGGTAAGCTGAACTTTGTCTAAAATTGCGTAATGTCCAAAAGCCGTGCCGGTAAGCGCTAAATTTACAGTTACTGTTTTATTTGTCGTATCGTTTGTAAAGTTTACGTTTTTCCATTTATTGTTACCGTCAAGAAACATAACCTGAATATCGTTTACGTTTTTAGGCAAATCGCCGTAATACAAAGTTACGCTTGGCATAAGCGCCGGATTTGCCACGGTAAAATTTGTCGGCTGTAAATGATAAGTAATTACAGGCTTATGAGGCTCGTTTGTAACGCTGTGAATTTCGCTTACGTGAATATCGCTGTCGGAATATATTTCTTTAATAGAAAAATTGGTAGTTCCCGTAAGCGCTCCCGCGGGAAACGATATTTTAGAATCGGCTCTTGTTTGGTCGCCGTGCTGCTGAACAAGCGTGCCGTCCGCGGCATGAAGCAATTTAGGTTCCGTAGTATATAATTTTGCCGTTTGATACGCAGACGCGGAACTTGTGCTTGGAAAATACGCAAAAGCTCCGTCGGTAGTTTCCGCGACAAGTCTGTAATAAATTTCATCTTCGTTTTCCGGCACTGCAAGAGGAATTTCCACGGCCGGAGCAACAAAAGCCCACGTAGTTGCATCTGAACGTTTAATATTGCTAACAGGCACATAATAAACAGTAGCGTCGTATTTTGTGTAATATTCAAGAGCAATGCTTGAAATATACGCGCCGCCGCCAACAACAACGCTGCCCGCGGCAACAAGTTTACGCATGTTTACCGCAATTCTTGTTACGGGAGTATAATTGAAATTAATAGTCGTAGAAGTAGCCGGAACAAGCGCAAAAGAAATTTCCGCTTTGTAAGTGTCAATTGTGCTTGTCTGAGCAAAAGCCGCTCCGCAAACAGTAAACATTGCTATTAGAATAAATGATAAAAGTTTTTTATTCATGTTTTTATTCTATTATAAAATCTAAAGTTATAGTATTGCACACATAATTGGCCATTGACGTAAGCCCCATATCAACAGCAAAATACAAAAATAATTTTTTCCCCAAATGAACGGAAAAAACGCTTGACCAAGATACGGAATTTGCTTCAAACTGATTATCATACCAACGCCACTTAAAACCTTGCGCAGAACTCCAGCCTATTGCAGGATTAGCCGCGCCGTATGTTGTAGAAAATAGAGTTGATGTTTTATCCATCATTCCATACCAACCTGCATCCCAAAGCAAATCTACGTTATCGTTTTGGCTTGTAGGATAATAAACTTTCTTTATGCTCCACAACATAGGAGCTATTTTTTGTCCGTTTTCAGACACCATTCCGGAGTTTTTCGGAATGACGCCGTTAAACGGGTAAGAAGGAGGTCCCGCTATGTCGGCGGACGGACCTGTATAAACTATACTTGAAGAAGGCGACGTTACGTCTGTATAAACCATAAGATACCAAGAATCCGCGGGATTAAAATCTGAAAATTCAAGTTCAATATACTGATCCGCAACCTGAAAACCAGTCGGAATATTTTGAGAATTAATATTTTTCCAAGTAATTACGCTTGAAGTGGACAAACTTTGATCTTCCCTTTCTTTCATGACAACAGAAAGCGTGGTTGTTTCCCCTGTTGTAGGCGCACCCGGTTTTTTCCATAAAACGTTATCTACTAAAACTGTGCCGCCGCCAACAGACCATGCAAACAAAACATATTGGACGCTTTGTAAACTTGTCGCAGTCAATCCGGTAAAAACCGTTGAATCTAAAGGAAGAATAACCTTATGCCAAGCGTCGTCCTGCCAGCCCGCGGGAAGATAACCGTTAGTTTCAAGCCAATCAAAAGTTACAACTCTATTGCCGCCTGCGGTAAACCCTATTTGGGTGCCTACAAGATTTTGCGCTGAATCCGCTTTTACATAAAACTCGTATGTTCCGCCATAATATTCAGACATATCTTGATTAGAGGAAAAGCTGACCCCGCCGCCGTTTGCGCCGCCGGTAATTCTGAACCAATAAGCGCCTTCATATCCGTCTCCTCCTTGCGAGCCAGTGTTTCCGTTACCGGACCACGACGACAGCTTATCCCCCCCGACATCGCTGCTAACTTGATTAGTCCAGTTAAAAGTTCCGCCCGGAATAAAATCGGAAAACGCGCCGTAAACATCTCTGCCGATATTAACGGTATAAGCATATTGCGAGTGTGCAAAAGTAACAAATGCGCACATAAATAATAATAAGAATAATATTTTTTTAAACATTTTTAGGTTTTCTTTTTAATTAATTTTTTATCGCTGCCAATTGCCGTTTATTGCGTAACGCTTCCGTCTTTTTTCAATCTGAATTGCGTTTTTTTTGTTACAGTTATGCCTGAATTTTCTAAAACAATTTCAGCTGTATATTTTCCGGGTTTTATATTTACGTCCGGTATTTCTGCGTGGAAACCGCCTCTTTCGCTTTCGGCGTAAATTGGGTATGTTGAAATTATTTTTGTTGTTTGAACAAGGTTATTTTTATTGTCATATATATTTACAAGACCTTGAGGGCGAAGATGAATATTTCCGTTATTTTTTATGGCAAACTGAAGTTTTATTTCTTTGTCGGAAAGCTGTGATTTATAAAATGATATTTTACCTATTTCGTAGTCTATTTTTTCCGTGCCGTGTATGGTTAAATACACAGGGAAACTCATTCTCATGTTAAGCATTTCATTTCCGGGCTGCATGTAAGAAAAAGACACTTGTCCGGAAACAGAGCCTTTCATTGAGCTGTTTGTTTTTATAATGTATTTTACTTTGGCGGCGCCGCCTTGTTTAATTTTTATAGTTTTAGGAGAAACAGTAAGCCAAGAATTAATATCTAACTCACCGTTGCCTTTATAGGTATTCCAGTCTTGAGTAGCAACGGTAACTTCAATGTCGCCGTCATAATTATTGGTAATAGTAAACTCTGAAGAAAGCGTATCGTTTTGGGCAACTTTTGCGTCAATTCTTGACGGATACACACTTAAAGTGGCGTGAGCGGAACAAACAAATAACATTAACAGAGAAAAACACAATAACTTTTTCAATTTTACTCCCTTTGTGTCACTTAGTCGTTTTTTGTCTTTTGTTCTAAACTTGTTTTAACACCCGCAAAGCTGCAGATGCTGAAATAAATTTGGCATAACAATAAATAACCACAATTAGATTTGTCATTCCGATGAAAATCGGAATCCATTTTTAGTTAACTTGGATATCGTGTCAAGCACGGTATGACAAAAAGTGCAATATCTGACCTCTTTCAGAGGCGGGTAAACCCGCCTCTGAAAAGAGAAACAAAAACTTATTCTGTGATAACTTCCAAAGTCAACTTATCTGTTCCGTATCTGTGAGCAACTTTCGCGTCAAATGCAGATGTCGCGAAGAAGAAATACGCATCACCGGTAGGATAAGCATAATGAATTTCGCCCGGAAGCGCACCATAACCTGTTCTAAGACCCTGGTCAGTCGCTATGATAGCATACTCGCCGGCATCAGCTGTGAAAGTAGGGTTCTTTTTGTCAACAGTTGCATATAGACCATAAATGATTTGACCAATGTTCAAATCAATCTGATCAATACTTGTAATAGTATTATATGCCACTCCTGCTGAAGGTGTTGCGGTTGTAAGAGCAATGTTTTTAGAAGAATCTACAACTCTGTAAGCCAAAGGAAGACCCGGAGCGTCTATAGGAACCGATCCTTTCATAACTGTCAACGGAAACGCCATGGTTGAAAGTAATGTGGCGTTAGCTTTGTAAGTTGTTGCGCTGGCAGTTCCATTCTGGTTATCAGTATAGAACTTTACAGTTGTTCCCGGAGCCAAACTTTTCACAGTGAGTTTTGCATACACTTTAGAGTTTGAGAACCATGTCTGAGGCTGTCCTGGTCCATAGGTAATACCATCACTGTTTCCTGGCTGAAGAGCTCTAAAGCCGGGTTCCCAGTCAATTTTTGGAGCTACTGCATCGCCTGCCGCAGGTTTGTTGCCAGCCATTTTCAAAAGCTGAAAACCAAACGCTGTGTAGGTTGATGCGAACGATAATTCCGCTTTAAAGAAAGTGGAAGAACTTGCAGCAAACACAGAAGACGCTGCGGTTGCTACAAATGCTACTGCTACAAACAATCCTAACAATTTACGCATCCTTTTTCTCCTTTTTTTAAGATGGGGTTGCCATCTTCCATCTTCTTCAGATGAGCCTGCCATCTGTTTTTTATTTAATCAAACTGCCGCCTGCACAATGCAGAACAGTTGATTTTCTATATTGCAACAAAATTTTCAAAAATGGATTCCGTATCAAGCACGGAATGACAGATTGAAAGGATACAGCAAACGGCGCCTTTAGGAGGAGTGTTAGTAGAGTAGAGTAGAGTAGAGTAGAGTAGAGTAGAGTAGAGTAGAGTAGAGTAGAGTAGAGTAGAGTAGAGTAGAGTAGAGTAGAGTAGAGTAGAGTAGAGTAGAGTAGAGTAGAGTAGAGTAGAGTAGAGTAGAGTAGAGTTGAGTTGCTGAATATTTTTTTCATTTTGTTCTCTTTTTTTACAGCTGCAATTTCCATGGGAAATTTTTTATTTGCTGCTGCCCGCAAATAATTATACTTCCTAAAGTCTAATATGTGTTTGAGTTTTCGCAACCATGCAACTATTACAAGCAATACCGCTTTTTTACTATTTATGAGTATAGCTCGTTGTTAATTTCTGCCATACTTACAATAATCAAACACTATAGCCTAAACATATTTGTAGAAGTATAATCGCCACAACAATTTTCCGCAAGGGCTTTTTTACAAAACTCACTCTACGCTATGATATATATATTAGATTATAGATGGGCTATTTGTTACAGTTTATTATCTTTCAACTGCAATCTTTATAACTTTCTTATTACCGGATAGGTCTTTTATTAACGCCATGTAAACTCCGCTGGCTACAAATTCTCCATTAGAGTTTTTGCCGTCCCAAATAGCAATAGCGCCGGCAAGCTGTAATGCTGTTATCTTTTCGCCGGAGCTTGTGTATATTGTTATTTGCGCTCCGTCGGGTAAATTTGTGAAAGTCGCCTGCGACCACGCTTGCCCTTTGTGCGGTTTTAACGGGTTAGGATAACCTATAACGTTATCTAAATTTGTTGTGTGGGCAAAAGACATCAGCGCGAAAATTGAAAGGTGGTCTAACTGCGCTGAAACGTATTTATTTTGTTTATCAACAACGGAAGACACTACCGGCAGCCACGAGCCGTTTTGATATCTTGCTATTACAAGGGAATCTTCGTCAAGACCGGCAATATCCGCAACAGTGTAAGGTATTTTCAAAAGAATGGTTTTTGCGGGTTGATGCCCCGACGCTGAAAAATCTACGCCTAAATTGGTGTGTTTTAATTTTATACCGTTTAAATTTTCCGCAGGCAGATTTTTATTCTGACTTACAGACACTACAACGCCCGGGTTAAAAGTTGCAGACCTTATAAGCGCGCTGCCGGTGCCGACGGCGCCGTTTGAGAACTCTACGGGAAACGGAATTTCAACATCATAAAGCGGGTCAATAGGCTGACCTGCGCTGGACATGCCTATGTAAAAATTAAGAGCGGGCGCGGCAGAAACGCCGGGATAGGGCGACATGTAAACAGTCCACGTGCCGATATTTGCCATGTAAGCCTGAAAATTTAAATTGATTTGATTTGAATTTGCAAAAGACGCCGTAGAATTTAACACGCTGCCGTTATTATCGTTTTTTATATAAAAACTTGTGTATGAATTTACAAAATTGCTTCCGTTGACGTCTATGTAAATAGTCTCGGTTGCAGTGCCGCTTAAAAGCACGTAATTTGCAGAAAGCGACGTAACTTGCGGATATGCGTAAACCGTCATAACGCCGGTTTTGGTTTCAGAATCTCCGGAGACGTTGTCTATAATTTGCAAGCCGTATAAACCGCTTGCGGCGCTTGACGCAAACGTTACGGAAGCGCTTATTGCGCTTGAACTTAAAACGCTTACGTTTGAGGCGTAAATCTGATTTGCTCCGTTTATTAATTTAACCGTTGCCGACGACGGAAAATCATTCCCCGTTATACTGAAATTTACGGGAACGGTTTTTACGGCAACGTTTTGAGTTACGCTTGATATGGTTATTTTTCGAGAAGCTTTAAACGTCATGGTGGAGCCGGTTGCTGAAATTTGGCTTATTGCAATATCCGCCGGATAACCGTCCCAGCCTATGCTTGACGGGTTTGAAGTATTTGTAAATTGCGGATTATTATTGTTACGGTAATAAAAACTGTCCCTGCCTTTGCTTAAATTTACAGCTAAACCGTTAGACCCGTCGGCTTCCTGCAAATCTAACAAATAATGAGAAGGGTCATTGTTGTCGCCGTTGTTTAATTTCCGCTCGTCAACGTGCCAAATAAGCACGCCTCTTGAGCTGCCGGGAAGATATTGGTCAAAGCCTATGCCTTGCCTGTTTTCTATGAGGTAATACTCGTTAAAACGAAACTGCGGGCCGCTGAATTTGTAAAAAGCGGTTTGATCTGTAGCCGCCGCGGGAAGCGAAAAGTAAGACGATGAACTTATTTCAACAGGGTCTATAAAACCTGAAAAATATTTAGTCCACGCGCTAAATAACGCCGGAGAACTGCCGTCGCTTCCGGGACCGTTCCAGCTGCCGCCGCCCATAATGTCGTAATTTCCCACGCCGTAGCTGGCGTAAGTTGTATCGTATAAATCCGGAAGATGAAGCATTGCGTGTCCAAGTTCGTGAGCGGCTACGCCTATTCTTGAAATTTGCGCGGCAGATTCGTTAGAACCTCTTAATTCCGGAATTGTGTTATAGGAGGAAATTCTTTTGCCGTCCCATGTCGTAAAAAAAGGAGATATATTCCACTTATGCGACCATATTGCGTCGCTGACGCCCGCTTCCATACCGCCGCCGGCATGCACTACAGTTATAAAATCTATGCGCCCGTCGCCGTCTTGATCAAACTGGGCAAAATCAAAAGTGTGTGAAGCGTCTAGTAAAACAAGCGCCTGCTGAACCATTTGACGGGCATATAAAGTACCGCTTGCGCCCGCGTAATAACCCGATGTGCTGCTTAAAGTGATAACGGGCGAAACAACGCTTTCAACCTGAAGCTGACCGTAAGACGACGCGTTATAAAAATCGTTAACCGAACCCAACGCGCCGTAATCGGTGTAATTTGCTTTATCAAAAAAATCTAAAAAAACTTGCTCGGGGTTTGACAATCTGAAAGGTTTATCGGAGAAAGCCACAAGCAGCACAAGGTGTTTAAAAACCGTCGGACTACCCGAAAGCTGCGGCGAAGATTTTAAAAGATTTGCTTTTGTTGCGGCAGATTTTTTTAGAGATTCTTTGTAAACGTTTTTGTCGTCGGAGAGCATTAAAGCTCTGCGGGAATTTGCAATATTTTGAAACCCTTCGGCTTTAACATGCTTGTTAAAACTAAGCGACGCCGGATTTACCCTCCCGCTCACTTTGTATTGCGTTTTTTCAAGTTTGCCGTTTACGCCGCGGCGCGCGTAACGCCACTCTTTGGTGGGAGTATCTTGTATAACAGTGTATCCGTCTTTGTCTTCAGTCCAGTGATAAAATTCATCGCCTTGAACTCTCAAAGAAACTTTTTCTCCGTCCGGCTGCAGCGCGTCAAACAACGCCGGAGACGCGGAAACCGCAAAAATTTCTCCGCAAAAAAGAAAAGATAAAACAGCTGTTAAAATAATTTTTCTCATCTTATATAGTATAGCTATTTTTTGCTATATAAGAAAGGTTTTTATATAATAAAGAAAAATAAAATGAAAAAAATATTTTTGACTATGCTTTTATTTTCCATAGCGGCGGCGGCTTGCGCTGACACTTCAAACAAAAATAAAACTTTCTCGCGAAACGCGCAGGATAATTCTATTTTAGAAGTTAAACTTGCCGGCGCCAATTTAAAGTTGTTTACCGTTAAAAGCCCCGAAGCCAAACGTAAAGGTTTATCCGGCAGAGATACAATTCCTAACGATGGAATGATTTTCTTTTTTGATTACCCGTCGCCGTTGGCTTTTTGGATGAAAGATATGAAGTTTGCCATAGATATTATCTGGATTAACGCCGACAAAGTTGTATCGGTTACAAAAAACGCGCAGCCCCAGCCCGGAGCAAAAGACGATAAACTTAAAATTTATTCCCCCGCGTTTTATGCGGACACAGTTATAGAATTAAGCGCCGGCGACGCCGACAAATATAATATTGAAGCAGGCTCTGCTTTTACTATAAGGAGAATTATAAATGATTAACAAACTTAAAGAAGATTTAAAAATTTACATGAAAGCCCAAGATATTGAAAAGCTCAACGTGGTTCGCGGAATTTTAAACGAAATTAATATTCGCGATATGAAAAATATCAAAATTACCGACGATGAAATTTTAAAAGTTTTAAGAAGCGAACTTAAAAAAAGAAAAGAATCCATTGAGAGTTTTGAAAAAGGCGGCAGACAAGATTTAATTGACAAAGAAAAACGAGAGATTGACGTTATTAATAAATATCTTCCCTCAGAAATTACCGACGACGACCTTTTCGCAAAAGTTAAAGCGGCAGCCGACGCCAGCGCAGACAAAAGTTTTGGCGTCGTTATGAAAGCCGCAATCGCCGCCCTAAACGGCGCCGCCGACGGAAAACGAATTTCCGCCGCCGTCAAAAAAGTTTTGGAAAACAAATGATCAAATAAAATGGATATCGTTTTCCAACGGTATGACAAATGAAAATAGGTCAAGGGGACGGGGGAAATAGTTATTTTTTTACCAACTACAGTGAGAGAATATATTATGATTTTGTCATACCGGCGAAAGCCGGTATCCATTTTCATTTGATTATAACGTCATTTTCAATTAAATCATTCCAATTAGAATTTGATTGTTCAATTAACTCAATTTTCCAAACCCTTTTCCATTCTTTTAAGATCTTTTCTCTTCTAAGTGCCGAGTTGATATCATCGCAAATTTCACAATAAACCAATTTGTCCAATGAATATTTTTTACTAAAACCTTCTATTAATTTATTTTTATGCTCATACATTCTTCTTGCTATGTCGTTAGTTACACCAATATATAATGTTCCCCTTAGTCTGTTTTTAATGATATAAACATAATATTGTTTTGTCATATTAGTAAACATGGATTGCGATTTTCATCGCAATGACACAGCATTTTGTTACGCAATGCATGATATTAAAAGCTATATATTAATTTACTATTAAAGAAAAATCAATAAAACCGTCAAAAACTGATTTTACTGAATTTAACAGGGCAAATCTGTTTTTCTTTATTGTTTCGTCTTCCGCCATTACCATTACTTTTGCAAAAAAATTATCTATGTCCGGCTTTATTTCAAGAACCTTGTCAAAAACTTTATCGTAATTTTTTGCAGATATATATTCCTGCGTTTGAGAATTAATTTTTTGCGACGATGCGTAAAGAGCGTTTTCCGCGTCATCGCGTAAAAGTTCCCGATTAACGGAATTTGAAATTTCAATGTTTTGTTTTTTTGCCTGCGCTAAAATGTTGTTGATTCTTTTAAAAACCTCGGCTATTGAAACAAAATCGCCTTTTTGTTTTGCGGTTTTCAAAGCGTCAAGCTTAAGCTGTAAATTTCCCAAATATTGAAGTCCTGAATTCTTTGCGGCTGAAGAAACCGCTTTAATGTCGCCGGAAAGGTAGCCGAGACCTTCAAAAATACTTTCTATTCTCTGCCACAAAAAATTTACAAATCTTTCTTTTGCCTGCGCGAACTTTTGATTATTTTTAACTTTTTCCGGAAGAAGTTCAAAAGATTTATTTACAACATCGTTTAAATTTACATTTGGAAATTTATCAAATATCATTCTTATAAGACCTATCGCCGCACGGCGTAAACCGTAAGGGTCTGCCGAGCCGGAAGGTTCAAGACCTACGGCAAAATTTGCGGCAAGAGTATCAAGTTTATCGGCAATTGAAATAATAAGCGCGATATTATTTTTAGGAAGTTCCCCGCTTGCGCTAAGCGGCCAGTAGTGTTGTTCAACGGCATCCGCCACGTCGTTGTTTTCGCCGGTTTTTTTAGCGTAGATTTTACCCATAACGCCCTGAAGTTCGCCGTATTCAAAAACCATTTCGCTTACTAAATCCGCCTTTGATAAAACGACGGCTCTGTCTAAAAGTTTTCCGTCAACTTGCGCGCAGAACTCTTTATTTATAAAAACGGACAATATTCTAACGCGTTCGTTTTTTTCGTAAACCGTTCCTATTTCTTTGTGGAATACAACGCCTTTAAGTTTTTCCGCATTTGCGTCTAAACCTTTTTTTAAATCGTTTTTATAAAAGAATTCAGCGTCGGAAAGACGCGCGCCTACGACTTTTTCATACCCTTCGCGGGCTACTTCCTGATATTTTGAAACGCCGTTTTTAACGTCTATAAAATAATTTGAAAATTTTCCGTTTTTATCGTTTACGGCAAAACATTTTTGGCTTTTCTTTATGCACACCGTAAGCGCTTCCGGCGGAAGTTCAAGATAACGTTTGTCAAATTCGCACAAAACGGCCGTAGGAAATTCTACGAGATAATTTACTTCGTCCGTAAGATTATCGTCGTAAATAACGCTGCCCGCGCTTTTAACGGACTCTTCAAGAGACTTTTTTAGAGTTTCTTTTCTCTCGTTTTGGTCTGCCAAAACGTGTTTATTTTTTAGTTTAACAAGATAATTTTTAGGTAAATCTATTTTTATTTTAGATTTATCAACAGCGTGCAAACCTATAGTCCAGTTGCCGCTTGCAACGTCGGCAATTTTAAATTTAACTGTTTTTTTACCGTATAAAGCTATAATGTTTCGCACGGGTCTTGCAAATTTGAAACCGGAGCTTTCCCAAATCATAGTTTTTGGAAAATATATGTTTTTTATTATTTCGGGAAAAATATTTAGAAGAAGTTTTTCTGTTTTCTCGCCTTTCAATTTTTTAACAAAACATAATCTGTCGCCTTTGTCGGTTTTTTTAATTTCAAGGTTATCCGGCTTTACTCCGTTTTTTGCGGCAAACCCCGTTGCCGCCTGCGTCCAATTGCCGGCGGCGTCTTTTGCCGCCAAAAGCGCAGGTCCTAATAATTCTTCCGTTTTGTCTTCGCTTTTTGCGGCAAGATCTGAAACGTAAAGAACAAGCCTTCTCGGCGTGGCGTAAGTTTTTATATCAGTATATTTTAAACCCGCGGCTGCAAACTTTTTTTGCGCAAGTTCGCCGATTTGTTTTAAGGCAGGTTCAATATATGACGAAGGAATTTCTTCCGTTCCTATTTCAAGCAAAGCGTCGTTGAGTTCCTGACGGTTCATTTTACGTCTCCTTCAATCATTTTCAGGTAGCCTTCGGCAACGAGTTTTGCGATTGTTCTTACTCTTAAAACATAAGCTACTCGCTCGGAAACGCTTATTGCGCCTCTTGCCTGAAGCAAATTAAACAGATGCGAACATTTCATAACAGCGTCGTAAGCGGGCAAGGGCAAATTGTCCGTCGCAAGCGCTTGCGCCTGTTTTTCCCAATCGTTGAAATGTCTTTTGAGCATTTCCGTATCCGCTTTTTCAAAATTATACGACGACCACTGTTTTTCGTCTTCAAGATGAACGTCGCCGTATGTTACATCATCAGTCCACTGCAAATCGTAAACGCTGTTTTTCTTTTGAACATACATGGCAAGGCGTTCGGTTCCGTAAGTTATTTCAACGGATATCGGGTTTAAATTAATTCCGCCAACCTGCTGAAAATACGTAAACTGAGTTGCTTCCATTCCGTCTATCCAAACTTCCCAGCCAAGCCCCCACGCGCCAAGCGTCGGAGATTCCCAGTCGTCTTCAACAAATCTTATATCGTGTTTTTTAGGGTCAAGACCTATGGCTTTTAAACTTTCAAGATAAATTTGCTGAATATCTTTCGGAGCAGGTTTCATAACTACCTGAAACTGATAATAGTGCTGAAGCCTGTTAGGATTTTCGCCGTATCTTCCGTCGGTAGGACGCCTTGACGGCTCAACATATGCTACATTCCAAGGTTTCGGTCCAAGCGTTTTTAGAAAAGTTGCAGGGTTAAAAGTTCCCGCGCCTTTTTCCAAATCATACGGCTGCCATATAAGACATCCTTGTTTCGCCCAAAACTTATGCAAAGTCATAATTATGTCTTGAAAATTCATAAAATCTCCGGATATTTATATTGTGCGATTAGTCAATAATTATAGCAATTTTAAACGGCAAAGGCAGCTACGTTAAATTTATTTTTTTAAGAAAAACCCCAACGGACGGGCGTTTAACGTAGTTTGTCAGGTATGTTTCAACGTAGAGCCATATTTTATTGTCGTCTATGTCGCCGATGTTATCTACATCTTCTCCGCGGCAGTTTGAAAGTTTTCTTATCAGCAATTCCGTATTTTTATCTAAAGATGCATTATTTTTAAGGTAGTCGGCAAAGCCGTATCCCGAAAGTTTTAAAAATCTTAAAACAAACGCCACTACCGCTCTTTGCGGAAATTTACAGTCGGCGAGAACTTCCCAAACGCGGGCGAGAAGTTCGTATTTATCGGAATTTTCAAAGTTAAACGGCGCGAGTTTATCGCACACTTCGCAAGCATACAACGCGTATAAATTTCTTTTAAAATCCGTTTTTATTTTTGAATTATTATTTATAATTTGCGCTCCGGTAACTTTAGGACGAACAGACTGATGATTTTGAAAAACCATCAGCTCGCTCTCGGTAAGAGGTTCTGTTGCGGCGTTAAGTTTAGCGGCTATTTTTTTTGCGCTTGGAACAACGGCTTTTACTTTTCCCCACTGATAAGTGTAGAGAGTAACATGCTTGTCCGATTCGCTGCTTTGCGAAGAGTTTAAAACTAAAGCTTTAATTTGGTAATACACTTAATTTTTAACTCCCGACTTTCTTATAACAACCACGTTAATTTTTTTATTATCGGCGTCCTGAATTTCTATCTCGTAGTTATTCCACGCCGTTTTCTCGCCGCGTTTTGGAATTTTGCCGAAAACTTCCAAAAGCCAACCGCCAAGAGTAGAATAACTTTCTTCTTCGGGAATATTTATATCTATTTCTTTATTTATGTTCAACACCGATTCCTGCGCTTGCACAAGGTATGCGTTGTCGCCGTAAGGCATAATATTTTTTTCATAAATATCGCTGTCGTATTCGTCAAAAACTTCGCCTACTATTTCTTCAAGCAAATCTTCAATGGAAACTATGCCCACGGTAGAACCGAACTCGTCAACGACGACGGCAATATGCTGGTGTCCGGTTTTAAACTCTTTTAAAACTTCGCTTACCTGCGCGCTTTCGGGCACGTAATAAACGGGTCTTATCAAATCTTCAAAAACTATAACTTCGGAATTTCGCAGCGCAACGGCTAAATCTTTGCTGTATATAATACCTAAAATATTATTAAGATTTTCTCTGTGAATAGGAATTCGCGAATATTTATTTTCTACAATTTTGTTTATTAGGTCTTCTTTTTTCTCCGCAATGTCCACGGCGAAAATTCCCTGACGGGGAATCATAACCTGAGAGACTCTTCTCTCGGCAAAATCCATAATATTGCTTACAAGCTTTCTTGCGTCTTTTTCAAGCGGAGACGTGTTTTCATTTGAAAGAAGAAAATCTATTTCATCTGCTTTTACGGAACGGCTTTCTTTTCTTTTAGGCAAAAACTTCATAATTTCATTTGAAATTCCGGATAAAAATCTGACGACAACAGCAAATACTTTTGCAAACCGAACAATTAACGGAAGAGTTGCGGCGCTTACTTTTTCAGCGTTGTAACGGGCGTAAGTTTTAGGAAAAATGTTTCCAAGCACAAGCGCCAAAATTATGGAAACTGCCGGCAGCGCAACATTTACCGCGCGCAAACTTATTTTATAAGTTCTGCTTATTTCCGGAGCCAGCGACGCGCAGACAACGCCCATGCCTACAACGATAAGATTTATGCCTATAATTACGGCGGTCATAACTTCGTAAGTATTTGTTTCCCAAAAAGCTATAAAAGACGCGCTTTTCGGGCGGCTGATTTTAAGCCTTTTTAAATGGGCTCCGGAAAGCGAAGTGATAGCGGTTTCCGAGCCGTTAAAAACGCCCAAAGTTATTAAAAGCAAAACAAATAAAATGATTTTTAAAATAATAATTATACTCATCGCGCAAACTCGTATTCGTCTATAATTCCGCCTACAACTTCCTCTAAAACGTCTTCAAGAGTAACTATTCCTGTTATGTTTTCGGTTTTAGATTTAACAAAAGCCATATGCGTTTTTCCGGTTTTAAACTCTTTAAGCAAATCGCTTATTTTTTTATTTTCGTCAACAAAATACGGAGGTTTTATAAGAGATTTAACGGAACGCCCTTTATGGTTTTTAAGCGCTTCAAGAATATCTTTAATATGAATGTAACCTATTATATTTTCTTTGCTTTCATTATATACCGGAATTCTGCTGCGCGACGTTTCAACGGCTCTGTCTATAAAATCTTCCTCGTCAAGAGCTAAATCTACCGATTCTATTTCGTTTATCGGCGTTACTATTCTTTTTACCGACAGCGCGCCGAAAGTTAAAGTTCTCTCAAGCATGCCGCTTGTTTCTTTATCTATTACGCCGGTATTATCGCCCTCGGAAAGAATGTATTTAATTTCTTCTTCGCTTAATTCGTAAGACGAAATATCCGTAGTTTTAGGAGATATTATTTCGGTAAGCTTTATTATAGGGTATAAAAACGGTTTTGAAATTTGCCATATTTTAGACAAAATGGGAATTGAAAAAAGAGTTATTTTTTCGGAGTTGGCGCGCGCGTAAAATTTAGGAACGATTTCCGCAAAAACCAAAAGCACAAAAGAGGTTAATATCCACGTTACGGCTTCAACGACATATTTATTTACCATGTAAAAAGAATCTCTAAGCACCGACGCGGAGAGATAGCTTATAAGCATATCGGAAACAACGTTGACCGTAAGTATAATGGTTAAAAGGTAATACGGAGATTTAAGCCACGACAAAAGAAGTTTTGAAAGATTGGGTTTTTGCGCTATAAGTTTTTTTACTCTGTATTTTGAAAGGCTTGTAATGCCGATTTCCGCCGCGGAAATCCACGACGACACCACAATTAAAAATAGTAAAGATATACCGCCTAAAAAAATAAACATTTAAAAATTTTATCCTGTTTTGCAAACATTTCAGTTTTGTTTTTGGGGTCGTAATCCGTATAGCCGCACAAATGCAAAACTCCGTGAATTACAAGATACGCAAGCTCCTGACGCCATGTGTTGCCGTATTTTTTAGCGTTTTTTTGAGAGCGTCCGCGCGAAATATAAACATCGCCCGCAAAATTTTGAGGAACTACAAGAAATGAAATTACGTCGGTAATGCGGCGCACTTTTCTGTATTTTATATTTAACTTTTTTATCTGCGCGTCAGAAACCATTATAAAATTAATATTATAATTTTTTACTTTTTCAAATTTCAAAGCGGAAAGAGCCGCTTTTTTTAAAACAGCAGTTTCATTTACAGGGAAATTAATAAACTGCAATTGAGAATTATTTTTCACTTTATTTCCAATTTTAATTTTGTTGTTTTAACAATTGAAGACAACGATTTAACAAGTTCGTTACAACAATTCCAATAGATATTATTACAATCCGGCTTCAAATATTCCATTCTCAATTTTATTTGTTTTCTTTATACTCAATTCTTGCGTGGTATATGCCGGTTACCGTTGATGTTACGCTGTCTCTTATGGTTTGTAAATCTTTAAGCGTAATAGGGCAGTCGTCAAATTGACCCTCGGTGAATTTGTTGTTTATAATTTTTTCCACTGTTTCTTTAATTCGGACAACCGTCGGGTCTTCAAGCGCGCGGCATGCGGCTTCCGCGGAATCTGCAATCATTATTATTGCGGCAACTTTGGTTTTAGGTTTTGGACCCGGATATTTAAAATTTTCAATGCTAACCTCGCTGCCGGCTTCTAAAGCTTTAAGATAAAAAGAACGTATTATAGTAGTGCCGTGGTGCTGCTGAATGCTATCAAGAATGGCTTTATCAATATTATTTTTTTTAGCTAAAAACACGCCGTCTTTAACGTGCGAAATTAAAATTAAACTTGACATTGCCGGCGTAAGCGGGTCATGGGGATTAGAGCCCTGCGCTTGGTTTTCTATAAAGTACTCCGGATTTTTCAGTTTTCCTATATCATGATAATACGCGCCGACTCTTGCAAGAATGGAGTTTGCGCCGATAGCATCCGCCGCTTGTTCGGCGATAACCGCCGTCATAAGCGAGTGATGATACGTTCCCGGGGCGTCAAGCATAAGATTTTTAAGCAGACTGTTGTTAAAATCCGAAAGTTCTATAAGTTTTATGTTTGTTGTTCTTGAAAAAAGTTTTTCAAACAGCGGCATAAAAACTAAAATTACAAGAACCGAAAGCGCTCCGCCGAATACTCCGTTGACGAGATTTTGCGCATATTGCGCAGTAGTATATTCGTCAAGAAGATAGAACATGGTTATTGTAAGCGCATTTGCAAAAACAATTTTTATTCCCGTAGTTAAAAAGTCTGATCTTTTTCTTATGCGGCTTATCCCGGGAATAACTACAAGCCCGCTGCAGATAATAAAGAAAAATATATCAAGTCTTTTATTTACCAAAAGTCCGGCGATAACGCTAAATAAAAATGTGTATAAAATAGCAATTCTTACAGACAACAGCATTGCAGCCATTACGATAAAAGCGGATACGGGGAAGATAAGCGGCGAGCCGTATTCTTTGGATATTTGAAGCGTAAGTATTCCGGTTATAACAAGAACGCACATCAAAGAAACGGCGTCGTTATCGCAATAAATCTCTTTTTCTTCGGGTTCACGCGTAAGCGCCGCAAAAAATAACGCTAAAATAACCACAAAAATTGCGACGGAAAGAAATGCCTCGTTATCTGCGCCCAAATCCATAACAAGCATAAAATAAACCGCAATAACGGTTAGCGCCACCGATAAAAAAATAGGAATTTTTATGTCGGTCATAAGAAAACTTGTAATGTTTCTTGTAGCCGGCGCTTCTTCTTTTTCTTCGCCGAGTTTTCTTGCAAAGCCAAGCGCCAGCCTTCTTGCCGCCGTCTTTAACTTCTCAAAAAAACTCGTATTGTCTTGTTTATCCATTTTACCTCTTAAAAAATTATGCTTCTTTTTTGTCGGGCGCCGCCGCAGGCTGTTGTTTTACAACAACTCTAACGCCAAGCTCTTTAAGCTGTTTTTCGCTTACCGCCGCAGGAGCGTTAGACATAGGGTCAACTGCTTTTTGCGTTTTAGGAAACGCTATGACTTCTCTTATTGATTCTTCGCCCGCAAGAAGCGCGCAAAGTCTGTCAAAACCCAAAGCTACCCCGCCGTGCGGAGGCGCGCCGTACGTAAGCGCGTCAAGCAAAAATCCGAATTTTTCTTTTGCCGCGTCGTCGGTAATATTTAAAAGATCAAACACTTGTTTTTGAACTTCGCTTCTGTGTATTCTTATTGAACCGCCGCCAAGCTCTACGCCGTTTAAAACAACGTCGTAAGCTTTAGCTTTTGCGTTTTTAGCGTTATCTTGAGTAAGCGCTTCTCCGTCTTTGGGCGAAGTAAACGGATGATGAAGCGCCTGCCATCTGCGCTCTTCTTTGTCCCACTCAAACATAGGAAAATCTACAACCCACAAAAAGTTGAATTTATTTTTATCTATAAGCCCTAACTCTTTTCCCATTTTAAGCCTTAACGCGCCAAGCCCCTGCGCGACAACTTTTTCTTCGTCGGCTAAAAACACTACCAAGTCTCCGCTTTTTGCGCCGAGTTTTGAAATGATGGTTTGTATCTCTTCTTCTTTAAAATATTTTACTATGTTAGATTCCGCGCCGGCGTCGGTAATTTTCATCCACGCCAAGCCCCTTGCGCCGTATTCGCCCACAAATTTTGTAAGCGCGTCTATTTCAGAACGCGAAAAGCTTGCGCCTTTGGGAATGCTTAAGCCCCTAACAATGCCGCCTTTTGCCAAAACGTTTGCAAAAACGCTAAACCCGGAATTTTTAAGCTCCGCGCTGAAATCTTTTATTTCCATTTCAAATCTTGTGTCCGGCTTATCGGAACCGAAACGCAGCATAGCGTCGGCGTAAGACATTCTTTCAAAAGGCGTTTTAATGTCGGCGTTAACCGCGGTTTTAAACACTCTTTTAAGCAATCCTTCAATTACGCCCATTACGTCTTCTTCTTCAACAAAAGACATTTCAAGATCAACCTGCGTAAACTCAAGCTGTCTGTCGGCTCTTAAATCTTCGTCGCGAAAACATCTTGCAATCTGGTAATATTTATCAAAACCGGCAACCATTAAAATTTGTTTGAAAATCTGCGGAGACTGCGGCAGCGCGTAAAAACTTCCGTGGTGAAGACGAGCCGGCACCAAAAAATCTCTTGCGCCCTCCGGCGTAGATTTACCCAAAAACGGAGTTTCTATTTCCAGAAAACCTTCATCGTTAAGATAGTTTCTTATCTCTTTTGAAACGTTGTGGCGCATTATAAAATTTTTCTGAAACGCGGGACGGCGCAAATCCAAATAACGGTATTTAAGCCTTAACTCTTCCGAAGTTTCAACATAATCGGATATTTCAAAAGGAAGCGCCGGAGAAGCGTTTAAAATTTCTAATTTAGAAACTACAAGCTCTACTTTTCCCGTTGGCATATTAGGGTTTATTGTGCCCTCCGGTCTTTGCCTTAAAACGCCGGTTACGGACAAAACGTATTCGCTGCGAATGTGCTCCGCTGCGCAAAAAGTTTCTTTATTTTCCGGCTGAAAAACTATTTGCAAAATTCCGGATCTGTCTCTTAAATCTATAAAAATAACTCCGCCGTGATCTCTTCTGGAATGCACCCAGCCGAAAACAGAAAGTTCTTTTCCGATGCTTGCTTCTCTAAAATCGCCGCAATAACCGCTTCTCTTCATGATTTTCCTCTTACTTTAATATGTTGTCAAACATTAATAACGCTATTATGGTTTTTGAATCTATTATTGCGCCGCTGCGCGTCATTTCCAGAGCGTCTTTAAAATTTACTATTATTTTTTCAACAAATTCGTCTTCGTCGGGATTTACTTTTCCTTTTTTTACTCCGAACGCCGCAAAAATATGCAGCACCTCGTTTGAAAATGCCGTGGACGGATAAAAAGATATCAGTTTTTCAAGCCTTTTGGCTTTAAGACCAGTTTCTTCTTCAAGCTCTCTTTGAGCGCACTCTATGGGCGTTTCGCCCTCGTCCATTTTGCCTGCGGGTATTTCGTAAGTAATCTGCCCCGCAACGTATCTGTACTGCTTCACAAGAACTATATTGTTTTTATCTATAAAAGGAAGAACCGCCGCCGCACCCGGGTGATTTAAATATTCCCTTGTAGCGGTTTTACCGTTTGGAAGCTTCACTTCATCGCAATAAAAATCTAAAACCTTACCTTTGTGAATCAAATTTTTCTTAATAAGTTTTTCAATCATTTAAGTATTTTATCATAAAATGCTTATAAAATAAATAAGAAGCGGCAAATTTTACCGCTTCTTGCTTATTGGTTTTATAAATTATTAAAAAATTTTTATTTATTTTTATTGGAGTCTGTTTTGATTTGTATTGGCTTTTTGTTTGATTTCGTCTTTTTTGCAGTCTTAAGCGTTTCTTTTTGAAATAATTTATATGAAACCGACTCTTTTTCAAAAGCCAAAGGGTTAAATGCGGATAAAACTAAATACCACCACGTTGTTGAAGACATAGAACTAACCGTATTATTGCCTTTGCCTCTTGCAATTTCCCAACCGCCGTCTTCAAAAGTTTCAACAACCTCTTTCTCTCCGACTTTTGCAGAAGTATATGGAAGCACGCCTTCATTAGTCGCCGCTTTCTTTACTTCATTTGTGAAAAATACGGCTTTATCCCTGTAATATTTAAACATTTTTTGATCGCCCTGCTTTTTTGCATATTCCGACATAATCTGCATGGCAATTATATGAAAGTTAGTTCCTTCAAACCAAATTACTCCCTTTCTGCTGCCTCTTCCCGCCGAAGACGTTAAATCGTAGCCTTTTACGTTAACTCCTTCCATCTTTGTTTCAACTAAAAAGTTTTTATCTACAAATTCCATCATCTTATACGGATCCGCGCCCATTTTTGCAAGATTTGACGGTCCCATTGCTAAAATTGTCCATGAGGTAGTGTCCAAAGGGTCAACGGTGTCAACGCCGGATTCATTGTAGCCTCTTACAAAAGTTTTTTTATTATTATCATATACAACTTTCATCATAAAATTTTCTATATTTTCCATCTCCGCGTTTATAGCGGCTAATGTGTATTTTTTATTTTTAAATATTTTAAGTATTTCTTTGTCGTTAAGTTCGTAAAGATCTTTAAGCATGTTCTTTAAAGCATAATCGTCTATAATATTTTCAGTTGAGAAAGTTTTAGAGAAATCAAGCCCCCAGCCGGAGCCCATTGATACCCCCCCCCGTGAACCGTCGGCGAATGTAAAGTGGTTTAAAGAATCTATCCACTTGCTCATATCTATTACAAACGGCAAAAATTCCAACGACCCCGTCATTGCAGTATATTGAAGCGCCGCAACCGCAATCCATGCATTAGGCCCTACATGAATTTTATCGCCGTCAATACCAATAATAAGATTTTCATTGTAACCGAAATCGTCGGTTCTATAGCTTGTAAACAAACCTATATAGCCGTTTTTCTCTACATAAAACTCTTTTTGATAAACCCTTAAAATTTTAGCGGCTTTTTCATAGTTGAAACTTGCAACATATGCCAAAACAGCCATTGCATTGTCATAAGTAAAACCCTGATTATCCAAAAGCCCCGCCTTAACATTGCCGTCAAGAGCATAAGAAGACGTACCTTTGTAACTTTGAAGAAGTTTTGTCCAATCATCCGTTTGATTTTTCAAATATTTAGTTATATTTTCGGTATCTTTATAATGACTTTTGACATAATCTAATCCATACATGGATTGAGACAAAAATTGCTTTCTATATTGAACATCTACAACGCTTGCTTCCTGCGCCATATTTTTTTGCAAATTGCGATAGTTTTTTGTATAATACATGCGCTTTAAGTTTAAATTGGAGCATAATTTTAACTTTGCGGCATCGGCAAAATATTTTTTTGCAAAATGCTGCAATTTTTTATATGTCTAAAAGGAGACAATAAATGGCAATTGAACAGTTGTTGATTTTAATTAAACCCGACGGCGTAAAAAAATCTTTAACCGGAAATATTCTTACGAAACTTTCTGAAGCAAGAATGGTTATTATAGGCGCAAAAGCTGTAAAAGTAAGCAAAGAGCTTGCCGAGCAGCACTACTACCACTTGAAAGATAAACCGTTTTTCGGCGAACTTGTAGATTACATTCAAGGCAAAGTTTACGGCGAACCGTGGGACAGAGTTTTGGCATTTGTTTATCAGGGCGAAGACGCAATTGCAAGAATGAGAAAAATCGCAGGCGCCACAAACCCGGAAGAAGCCGACCCTATTTCCATAAGAGGCGCTTACGGAAGAATAACAACTAAAGGCGTTTACGAAAACGTTGTTCACTGTTCTTCAGACCCGAAAGAAGCCGAAAGAGAAATAAAACTCTGGTTCAAACCCGAAGAAATAGTAAATAAAATATACCCTACAAAAGAAGTTACCGTCACAAATAAAAAAGAAGTTGTTTGGGCGTAGAAAAACAATTGAAAATTGAAAATTAACAACGGTTTCAAAAAGCTTTTTTAAATTCTCAATTGCCATTATCAGTAAGCCCGTAAAGCTTGTCAAGACGGCGCGCCGTCTCGGGGGCAAGAAACTATATAATATTTACGGAGTATCGCAAGAGATGTCAACACCATTTGAGCAGTTTGTAAAAGAAATGCAGGAGTTTTTCACGCCGGACAAAGTTTACATAATGGACGGCTCCGAAAAAGAAGCAAAACAACTTGCAAAAGAAGCCCAAGAAACCGAATCGGACGGTAAAAAAGTATTAAAAGAGTTAAACGGAAAAGTTTACCCTAACTCTTACTATCACCGTTCAAACCCAAACGACGTAGCAAGAACCGAACACCTTACATTTGTCTGCACGCCTACAAAAGAGCAGGCAGGCCCCAACAATAACTGGCTTGATCCCAAAGAAGCCAAAGAAAAAATGAACGCTCTGATGAAGGGCTCCATGAAAGGCAGAACTATGTATGTAATTGCTTTCGTCATGGGCGACCCTAAATCCAAATACGCTAAAAACTGCGTGGAAGTTACAGATTCCGTTTACGTGGCGTTAAGCATGCGCATAATGTCGCGCGTAGGAAAAGACGCAATCGCAAGAATAGGCAACTCAAAAGATTTTTTCAGAGGATTGCATTCTATCGGCGATGTAAACCCCGACAGAAGATTTGTTATGCATTTCCCGCAGGAAAATTTAGTTATGAGTTTCGGCTCTGGTTACGGCGGCAACGCTCTACTCGGAAAAAAATGTTACTCGCTTAGAATAGCGTCTTACCTCGGTTATAACGAAGGCTGGCTTGCCGAACATATGATTGTTATAGGCGTTCAATCGCCCGACGGAAAAATTACGTATTTTCTGGCGGCGTTTCCTTCGGCGTGCGGAAAAACAAATCTCGCGCTTTTGCAGCCCGTATTTCCCGGATATAAAGTTTGGACTTTGGGCGACGATATTGCGTGGCTTAACATTGGCGAAGACGGACAGCTTTACGCTATAAACCCCGAAGCCGGAATGTTCGGCGTAGCACCCGGAACAGGCGACAAAACAAACCCCGTAATGATAGACACGCTTAAAAACGATAAATTTTTCCCCACTCTTTTTACAAACACTGCGGTAAACGATGCGGATAATTCTCCTTGGTGGGAAGGTTTGTCTAAAGAAACCCCGTCTGATTTAACCGACTGGCAAGGGCAAAAATATAATGCAAGCGCCGGCAAACCTGCAGCGCACCCTAATTCAAGATTTACGGTTTCAATATACAATTGCCCCACATTGTCGCCGGAATACGATAATCCCAACGGAGTGCCGATTTCAGGAATTATTTTCGGCGGACGCAGAGCTTCCACAATTCCTCTTGTTTACGAATGCAAAGACTGGAACGCAGGCGTTTTCACGGCTTCAATAATAGGTTCCGAAACCACAGCGGCGGCAGGCGGCGCGCAGGGCGTAGTTAGAAGAGACCCTATGGCAATGCTTCCTTTCTGCGGATACAATATGGGAGACTACTTTCAACACTGGCTTAACATGGGCAAGAAAGTTAAAAAATTGCCGAAAGTATTTATGGTCAACTGGTTTAGAAAAGACGAAAACGGAAAATTTATGTGGCCGGGCTTTAGAGACAATTCAAGAGTTATCAAATGGATGATAGATAGAATTGAAGGCAAAGCCGGCGCAAAAGAAAGCGAAATAGGATTGCTTCCCGAAGAAGGCGCGTTAGATACAACCGGTCTTGACGTATCAAAAGAAACCATGGACAAACTTTTGAGCGTAAACAAAGAAGACTGGAAAAAAGAAGTTGCAATGGTAGAAGAGTTCTACGCAAAATTCGGAGATAAAATTCCCAAAGACTTAAGAACCCACTTGGAAGAACTTAAACAGGCAGTTAACAAATAATAGGTAAAAGGTAAAAAACAAAAAAGGCTGACACATAAAATGTGTCAGCCTTTTTTTATATATTTGTTGCGCCGTTACTTACTCCTTACTCCTTTCTACTTACTACTTTTTTGTTTGTTCATACTGCAGCGTTTTTGTAGTTAAATCCGTTACTTCAGTTGGGCCGAAATACTGTATGGGACCCGGAAATATGTAGCTTTCGGTTACTGCCCATGTATCTCTTTTCTTTGCAAATTCTTTGAAAGGTTTGCCTTTTAAATCTACCAGCGCTTTCTGTATAACGGGTTTGTCTTTGCCGTGTCTTTTTTCTATGTTCATCATCATGGTTAACGGAATTCCGCCGCATATCCACTTTTTTGGAGCCTGCGTAAGATTTCGCACCGACGACAAATATCCGGTAAAGTTGTTAAGCGCTAAAACCGCGGCGTTATAACCTAACGCATAGCAGTAATTTGCGTCAAAGTTTGAAGGAATTCCGCAGCGTCCTTCGTAGCCGAAGAAATGCGTAATGGCAGAAAATTTGCCTTTATAGCTTCCCTCTTTTTTAAGTTCTACAAGTTTTTTCTGAACCATTTCTATTAAAAGTTTCTCAGTTTCAATTAAAGAAACCTGAACGTTGCCGTGCGGGTCTCTGTCTAACATAAGCTGCGAAGCAATGCCCGCCGGAAGAGACTGCATAAGAGCGGAAAGGTTTGCGGGAAGTTTATTAAACACGTATTCTTTTTTCTCTTCTATTGAGTCAAAGCCCGCAATGGCGGACGCGTGCTCGGCAAGGGTATCGTTAAGAGCGGAAATTAACTTTTTCATTTCCGGAATAAATTCAATTAACCCTTCCGGAACTAAAGCAACGCCGAAATTTTTTCCGTCTGCCGCGCGTTTTTTTATAACGCTTACAATATTATCTACAACTTTCGCAAGCGTTAAATTTTTCGCTAAAATTTCTTCGCCCACCAAAACTATGTTGGGCTGCGTTTTAAAACCTACTTCCAAAGTTATATGCGACGCGCTTCTTCCCATAAGGCGCACAAAGTGCCAATATTTCTGCGCAGAGTTTACGTCTCTGCAGATGTTTCCCACAAGTTCCGCGTAAATTTTTGTTGCGGTATCAAAGCCGAAAGAAGTTTCAATATTTTTATTTTTCAAATCGCCGTCAATGGTTTTAGGAACGCCCACCACGCACATGCCCATATTTTCTTTTTTAGAATATTCGGCAATAAGCGCGGCATTAGTGTTGGAGTCGTCCCCGCCCACAACAACCAAAGCGTCTAATTTCTGCGACGTGCAATTATCTTTTGTTGAGCAAAACTGTTGGTCGGTTTCAATTTTTGTTCTGCCGGATTGTATAAAATCAAAACCGCCGGTGTTGCGGTAATCGTCCAAAACTTTTTCGGATATAACTTTATATTTATTTTCAAGAATTCCCGAAGGTCCGCCCAAGAAACCTATTAAAACGTTTTTTTTGTTCGCTTTTTTAAGCCCGTCAAAAAGTCCGGCAATAACGTTGTGCCCTCCGGGAGCCTGCCCTCCGGAAAGAACTACGCCTACGCGCACGGCTTTATTTTTTATTTTAGCGTTTGCGCCTTTAACAAAAGTAACTTCCGGTAAACCGTAAGTGTTTGGGAAAATTTCTTTGACTTTTTCTCTGTCGGCTATAGAATGCGTAAGTTTGCCCTCTTTAGCTTTTACTGCGGCGGCTCCCGCTTGTAAAACTTCCGGCAGAACCGGCTGGTATTTGCGTCTTTGAATTTGAAGTTCCGAAACGTTTGTTTGCGGCATTTTTATCTCCTTAAAATATAATTTTAAAACTAAAATTTGCGTATTATACTGAAAAAAGACTGCGGCTTGAATATGCCGCAGTCTTTTTTACTATAAATTATTATTCATACATTATATTGTCAAGATAAAATACGCAGCCAGCAGGGTTTGACTGTCTTGTAACGGTAAAACCAAACCCGCCTATAATGTTGCTTAAATCCGCATCGCTAAGCCAAATTATATACTGCTCCCACTCAGCGGTAAGTTCAATAGGCCCTATAGAGCGCGAGTCGGAATCTTCAGAATTTGATCCCTGAATGCCGCCGACAATAAAAGCGTTAATTGTTTCTCCGCCGTTTTCGCCTCTTGCCCAAAATGATAATCTTTCCGAGCCGGTAATATTAAAGCCGTAGCCGTTGCCGTTACCCCAGTTGTTGGCGGGCTCTTGCCAATACATGCCCGACCACGCAACGCCGTCGCTATATGCGTTGTAAACAACTTGTATGCAAGTTTCTCCTACTTTAGGATTGCCTTTCCATGCCTGATTTATTTGCAACGCTCCCATATTGCCCATCTTTCCCGACGGGTAATAGTGATTGTATTTATTTCCTATTGAGTGATAAACGTAAAAAGGTCTAAATCCCGAACTGTTTTTAAACTGCGCGTTTTCTTCAGGATTTGATTTTGCCTCAAGCGGTTCTTCTTTTACAACAGCCGGTTTAGACACGGCTCTTTTAGGAGAAGGCTTTGAAACTTTTTTCTTTTTGGTTTTTTTTGGTTTAGCCTTTTTTTTCGCAACAGGTTTTGGCGCCACGGCAGGCTTAACTTCTTTTTTTACCGTTTGTACCACGTTCTCAACTTGAGCCGGCTGACGGTGCAAAACGCGTTTCAAATATCTTTTCGCCGTCGGAAACCCAACGCAAGACCTTAACAAAAGCAATAATATTAAAATTATAAGAATTATTACTAACAACGCCGTAGTTTTTTTGCTTCGCATTGTTTTAAATCTCCATTCTTGCCGCTTACAAGCATTTAAAATACTTATAAATTATACATTATTACATTTGCTTTGCAAATAGTTTATAGTTGATGTGCGCTCTGTCAAACGCTAACGGATTAAACCCGGAAAGAGCGATAATATACCATCCGGTGGAAGAAGCCGAGGCTACCCACTGCCCGTTTTTACCTCTGGGAATTTCCCAGTCGTCTTTAAAAGTGGTAACAATTTCTTTCTCCCCGAGTTTTTTTGAAACATAAGGAAGAGCGCCGTCTATCATTGCGCAAAGCTGCGACGCTTTTTGCATTTCGTTTAAAAAGAATTTAGATTTCTGGCGGAAATATTCGGCTCTCTTTGGGTTTGCGTTATTGCGCGAATATTGCGACATAATTTGCATTGCCACAATGTGAAAAGCGGTTCCTTCAAACCAAATCATTTTATAATTTTTCTGTCTGCTGCGCTGATTTGTGAAATCGTAACCTTTAACTTTTACGCCCTCAATAGCATCCTCAACAAGATAATTCTTGTCGGCATAATTCATAAGATAATAGGGATCCACGCCCATTTTCGCAAGTCTGCTTGGCCCCACTGCGGCTACAGCCCAGCTTACAGTATCAAGCGCGTCTATTTTATCTACGCCGTGTTCGTTATAGCCTACGTTAAAAGTTTTTTTATGTTTATCATAAACAACTTGCATAAGCCATCTTTCAATATTCAAAATTTCTTTTTTCATATCCTGCAAATTATATCCGCTTTGCGCAAATATTTTTTTTATTTCACTATTATCAATTGCGTAAATTTCCGTAAGCATTTTTTTAAGCGCATAATCGTCAAGTATGTTTTCAGTGGAAAAAACCGTGCTCCAGTCCGGACCCCAGCCCGAGCCCATTGAAACGCCGCCGCGCTGACCGTCGGGAAAAGCGTAATGCGTAAGCCCGTCTGTCCATTTGCTTATATCTATCGCAAGTTTTAAAAAATCAAGTTTTCCGGTAATAGCGGTGTATTGCAAAGCCGCTATGGCAACCCACACGTTAGGGCCTACGTGCATTCTGTCGCCGTCAATACCTATAACCATTCCCCAATTGGTGCCTTCTTTGTCCGAACGGTAACTGTTAAAAATTCCGTAATTCTCATTTTTAAGCATGTAAAATTCTTTCTGGTAAATGCTTAAAATTTTTTCGGCTTTATACGACTGATCGCAAAGCATATAAGTTATAGCGGCAATAGCTCCGTCGTAAGTAAAGGATTGCGCATCTAACGCCCCCCCCCCGTCCGTAAGCAAAAGAGTTTGTAAAAATATCATAACTGTAAATTGAAGTTCCTCTGAAACTTTCTACAAGCCCGTTTACTGCGGAAGTTTGTCTTGAAAAGAAATCTGCAACTCTCATTTGATTGCGGTAATAATTTCGGTTTGCGCCGTCGGTAAGAAACTGCTCGCGGTATTTTTTATTTACAACATCCGCCGCATTAACAGAAGCGCAGAAAACAAAAAACGACATCACTATAGATAGGCTCTCTCTAATTCGCATTAACATTTTCCCCATAGTATTGTAATAGAATTTTTGTAGTATAGCTATTAATAATTTTTATGTCAATAAAAATTCTTTTCGGCATACGTCCTCAATTCATTTTAAGGCATTTTTTACTTTATCTAAAATTTTACTTGCAAGTTTTAAATTAAGCGCTGTTTTTTTTGCGACTTTTAATATATTGTCATCGCCGGGGTTTAACGCTTCGCCGTCAACGGCAGTTGCATGTTCGCCGCCAAAACCTTGTCCTTCGCTATAAACCAAATCATAAGCAGGTGAAAGTTTCCATTTTCCGTCTGCAAACCGGCCAATATCATATTCAAATATGCTGAAAGTATCTTTTTGCGCTACCGTTCCCATCTTCTTATTGCAGAAATTTTTCCTACTACCCTGTTTTATCTGTTTTAACGGTTAGCTTGAATTTTTGTAATAAAAAAAACACACCTTAAAGAAAGATGCGCTTTTTTTATTTGTATCTAAAAAACATTTATTTACTCTTCAAAATAAACATAATCATAATCTATATACTCAGGAGGCACAGGGATAGGCAGACCAAGCTGTAGTACAAGATCAACTTGAGCAAAAACTATGTTTACAGGAACTACAACCATAGGATTAATTGCAATTAGGTCGGATATGTCCATTTCATACTTTTGCCAACTGCTTGTAAGCGGCGGCCACGCTCCAATACCTGTCATCCATTTTCTATAACCGGCAGCGGTTGCAAATTCTACTTGTATTGCAGCGTTGGGAGTAGGCGACTTCAACCAAATAACCAATTTAGTAAAGCCAGACAAATTAACAGGAACATCAACATGCGTGTCAGGGACATAAGTTCCTGTTCCGTAATTATAAAACCACCCTGACCAAGCTTCAATATTGTCAAAGTATATACGCTGATATGAAGCTGAATCTCCGGGAGCCCCCCCACCTATCATATGAGTATTTACTGAAGTCGTCCCGCCATTTTGACCATACAATCCAAGGTCTGTCATCAAGTCCGGCCCCACGCCGGCATCGCTTAATATATATCTTCTATTCCCCGGCGCCGGAGAATTAATACCAAGAATTATAGAGTTGCTCATCACTCCGGCAACTGAAGCGTTTACCGTTATATTTCCAACAACAGCGTTAGCCGTAAACGAAATTGTTGATGAATTAACATTTATGTAATTTCCATATCCGCCGGGCGTTATTGTCCAATTAACAGCAGGCATACCCGACATTGGTGCGCCTGCGGTGTCTAAAGCTACAGCATATATGATTGCAGATTCTCCTGCGGAGAGTGTGTTTGTTGACGTATAAATTGCAACGCTTCCTATAGGCGCTGCGTTAACTACTATAGGAAAAGAAGCGGTAACACCGCCGCATTCAGCAATTATTTGACCATAAACCTGACCCGCCAACGCTGAAACTTCAAACGTTGTTTCTTTAGCTTCTGAATTTGAGAACGTGCCTATTATAGTTTGGTCTGTATCGTTTTTGATGCTCCAATGAACATCTGAAGTAATTTCTTCACCACGAGAGTTAAGAAGAATAGCTTTTAAATCAACAACATCGCTGTTTAAAAGGCTTCCGTTACTGGCAGTTAAAAATTGAGATTCAATTTTCACTCTCAAGGTGTTTTGTGTTAGTCTTTTTAATTTTTCAGGAGCGCATGCAATAAGAATTGCACCGGATACTAAAAATAGGGTTGCTAATATTAAGATTTTTTTCATATTCTATTTGCTCCTTATTTTACGACTATATTGAATTGAAATTTTAATTTACAAAACTTGAATTCCAGACTACAAATTGCGAAAATAACAGGCAAAGAGTAAAAACAAACTTGCTCCGAATTGCTTCCCGTCTTCGTTACACTACAACGCGGCAAACTTCCCCGTAAACTACAGATGCCGAAACATTTATCTTCGGCGCTTCGCTTCTACAGCGCGGTATAAATCAAATATTGTGGCGTAGAGACGCAGTCCCAAAGAAGCAAGTTCGGCATGAAAAGTATTGCAAATGCTATTCGTAAACTACGTTGTCTAAATAGAATACAGCGCCGTTTGGATTGCCGTCTCTTGTTATGGTAAAACCAAAGCCGCCGATTACATTGTTTAAATCTGCGCCGGTAAGATGTATTGTATATTGCTTCCATTCTTTTGTAAGTTCAATTGGACCAATGGCTCTTGAGTCTGAATCTTCAGAATCTTTTCCTTGAATTCCGCCAATTATAAAGTTGGTAATTTCTTCGCCGCCATTTTCACCTCTTGCCCAAAAAGAAAGCCTTTCAGAACCGGTAAGATTAAATCCGTAGCCCTTATCGCCCCAGTTGTTTGCGGGTTCCTGCCAGTAAACGCCTGCCCAAGCCGTGCCGGCTTTTAACGCATTATAAGTAATTCTTACACAAGTTTTTCCGAACTTATTATCTTTTTCCCACGCCTGATTAATGTTTATAGCGCCGACATTTCCCATCATGCCTGAAGGATAATAATGGTTATTTTTATCTCCGATTTCCGAATATATATAAAAAGGTTTAAAACCTGACTTATTTGAATATACAGGCGATTCTTCTTTAACAGATTTTTGCGCAGGCACAGGCTCAACAGTTTTTTTATCTTGTGTTTTGGAAACTGAAGATTGTTTTGTCACAACCCGCACTTTGGGAGATGGCGCTTTAACCGGAACTTCATCTTCTGCAATAATTTCTTCGGTCTGTTCTATTGCAACAGGTCTTTGAAATCTCTGCTGAAATTTTTCTAAAATTCCGCAAGGCTTCAAAAACAAAAGAATTAAAATTATTATTAATGTTATAGACAACAAAAATGTCGTCTTTTTACTTTCCATTTATATATACCAAGAGTTTAGATTTTATGACTGTAGTTAAACATATACGCCGAACGGTTTTGATCGTAACCTACGTTAAATGCAGATTTTTTTGCTGCCCCGCCTTCTGCAATTTGGCTTTGGCATGTAAAATAAGCGTCTATAACAGCATAAAGCCAAACAGCTATTGCACCGTAAGTAAAGTATGTAGAAGTGTTATAATTTGTTTCGTAATCATTGTATAAGTTACCGTCTATTGCTCCAAGAGTTTTGTATTCGTTATATTTATTGTTTGCCTGACCGTTAAAATAGAAAGCTCCGCCAACGGCAGCAGCAAACAATCCAAAAGTAATCCAGCCTTTTACAGGTTGCTCATTCCAGCCTTGTCCCCAGCCGGGCATTAAAACTGAACGCAACGCCGCGTTAAACGGTTTTGCCTCAGAAAAATCTAATTCAAAATTTCCGGCAAATGCGTTAGCGTTAAAAAACAAAACAGATACAACAACAAGCGCCGCTATAATTTTTTTCATTTATCTTACCAGCCTTATATCGTCAATATATATGGTTCCGCCATTTGTAACATTTCCCGCAATAGGAGACATTTGCACAGTAATATACGTGTAAGTTAGCGCAGGCGAAGGAGACAAAGGAATTTCATAATATGTCCAATCCTGCAAAGCAGTTATTGACGTTACGGCATATGGAGAATTTCCGCTATTATCATTATTCAAAACTTTTATACTAACTTGGGCATTTGTATATAAATTAGCTTTTACCCAAAAACTTATTTTTGTGTATGCGCCGGGAGTTAAATCTTTTCCGCTTGTGCCGGCAGATGTAGGCAGCCAAAAAGTAGCTAAATAAACAGTGTTCCCATTATCAAAAACCTGACTTGGACTTCCGTCCCAACCCATTTTTATAGATTTATGACGCGTATGAGATTCGCCATCGTACTGCGCTTCAAGAACGTTTGTGGCATTCGCATAGGCTTCCCAAATATTTGTATAAGCCCCGACAGATTTAGAAAAAGGAAGAACTCTTGTCATTATATCGCCATTGGCATAAATGACAAACGGACTTGCCCATGAGGCGGGGTCTGTGTCATTTACTCCGTTATAAATAAGAGCGCCTGCAGGATTGTTTTCACAACCGGCGGTAAAAAACATTATTAATGGGAGTGCAAGTAAAAGTAGTTTTTTCATTTTATTTTTCCATTTCGTATCTTATTTCGTCTAAATAGAACGTTGCGCCATTGGGATTATCTTTTTTTGTTACCGTAAAGCTAAATCCGCCGGCAATACGCGTTAAATCCGTTTTCCTTAAATCTATGTGATACAGTTTCCAATCTTGAGTAAGTTTTATGTTTTTCTTGAAAGCAGAGCCGGAATCCGGATAATCGCCTTTAAACCCGCCGATTTTTACTTCGGATATAACTTCACTGCCTGTTTCGCCTTTAGCCCAAAAAGTTATAAAAGTCGCTTTGTTTAAATCGTAACCATCAGGGTTTGAACCCCAGTTGTTTGCAGGTTGCTGCCAATAAATTCCCACCCAGCGATTGCCGCCTTTGGGCGTATATTTTACCTGAATACAAGTTTTTCCGGCATAAACGTCTTTCCTATATTCCTGATTAAAAATTAAATCTTTACTGTCGCCCATCCAGCCTGACGGAGAGTAGTGATTTAAAACGGATTTATTATCTGCGTAAACGTAAAAAGCAAGCTCCGCTCTTTCTTGCGGCGAAAGATTAGTTGACACGGTCTTAGTTTTAGCCGCGCTTACGGAAGAAACGTGGATACAAATAAAACCGAATGCTAATACCGATAAAATTAAGAGTTTTGCTTTTTTCATTTTTAAACCTTTCATTTTTTGTCGCTCTGAATTTATTTCAGAGCCTGGTGTTTATTAATAATCTAATTATTCAGCGCCTTGCCCTTCACAATAACGGACTTCATGACTCTTGCGACAAATTCTGAAAAGCAATTGCCCTCAAGATGACAAATTAAAAACACTTATACGGACAACTGTTTTAGATTTTCCACTGCGTTCAAAATAGCAAGCATAATTACAATGATAATAAGAACATTGAAACCAAAACTATTTACGCAACCCCTCACCCTGCCCTATCCCCTTGCGGGGATAGGATTGAGTTAGGGTATTTATTTATTCGTAAATAATGTCGTCAATGTAGATTACAAATCCGTTCGGATTGTCGTCTTTGCTTGCTGCAAAGCAAAATCCGCCGATTATGTGCGTCAAATCTTTGCCTTTCAAGTCTATCGTGAATTTCTGCCATTCTTTTGTCAACACTACTGGCCCTATTGACTGTGAATCTGAATCAGGAAATTCTCCCGTGATTCCTCCTACTTTAAACTCTGCTATCTTTTCTCCGCCCTGCTCGCCTCTTGCCCAGAATGTCAATTTTGTTGCTCCGGTTAAATTGTAGCCGCCTTTCTTTTCTCCCCAATTGTTTGCTGGCTGCTGCCAATATATTCCCGACCATCCTGCTCCTTGCGCCATTTTTGCTGTATAGGTTATTTTAAAGGCCGTATTTCCGCTTCTCGGTTTGTCTGTTGACGCCTGTGATATTTTCAAATCGCCGTAATCGCCCATCCATCCGGAAGGCGCAAAGTGATTTGCTTTTGACGCGTTTTCTACGTACACTGCAAACGGTTTGAACGCCGGCGCTTTTGCCTGCCCGAACGCTGCTGCCGCTCCCGTTGCTACAAAAGCTGCTGCCATTACTAATGTCATTGCTTTTTTCATTTTTCTTCTCCTGGTTTTACTTACCGCAATTGCTGTTTAATTATTAGGAACAGTATCTTTTACTTCTTTTGACTGATTTTCATCTACAACTATCGCGTTATTGAGAACTATAATTTCAACGCGTCTGTTCTGCTCTCTTCCTTTAGCCGTGTTATTGTCCGCCACGGGTTTAAGTTTTCCAAATCCGGTTATTTGCATTCTATCCGCTGCAACGCCCTGTTTAACAAGGAAGTTTTTAACGGATTTCGCTCTGTCTTCAGATAACTTCTGATTGTAAGCTACCTTTCCTACCCAATCGGTATGACCTTCAATTGCTATGTTGTTGTCAGGGTATTTGTTAAGCAATACCGCTACTTCCTGCAATGTTTTTGTAGCGCCGGATTTCAAAGCAAACTTACCGCTGTCAAACAACACTTTCGCGCCGAGAGAAATTACAAGACCTCTTTCTGTTTCTTTTACGTCGGCATTGGCTATTTTAGGTCTTGTTGCAACTATTATTTTAGCAGGTTCGGTAATATCTTTATTGCCGTAATTATCTATACCTTCCAAGGTTGCAAAATATTCGCCGTCAGGACATATTTGTCCGTTTCTTTCATTTCTGCCGTCCCACTTAAGTTCTTCAGGGGTCTCAATTTCGCCGTCAAAATGTTTAACCGTATTTCCGTTAACGTCTTTAATGTTAATTGACCATTTTTCTATGCCGGAATGATCTGAAGCCCACGGTTCAAGAGACGCTTTGCCGCCGTCGGCAGGGTAAATTGTATCCGGATAAGCTTTTAAAGCAATTTGAGGAGCGGTTTTATCAAACTCTACGCCAAAAGGCATTCCGCCCTCTTCGCCTCTGTCGCCGAATTTAAATACTCCGTCAAAATATATTTTAACAAAAACTCTTATTTCGTCAAAAGTCCCAAGTTCGTTGCTTAACTCTTGATCCACAAAAGCAGGATCGCTTAAAAGAGCTGAATTTGTTTTTCTTCCGCCTACATATTCTACGCCAAAGTTAAACCATTTGCCAAGGTCTCTGCTTATGTGAGCAAGATAAAGCTCGTCAAAAGTAGCGCCGAAGTTTCTGTGCCAATCTTCAGGTCCCCAGAAATTTTTCAAATAAGCAACTTTGAAAAGATAAGGTTTTGTATCAACTTTTAAACTTGTCTTAAAGTATCCTATAAAAGAAGAAGTGTATGGGTCGCGTCCGCTTCCGCCGGAAGTATCAGAATACGGATAGCTTAAAGTTGCCAAATCTTCACCAACTTCAAAATCATAAAGTATTTTTGTATTATTTTTAATAAATTGAGTTAACAAATATAAAGAACCTATGTATCTATCCGGCACATTTGTTCCGTTAGCATAAGCATCTTCCCAAGCGGTAGAGCCGTCATATTCCCAATACTGCTGCCTGTCAAGCGGACCGCTGTATTTTGCCAAGTTAACTTTTGCAGCAAAAGAAAACGGCGCGTCTTCTTCAGGATTTAAATTGTATTCAACAGGCTCGTTCGGCATATAATTATAGAACCACGTTGAAGGCGTTGGATCGTAAGTGAAAACAAAGGATAAAGCGCTTGTTTCTCTGTTGTCAAAACCTGTTATAGGATTTCTCCACCAAACCCAAAAAGGACTTTCGGGACCTCTTGCAGATATTGATACAGGGCCTGATCCGCCGCCTGAATAAACCAAAGGCATTGCGGAAAGCAATGGTTTCTGATAAGAGTATCCCAAAAAAGTATTTATATATTTTGTCAAAGATTTTTCTACGGACGCGTTAACTTTTTGTCTGTTGCCCGCAACTAAACCTCTGTATTCATAACCAACATTAATAAGGTCAAGCAAGAATTTTTTACGAAGCTGCCACTGAAGAGACCCGCCAAGCGCGTCTTTTTCGGTTGTTTTGTCTGTTTTTACTTCATATTTAGAACCGTTTAATCCGTTTCCAATACCAACATCTTCAACGTATTGATATTCTTTGTTAAGTCTAAAAGGTCTGTATAAAGCCCCTACCTGAAGGGTTGTATTCAAGAATGTAAAATCTGTATTAAGTTGGAAATTTCTCATTCTTTCGTCTTCAAAACCATAAGGTATTACATGATCTGAATAAAAGAAATTTATGTTAGAATGGAATATATTTTTATACTTTACATATATACCTTTCTTATAATCTTGAAGAACTTCTTCGCCGTAAATAACATCTAAATCGCCGTAGAATCCTTTAATTTTTAATTGCCAATAGTCCGGCGTATGGTGTCCTGAATATCTTAAATAATTGTCGGCGTTATCTTGCCTTGGAAGCATATCAAACAAGTCGCCTTCATAAACCCAGCCCTGATGTCCGTAATTTTTATGGTATGCAAGATAAATCCAGTCTGTTTTTATACCGATTCTGGCGTTGTTCCAATTTAAATGATAGAAAGGACTTGTAAGACTTTTAAAGCGGTGTTCTTCGTTTATAGGCATCCAGAATTTATCGGCATAATCGCCAAGAAATTCAACGCCGAACTCGGCAAAAAACCATTCAGTAGGTTTTATTCCCAAATTCAAAAGAAGAGTTTGTCCGTATGTGTCTGTCCATTTATTATTATGTGTGGCAGGGTTTGACGGGGTATAACTCATAAACTTGCCAAGACCGGATCTGTCCGGATAAACAATCCAACCGTCGCCGGGTTTGTGGAAATAGGAATCAAAGGTTAATTCGCCTTTAAGTTCAATTGTCCCAGGTTCTAAAATGTCTGTGTTAATTCTGTTGTAATGCGCGTATGGTGAAAAAAGATCGGCATACGAAGAGGTGCGAAATGCGAGAAGAGATAAGAAAACTGTTGCTGCTATGAGGATTGATTTTAATCTCATTAGGGTTTCCTATTGTTTATTTATGCTGAATTCTACCATTAAATATAAATTTTGTCAACAACTTTATATGCGATATGTTATACGCGCAAACTTTTATTTGGTTATATCGTTTTTCCAAAGCACTTCTTGATAGACGTAGTAAACATCTCTTAAGCGTCTTTCAAACGGGCTGTGTTTACCGTTTCCCTGAGAAGACATGCCAAACCATTCGTCGTGAAAAGTATTGTCGTTTTTTGGACCCGCCCACGAGCCGAGCTCAGTGTCATGAACTTTTGCAGAACCTACAAGCCACCATTTATCTAACCAGCAATAAACCACTCCGCCGACAGCGTTTCCCGCGCCGGCGTCGTTGTAGGCGCTGTTTTTTTCAATATCGCGCCACGCGCCGATATGATATTTAGACTGAAATCTTTCGTCTTCTCTTTTCAATTTTGAATTGTAAGCGTCGCAGCCGAACTCCGATATTAAAACCGGCAAATCATTATCAGTTTTTACTCTGTTAAATAAAGAACCGAATCCATATGGTCCCGAGTATTGGTTAAATCCTAAAAAATCTAAAGCGGGAGAAAATTTTTTATAGTAAGGCAAAAATTTTGTCGTTGCGTTGCAGACGCCTACCGGATGATTTTGATCTATGGACTTAATTAAAATTGCGGCTTCGTTTACAAACTTTGCGAAAGCTTCAGGGTTTCCTACGGCGTTTGTATTTGTTTTTGTAGAGTTTGCCTGCGAACCGCCGGAATCGTTTTCGTTGCCAAGCATCCACATTAAAACGTAAGGTTCGTCTTTGTGTTCTAAAACCATTTTTCGGACGCTTTCTTTCATTTTTATGCGCTGCTCTTGATTTGTGTAGTCGGTGCCAACGTCCCAATGAGCGCCGCTGCCTTTTGTGTAAGCGCCCAAATAGTTGCCCATTATAACGCGTATGCCGTATGTGTAATATAAATCTCTTAACAGATCTTTATTAATTTTTTCAGCGTGATAAATTCTTATTGTATTTACGCCCATAGCTTTTAAAAGAGCAAAATCTCCGACGGTTTTTTCGCTTATATCCTGAAAACCGTCGCCGTTTAAATCTACCCACGCGTTGTATGGTCCGTCCGCTCTTCCGTTGTAGTTAGAATCTTCCCACATCCATTCGTTTGCGTCGGGGCGCTCGCCGATTTTATCTGCGGAATAAGCCATGCCTTTTATAAAATAATCTTTATCGTCAACCGTAAGTTTCCAGTTTCCGTTGTTTGTTTTAACAAATGTTACAATAGACGTCTCGGCAAAAACAACAGAGGAAACCAAAAACAAAATCGCAATGCAAATAGAAAGCGGTCTCAAATGTTTTATCATTTTTTAACTCTGTATTTCTCCCAAAGATCTTTATACATAAAGTAAGCTTTTCTTAACTGGCGTTTAAACGGACTATTTTCTCCGTTGCCCTGCGAAGTTAAACCAAACCATTCTTCATACGCGCCGCCGTCAAGGAAAGGGCCTACCCATTGCGAAGTTATGTCGTGGGCTTTGGGGTCGTATTCCGGCGGAGGCCCGGCTTTCCACCATTCGTCGGTCCATTCAAAAATTACGCCGCCTAAAGCGTTTCCTACGCCGCCGGCAACGCCTGCGACATTTGCTTCAAGATCCGTCCATGCGCCGTAATGATAGCTTGCTTGACCTGCTTCCGCTCTTGCGGCTGTCCAATCTTTCGCGTAAGCCGGGCAGCCGAATTCCGTTACAAGAACGGGTTTTTCGTAAACGTCCATAACGTCCTGCCAAAGCGGTCCGAAACCTGCTTCGCCGCGATATGCGTTTGCGCCGTAAATATCAAGATCTGGCGCATTTTTTGCGCAGTATTCCAATAAATAAGTGTCGCCGTTACATATTGCAACGGGACGCTGCTGCGGATCTAACTCTTTAATGAGTTTAACGCACTCGTTTACAAACGCGTAATATGCGTCCGGCTGGCTTTGCGCTTGGTTGCTTGTTCCCGCAAAAACGCCCATAGTGCCGACGGTGCCGTAATTATTTTCGTTGCCGAGTATCCAAAGTAAAACGTAAGGTTCGTTTTTATAATCTTCAACCATTTTTCTAACGCTTGCAAGCATTCTTTCTTTCTGAACGGGGTCTGTGTAATCCGTTCCTTTATACCATTCCGCGCCGGAATCTACCGCATACATTCCCAGCAAATTTCCAACCATATACATAAGTCCGTAGTTTTCATAACCGTCTTTTAACAAATCTTTGTTGAAGTTAGGATAGTGGTAAAGTCTTATTGTGTTTATGCCCATTTCTTTCATGAGCGCAAAATCACCGACCGTTTTTTCGTTGGCGTCTTGTATTTCGTTTCTGTTTATATCTACCCAAGCCTCGTAAGCGCCGTCAACAATTCCGTTTTTGTTGTAATCCGCCACAGACCAGTCTCTGTCGGTATTTACGGAACCGTTATCAGGGGTAAGCCCGACGGGTGTAGGCGAATAGCATATTGAACGTATTACATAAGGTTTGCCGTCAACCGTAAGCTGAAAGTGATTATTTTCGTATTGGGTAAGTTTAACTTTTCCCGTGCCGGTAACTTTTTTAACGCCGACTTTTGAAAGGTCTATATATTTTTTCTCAAAATCTTTTTTAGCAGTTTTTACAAGTTTGCCGGGGTTAACTATAAATATGTCGTTATTTTTATCGTTGTCAAATCTGTTTTTAATTGTTACTTTTGCGCCGTCAAGTTTTACGCCGAGCTCCGGATGCATTTTTGTAAGATAGTTTATTCTGTCTATGCAGCTTGGAGCTATATACCACGGAGTTTTCCACTGAGTGTATCCTATGGATTTAGGAAAGAAAACAAGACACGCGTAATAAGCTTTTACGGCGTGCGCCCAGTTGCCGGCTTTATCTAAAGCGTAAGCCGTATAATAAAGTTTTACGCCCGGATCTTCTTTTGCAAGAGCCCATTTGTAAAAATTAACTTGTCTGTCGTCGGTGTCAACAAATTTCCATTTATCGCCTTCAAGTTTTTTTTCTTTAATGAATTTTGCGTAATCCGGAGATTTGTAAATGCTTTGCGTGTTAGGATAAATTCCCTCGCCGGACGCTTTTTTAAGCGCGTCATATTCTTTCACGACGTATTTATAATTTTCAGTGCCTGCGTTTTGGAATTCGCCGTATTTAGCGTAATCTATCCACTTGTCAGTGCCGGCGTCGTAAATAGGAAAAGGTTTCGGCGCGGCATATGTCATTGAGTTGTCAAATTTTTTTGCGGCGGTTAAAACGGATGTTATGTCTTTTTGGGGAGCTCTGTAAGTTTTAAATTCGGACGGTTGTTCTTGTTGCTGCGCCTGCGCAAAAGCATTTGCAGAGTTTGCAAGGCAAAATACGGCTGCCATTAAAAGCGATAAACTTTTTTTCATCGTATGCTCCGGTATTAAATTTTTTATTAATTGATTTGTTTTTGGTGGGCGGTGAGGGATTTGAACCCCCGACCTCTTCCTTGTAAGGGAAATGCTCTTCCAGCTGAGCTAACCGCCCGTCTGCGGATTTCTGCAAAGGTTAATTTGCGAAGTCCGCATAAAATATCAAATTTAACGAATTGTGTCAATTACTAACTTTAATAATTAGACTGTTTTTTGATGATTTTGTTACTTTATTTAAAAACGGCTTGTCATGCAAAATTATTTATTCCACAAGTCCATATACAAAAAATAAGCTTTTCTCAACTGGCGTTCAAACGGACTGTTTTTTCCGTTGCCCTGAGAAGTTATTCCATACCATTCTTCATAGCCGCCGCCGTCCAAAAATGCGCCTTGCGTTTGCAAGTGCGTGTCATGAACCGCAGGGTCTGAATCGCCTTCGGCTTTCCACCATTCGTCAACCCACTGAAATATTACTCCGCCAAGAGAATTGCCCCAGCCGCCTTCAACGCCGCCTAAATTATTCTCTATATCAGTCCAATATCCCTTGTGGTAAGACGCCTGTCCTTCTTCGGTTCTTGCAACGCTCCAGCCTTTGGCGTAAGCGGGAGTTCCGTATTCGGTAACAAGCGCGGCTTTGCCCGAAACGTTTGCAATGTCCTGCCAAATGTTTCCAAAACCCTGCTCGCCTCTGTAAGAATTAAATCCGAAAATATCTATGTCCGGAGAATTTTTGGCAAAAATATCCAAATATAACGTGTCGCCGTTATTTATTGCAACCGGTCTTTTTTGAGGGTCAAGTTTTTTTATAAGTTTTGCGGCTTTGTTTGCAAACTTATAAAAAGCTTCGGGATTTTTATTGGCGTTATTTGCCACTCCGTAATTATTTTCGTTGCCCAAAACCCACATTAAAATGTAAGGTTCGTCTTTGTAATCTTCAACCATTTTGCGAATGCTTGCAAGCATATTTTTTTGATGAACGGGGTTGGAATAATCCGTGCCTTCCGCCCACGTTGCGCCGGAATCTACGGCGTATGCGCCCAAGAAATCCGTCATCATATACATAAATCCGTATTTTTCATAACCTTCTTTCAGCGCTTCTTTATTAAGTTCATAGTGATGAAACACTCTTAAAGTATTTGCGCCCATGGCTTTTAGAAGAGCAAAATCTCCGACGGGTTTTTCGTAAGATTCCTGTTTATCGTTTCTGTTTGTGTCCACCCACGCGTCAAAAGGCGCGTCTGTTTTGCCGTTGGAATTTGCATCTTCCCACGACCAGTCTCTGTTGTTTTTCAAAGTGCCGTTTACCGGAGAAACGCCAACTTTATTGGCGTCATAACTTACGCCTTTAACGGTAAACTGTTTTCCGTCAACTATAAGCTGAAAATTATTGTTTTTATATTGAACAAGTTTTACTTTGCCTTTACCGACGGTTTTTTTGATTTTAATTTTTGACAAGTCTATAGTTTTTGTTTCAAAATCTTTCGCAGTCGCGGGCACAAGCCAGCCCGGGTCTATAATAAAAACATCGTTTTTAACGTCGTTATCGTAAACGTTTTCAATTATAATTTTTGCACCCACAAGTTTAACGCCTATTTCAGGGTGAAGAGCCGTAAGATATTTAATTCTTGAAATTGCAACCGGACTTATATACCACGGAGTTTGCCACTGTGTCCAGCCTATGGTTTTCGGGAAAAAAACCAAAATTGCATAATATGCTTTTATAGCCTGCTCCCAATTTCCCGCTCTGTCCAAAGCTACGGCGGTAAAATACTGTTTCACTCCCGGATCTTCTCTTGTTGTAGCCCATTTGTAGAAATTTGCCTGATAATCGTCGTTATTTACAAAATCCCAATATTTTCCTTCAAGTTTTTTAGAGTTTAAATATTTTTTGTATTGCGGATCATTTAAAACGTTTTGGGTATTCGGAAAAACGCCTTCGCCGCTTGCCGCTCTTAGACCTTCGGAATCGCTGATAACGTATTTGTAATCTTTTGTGCCGACATTTTGAAACTCGCCGTATTTTTGATAGTTAACCCACTTCTCGGTTCCGGCATCCGCAAGTTTAAAAGGTTTAGGAGGAACGTAAATCATTTTATCGTTAAACGCTTTTGCGCGCTTAAGCTCGTCGCTTAAAACAGCGTCGGAATTTACATCATCCGCAGCAAAAACATTTGCAGTTACGGAAAATAAAAATACCGCCGGTAAAACAATTTTTAAAAATTTCATGTTTCCTCCGATATTAACTATCAGTTTTTCACTTCATTCCAAACGTTCATATACATAAAGTAAGCTTTGCGAAGCTGGCGCTCAAACGGACTGCGTCCGCCGGAACCCTGCGACGTTATGCCAAACCATTCTTCATATGCGCTACCGTCAAGGAAAGGCCCTGCCCATTGAGAATCCGTATCGTGAATGCCTGCGTCATACTTATATCCGGCCTTCCACCATTCGTCAACCCATTCAAAAATAACTCCGCCTAACGCATTGCCTATACCGCCGGAAATTCCGCCCAAATTATCTTCAATGTCGCCCCAGTTGCCTTTATGATATGCCGCTTGAGCTTTTTCAATTCTTGCAGCGCTCCAGCCCTTGGCGTAAGCAGGGCAGCCGTATTCGGTTATCAAAACAGGTTTGCCGCCGAACTCTCTTTGAACGTCTCTCCAAATTGCGCCAAAGCCGTAATCTCCTCTGTATGCATTTGCGCCGTACACATCTATTTCGGGAGCGTATTTTGCGGCGTAATCTAACATATACGTGTCGCCGTTGCACAAAACGACAGGTCTTTTTTTCGGGTCAAGTTTTTTAATAAGTTTTGCCGCTTCGTTTACAAATTTATAGTAAGCTTCGGGCTGCTGTTGCGTTTTGTTTGCGGAACCTAAAGATTCACCCTCAACTCCAACGGAACCGTAATTATTTTCATTTCCCAAAACCCACGCCAAAACGTAAGGCTCGTCTTTGAATTCATTTACCATGTCGCGCACGCTGTCAAGCATATTTTCAATCTGCGTGTTGTCGGCGTAATCGGTTCCGTCATACCAATATGCGCCGGAATCTACGCCGTACATTCCTATAAGATTGCCGACAAGAGACATAAATCCGTAATTGTTATATCCTTCCCGCAAAAGTTTTTTATTGACGCCTTTATGATGATAAACCCTCAAAGTATTTACGCCCATAGCTTTCATTAAAGCGAAATCTCCCACGCGGTATTCGTCGCGGTCTTTTTTATCGTTTCTGTTTGCGTCCACCCAAGCGTCAAAAGGTCCGTCAATTCTGCCGTTTTTATCGTAGTCGTCAAGAGTCCAGTCTTTTAAGTTATCAAGCGTGCCGAAATCCGGAGAAAGGCCTACCTTGCTGGGGCTGTAAGAAACGGCTTTAATTGTAAAAGGTTCGCCGTTTACGGTAAGTTTAAAGTGATTGTTTTTGTATTGAATAAGTTTTACTCTGCCGGCGCCCGTTATATTTTTAACGCCGACTTTTGCAAGGTCTATATATTTTTTCTCAAAATCTTTTTTAGTAGCTTTTACAAGTTTGCCGGGATTTATTATAAAAACGTCATTTTTATAATCGTTATCAAAAACGTTTTGTATTGTAATATCTTCGCCGACAAGGCGCACGCCTATTTCGGGATAAGTTTTTGTAAGATACTTTATTTTTGCAACGCAAACCGGAGCTATGTACCATGGAGTTTGCATCTGCGTCCAACCTACGGCTTTTGGAAAAAGAACCATACACGCGTAATAGGCTTTAACGGCATGCTTATAATTTCCCGCTTTTTCCAATGCAAATGCGGCGTAATAAAGTTTGAGCCCGGGATTTTCGTCAACAGTAGCCCATTTGTAAAAATTTGCCTGATAATCGTCGGAATATATAAATTTAAATTTATCGCCGTTTAATTTTTTAACGTATTTCTTGTAATCCGGAGAGTTTAAAACGCTTTGTTGGTTAGGATAAATTCCTTCTCCGCTTGCCGCCGCCAACGCCGTGGAATTAGTTATTACGTAAGAATAATACGCAGTGCCCGTTGCTTCCATCACGCCGTATTTTGAATAATCTATCCATTCCTCATTTCCGGCGTCGTAAATTTTAAAAGGTTTTGGTTCCTCATATGTCATAGTTCTGTTAAATTCAGATGCAGATAACAATGCGTCGGTTAACTCCTGCCTGTCGGACAATTTTGCCCAAGCAGTAAAAGAAAAACCAACGGTTAGCATAAGTGTAAGAATTGTTTTCAGTGTGTTCATTGAGTCCTCGTTAATAATATAATGTTATGCTTTTTGCCAAAACGTCTCTTACTTTTTGCGCGGCTTGCGACGCAATAACGCTTCCGTTAATAATTTGTTTGCTGTTATCTTTCCAGACTATTTCTATTTTTTTAATTTTCGCGTCTTTGGAATACGTGCTTAATTTTTTAGGGTTTACATAAGTTACGTCGGTGCTGCAGAAAAGTTTAAAAGAAAACTTTCCGTCTTTTGTAAAAAACGAAGAATGTATTACGGGCTTAAATTCAAGAGAAAGCTTGCCGTTTTCAAAAGAAAAAGGTTTATCGCCAACGGTCATTCTAAGCCACATATCTATAAGCTCCGCCGCAGAACCGGACAAGCGCGCAACAAAACCTCTTCCGTGGTTTTTTGCGTCAGCAAAAGCGCTTGAACAAATGAATGAAGAATTTTCAAGTATGCTTCTGCCGTAAACTTTAGGGTCGGTAAAACAAACAAGCCCCGTTTTTATCTCTTTAAAGAATTCGTCGTAATGCCCCGACTTTAAAATTTCAAGAAGATATTTGTAAGCCATGTGCATAAAAACAGATTCGTTTTCAAGCCAGCCGGGCAAAAACACTCTTGTTCTTCCTATTTCCAAAGATTCTGGTTTTAACGATTCGTTTACTTTAAACATTCCAAGCTTCTTGTCGTAAACGTTGCTGGCTCTCATTTTCTGAATATGTTTGAGAATTGTTTCTTTATTTTTTTCGGATTTTAAATAATGAACTTCCCCTTCCAAAAACAACGGAAGCGGCGAACGTTGAAATTTTAAAACTTTAACGCACGGCAGCCCGTTTGCGTTTTTAGAATTTATCTGCCGATATTTAACGGCTTCGTATCTGAAGTATGTAAAATAGAGTCCGCTTTTCGGGTCAAGAGCTTTTTTCAAGCCTTCGTTTATTTTTTTAATTCCCGCGTTTAAAAACAAAATTATGTCTTGAGCGTTGAAAGTTTTTTCCGCTCCCGATATACCCGTAAAAACTTTAGCGCGGTAATTTTCTTTAAGCGTTTCGGCTTCATTCCAAAAACTAAAAGCGTCAAGTTTTGTATTGAGAAGTTTAGCCAAACCGTAAACAAGTCGCGCCGTTTCTTCTGGAATTGAAACTTTTTCCGACGGATTTTTTTCAAGAACGCTTTTAAAGTATTCAATAAATCTTTTAAGCTCAAAAGTTTCGCATACCGACGAGCCGAATATTCCGGGAAGTCCGTTAAGAGAATCATACCAGCCCGGCTTGTCCGATTCCATTTCTATGCCTATTCCGTCGGGGTCAAGGCAGGAAAGTTTTACGGAAATCATCGTTAAAAATTTTGAGGCAAGATTATTTTGATATACGCTGCCTGTGCCGTTTTTTGTTCTTAAAGCGTTGGGGTTAACTTTTCGGGATTTAATTAAAGCCGTTTTCTCGTCGCTTTTTACAACGGCTGCGTATCTTCTAACTTTACCGTCTGAAGTCAAAACGTGTTTTTTATCCCTTGGAACAACGTAATGATTGCAATCGTAATACGTATAAGTTTTATCTTTAAAAACTACGTCGCTTTCTTTTTCCGGATAAATTGCAAGGAAGCTGTCTAATAAATCTAAATTATACGTCCAATGATCTACCCAAAAACCTTCTCCGTGTTCCGCGTCGTTTATAACCTGCGCGTTAACTACGGCTTTGGCTACAAACTCTTCAAGCGATACTTTTATCTTGATTTTTTCGCCGGTCAAAAACATGGCAAGCTGCCCGGGTTCAAAACCTTTTTTGAAAAACTCTTCAACTTTCTTTTTATCGGAATTATTTACAATCTGCGCGGCAATATTTTTGTAATAAGGGTTTTTAACGTCAATAATGTAGTAAGCGCCTTTTACCACAAGCGGATTGTTTGCGTCTATTTGTATAAGGTTATAAAAAATCTTTACCGCGCTTGCGCCCATTTTAGGATTAAAGAAAATATCTTTTCTTCTGTTTTGATTTACATCGCGAAAATTTCCGTTGCCTTGAGAATAATAGTTCGGCGAAACCTGAAACTCGTTGTAATCTCTTTCAAGGTCGCCGTGCTTTCTTGAATACACATAATAAGACGCGGATTTATCGCCGTCTTTAAAAGTTATCGGATACCCGCCTCTCATAACGTTGTCAAGATAAGTTTGGCGGATATATTTGTCAAAATTATTTGACGCGGATTTTGTCGCCACGTTATCGGTAATAGAGTTAATAAGTTTTTTATTGTCCGCAATTTTATTTTCAAAATATTTCGGCGTAGCCTTGTTAACAAAAGCATTCAAAGCCGCAACGCTTTCAATATGCCCCGCCGCAGAGTAAAGAGTAAAACTTTTTTTAGCCGCAAGTTTAACCGAGGCGTAACTAAACGCGCACGGATATTTATTGTCGGCAAACTGATGTTTGGGATATTGAAATTTCTTATCGTAAGAGAAGAATTCCCTAGGATATTCAAAACTTAAATCGCTTCCGAACAAAACCTGCGGGTCTATTATAACGCCTGCTTTTTTTTCAGATTTTCCGTCCGAAACTTTTCCGAAATAAAAATTTCCCTCGTGAATTTCAACAACTTCCGCGCTGTCTGCGGTATCTACTCTTAAACGAAAAAACGGATTTCCGGTTTTTTCAAAATTATCCACAGTAGTCCAAGCCTGAATTGTGGTGCTCATAAATTTCTGCGCCCACTGGCTTACAAAGTAAGGAATAAGTTTCGGCATACCGTCGGCAATTTCTATTTCAAGATTTGCTTTTGAGATATTTTCCACGTTCACGCTTCTAAGCAGCGCGGCGACGGGCTCGTTGGGAAGAGTCGCGTATCTGACGGTTATTTTTATTCCCAATGTTTCGTTTACTTCTTCAATAGACATATCCGACGACGTTATAAACATTGTCTGTTTAACGGGGTAACATGGGTTTACTTTAAACGCTTCGTAATTTATTGTTTTGCCGGATTTTTTTATTTTAAGAAAAGTTCTAAAACCTAAAGTTGAAACAAGCGTGTAGGCGGTATTTGCGGGATAAAATTCCATTATCGCCTGATTTTTATTTTTTATGCCGAATGTAGAAACGCCCTGCGCGCGGTTGACGTAATACGCCCACATGGGTATGCCCTTAAGCCCTGCAATTCCCGGGAAGAAACTTGCAAAAGAAGGAGCCGCATTATAATTTTCAATAACAAACGTTCCGTCGTCTTTTAAATAGTAATTAACTTTTTGCCCGCTCATTTTACACCTCATAATATAAATTAAGATTTATTTACTATGCAATTAAAATCAACTTGTAAATTATAGCAAAAATAATTATGCAAATTCTATGATAAAGCTAAAAAAACAATGGTAAAAATACCATTTTTTATACTAATTAGGAGCATGATAGGCAAACATTTAAATTACCAAGTAAAATTTATTATAATTTTGTTTATGAAAAAACTCGGACGAATTATTATTCCGTTAAAACATTTGCCTCAACAACATGAGTTGGAAACGGCTCAATTCTTTGCTAATCATGGAAAAATAGTTGAATTTATTATGCCAAACCGTTCCAAAGGTATAAAAAATGCCGATATAAAAATGGATTCTATTTTATGGGAAATTAAATCTCCGTTTAATGACAGCCAACGCACAATAGAACATCTTTTAAGAAAAGCTCTTAAACAATCTAAAAATATTATCTTTGATTTGCGCAGACTCAAGGTATCAGATGCTAAATGTATTACCCAAATAAAATATCAGTTTAAACTTATTAAAGGTATAAACCGTATAATTATTATTACAAAGTATCACAATATTCTTGACTTTAAGAAATGATTTTACTATACTTCCACTCAAGAGGGCGTCACCTTTGCTGGATAGCTTAGGTCACGCCTTCACTTTTTATAAACCCAGTAAAATTTTAACACATTCATTTTAAGCATTGACGGAGCGCAAAAGTTGCGCTTCGTTTTTTAAATCCCTGATTTTCTGCGGTTACAATCCTTGCAAAGCATTTGGCAATTTACAGAAGTCGTCTTACCGCCTTCATGCCAAGGAGTAATATGGTCTGCTTCCATTTCATTTATTTCAAAATGGGTTTTGCATTTCTGACAAATACCTTTTTGCTTCTCATATACTTCGCGTTTTTGATTATCTGTAAATGAACGAATGTTTAAATATTTTTCTTCGCCGCTTAAAACATAAGGATAAATCCCTGATTTTTTTGTAACATCATCATCCATCATTAGCTTGACAATTTCTTTTTCTAACTCATTAGCATCTAATTTTTTATCTTTATAATTATTATAAAGCTCTCCCCAAGCCACTCCTTTCATTTCTTTTCTGTATTTTGGAAATATGATTTTTACCCAATTAATAACATTTTGAAAATACAGCCATAACTCGTTTGCATTTGAATCGTGTTGATGATTTGACATATAAGCTTCAATACTTCTTTTAGAAATCCAACTGATAGCTGTTTCCAAATATTCTTGACGATTTGCCGAACCGCTTAAATAATCATCTCCAATTTTTGGACGACTGTTTTTAGAAAAATATCTTTTAGCGTCAGAAATCCACGAACCTGCATATACTGCATTTCTCAATTCTTGTTCCGTCAGTTTTTCCCCTGCAATATTTATAGTTTCAAACCATTTCAATTTTTCGGAATCCGAACCGCTGCAAATATAAACCATCAATTTATAATTTAAAATTTTCTCTTTTTCGTCATCTTGTAAACTGTGAAAATATTTAAACATATAAGAAAAATCGCCATTGACATATTGGCAAACGGAAATCGTTCTTTGCTGACCGTCTATAACCTCGTAATTTCCGTCTTCACGAACTGACCAATACATAACATTTAAAGGGAAATCTTTTGTAATTGTATCAATAACCGCATCGCGCTGCTTATCTTTATAAATAAATTCTCGTTGATAAGGTGGGCGAATATCTAATTTGCCACCAAACCCTACAACTCCGTTTTCGGCATTGTCTTTATAACCATTTGATAATTCTTTAACAGTGATTTCTTTAAGTTCTATTTTCATTTTAGCTTGCTCCTATTCTTTTGTTTCTAATATAAATTCTTCGATATAAAGTTTTACCGTTTACAACATTATCCAAATTTCCCAATATCCCCCAATGATCCAATTGTATAATCTCAAACTGTTCAGGGTTATATTTATCAAGAAAAGTTATTGGTACGCCCATAACGCCTGAATAATCAACAGGGATATTGGCTGTTTTTGAAACTTCAATGGCGTCATAATTATCATAATTGGGATAATCTGTTGTGTTGTATCTTTTATAGAGAATTAAATCTTCGTGACGCTTTGTAGTGTCAAGATTTGTAAACCAAAAACTTCTCGCTCCTTCAGCAAGACCATTATTAGTATTAAACCAACGAACGCAATTATACCCAAGCCATACTTTATTTTCTTTAATTAATTTAAATATTTCTTTATAACTAATAGAATTATTATTTCCAATAATCAAAAATTTCTTATTGTATTCAACAAGTTGAGCGACATATTCTCTAAAAAGAGAAAACGGTGGGTTTGTTACTACGATATCTGCTTGTTTTAACAGTTCAATGCATTCTTCACTTCTAAAATCTCCATCACCTTTTAGGCATTTTATTCCAATTTCTAATGGATCAGGGACATTGTTCCCGTTTTTATCACCGTAATACTCTAAATAAATGGCTTTTTCAGAGTTATTTTTACTGAATAAATCCATATCTTGATTTTTATAACAGATAGCAATGAGTTTTTTTAATTTGAATTTTTCAAAATTGTAGGAAAAGAAATGGAAGAAATTACTTACTCGCGGGTCGTCGCAATTGCATAAAACAACTTTATCTTTAAATTGCCCTTTATAATGTTTAAGTTCTTTTTCTATATCAGAAAGTTGAGTATAAAATTCATCATTTTTGGCATTTTTGGCATTGTGGAGATTGGAATTTAAGTTCTTGGAAGCCATATTGTCCCCTCTGTGTGTAATTTGGTATTGGGGACAAAAAAAACGGCGAACTTACCCATGATGTCTTACTCCCATGAATAAAGTTCGCCGTAGGTCGCCCTATGTCAAAATGACATAGGACTCCCTATATGAGGCGAACTTTTTTGGGGTAAGACATTGTCTATGCTTTCACATAGACAGGATTGGGGCATTACCCCAACACCAAAAAAGTATCAAGTTATTTAAGCGTTTTTCAACACCGACATTTACTAATATTCCCTTTTATTTTTTTATCTTTTAAAATAACAAACAAAAACAGCTTGCTGTTTTTATTACTTGTTACTTGTTCTTAAACGTTCTTTTAAAAATATAATTTACATTTTTATACTGCTGGTTTAAATCGCAGTCTCTTTTAATTTCTGCGGCGGAAAGATATTTTTTAATATCCGGACTATTCAAACAAACTTCTTCAAGAGAAACTTTACCGGCTCTTGCGGCAAATGCCGCAGCCTGCACCATAGCGTAAGCGGCTTCTCTTGAAAGACCTTTGTCAACAAGAGAAAGAAGCAAAGTTCCCGAAAAAATTACGTCTTTTGTTTTATTGAGATTTGCCGTCATATTTTCAGGGTAAACGTTAAGCCCTTCCAAAAGATACTGCATTCTTTTAAGCATATAATGCGCAACCGTTGAAGCGTCGGGAAGCATTATTCTTTCCGTGGAGGAATGACTGATATCTCTCTCGTGCCATAACGCACAGTTTTCAAGCGCAGTTACCGCGTATCCGCGGAGAAGTCTTGCAAGTCCGCAAATATTTTCTGAAATTATCGGGTTTCTTTTGTGCGGCATTGCGGAAGAACCTTTCTGACCTTTTGTAAAAGGCTCTTCGGCTTCGGCAACTTCGGTTCTTTGCAAATGTCTTATTTCTACCGCAATTCTTTCAAGCGCCGCGCCAAGCTGCGCTATTGTTGAAAAATAAACGCTGTGTCTGTCGCGGGGAACTATCTGCGTGGAAACAGGCTCGGGCTTTAATCCTAATTTTTGGCAAACGTATTTTTCTACCCGAGGGTCTAAATGCGCCATGGTGCCTACGGCTCCGGAAATTTTTCCGTAACTTACGGTTTCAAGGGCAAATTTTAATCTTTCAACCGTTCTTTGAATTTCCGTGTACCAACCTGCGACTTTTAAGCCAAACGTTGTTGGTTCGGCGTGCACGCCGTGAGTTCTTCCCATTATCGGCGTCATCTTATATTTTTTTGCGAGTTTTGCAAGTATTACGGCAAGCTTTTTTGTTTCGTCTATCAAAAGAATAGTCGCCTGTCTCATTTGAGCGCCGGTGGCGGTATCAAGCACATCGGAAGACGTCATTCCCAAATGCAAAAATCTTCCGGCGGGGCCTGTGGTTTCAACAACCGCAGATAAAAAAGCTATAACGTCGTGCTTAACGGTAAGCTCTATCTCGTTAATTCTTGCAACATTTATTTTTGCTTTTTTCTTAACGGTATCAACCGCTTTTTTAGGAACCGCGCCAAGCTTAGACATGGCTTCCGCAGCAAAAATTTCAACATTTAACATCTGCTGAAATCTGTTTTCGTCAGACCAAATAGCCGCCATTTCCGGCTTTGTGTATCTTGGAATCATTTACTTTTCCGCCTTTTCCATATTTTCAATTACTTTTTTTATAGCTTCGGGATAAATCTGATGTTCTATTGCTAAAACTTTTTTCGCAACAGCCTGAGAAGTATCTTTCGGCAGCAGTTCAACTTCACGCTGTAAAATTATTTTCCCCGTATCGTAAGTTTCGTCGGCAAAATGAACCGTTGCGCCGGATTTCGTTTCTTTTGCAGACACAACGGCTTCATGCACGTGATGACCAAACATTCCCTGCCCGCCGTATTTAGGAAGCAGCGCCGGATGAATATTTAAAATTTTTTCCGGATAAGCGTCTAAAATATTTTTGCCGATAATTCTCATATATCCGGCAAGACAAATTAAATCAGCTTCTGCTTCTTTAAGTTTTTTCAAAATATCCGCGTTATAAGTTTTGTCGTCGCTGTAATAATTTCTTTCTATGCAAAAAACTTTTATTTTTTCTTTTTCGGCGCGCTCCACGGCATAAGCGGTAACATTATTTGAAACGACAAGCGCAACTTTCGCAAGCCCTTTCAAAATTCCTTTTTTTGTAGAATCTATTATAGACTGCATATTAGACCCGCCGCCGGAAACCAAAACCGCAATTCTTATCATATAAATATCCTTAAGAGAGTTGTCCTGTTTGTTTAAAATATTTTTCCAGCACTAAAACCGAAATTAAATCTTCGCGTTTTTTATCTTTAAACTGCTTTACCCATTGGTGCGCGTTTTCTACTATTTTAATAGCTTCGCTTGTGTTGCGCATGTAATATTCCAAACGTTCCTGCAAGTCTGAATAATCTTGTTTTATTTCAATATAGTGGACGTTCGCAATTAAGCGCCCTTCCATATACCACGTTTCATACTTAGGTTTCGGCATTACCGCTATGGAATTTGAAGACATTACCCATTTTAAATTACTCGCTACGTCGTTGCCTTCAAGACATAAAATAAATTTATAATCCATATGCTCATCGTAAGTCATTCTTTTTACAAGCCACTCGGGATGTAAATCGCTGACGTTTACTTTGCCTAAATCGCACATGGGATGTCCGAAATATTTCTCATAAAAAATCGCTCTGTTAGCCTGCCATACCGCGCATCTTCCGACAAGCATATTTTTTTTTGCTTCAAACTTTTTCTTATCTTTAACAAAAACAAAGTGATGCGATTTATCTAAATTTAAAAGAACGTTATTTATATTGCCGTCGTCAAGAGGGCGGCTTTTTGTTATAGCCGGAGTTTCAACGTTCCAGTTAACATCGCCGAAACTAAAAGCCATTTTAAGATTTTTTTGAAAATATCTTGTATATTCGTACGAATCAAAGAAATAAGCGCTGTTGCGCTGTCCCGTATATTTGAATTTGCTCAAAGGTTTCATATTTCCGTCAATTTTTGCGACGCCGAGTTTATTGTAATAATTTACTCTGTCAAAAATATATTCGCGATCGTATTTATCTAATCGCGCCAAAATGCGTTTATAATAAATATTGCATACAAATTTCGGAGTCAAATATCTGACGACGCTTTTTATATAAAATACAAACTTACTGTTATTATATTTATACCTGCCGAACAAACTCATTATTTTTACAATCCCTTTATGCTTTCATAAATAGCTTTCGCCGCTTCCGCAGGGTTTGAAGCTTCCAAAATCGGTCTGCCTACAACTATAAAATCCGCTCCGTCTTTTACCGCAAGCTCCGGAGTGGCTACTCTTTTTTGATCGTCGTCGACTTTTGCCGGTCTTATTCCCGGAGTAACAACCTGAAAATCTTTTCCGCATTCTTTTTTTATAAGCGCTATTTCAAGAGGCGACGAGATAACCCCGTCAACTCCGCAAAATTTAGAAAGCTTCGCTCTTTTTATTACTTCTTCAGGCGAAGTTGCTTGGCTTGTTAAAACGGTTACCGCCCAAATCTTTGGTCTGTTTTCCACAGACACCGCAGCCTTAAGCATTTCTTCCCCGCCGACGGAATGCACGGTTAAACTGTAAACGCCGAGTTCTTTTGCGGATTCTACGGAACGTTTAACGGTTGCCGGAATATCATGAAATTTTAAATCAAGAAAAATTTCTTTTCCGTTGTCTTTAATCATCTTGATTATTTCTTTTCCGGACTGCAAAAAAAGTATGGGGCCGACTTTATAAATATCTATATATTCGCTTGTGTCTTTAACAAGTTTTTCGGCTTTCTTAAAATTGTAAACGTCAAGCGCTAAAATAGTTTTCTTCATACTAATAATCCCTTTATTTTTTTATCTGTCACTGCATATCATAGACCCCGCAACTTCACACAGGGTGACACGCTATGCTAACATGCATTGCGCGTTGTATTCAAAAACCCTATTATTTCTTTTACGGATTTAACTTTCTTTTCTTTTAAGATGTTTTCTATACCGTCAATAACTTTTATCAAATTTTCCGGAGAAACCAAACTTGCCGTGCCTACGCTTACAAGCGTTGCGCCGGCAAGAAGAAATTCAAGAGCGTCTTCGCCCGTCATTATTCCGCCGCAACCGATTATCGGGATTTTTATATTTTGATATGCGTCGTAAACGCATCTGACAGACATCGGCTTTACGCATGCGCCGGACATTCCGCCTTTTACGGTAGAAAGTTTCGGTTTAAAAGTTTTCACGTCTATCGCCATGGCAGGATAAGTGTTTGCAAGCGTTACCGCGTCTGCGCCTGATTTTTGCGCGGCTAAAGCAAGTTCGGAAATATCCGTTACAAGCGGCGACAACTTTGCAATAACCGGAACTTTTGAAACTTTTTTAACGCCCTTTATAACATCCTGCATCAAGGGCAAATCGTGGCATACTATTTTCTTTTTTAGATTAGGACAAGACAAGTTAAGTTCTATCCCGTCAATGCCTTTAAATTTGGATAATATTTTTACGGTTTCAATATATTCGTTTAACGCGGCGCCGGCAACGCTTACAATAACAGGCACGCCTATTTTTTTCAAATTCTCAAGAGGTTCTTCAACAAAAGCTTTAACGCCTATATTTTGTAAACCTATTGTGTTAAGCATTCCGCCTTCAACTTCAGCAATTCTCGGTTGAGCATTGCCGGGTTTTGGTTCAAGCGTAATAGTTTTAGTAACAATACCGCCGAGCTTTTTTAAAGAAATCAAATCCGCAAGCTCATAGCCATAACCAAAAGTCCCCGACGCCGTAAGCACGGGATTTTTTAACTTTATTCCTGCAAAATTTATGTTTAAATTTGGTTTCATTTTAATTCAATATCCTATTTATCTGTTATCCTGAACTCGTTTCAGCATGACAATCTGCATTGAGTTGACCACAGACAGCTACAATTCAATTTCTTCAATTTTAAATACGGGACCGTCTTTGCATGTCATTTTGGTTTTGCCGTTTATTTTTACCGCGCAGCCCTGACAGTTGCCTACGCCGCACGCCATTTTTTCTTCCAAAGATGCGTAACCTGAAATATTTTTTTCTTTTGCAATTTTAAGAACTGTTTTCATCATAGGAGTAGGTCCGCAAACATATATGACAGTCTGGATTGCCGCGTCGGATTGCTTTGCAATCCTCCTCGCAATGACATCCGTTATAAATCCTTTATGTCCTTTTGAACCGTCTTCGGTGGAAACAACAACTTTCCAGCCGAGTTTTTGAAATTTATCTAAACACAATAAATCTTTTTTTGTGCGGGCGCCGTAATACAAAGTTCCTTTGTTTTTTAGTTTAGCCGCAAGATAGTAAACGGAAGCTATGCCTGTGCCGCCGGCAACGATAATATTACGGCAATTAGAAATTAAGAATGAGGAATTAGGAATTAAAGGATAGCCGGCGCCTAACGGCCCTAAAAGATTAATTTCGCCTGATTCTATTTCCGATAGAATTTTTGTGCCTTTGCCTACGACTTTATATAAAAAAGAAATTATGTTTCCTTTAATATCGTGAACGCTTATTGGACGACGCAAAAAAACTCCGGGGATTGTGAGCATAAAAAATTGTCCCGGGGAACAGTTTTTTACAATAACCGCATCGGCTTTTACTTGAAGTTCAAAGTATCCTGCGCAGATTTCTTTATTTGATATGATTTTATATGTTTTATCTTGTCGTTTATTCATAATATTTTTTAACTTACGGCGTGACCGTAGCTTGCGTAAATTTCTAATTCATCATTCCTAATCCCTAATTGCCGTATAAACTATTTTTCCGTTAACTATTGTAATCGCCGCTCCGCCTTGAAACTTTCTTCCGATAAACGGCGAATTTTTGCTTTTTGAAAGTATGCTTTCTTTTGTAAACTCATATGAATATTTCGGATCTATTATAGTTATGTCGGCAATAGCGCCTTCTTTAAGAGTCCCTCTGCCTTCAAGGTTAAAAATCAACGCCGGATTGTGAGTCATTTTTTCTATAGCGCCGGAGAGACTTAAAACTTTTTTATCTACAAGTTCGTTTAACACAAGACTTAAAAGAGTTTCAAAACCTATAATTCCAAACGGCGCCAAATCAAACTCTTTATTTTTTTCTTCCGCAGTATGAGGCGCATGGTCTGTGGCTATACAGTCAATAGTTCCGTCGGCAAGACCGACTTTTACGGCTTCAACGTCTTTTATTTCTCTCAACGGAGGGTTCATTTTTGTATTTGCGTCGTAAACTCTGACAACGTCGTCGGTAAGAGTAAAGTAATGCGGGCAAGTTTCCGCGGTAACTTTTATTCCTTTCTTTTTTGCCTGACGCACAAGTTCCACGGAACCCGCCGTAGAAACGTGCGCTATATGAAGATATCCGCCGGTAAGTTCCGCAAGCATTATGTCGCGGGCAACCATAACTTCTTCGGCTTGTTTTGGTATGCCTCTAAGACCCAAAATCATGGAATTTTTACTTTCGTTCATAACGCCGCTTTTACTGAGCTCTTTATCTTCGGAATGCGAAATTACCGGAAGCTTAAACATTTTAGTGTATTCAAGCGCCCTGCGCATAATTTGAGAGTTTGATACGGGAGAACCGTCGTCGGAAACTGCGACTATTCCGGCTTTTTTCAAAACGCCTATTTCGGAAAGTTCTTCCCCTGCGGAACTTTTTGTAACGCACCCTACGGGGAAAACGTTTACAATCCCTTCTTTTTGCGCTTTCAATAAAATAAATTCTACCGTCGGAGCGTTATCAATTGCGGGCTTCGTGTTGGGCATGCATAAAACGCTTGTTATGCCGCCTTTTGCCGCTGCGCGCGTTCCGGTTTTTATGGTTTCTTTCCCTTCCTGCCCGGGCTCTCTCAAATGAGAATGAACGTCTATTAAACCGGGAACCGCTATTTTATTTTTTCCGTCAATAACTTTGTCCGCCGAGCTGGATAATTTAGAAACTATCCGCCCGTTTTCTGCAAAAATATCGCCGACAGAATCTTTCTTTTGCGAAGGGTCAACAATTCGGATATTTTTAATTTGAAGACGCATATTTCCTCGCCTTGTTCGGTTTTAGTAAATATAAGACCGCCATTCTCACGGCAATCCCGTTTGTTACCTGCTCGTTTATTACGGCATTGGGACTGTCTGCCACTTCGGAAGAAATTTCTATTCCTCTGTTCATCGGTCCGGGATGCATTATTAAAACGTTTGGTTTTGCTTTTGCGAGACGATCTTTTGTAAGCTGGTAAAGCTCAACATATTCGTGCACCGACGGAAACAAATTTTCCTGTTGGCGCTCAAGCTGTATTCTTAAAATATTTACTACATCTGCTTCTTTTATAGCCTCGTCAAGATTGTAATAAACTTTTACGCCGAGCTCTTCAATTTTAGAAGGCATAAGCGTAGGAGGTCCGGCAACGGCAACCTGCGCGCCCATTTTTGTAAGCGCCCAAATATTTGATTTTGCAACTCTTGAATGTAGAATATCTCCGACGAGAAGAACTTTTAAACCTTCAATTTTTTTCTTTTTTTCATACATCGTGTAAAGGTCTAATAAGCCCTGGGTGGGGTGTTCGTGGAAACCGTCGCCTGCGTTAATTATTGAAGCGTTTAGGTTTCTTGCCAAAATATCCGGAGCTCCGGCGAGAGAATGTCTGATAATTATGTAGTCCGCTTTCATTGCTTCAAGGGTTTTGCCCGTGTCTATAAGGCTTTCTCCCTTGACCACGCTTGAAGCGTTTACGGCGATGTTTACAACGTCTGCAGATAATCTTTTTGCCGCGATTTCAAATGAAGTTCTTGTTCTTGTGGAAGGTTCGTAAAAAAGGGTTACTACCGTTTTACCTATAAGCGTCGGAGCTTTCTTAACGGAACGGGTAAAAAGACTTTTAAAAGGTTTGACCGAATCTAAAACTGTTTGCAAGTCTTTTTTGTCCAAATGTTCCAAACCAAGCAAATCTTTGCGGTTAAGAGACATGCTTTCCCCTCATCCTGAGAAAATTTTATTTACAAAACAAAGACTTTATCTTCCCCTTCAATTTCTTTACATTCTACTTTTACTTTCCCGTCAATAACGCGCCTTATTCCCGCGTATCCGGCCTCTATGGGAAGCTCCCTGTGGCCTCTGTCAACAAGCACGGCAAGCTGTATGGATTTCGGTCTTCCGAAATCCATAAGCACGTCAAGAGACGCGCGGACGGTTCTTCCCGTGTAGAGAACATCGTCAACGAGAATTATTTTTTTCTGGCTTATGTCAAAAGGTATTTCAGTATCTTTAATAACGGGCATATCCGCGCCGAAATCGTCAAGGTCGTCTCTGTAAAGCGTTATATCAAGCGTGCCGAAGTTAATACTTGCCTCGCCAACGTTTGCAAGTTTTGCAAGCTCGGACAAAATTCTTTTTGCAATACATACGCCTTTGTTGTGAACGCCTACTATGGCAAGTTCCGAAATATTTTTATTATCTTTAAAAATATCTCCGGCAACTTTTTTAACGGCGTTTTGAAACGCCTGCGAATCTAAAATTATTTCTGACATTATTTTTCCTTTGCCGTAACCTGCTGCTTGCGAATGTTATTTCCCCGCTTGTTGCTGCAAGTATTTTTCTATTCCGTCTTTTTGAAGTTTCAAATCTTCTTTTACCACAGACTCCGCCTGTTTCTTTTTATATTCAACAAGTTTTTCTTTTAACGCGTCGTTTGAAACCGCTATTATCTGCGCCGCAAGAACCGCCGCATTTACCGCTCCGGCTTTGCCAACCGCAACAGTTGCAACCGGCACGCCTTTAGGCATTTGAACTATTGCAAAAAGCGCGTCTAAACTTGCAAGATTTTTTCCTTCCATCGGCACGCCTATTACCGGCACGATTGTTTCCGAAGCTACAACTCCGGGCAGCGCCGCCGCCATTCCCGCGGCAGTTATAAAAACTTTTGCGCCGGAAGACTCTGCGCCTTGAATGCTCTGTTTCAAATGCTGCGTCGTTCTGTGAGCGGAAGCAATATTAATGCTGTATGCCAAACCGAATTCTTTCAACATTTTGACAGTCTCATTTATAACGGGCAAATCCGAAGCCGAACCGACAATTATCGCTACATCCGTTCTGTTGTCCATTTTTAACTCCTGATTGCTTTATGCGCAATATCTTTGCGGTAATGCATGTTTTCAAAAGATATTAGTTTTACCTGCGAATAAACTTTATCAATTGCGCTTTTTATATCTGCCGCCGTTGAAGTAACTCCTAAAACTCTTCCGCCCGACGTTACAGCTTTGCCGTTTTCAACTTTTGTGCCCGCGTGAAAAATTATTGTGTCTTTATCGGTTATACTTTCAAGACCTTTGATTTCAAAACCTTTTTGAAAACTTCCCGGATAACCGCCGGACGCTAAAACAACGCAGACTGCAAACTCTTTTTTCCATTCAATTTTTATATCCGAAAGTTTCTTATTTAAAAGAGCTTCGCAAATATCCGTTAAATTTGTTTTAAGAAGCGGCAGCACGGCTTGCGTTTCAGGGTCGCCGAAGCGGCAGTTAAATTCTAAAACATAAGGCTCTTGTCCGTTCATTATAACGCCCACATACAGCACGCCTTTATAATTTAATTTTTCGTTCCGAATGCCTTTTATAACTTTTTGAATAATATTTGTTTCAACTTTTTTATTTAAATTTTCCGTCGCAAGCGGAGCCGGAGCATACGCGCCCATTCCGCCCGTGTTTAAACCTTCATCGTTATCGTTTACTCTTTTATGATCTTGAGACGCAGGCATCATTGCGTAAGAAACGCCGTCGGTAAAAATTAAATATGAAAGTTCCTGACCGTTGATAAATTCTTCTATTACAACAGTTGCGCCGGCGGCGCCTAAAACTTTTTCGCTCATTATTTGCTTAACAGCATTTATTGCGTCCACTCTGCCGTTGCACATATAAACGCCTTTTCCGGCGGCAAGACCGTCCGCTTTTACTACGACTTTTTTATTTTCTTCCCAATTTTCAAGATATTTTAACGCGTCGTCTATATTTGAAAAACTTTCATATTTCGCCGTGGGCACATTATATTTTTGCATGAATTCTTTTGAATAAGTTTTGCTTGCTTCAAGACGAGCCGCGGCTTTTGAAGGCCCTGCTATTTTTAAACCTTCGGCTTCAAAAAAATCTACTATTCCCTCGGAAAGAGGAACTTCGGGACCGACAAAAGTTAAATCTATATTATTTTCTTTAACAAACGTCGCAAGTTTTTCAAACTCGCTGACGCCGATATTTGTATTTTGCGCCACAGAAGCAATTCCGCCGTTTCCCGGAGCGCAATAAATTTTTTCAATATTGGAACTCTGTGCAAACTGCCGGCAAATTGCATGTTCTCTGCCGCCTGAACCTATCACCAAAACTTTCATTTACTCTCCAAAAAGGCGTAGTTTTACGGCATTATTCTACAAAATATATAAAAAAATGTAAATTATATTGTTATTTCAATTGATTTTAACAGCAAAACCCGCCTTAGTTAAAAAGCGGGTTTTATTATTGTATTTTAGTTTTATTTTAGGTAAGTTTTAAATGTAATCAACGGCATTTTGGAATATTATTTTTCCCCAGCCATGCTCGCCGTCAAAACCTTCTTTTCCCGGATGCTGCAGAGCAAAAACATATCTTTCAGGATGCGGCATAAGCCCGAAAACATTGCCTTTTGCATTGCAAATTCCTGCAATTTGCTCCGTTGAACCGTTGGGATCAAGCGGATACTTCGGATTTTTTCCGTCTTTAGAAGAATATCTGAAAACAACTTGATTATTCTTATTAAGATCGTCAAGAAGTTTTTTATCCGCAGGAATAAACTTTCCCTCGCCGTGCGCTACAGGCAAAGATATAATGTTAGGAAGATTTTGCACCCAAAGAGATTTACTTACTCCTTTTTGTTTTTCCGTCTTCAAATAAACCCAGCGGCATTCAAATTTATCCGAATCGTTGTATGAAAGCGTAGAAATTTGTTTGAAAAGTTTTGAGTCGGGAAGAAGTCCCATTTTTACCAACACCTGAAAACCGTTGCAAATACCTATTACCGGTTTTCCGCTTAAAGCAAATTTTTGCACTTTTTCGCCGAGTTTATTTTTCACTTCATTTGACAAAATTTTTCCGGAAGCAATGTCGTCGCCGTAAGAAAACCCGCCCGGAAAAGCTAAAATATCGTATTCAAAAATTTTGTCTCTTTTTTCTATAAGCTCGTTTACATGGAGCTTTTCCGCAGACGCTCCGCACAACTCAAAAGCAGCCTGAGTTTCAAAATCACAATTTGTCCCCGCAGTCCTTAAAATCAACGCCTTAACTTTTTTCATATTTTTTACCTATTACCTATAGTTAATCTACCAATTAATTGTATTTTTCCAGCTGTTTAGCAGTTCTTCCGGTTTTGCCTGAATTTTCACTTTTTCTTTTGCGCTTTCAAAAATTACTTTATCTGCGCCCACAACGCCGACTTCCGCAAATGAGCTGCCTTTAAATATTGCGGCAGCGGCTTTTTCATTTTCAGGTTTAACTTCAATTACAAATCTTCCGTTGGATTGCGAAAATAAAATTTCCGCCGCGGTAAGAGTTCCTTCTGTTTTTATTGCATTAATATTTATTTTTACGCCCAGCTGCGACGAGAAAGCCATTTCGCTTATTGCTACGGCCAAACCGCCTTCCGACGCGTCGTGAGCGGCTTCAATTAAACCTTTATTTATAGCTTCATAAAGTTTTTTCATTAACGGTCTTGATTCTTTAGGATAAACATCCGCAACTATGCCGCCTGAAATTTTATTTATTTTTGCAAAAACAGAACCGCCAAGCTCGTTTCTTGTAAGCCCCAAAACAAAAACTTTATTTCCTTTCTGCTTGAAAGGCATTGTAACGGTATTTGCCGCATTATCTATAACGCCCATCGCTGAAATTAAAAGCGCAGGGGGTATGGAATATTTTTTACCGCCTATTGAATACTCGTTATGCAAACTGTCTTTACCGGAAATAAACGGAACGTCAAAAGCTTTAGACATATCGTAACACGCGTTTGCGGCGCGCACTAAACTGCCGAGAATTTCCGGTTTATTTGGATTTCCCCAGCAGAAATTATCAAGCACCGACATTCTGTCTATGTTTGCTCCGACAGCGGCGGCATTTCTCAAAGACTCTTCTATAGCCGAAGCTGCCATTTTATAAGTATTAATTTTTCCGTACTGCGGATTTAAACCGTTTGAAAGAACTATTCCTTTTTTTGTTCCCTTGACGGACGCGTAAGGCCAAATTACTGCAGCGTCGCCGGGGCCGGAAACTTCAATACCGTTTCCCTGAAGAGGTTTTATAACCGTTTGCCCCTGAACTTCGTGATCGTATTGACGTATAATCCATTCTTTAGAACAAACGTTCAAATCGCTAAGCGCGGCTTTTAAAGATTTTAAAAGTTTTGCTCCGTTAAATTTAACCGGCTTCTGCTTTTTCTCTTGAACTATTTTATAAACCGCCGGACGTGTCGGTTTTGGAACTCCGTCGTGCAAAAACTCCATGCTCATATCGGCGACAACTTCGCCGTTATAGGTGAGAGTAAGTTTTTTATCGTTTGTAAATTCGCCTATAAACGTAGCTTCAACGTTTTCTTTTTTAAATATTTCTAAAATTTTCTTTTTGTTTTTAGCGGGCACTGCAAAAACCATTCTTTCCTGCGCTTCGGATATCCAAATTTCCCACGGGCTTAAGCCTTCGTATTTTAAAGGAATTTTTGAAAGTTCAACGCGAACGCCCGTTTTTTCGCCAAGTTCCCCGACAGCCGACGACAAACCGCCCGCTCCGCAATCCGTAACGCCTCTGTAAAGTCTTAAATCTCTGGCTTTAAGCATTGTGTCTAAAACTTTTTTTTCTATTATCGGGTTGCCTATTTGAACCGCGCTTACGTCCGATTCTTTATCAAGCTGCACCGACGAGAAAGTAGCTCCGTGAATTCCGTCTCTTCCGGTTCTTCCGCCGACAACCAAAACCAAATCTTTCGGTTTTACCTGCTTATCAATCATATTTTTAGGAATAATTCCCATTGTGCCGCAATAGACCAAAGGGTTTGCCATATAGCCGTCGTCAAAATAAACCGCGCCGTTTACCGTAGGAATGCCCATTCTGTTGCCGTAATCGCGCACGCCCGACACAACGCCTTTTGCAATTCTTTTAGGATGATGCATTCCGTCCGGCACCTGCGACGCTTTTGTGTTCGGGTTGCCGAAACAAAACACATCGGTATTTGCCAGCGGCTTTGCGCCAAGCCCAACGCCTAAAATATCTCTTATAACTCCGCCGATGCCCGTTGCCGAACCTCCGTAAGGCTCAAGCGCCGACGGGTGATTATGCGTTTCCACTTTAAACGCCGCGCCGTTTTTAGAATCAAATTCTATAACGCCGGCATTGTCTTTGAAAACAGACCAGCACCATTTTTTGTTAAGCTCAACGGTGGCTTTAAAAATTGTTTCCTTTAAAAGGTTGTTATATTTTCTTTTTGATTTTTTTCCGTTTTTTTCTTCGCTGTATTCAATAACTCCGGTAAGAGTTTTATGTTTGCAGTGTTCGCTCCATGTTTGAGCTACGGTTTCAAGTTCAACGTCGGTAGGATTTCTTTTAAGTTTTTTAAAATAACTCTGAACGGATTTCATCTCTTCAAGAGAAAGAGAAAGAACATTTTTTTTGCTCAGTTCAACAAGCTGATTGTCGGACAAATTTAAGATTTCAATAATATTACAGTTAATTTTAGATTTCATTTTTCCGCCGTTTATTATTTCCGTGTTTGGCACGAAATTTGTTTTTACAATTACTTAACTTTATAATCCTGTATTATGGTGTTTGCAAGAAGCTTTGTCGCAATTGTATCCAAAGTTTTTTTAGAAAGCTTTCCTGACAAATAATATCTGTGTCCGGTTTTAACCGTAATACTCTTTTTTATTCCCAAATCTTTAACCGCCTTAACAACGCTTTCCGCAACGGTATCGGTAACGCCCTTTTTATACCAAACTTCTATTACGGACGGTTCCCCGAGGGAAACAGGTTCGTTCGCAGTGGGGTTAACAAAACTTTTCACGCTGTAGGTTTCGGTAATCTTATCGCTCAAAAGTTCGCTTGCGGCAAGATTGGCGTCGGCGGCGTTTACATCTGCGTCTATCAAATAAATCTGCGAATAAGCTACTTTTGAAACTCCTGCAACGGATATCCCTCGTATATCGGAAAGTACATGCTCCCCGCGAGAATCTTTAAACCCTTTTTTCGTTGATATTTCTATTTCAAACATTAGAATTTCCTTCCGGTCAGTTTTTCGTATGCGTCTGTGTATTTCTCAAGAGTTTTTTCAACTATGTCTTTTGGAAGTTCGGGCGCGGGAGAAGATTTATCCCACTTAATTTTTTCAAGATAATCGCGGACGTATTGTTTATCAAGACTGTCCTGCGACACGCCTTGCGCATATTTTTCTACTTCCCAAAATCTTGAAGAATCCGGCGTAAATATTTCGTCTATTAAAATAAGATGTCCGTCGTAAAAACCAAATTCCAGTTTTGTATCGGCAAGAATTATTCCTTTTGTTAACGCGTAGTCTGCAACTTTTTTATAAAGGCTTATTGAAAGTTCCTGAAGTTTTTCCGCCGTATCTTTTCCGGTTCTTTTTACGGTTTCTTCAAAAGATATATTCTCATCGTGCTTTCCGTTTTCTTCTTTGCTTGACGGCGTAAAAATAGGCTGCGGAAGTTTTGAAGATTCTTGCAGCCCGTCGGGAAGTTTAATGCCGCAGACGGTTTTTGACTTTTGATACTCTTTCCAGCCGGAGCCCGCCAAATAACCTCTGATTATGCATTCAATATCAACTCTGTTTGCTTTTTTAACAATCATTGAGCGGTCGCGGAGATATTCGTATTTTTTAAGTTCCGCCGGAAACTCTTCAAAATTTCCGGTTATTATATGGTTTGGAACAATATCTTTAACGAAATCAAACCAAAACATTGAAAGCTTATGCAAAACTTTTCCTTTATTTGGAATTAACGTCGGAATAACCCAGTCAAACGCCGAAATTCTGTCGGAAGCGACTATTAAATAGTTGCCGTTAAAATCATAAACATTGCGAACTTTTCCTTTATGCACCAAGGGAAGATTAATATTTTCTTCTTGATTACTCATTTTTTTTATTTTCTCCTGTCTTATTATTTGCAATTTACGGTTCTCGGATGACGTATGTCTTTTCCGTGCACCATGAAAATAACATCTTCGCTTATATTTGTGGCATGATCGCCTATTCTCTCAAAACTTCTTGCTATTATAATTAAATCCACCGCGCGTTGAATTGTTTCGGGATCGGAAGATTTTACCATGTACTCTTTCAAATCTTTTAAAACCACGTCCCTTAAATCATCAACTTCATCGTCTTTTTCCAAAACGCTTTTTGCAAGATGCGCATCGCTTGTATTAAAAGCTTCTATGCAGTCTTTAACCATCTGCGTAACGATATCAGCCATTTTAGGAATATCAATAAGCGGCTTAAGTTCCGGGTATTTTATAAGATCCGACGCTTTCTCGCTTATATTTACGGCTTCGTCCGCCATTCTTTCCAAATCGCTGTTAATTCTCATTGCCGACGTTATAAATCTTAAATCTGCGCCGACGGGCTGGTTTAAAGCGATAAGTTTAAGACACGTATCGTCAATAACTATTTCTTCTATATTTACTTCTTTTTCAAAACCGAGAATTATTGCGGCAGATTTCTCTTTTCTTTCAACAAGCTGCGCAATAGTCTCTTTAATCATCTTCTGGACAAGCCCCGCCATATCAACAAGACGGCTTTTTAAATCGTTCATTTCAATTTCAAAATGGCGCATAATGTTTCCTCCGGAAACAGAAGTTAAGAAGATAGGAAGTTAGGCAGCTAAGCAAGAAGATTAACGAATATTTCCGTTTTAGTTTATAAACTTCTTAACCGCTAAACCTCTAAACTTCATTATTTTATATTTATCCAAACTTACCTGATACGTAATCGTCCGTTTCTTTTTTTGACGGGTTGGTGAATATTTTTTCTGTCTTATCAAACTCTATGAGTTCGCCTAAAAGCATAAACGCCGTGTCTTGTGAAATTCTGGCTGCTTGCTGCATGTTGTGCGTTACTATTACTATTGTGTATTTGTCTTTAAGCGCAAGCATTAACTCTTCTATTTTTTGCGTTGAAACAGGGTCAAGCGACGAGCACGGCTCGTCCAGCAAGATAATTTGAGGACGCACCGCTATAACGCGCGCTATGCAAAGACGCTGCTGCTGCTCAAGCGTTAAACTCAAAGCATTTTTTTTGAGCTTATCTTTAATGTCGTCCCAAAGCAAAACCGCTTTTAAGCTTTTTTCAACAATCGCGTCAATGCTGCTTTTTTTAGATTCTATTCTGTTTACTTTTAAACCGAACGCAACATTTTCATAGACGGAAATAGGAAACGGATTAGGTCTTTGAAAAACCATGCCTACGTTTCTGCGAAGTTTGTCTATATCGGTTTTTTCCGAATAAATATTTTTGCCCTGTATATTAATTTCGCCGCTTGTGCGTACGCCTTCAATGGTATCGTTAATTCTGTTCATTGAGCGCAAAAGCGTTGACTTGCCGCACCCCGACGGACCAATCATGGCGGTAATGCGTTTTTCCTGAATAGACATATTGATATCTTTCAACGCGTGAAAGTTTGTATAGTAAAGATTGAAATTTTTTATATCAATTTTTGACAATGTTATCTCCTGCATCTTTTCCGTTTCTAAATTTCATAACTTCTATTTTTCTTAACTTCGGCGTTTCGGATTTACCCGAAACGTCCCGTTATGTAATCTTCAGTCCGCTTATTTTTCGGCGCTACAAAAAGTTCCGCCGTTTTGCCGAGCTCTATTAGTTTTCCCATCAGGAAAAATGCCGTTCTGTCGCCAACGCGCGACGCCTGCTTAACGTTATTTGTAACTAAAACTATCGTATATCTTTCTTTAAGTTCTATCATCGACTCTTCAACTTTTGCCGTAGAAATAGGGTCAAGTCCGGAGCACGGCTCGTCAAACAAAATAACTTCCGGATTTATGGCAAGAATTCTGGCTATGCAAAGACGCTGCTGCTGCCCGCCGGAAAGTTTCATCGCCGACGAATCAAGTCTGTCTTTAACTTCATTCCAAAGCGACGCGTCTTTTAACGCTTGTTCTACTATTGCGTCTTGGTCTGCTTTTCTTGACAGCAAACCTAATCTTTTAGGAGCGTAAATTATATTTTCATAAATGGACATTGGCAGAGGAATAGGCATTGCAAAAAGCATTCCCACGCGTTTGCGCAATTTTTCCATATTCATGTCAAAAATATTTTTATCGTCAAGATAAATCTCGCCCTTGCGGGAATAGTTTGCGTCAAAATCGTTCATTCTGTTGAGGGTTCTTAAAAAAGTTGTTTTTCCGCTGTTTGCAGGGCCAATAATAGAAAGAATTTCATTTTCTTCAACGTTAATATTTAACGATTCAAGAACCTGTTTCCCGTTATAAAAACAACTTAAATTATTTACTCTTATTTTATCTGCCATTTTATTCCTGTTGTTTTACGTCGTTAATTCGCAATTGGTAATTTTAGTAATTGCCGTTCCTACTACCATTTTCTTTTCTTACGGAAGTAAAGTCTTGCAACAATCGCAATTAAACTCATTGTAAGAACCATCATTAAAAGAACAAGCGCCGTGCCGAAAATTATATTTTTAGGCATGTTAGGTATTTGCGTGGCAATAATATATAAATGATACGGCAACGCCATAACCTGATCAAACACCGACGACGGAAGATGCGGAACGTAAAAAGCCGCCGCGGTAAAAAGTATAGGCGCCGTTTCGCCGGAAATTCTTGCAATGCTAAGTATTGCTCCGGTTAAAATTCCCGGAAGCGCATTCGGCAAAACTATATACCTTATGGTTTGCCAGCGGCTAACGCCCAGCGAAAGGCTTGCCTCTCTGAAAGAATACGGAACGCTTCTGAGAGCCCCTCGCGAAGTGGTAATTATTACGGGGAGTTCCATTATAGATAAAGTTAAAGCGCCGGCAATAATTGAAACGCCGAGTTTTAAAAACATAACAAAAATACCCAACCCGAAAAGCCCGTAAACCACCGACGGAACGCCCGCCAAATTTACAATCGCAAGATTTATTATTCTTGTAAGCATATTGTCTTTTGCATATTCGTTTAAATATATCGCCGCGCACACTCCTATAGGAAGCGTTATGGATATTGCGCATAAAACTATTGAAAGCGTTCCGAGTATTGCCGGAAGAATTCCGCCGGCTCTCATTCCGTCTTTAGGCATGGATGTTAAAAATTCCCAAGTTATTGCCGATGCGCCGTTTTTAATAATTATAAAAATAACTACCACCACGGGCACTATTGCAAGAATAGTAGCGCAAAAAAGTAAAGTGTATGAAAGCTTCTGTGATAATTTAGGACTGAGTTTTATCATTTATTTTTGCTCTTGCCGAGAAATAAATCCGCCACGAAATTTACCAAAAATGTTATTACAAAAAGAACAAGCCCTATGCCGAAAAGCGCTTTATAATGTATTCCCCCGCGAACAGTTTCGCCCATTTCCGCGGCAATTGTAGCCGTCATTGTGCGCACGGGTTCAAAAATAGAACCCGGTATTTGCGCGGCGTTTCCGGTAATCATCATTACCGCCATAGTTTCGCCGATAACTCTGCCTATTCCAAGCATTACCGCGGCAATAATTCCGGGCATTGCCGCTTTCAAAACTATTCTGCGAAGCGTCTGCCATTTGGTTGCGCCCAAAGCAAGCGCGCCTTCTTTATACGACCACGGAACCGAACGTATTGCATCTTCCGAAATAGTTACTATCGTCGGCATTGCCATAAAAGCAAGCATTATAGAACCTGAAAAAGCCGTAAGCCCCGTAGGAACATCAAAAAGCGTTCTCACAAGAGGCACTAAAGTTACAAGCCCAACAAAACCTATAACAACGCTCGGTATAGCCGCCATAAGCTCTACAATAGATTTAAGAACATCTTTAACGCCCTTAGGCGCAATTTCGGATATGTAAAGCGCCGCCATTACGCCTATAGGCACCGCTATTACACACGCGCCCACGGTAACAAGCAGCGAGCCCATTATAAGAGGCAGAATTCCAAACTGCGCCGGCGACGAACTTGGATACCAAAATTTGCCTGCAATAAATTTTATAATTCCGAAATCCTGAAAAAATCCCAAGCCTTCTTTCAAAAGAAATCCGAAAATTAAGACGACAAATACTATTGCAAGTATTCCGCAGACAAAAATTATTTTCTCAATGATTGCGTCTATTATTTTTCTTTTCATTTTAATTTATGAAGTTTGGAAGTTTAGATGCTTAAAAGTTTGGCAACTGCAAAAACGCTAAGCTTCCAAACTTCAAAACTTCTTGCCTTCCGCCGTTTTAACCGGCACAAAATCTGTTTCCAAAACTATTTTTTGCCCTTCTGCGGACAGCGCGTAATCTATAAACATTTTAACAACGCCCGTCGGTTCTCCGTCGGTATAAAGATACAGAGGTCTTGAAATAGGATATTTCCCGCTCATCACATTTTCCGTATTAGGGTAAACGTAAGAACTTTTAGCGTTAACGGCTACGGAAATTGTTTTTACGTTATTGTTGATATAACCCATGCCCACATACCCCAAAGCGTGCGGGTTTTGTAAAACCTCGTCGTAAATTGCCTGAGAAGACGGCATTAAAAGAGATTTCGGCGAGAATTCGTCGTTTGATTTTTTATCGCCGAGACGTAAAACATGCTCTTTAAAAAACATATGCGTGCCGGAATTGCTTTCTCTTGACAGTATCACTATTTCCAAATCGTCGCCGCCGACCTCTTTCCAATTTGTAATTTTTGCCATAAAAATATCCCGCAGCTGCTGTAAAGTTAATTTTTCCACGGGGTTATTTTTATTTATAAGTATCGCAAGCCCGTCAAGCCCTATCATAAACTCGCGGGGGTTCACGTCTTTACTTTTTGCAAGAACGGTTTCTTTCTTTTCAATTTCCCGCGAAGACATTGCAATATCGCACGTTTTATTCATAAGCGCCGCAAACCCCGTGCCCGAGCCGCCGCCCGTTACGCCTATATTATATGTAGAATTAACTTCTACAAATCTCTCAGCCCAAACCTGCACAAGATTTACTATTGTGTCCGACCCTTTAATTTGAATTGAAGAATGAAAAGCCCCGCCCTTCCCCTGCGAGCGAGCACAGGAAGCAATAACAACCGCTATAAAAAACAAAATTAAGATTTTGATATTATTTTTCATAAAATATAATTAGTTTTATCCGATAAAAAATGCGCCCGTTCCGCCGTTATTTAACATATCTATAGCAAAATCATTTCCTTGCTTTGCAGCTTTTTGTAACCAGAATAAACCTTCACGACTATCATTTACCGAATATCTGCCGTTACGAATATATTCTCCATAATAATATCCGGCAAGTCCGACTTGCGCTTTTGCATATCCGTCATCAGCAAGCAGTTGCGTCAAATCTCTATACGTTAAAGGTAAATTAAAAACCTCAAAATATATGCTGCCTAAATTGTATGCATATTTTAAATATCCGGCTTTTATAACTTCAGATATCAGCGGCAATGCTTTCGTCTTATACTCTTTTATTCCCAAATTACAATACATTAAACTTAACTCGCCTTTTGCAGGCAAATATCCTTGTTTAGAAGATAACTCTAACATTTCTATACTTTTTGGAGATCTGTAATCAAATCTTTTATAAACCATTGCACACATATACTGCGCGATTTTATCGGCGCTATTAGCCTTATGTAAAATTTCATCAAATAAACTTTCAAAAATTATATTGTCCTTTGTAATCCAGCCAACAGCTCCATCGCCTGAAACTCTAACCCAGTCTTTTTCTTTATACTCTATATTTACCACTGCCCCTTCATAAAGTTTCCCTATTGATTCTCCGTTAGGAGCATCTTTTAACTCAATATTATTCTTCAAAATATTGACAGACGCAAACAAAGATTGAGCATTAATATAAGGCAAAGTGTCATTATATCCTGTTTCTTTTAAACGTTTATCAACAATACTTAATGTTTTCTTTTGTTCGTCAATACATTTTTCAGGCAGCAAACTTTCTTTGAGGAAAATATCTGCTTTTATGCTATTTTTATCGTTATAATACGCAACTATTATAAAATAATTTGTCCCGACAACGCGAACAAAATCATAGTAATCATACTTACTCCGCTCAAGACCAAATTTACAGTTTTCTATTTCTTTAGTTACAGCATCATAACTTATTAAATTTTTACCGTTTGTTAAATAAAGTTTTCTTTTTTCTTTATCATAATAACAAAAGTTCCCGATATTATCTTGAACTTTTTCAACATTGCCTTCTTTTACATGAAACAACGAGTATTGACTATAATTTGTCTCTTTATAAAGCAAATATTCATATTCACTTATTATAAACTTTACAAGTGAATCCTGTCTTAGTATTTGATTTTTATAATCGGTAAAAAAACTTAAGTCTGCGTTATCCGTATCTTGTTTTATCAGTTTTTCATTTTCGTAAAGATAAATAGCAGTATTCCCTATGGGATTTGAAACAACAACATAAAATTTACCGTTTTTAACAACATAACTTATCGGCTGCTCAAGAAGCGAAACATTACTTAAACTTTCTATAGTCGCAAGCAGTGCATATTTATCGCTCTCATCGCCAGTTTTGCATGCAAGTCCATTAAAACTTAAAAACAACATTACGATAGCAATAAATATTCTCATAAGCCCTTACTTGATTCTATTGTAAAAGAAATCCGTATTATTGACAGTAAAACTTCCCGTCAGCTGCCGGCATTTTCAGTTGGTCACAATTTGTGACCAACTGGCTGCCTTCTTTGTTTAAACGCTCTTTTAATGTACTCCAATAACTTTTAGCCCTTTTATAATCAGCTTGCTGCGTTAATACCATAACAATATCAATAACAGAAAAATACCACTTTTCTTTCTGCTCATCATAAACTCTGCGTATCTTAAAGTTCTCAAAAATTGCCAAAGAATTACTTGAAGACATTTTTTATTTTTTACCTATTACCTTTTACTTGCCGTTCAAACTATTCCCACTCAATTGTCGCAGGCGGTTTATTTGAAATATCGTAAACAACTCTGTTTGCGCCTTTAACTTCATTGATAATTCTTGAGGATATCGTTCCAAGCAAATCGTAAGGCAGTTTTACCCAGTCTGCGGTCATTGCGTCAACGGAATTTACGGCGCGCAAAACTATTACGTGCTCATAAGTTCTTGCGTCGCCCATAACGCCTACTGTTTTTACGGGAAGTATTATGGCAAAGGACTGCCAGATTTTTTCATAAAGTCCGGCTTTTATTATTTCCTGCGTTACAATATCGTCGGCTTCCTTTAAAATTCTTAATTTCTCGTCGGTAATTTCTCCGAGACATCTTATTGCAAGTCCCGGACCCGGGAAAGGCTGCCTGTCTATTATTTCGTTTGGAATTTTTAGTTCTCTTCCCAAAACACGAACTTCGTCTTTAAATAAAAATTTTAAAGGCTCCACAAGCTGCATCTTCATTTTTGCCGGAAGTCCGCCGACGTTGTGATGGCTTTTAATAGGCTGTTTGGAACCTTTAATTGAAACGCTTTCTATAACGTCCGGATATATTGTTCCCTGCAAAAGAAAATTTATGCCTTTAAGCTGTTTTGCGTATTTATCAAAAACTTCTATAAAAGTATGACCTATAATTTTTCTTTTTGTTTCAGGGTCCGTTACGCCTTTTAGTTTGCCCAAAAATACCTTTTTAGCGTCAACAATAAATAAATTTTTGCCGAAAGTTTTACCAAAAACTTTTCTGACTCTTTCTGTTTCCCCGAGCTTCTGCAAACCGTGATCAACATAAACGCAGAAAAGATTTTTACCTATCGCTCTATGAAGCAAAACCGCCGCGACGGAAGAATCTACTCCGCCCGACAATGCGCACAAAACCTTGCCCTTGCCAACCTGCGCGCGCACTCTTTTAATTTCTTCGGAAATATAAGACTTCATAGTCCAATCTTGTTTTTCTTTGCAGATATTAAAAATAAAATTTTGAAGGATTTTACGACCGTGAACGGAATGTTTAACTTCGGGGTGGAACTGAACGCCGTATATATTTTTTTTAGTATTTTCTATCGCTGCATAAGGCGAATTCGGCGATTTTGCGGTAATTTTAAAATCTTTTGGAAGTTTGGAAAGTTTATCCCCGTGGCTCATCCACAGAGTTTCTCTGTTTTTTAGCCCTTTTAATAATTCGCATTTAGGATTGACGGAAACCTCGGCTAAACCGAATTCTCTCTTATTTGACGGAGAAACTTTGCCGCCCAAAAGCTCTGCTATCAACTGCATTCCGTAACATATACCTAAAACAGGAATGCCAAGCTCCCAAATTTTCTTATCAGGGTGCGGCGCTCCTTTTGCATAAACGCTGTCATAACCGCCGGATAAAATGATACCTTTTAAATTATTAAGTTCCGAAAATTCCGATAAAGGTTTATTTCCGGGATAAATTTCGCAATAAACTTTTTCTTCTCTGATTCTTCTTGCTATAAGCTGGGTATATTGCGAACCGAAATCCAAGATTAAAATCATAAAAACCCCAAAATAAGTTTATAGTTAATCGTCGTTAAGTATCAGCCGATATATTATACTAAATTTTTGCCTGCGTTATTGTTTTTTGAGCTTGATATTTGCCTTTTCTGTCGGCGTATGAAATTTCGCACACTTCGTCTGCGCCTAAAAATAATACCTGCGCTATGCCTTCGTTTGCGTAAACTTTCACCGGCAAATTTATTGTGTTTGCTATTGAAAGCGTTACATAGCCTTCCCATTCCGGCTCAAACGGCGTAACGTTTACAAAAATTCCGCAGCGCGCGTAAGTGGATTTGCCGAAAGCTATCGTTACAACATCGCGCGGAATTCTGAAATATTCTATGGTTTTTCCAAGCACTATTGAGTTTGGCGGTATAACTATATAATCTTTAACTTTTACGGGTTCAAATAAATCGTTTGAATTTTTCGGGTCAAGAATAAAACCGGAAGTTGGGAAGTTTGGAAGTTGGGAGGTTGAGCAATGACTAACAACCGGCTGTTCAATCATAGCGTTGTATTGTTTTTGCTCAACTTCCGATTTAATAACCATAAACTCGTCGGATAAACGCATATCGTAGCCGTATGAGGAAGTTCCGTAAGAAATAACGCCGCGCCCGTCAACTTTTTTTACCTGTCCGGCTTCAAACGGTTCTATAATTTTATTCTCTTGCGCGTTTTTAATAATCCACTTATCGCTTTTGACCATTTATTTATCCTTGCACTATTAATATTCCCATTGCGGAATTTCTTGTATCCAAACTTCCATTCCGCGAATTTCCTTAACAGCAAACTCTGAAGAATCTACAGGATATCCGCCTAAACTAAAAGTATGATATATTAAATATTTTGTATTAGGTATTCTTATCGGATCAGTAAAAGTTTTTCTATATGGACTATCCCGTTTCTCTACTCTAACTCTGGAGAATTGTTCTGTTTTTATATCGCATACAAATATACCAATAACGTCTTCTAAAACATCTTTTTTTGTACGCTTGCCTATTATACCTGAAATTTCAAATCCATAAAAATATATTTTCTCATTTTGAGAATCTATATAAATGTTGTTGCCGGCTGCTATACATCTATAATTTTTTGAAATAATTTTTTTTATTCCATTACTATTATCAACCAATTTAAAAAGTTTATCAACGTCTGAAACATCAATACCTCTATGCAATTTAGCAACTCTTTCTTGTTCGGTATAATAGGGAACAAGCTCAATATATTTATCTTTGTTTATTATTAATTTATTATCAAAATTTTCATAATCTCTTCCGTCTCTTCGCGAATTATCTACAATTGTTCCCGGATATTGTCTAACGTTAAGTTTTTCAAGCGTCGCATTACGAAATTGATACACGGCATCAGCGCTAATAACATAAAAATTATCATTTTCAATTACATAACCGCTAAAAGAACTTGTAGTAGATAATAACAATTTAGGAGGTAAAAAAGTTCCTTCTTTTCCAAATGCGTAATTAGATACAAACAGTATAAATAAAATTAATATGTTCTTTTTTAATTTAAACATTATTTAATTATCTTTTGTATTTTTTTCTTTAAATAAAAAAATCTCCGGATTGCCGCCAGTCTTCGGGCACTTTAAGGATTGTGTGCTCACTCCGTATTACAACTTTACATGGAAGGCTCGCTTTCGGATTAATATCTTACTTACAAACACACACTCACAGACCTGCGCTCATTATTTATCGCGCGTTCGCCAACACAACAAGCTTTGCCGCCATGGCGCGTCTTTTTTTTACCTTTTACCTATTACTTATTACCTGCCATCTGTCACCAGCATTTTGAATAGCCGCAGGAATTGCACTTTTGGCAGCCTTCTTCAAAAGTCAGCATTTCGCCGCACTCGGGGCATTGCGGGCATGAGCCTGAAAAATTTTGTTTGGAATCTTTAGAATAAGCCGACTTTTTTTCCGGCGACGCTTCCGGATAGGGATCTGCGGCAGTTACTACGGCGTTATCAAAAAGCGCCGGCGCCTGTTTTTCTTTGGCGTAAGCTTCCATAGCTTTTGCAACGGCGTCCGCGCATGAAAGAATTGCTCCGCCTTCGGCAAGCGTCGGCGACGGGCATCTTATTCCTTTAAGCTGGCTGATAATTTCGTCCTGATTTACGCCGGAGCGCAACGCAAGGGAAATAAGTCTTGCTATAGCTTCAGACTGCGACGAAGTGCACCCGCCGGATTTTCCAAGCTGGGTAAACAATTCGCACGCGCCGTTTTCATCTTCATTTATAGTTACATACATTTTACCGCAGCCCGTATGCATTAAGAAAGTAAAACCCGATGTTTTTCTGGGTCTTGTTCTTGGTTTTTTCTCTTTAACTTCCGCGGCAACAGCGGTTTCTTTTTTCTCGCCGGTAATAAGCACGCCTTCGCGGCTTCCGTCGCGGTAAACCGTTACGCCTTTGCAGCCCATTTTATAAGAAAGAATGTAAACTTTTTTTACATCTTCCTTTGTTGCGGAATTTTGGAAATTTACGGTTTTTGACACGGCGTTATCGGTAAATTTTTGGAAAGCCGCCTGCATTCTTATGTGGTCGTCGGGAGAAATATCCTGAGCCGTCACAAAAATTTTTCTGTATTTTTCCGGAATTTCTTTCAGCCCGTGAACGCTTCCGGTTTTTGAAACTTTGTCCATAAGTTCCGTTGAATAAAAACCATGCTCTTTTGCAAATTTTTCAAAATACGGATTTATAACAAACATATCTTCGTTGTCCAAACAATTTGCTCTTCTGTAAACAAGCGCAAAAATAGGCTCTATTCCGCCGGAAGCAGAAGCTATTATGCCGATAGTTCCCGTAGGCGCTATAGTTGTTGTGGTTGCGTTTCTTATAGGACTGCCTTTAACATAAACGCTCTTTTTGAAGTTGGGAAACGCTCCGCGTTTTAGCGCAAGCTCTTGTGAAAACTCATGGGACTTTGTTTGAATAAAGCCCATAAGTTTTTCCGCAAGCATTAAAGAATCGTGCGAACCGTAAGAAATATTTAAATACATAAGCAAATCCGCCCAGCCCATAACGCCAAGACCTATTTTGCGGTTAGAACGCGTAGTCTCGCCGATTTTCTGTATCGGATAGTTGTTCATGTCTATAACATTGTCTAAAAAGTGAACGGCGGTCCGGACGGTTTTTTCAAGTTTTTCCCAGTCAACGTCGCCGTCTTTTACAAAATGCCCTAAATTTATAGAGCCCAAATTGCAAGACTCGTAAGGAAGAAGCGGCTGCTCTCCGCAAGGGTTTGTAGATTCTATTAAACCGACCTCCGGCGTAGGATTTCCGTCGTTCATTCTGTCTATAAAAACTATTCCGGGTTCGCCGTTTTTCCACGCCTGATCTACTATTTTATTGAAAACTTCTTTCGCGTTAAGTTTGCCGGCAACTTCGCCGTTGCGCGGATTATAAAGATTGTAATCTTCGTCGTCTTCAACAGCGTCCATAAATTCTTTGGTAACGGCTACGGAAATATTAAAGTTAGTCAAATTTTTTGTGTCGTCTTTGCATGAAATAAATTCCAAGATATCCGGATGATCTACGCGCAGCATTCCCATATTTGCGCCGCGGCGCGTTCCGCCCTGTTTAATAGCTTCGGTTGCGGAATTAAAAACCTGCATAAAAGAAACGGGGCCAGAAGAAACTCCGCTTGTAGTTTTTACCTGATCGGATTTCGGGCGAAGCCTTGAAAAAGAAAAACCGGTTCCGCCGCCGGACTTGTGTATAAGCGCGGTATTTTTTAACGTTTCAAAAATGGAATCCATTGAGTCTTCTATTGGCAAAACAAAGCATGCGGAAAGCTGCTGCAAATGTCTTCCCGCGTTCATAAGCGTAGGAGAGTTCGGCAAAAAATCTAACGACGACATTGCCAAGTAAAATTCTTTTGCCAAAGAATCCGTATCGGCGTCTTTATCGTATATTTTGTCCGCCTGGGATATATTTTCAGCAACTCTGTAAAACAAATCTTCCGGAGTCTCGTTAATATTTCCGTTTTCGTCTTTTTGCAAATATCTCTTTTCCAAAACCGTAAGCGCGTTTTTTTCTAAAGCCGCCGGGGTTTGCGAGATAAGTTCCTCTTTTTTGCTGATTGCCATACTTCCTCCTGTCGCCGTCCGTTTCTTTGTTTTTTATTTTTTATAACGTTTTAGTTTTTGCGGTTTTCTTCTGACTTTTTAAATGTTCTTTTTTAAGTTTTTTAAGTTCGTCGGTAAAATCGTCTATATCGCTGAATTTTCTATACACCGACGCAAAACGAATGTAAGCCACCAAATCTACGTCGTAAAGCTTATTTAAAATTTTTTGTCCTATAATATTTGACGGAATTTCCATTACGTATTCGTCCATAAGTTCGTTCTCTATGGAACTTGCCATTTTATCTATGGTTTCCGCCGCTATAGGACGTTTGCGGCACGCGCGGTCAACTCCCGCCCAAATTTTTTGTCTGTCAAACGGTTCTCTTCTGTTGTCGGATTTTACAACCGTAAGCGCAACGTCTTCAGGACGTTCAAAAGTTGTGTATCTTTTTTTGCATTCCAAACATTCTCTGCGCCGCCTGATAGCTGAAGTATCTTCAACAGGGCGCGAATCAAGCACCTGATCTTCCAGGCTTCCGCAAAAAGGACATTTCATGTTACGCCTCTTGTTTTTGAGCCGACAAAAATAGCGTAAAAAAAGCGCCGGCCGGTGAACTATATTGATTATATAAGGTAAAATCGGATATCTACCCGTTGTGGCGATACCTATATTACAACATACATATAGAGTTGTCAATAAAAATTTTTTAAGGGCTTGACTTTGCTTTTCTAATTCTACCTGTTTGAAGTTTTAGGACGAGAAATACTACATATTGAGGTTTAAGCGGAAGTTTACAAATTATTTTTTCTTGAATCTTTTGAAATAATGTATTTCAAAATTATAGGGGTTACAAAAGTGGTAAGCATTACAACTGCAACCAAAGCGCTATATTCTGTTTTTGCAAAAACGTTATTTGCAAGACCGATGCCTGCGAAAATTAAACCGACTTCCCCTCGCGGAACCATAGCCGTGCCCACGAGCAATTTATTTATTTTCTTCTTTAACACCACAAAACCGGAAAGCGCTTTGCCGACAAACGCCGCAACAAAAAGAACCGCAGTTAAAATTAAAACCGGAATATTTGCCGCAACAAAAGGATTAAAAACTTTTACGTCCACGTTCGTGCCCATAAGAACAAAAAACACCGGCACCAAAAACGCATACAACGGAGAAATTTCTCTTTTTATGTCCGCTTTATAAGATGTGTTAGACAAAACAAGCCCTGCGGCAAACGCGCCGACTATTGTGGCAAGCCCTGCTTTGGAAGCAAGCGCCGCCGTCAATAAACAAAAAACTAAAGCCGCAAGAAAAACAATATACGGCTGCTTCATTTTAGAAATAAATTTTAAAATTGCAGGAATTATCAGAAGACCAACGCCAACAGCCGCGGCTAAAAACGCAAGAGCAACGCCCGTTACTTTTGCAATAGAGCCGAAAGTTACCGATGCGCCGCTTACAAGCTGCAAAACAACCGCCAAAATCACAAGACCTATAACGTCGTCAATAACAGCTGCGCCCAAAACTATTTTAGATTCTTGGCTGTCCATCTTTTTTAAATCCATAAAAACTCTTGCGGTAATCCCTACGGAAGTTGCGGTAAGCACGGCGCCGGCAAAAATTGCCTGCGTGTTAGTTAAGCCAAAATGTAAAAATATAAAATACCCAAACAGGTAAGGAAAAATTACTCCGGCAACGGCAACAAGCGCTGCCCAGCCGCCGGCTTTTACAAACTCTTTAATATCGGTGGAAAGCCCTGCTTCAAAAAGAAGAACTATCGCGCCAAGCTCGCCGATATTTTTTAAAATTTCAGTTTCCGCTACAAAACCCAAAACCGCCGGACCTATTACAACGCCCGCAATAAGCTCGCCGATAATTGCGCTCTGCCCACAGCGCACGGCAACTTCGCCGAATATTTTCGCAGCGGTAAGTATTGCAACTATAGAAATTAAAAATGAGAACGTTTCGTGCACGAAAACTCCTTACAACAGGTAACAAGTAATAGGTAAAATATAAATCAACGCGCTATGTTTTTGTTTGTCGTTCTGCGGGGACAAAGTCCATTGCAGAATCTATAGATTAAACCGGTTTTACCGGTTACGGGGTGACGCTTCGCGTCACTTTATCTTTTCCAAGGTTTTCCGCAGGGTTTGTCTTCGCGACATCCGTCGCGCGCGCAGTCGGGGCCGGCGTCTGAAAAAAGAATCGGAGCTTCTTTGCGCGCAAGATTTAGCATGCGGCAAGCCATATCTCTTATTTCCCACTGCGCTCTGTTGCAGCATCTTAAAGAAAAAAAGTGTCTCAACTCTCTTGCGTTCATGGTAATTACTATTTTGGTTGCCGAGGCGTTAGGAAGAATATATCTTGCGTCTTCGGCGGGAATACCGCCGTCAAGAAGCTCTTTATAAAAATTTTCTATATTTTTTAAAAACTCATTAAACTTTTTTAACGCGTTTTTATCTTTTTTAACCGTGTCTGGAATTACAAACTCCACGCCTTTATCAAACTTAACGTATCGCTGACTTTGCACGCTAAAAGACGCCACTCTATGACGAGTAAGCTGCGCAAGCAGCGCACGCGAAACGCCCTCAACGCCGAAAGAAAAAGAAGCGTGTTCCAAAACGGAATGATGCCCCGACGAAATAACTCTTGCAAGCAAATCTTTAATTTTTTCTTTGGTAAGTTTTTGTGAAATTTCGTCTATGCCGACGGAACTATAACAAAGCCTTGCCGCTATGGCGCAAGTTTTTTCAGGTTCCTGCGTAAACTTTAAAAGTTTTACTTTCACATTATGCCTCAAAATAAGAAGTTTGGAAGCTTAGAGGGCTTAAAAGCTTGGCAAAAGCTTGACTAAACTTCCAAGCCGCCAAACTTCTAAACCTCTGCAGTTATTAAAACCATTTGACGTTGTTAACGGGAATGGTCTCTTCTCTTTTTCTTCCGAGTGAAATCAAATCTATTTTTGCGCCTACAAGCTCTTCAAGGCGTCTTACGTATTTTTGCGCGTTTATTGGAAGTTTTTTGAAATCCGTTATGCCTCTGATTTTTCCTTTAAACGCAGGAAAAGTTTCGTAAACAGGTTTTGCGTCGCGCTGCACAATTCTTGACGCAGGAAACTCTTTATAAATTTTGCCTTTGTATTTATACGCTACGCAAATTTTTATTTCGTCCAACTCTTCCATGCAGTCAAGTTTTGTGAGTATTAAATGTTTAATTCCGCTTACGCGCACGCTGTGGCGGACAACAACCGCGTCAAACCAGCCGCAGCGGCGGGGTCTGCCGGTAGTCGCTCCGTATTCGCCGCCTTTTTCTCTTAAAAATTCTCCGTATTTATCAAAAAGTTCTACGGTAAAAGGTCCTTCGCCAACGCGGGTTGTGTAAGCTTTTACAACTCCTAAAACAGAATCTATATCGGAAGGTCCAACGCCTGCGCCTGTGCAAACGCCGCCGGCTATCGGGTTGGATGAAGTTACAAAAGGATACGTTCCGAAATCCAAATCTAAAAGCGTGCCCTGAGCGCTTTCAAACAAAATTTTCTTGTTTTTCTTTACGGCTTCGGCAATCATTAAACTTGTATCAACTACAAACGGTTTAATAAAAGGCGCCAGTTTTTTTCTGTCGTTTAAAATTTCGGTTTTTAATTTTTTTATGTTAACGCCCGCCTTTTTCAAGATGGGCTCTTTTTCTATTAAGTTTTTTTCAAGCAAATCTTCAAACACTTCTTTTTCAAGATAGTCCGCAATTCTTATTCCTATTCTTTTTACTTTATCGGAATACGCAGGCCCTATGCCGCGTTTTGTTGTGCCTATTTTTACGTTGCCTTCTTCAAGGTATCCGTCAATAATTTTGTGATACGGAAGAATTATATGCGCAAGTTCGCTTACAAAAAGATTTCCTTTGTAAGAAATTTTTGTTTTCTTTAAAAATTCAACTTCCTCTTTAAACGCTTTTGGGTCAATAACTACACCGTTGGCTATTAAACATTTTTTACCGGGAAATAAAATTCCCGACGGAATTAAATGAAGAACAAAAGGTTTGTTCTGATATATTAACGTGTGCCCCGCGTTATTGCCGCCCTGATAGCGCACAATATAATCTGCCTGTTTTGCAAGATAGTGAACTACTTTACCTTTACCTTCATCTCCCCACTGGGTGCCCAAAACAACTAATGTTGACATAGTAACCTCTTTTTAACGGCAATTAATAATTAAGAATTTAGAATTAAAAATTAACAAACAACCGCGCTACACATATAAAAACCGTTTAGGCCTGTCAGGCGACAATGCCCGGCTTAAACGGTTAAAGATTTTCACTTATATTATTATAGTATATTTTTACAATATTGTGACTACGACGCCAGCTTTTTGCGAAGTATAAATTCAAAAAATGTAAGCCTAACAAAAGTTTTTACAAAGCATTTGGAGTTTTTGCGACGCCTGCGACGGCGTAGCGTGTTTAACACACGTAAGCCGGAGTATAAGGAAGCAAAAACTTCAAAGGCGTAAATACGCCCCCAACGAGATTTGAACTCGTGTCGCATGATTGAAAATCATGTGTCCTAGACCCCTAGACGATGGGGGCATGTAAAAAAATCCGCAAAAAAAATGAGCCCGGTGCGGCTCGAACGCACGACAACCTCATTAAAAGTGAGGTGCTCTACCGGCTGAGCTACGGGCCCTTTGATTTTTCAAGGATTAACGACATAAAACGTAAAAAGAACAATGTAACAACCTACGTAGTATATAAAAATTTAATTTTTTTGTCAAGAAAAAAAACATCTGACTACTTAATTACGAATTGAAAAACAACAATATCGTGGTATCGCAATCGTATGTTGCGGTTGTGTCATTTCAGCGAAAGCTGGAATTTATTTTTACTGAATATTTCTTTTAACAACTCATGCTTTCAGTGCGTAAGGAAATATTTATTTTTATAAACGTGGATTCCGGCTTTCGCCGGAATGACAAACAATGACAAACATGGGCAATGGGCATTGTTTTTACAATTTACAATTAACGTTTTGTCTCTGTAGCTATTTTGCACTTTGAACTTTTTCGTTTGAAAAACTACTCAACAAAAACTTCGGCTCTGCGGTTCATTGCTCTTCCGGCTTTCGTTTTGTTTGTGGCTACAGGGCGCCATGACGAATAGCCTTTATATGTCAGTTTCTCTTTTGGCACGCCGTTTTTTATCAGCTCGCTGTAAACCGCTTTGGCTCTGTTTTTAGCTAACGGGATATTTATTCTGTCGTTGCCCGTTGCGTCCGTGTGTCCTTCTATTCTTATTGTATTATACTCTCTGGTTTTCAAACCTTCTGCGAAATCTTTTATGGCTTTCTTGTCTTTTTCCGACAAATTATATTTGTTTGTTCTAAAGTACGACGGCGCTATTTCTAACGGAAATGCCGGTATTCTTAAATCCATCTTATAATCTTTTACTTTCTCAAACTCAAAGGCTTTGTTGTAAAACTCTATTAAAACTACCGCGTGCTCTTTATTGTTTAACGCTAACTCTTTTAAGTCTTGCGTGCTTACCGTAAGACTTGACGATATTTCTATTTTACGTTTATGCTCGTCTTGCAAATTTACTCCGGCGTTTGCAAATCTCTGCTCAAATTCCTTTAATACCTCTTTGTTTTTGAACATAAATATTCGTCCGGAAAAAGCTATTACATCAAAACTGTCGCCCGGATTTATTTCGTGTTCCTCTTGCAATTGCTTATCTATTTGCGCTTGCCCGGATGTTATGGCTAATTTCCATACCGTTTTCACATGCTCGTCTGCAATAACGTTCAGTTCTTGCGACTCCAATTTCCCCAAGCAAAACAAAGTTATAAGACACAGACTTAAAACAATTTTTCTTGCGAATTTTCCGTTTGTCATAATTTATCTGCTCCTATTTTGTTTTTACTTTTATTATTTCTTTCACGTTATAGCTTACCGGCACTACCGTTTCATCGGCTACAAATTTTTCTTTTATTGACGTTGTGCTTATCTCCGCTCCCGCTTTATTCATTTTTGCTATGAAATCTTGCGCTGCCTGCGTGTCCCTGAAATAGAAGTTTTTGTCGTTATATGTTACTACATATACTTGCGTTGGCTCTTTGTGCGTTATTCCGCAGAAGTTGTATCTTAATCCCGCGTTGGCATACATATTCGTAAAGTTTTCCGCCGTGTATGCGCTTGCGTTTACAAAGAATTTTAAGCCGTCATATACTCGGACGCTTCCGCCCATTCCCAAACCGCCCATTATTACGCCTTCGCTGTAACCTCTGCTGTTAAACTCTGCATCAGTTTTTTCAAACACGCTTGTTATCTCAGGCTTTGCTCCGGTTATTAACGCTTTTCCTTCTAAATTTACATACCATGCCCACGTTTTATCGTCATAACCTATTCCTGCGCCCAATCTTCCTGCGCTTCTCAAATAGCTTCCGCTGCGAACATCTAAATTAAACCCGGGCGCGCCCGTTTCTTTAAATGCTCCAATTTGCACATTTTTAGCTTCTACTCCCACGTATGGTCTGAAATTCATGTTATTTGCAACTTCAATTTTTAGCGCGCCTTCTACGTCTGCGCCTATGCTAAACCCGCCGTATTCTCCGGCTGCCGTTTGATCTGCCCACGGTATGTATCGTTTTGTGTCATAACTATCATAGCTTCCCGACAACATCGCTTTAATTTCCCATTTATCTAATATATAACCGCCATACAATCCGGCGCCCATATTATTTACTTTCGCGCTTGAACCGTTTTGGTTTATATCATGACCTTTATATCTTGCATATACTCCAAACATCATCTTTTTGTCGGCGCGGTATATGTCGTATCCTGCCATTACTCCGGATCCGCCGTCGTTAAACTCGTTTAGCGAATTGTCGTCCCCGCCGTATTTTGTGCTGCCGCCGGTTAGCTGCGCCCATATTGCATCGTTGGTGTGTTCCGTTTTGCAGTGATTTTTTATTCTGTCGTACAACTCGTTGTTTTCACTGTCTAACGCCGACGCTCTTAACACGTTGCTTAAGAAATATCCGGACACTTCCGATAAAAACTGTTTCTGCTCGTCGGGCGTTTTTAGCATCACAATGTTTATTGCGTCTATTATCTCCGTATCAACTTTCATTGATATGTCATCTAACGCCCTTGCCGCTTCGCTTTGGTTATACGTCAACGGAGTTAATCCGCTAAAGTCGCTTTGGAAAAAGCCGTTGATTATTAACCTTACAACGTTGCTTGACGAATAATCCAACACATATCTTAAATCCGACGGAATTATTGAACTTGTTGTAAATACGCCGAATACCGGGTTTAATCCTGTTGATATTATTAAATCATAATACACATTACGATACGTTCCTACGCCGGCTCTTATATATATGTTTCCGTCAATTGTTGCGCTGTCGGCGTATATTTTGTCGTTTGTGCCGTTTGCAAATATATCAAGACTTAAGTCCGTTAAGCTTGTAAACTCTTTCACGTTTATTTCGTTTAGATGGTCGTTTACCATGTCTAAACCGGCTCCGTTAAACGCTAATCTGTTTCCGCTGTAGGACGCGCTTCCTACCAACACTACGTTTCCGGCGCTTGCGTTAAAGTCGCCCCATACTTCGTTTGTTCCGCCTAAATATAAGTTTCCTACTCCCGTTTTGTTTACTTCCATTGCGCTGCCCGCTGCGTTGCTTAATATTCCGCCTTCAAGCTTTATGCTGTTTGTGCTGTCTGTTATTATGTTTAGCTGTCCGCCGTTGTCTAAATATATATCGTTTTCTATGCCGGCTGCTTTGTTGCCGCTAAACAATATATCGCCGTTTAATGTTTCCAATGTTACCGTGGACATCAATATGCTTATTGCGCCGCCGGAAGCATTCGCTTCGTTATTTGTTATATTTGCCGACCCTGTGATATTTATCTGAGCGTTGTTTGCCGATATCGCTCCGCCGTTTATTGCTATATTATTAGCTATTGTTATCAGCGCGCTTCTTAAGTCTATCAGCGCGTTATCCGCGTATATTGCTCCTCCGCTTCCTGCTGTTGTTGTGTTGCTTGTTATATTTATATTTCCTGCGTTTATTATTCCGCCTAACGCCGCTATTGCTCCTCCGTTTCCTGCCGCTTCGTTATTTGTTATTACTACGCTTGATATATTTACTTCTCCCGCGCTTAACCATATTGCCCCTCCTGCTCCGTAGGCTTGGTTATCTCTTATTATTACATTTTGTATTGTTGCCGTTGACGCTGCGTCTAACATTCTTAATACTGATCCGTTCGTATCTGTTCTTCCTATTGTTGGGTCGCTTGTGTAATCGCCGTTGGCTTGCGCGTTTTCTACTATTAAATCTTGCAATGTGAAGTTTACGTTTGTGTTATTTTCTATATTAAAGAACGTTCCTCTTCCCGTTGTTGTGTTTGTGCTCCAATACAGCGTTCCAGACAATATGCTCTTTGTTACGTCGCTGTCGTATCCTGCTACCGTAAACGTTCCGCTGCTCATTTTGTGCAGGCTGTTTCCTTCTCTATATTGCGCTACTCCTCCTGTTAATATTGAAAATAAAAACGCTCTGTTGTTGTATTTCATGTTTTGTCTGTCCAAGCTGTATTCGTCGGTCGGCGCGCTTGCTATCAACACTATATAATGATAGTCGTCCGTGGCTACGCTTACCGTGTATTCATACGCGCTCGTCGCTATGTTTTCGCTTTCGCCGCCGTTAAATGTTATTCCTTCCAACACTTTTACACGATGCGTCTTATTTAATCCTGCGTCTTGGTCATCGCGAATTCTCACTAATCCTAAATCTAACGTTCCTGTTGAATTGATTGCTCTCAATATGTCGCTTTCTGCATACGGCATGTTGTTAAACGCTACCGCAAAATTCAACGCTACGCTTGACACCTGCAGACTGCCGAATGTGAATGTCATTGTTGTTAACAGCGGCACATCGCTCATTAAGTCTATTACGCCGTTGTTAAACTTATATGTTGTGCCTCCTGCAAAGTCCGTTGACTGCAGCACCACATACGAATTATTAAACGTTACCGTATTAATTTGTCCGTTGTCTATTTTGTTTGTCAAGTTGTAATTTGCAAGCAACGGCACAAGGCTTGTGTCCCTGTCAAACACTGCGTTTGCTCCGCTTGCCGTAAACTTTATGTTGCTGCCTACGTTTCCGCTTGACAGGCTGGTTGCGTAGTGGTTTAACTCGCCGTTGCTGCTTAAGTTTACATTGTAATATACTCCGTCGGCTGAATATACTTCTAACAGGCTGTTGCTTATTGTATTTGTTCCTGCAAACATTTTTCCTGCCGACGTTACCGTTGTTGTTCCCGCTTTTTGCGTGAAGTTGCCGTTGAATGCGCTGTTGTCGCCGGTTAATGTCAACGTTCCTGTTGAACTTAGCTCTTTATTTATGTAGCCGTTTCCTATTACGTTTCCTGCAAATGTTAAATCTGCGTCGGTTGTTATTTCTAACGTGCCCGTGGAATTCCACAAGCCTATTGTTCCGTTAGTTATGCTTGCGCCGTTGGCAAGTTCTACAGTGCCGCCGGTTATGCTTGATATACCCGTAAAGTAGCTGCCGGTTACTTTTGTGTAGCCTGCTGTTTGGTTGAACAAGCCGTTATAACTATTGTTTATTCCCGCAAGATAAATATTTGCGCTGTTGTTGATTATTCCGTTACCTGCAATTCCGCTGCTTATTACTACGTCGCCTGTTCCTGTTACGTTTATTGTTCCTACGTTATATATATCGTGTCCGTTTGCGTCCGCTGCCGCTTTGTTTCCTATAAACGTTACGCTGCTTCCGGCTGTTGTTGCTAAATTTAATGCTCCTGCGTTATATATTGCTCCGCCGTATGCTGCGCTGCTTTCTTTTATTGTTACTTTTCCGCTTAACGTTACCGTTGAATTGTTTATGTTCATTACTCCGCCGTTTCCTGTGCCTGCGAAGTTTGTAAACGTTACGCTTGCTATATTTATATTCTTATTCGTCAACGTCATCGCTTTATTTGCTAACCCTGACGAATTGATTACGTGGTCGGCGGCGTCTATTGTGAAGTTGTTTCCACTCGTGTTTCCAAACGCGTCGTCGTCCATGTTTTCCCACGCAAATATATCTTGCGCTAATGTTATTGTGCTTCCTGCTACCGCGTTCTGATACTGTCCTACAAACGTGTTCCACGGTAATGCGCCGTAAACTAACCAGCCTACGTAGTTGCCGGCTGTTCCGCTCCACACGTATCTGTATCCGTATTGGTCGCCCGTTATATTACTTGTGCTAAATCCTACTCCGTTATTATACTGCGCAAATATTACTGCCGCTGAACTTCCTACTACTTTGTTTACTGCCGTCGTTACGTCGTTTACCAACAATTTGCTGGCTGCGTTTATATTTATTGTGCTTACCGTTACGCTTGTTGTGTTTGCGCTGTATGCGCTTGCAAAATCTGTTCTTAACGCAAGCTCGCCGGTTGCTCCTATGTTCAATCTTCTCACGTAGCTTGATGTTGCCGCTTTTACTGTTCCTGCTGTTACGTTTAATTCCCCTACAAATACGCCGCCTGTCAACGTTGTTGTTGCTGCGTTTTGATTATATATTCCGCTAAACGTTGCGAAGTTGCTGTTGTTTAATGCAAACTCATTTGCCGCATTCTTGTTTATTGTTCCGTTTCCTGTTGCTGTTACTCCTGCTAAATTTTCTATTGCTGCTGCGTTTATATTTAATGTTCCTGCTGCATTCCACAAGCCTATTGTTCCTGTTGATACGCTTGCGCCGTTTGCTAATTCTACTACTCCAGCTGTTATGCTTGACACGCCTGCGAAGTAGCTGCCTGTTACTGTTGTTGTTCCTGCGTTTTGTTTAAACAGTCCTGTAAATCCACTGTTGTTTCCGCTTAATGCTAATACTCCTGTTGCTGTTGCTTCTTTATATACGTTTCCGTTTCCTGTTATGCTTCCTGCAAATGCTAAGTTTCCGTTTGTTGTTATGTCTAATGTTCCTGCTGCATTCCACAAGCCTATTGTTCCTGTTGATACGCTTGAGCCTGTTGCTAATTCCACTACGCCGGCTGTTATGCTTGACACGCCTGCGAAGTAGCTGCCTGTTACTGTTGTTGTTCCTGCGTTTTGTTTGAACAGTCCTGTAAATCCACTGTTGTTTCCGCTTAATGCTAATACTCCTGTTGCTGTTGCTTCTTTATATACGTTTCCGTTTCCTGTTATGCTTCCTGCAAATGCTAAGTTTCCGTTTGTTGTTATGTCTAATGTTCCTGCTGCATTCCACAAGCCTATTGTTCCTGTTGACACGCTTGAACCGTTTGCTAATTCTACTACTCCGGCTGTTATGCTGCTTACCCCTGCGAAGTAGCTGCCTGTTACATACGTTTTACCTGCTGTTTGTTTGAACAATCCGGCGTATCCGTTATTTGCTCCGCCTAAATATATGTTTGCGCTGTTGTTTATTACGCCTGCTGCTGTTCCTGCTATTCCGCTGCTTATTACTACGTCGCCGGCTCCTGTTACGTTTATTGTTCCTATATTATATATATCGTGTCCGTTTGCGTCCGCTGCCGCTTTGTTTCCTTTAAACGTTATGCTGCTTCCGGCTGTTGTTGCTAAATTTAATGCTCCGGCATTGTATATTGCTCCGCCGTATGCTGCGCTGCTTTCTTTTATTGTTACTTTTCCGCTTAACGTTACCGTTGAATTGTTTATGTTCATTACTCCGCCGTTTCCTGTGCCTGCGAAGTTTGTAAACGTTACGCTTGCTATATTTATATTCTTATTCGTCAACGTCATCGCTTTATTTGCTAACCCTGACGAATTGATTACGTGGTCGGCGGCGTCTATTGTGAAGTTGTTTCCACTCGTATTTCCAAACGCGTCGTCGTCCATGTTTTCCCACGCAAATATATCTTGCGCTAATGTTATTGTGCTTCCTGCTACCGCGTTCTGATACTGTCCTACAAACGTGTTCCACGGTAATGCGCCGTAAACTAACCAGCCTATGTAGTTGCCGGCTGTTCCGCTCCACACGTATCTGTATCCGTACTGGTCGCCCGTTATATTACTTGTGCTAAATCCTACTCCGTTATTATACTGCGCAAATATTACTGCCGCTGAACTTCCTACTACTTTGTTTACTGCCGTCGTTACGTCGTTTACCAACAATTTGCTGGCTGCGTTTATATTTATTGTGCTTACCGTTACGCTTGTTGTGTTTGCGCTGTATGCGCTTGCGAAATCTGTTCTTAACGCAAGCTCCCCGGTTGCTCCTATGTTCAATCTTCTCACGTAGCTTGATGTTGCCGCTTTTACTGTTCCTGCCGTTACGTTTAATTCCCCTACAAATACGCCGCCTGTCAACGTTGTTGTTGCTGCGTTTTGATTATATATTCCGCTAAACGTTGCGAAGTTGCTGTTGTTTAATGCAAACTCATTTGCCGCATTCTTGTTTATTGTTCCGTTTCCTGTTGCTGTTACTCCTGCTAAATTTTCTATTGCTGCTGCGTTTATATTTAATGTTCCTGCTGCATTCCACAAGCCTATTGTTCCTGTTGACACGCTTGAACCGTTTGCTAATTCTACTACCCCGGCTGTTATGCTGCTTACGCCTGCGAAGTAATTTCCGGTTACTGTTGTTGTTCCTGCGTTTTGTTTAAACAAGCCCGTAAATCCGCTGTTGTTTCCGCTTAATGCTAATACTCCTGTTGCTGTTGCTTCTTTATATACGTTTCCGTTTCCTGTTATGCTTCCTGCAAATGCTAAGTTTCCGTTTGTTGTTATGTCTAATGTTCCTGCTGCATTCCACAAGCCTATTGTTCCTGTTGATACGCTTGAGCCTGTTGCTAATTCCACTACGCCGGCTGTTATGCTGCTTACGCCCGCGAAGTAGTTTCCGGTTACTGTTGTTGTTCCTGCGTTTTGTTTGAACAGTCCTGTAAATCCACTGTTGTTTCCGCTTAATGCTAATACTCCTGTTGCTGTTGCTTCTTTATATACGTTTCCGTTTCCTGTTATGCTTCCTGCAAATGCTAAATTTCCGTTTGTTGTTATATCTAATGTTCCTGCTGCATTCCACAAGCCTATTGTTCCTGTTGATACGCTTGAACCGTTTGCTAATTCTACTACTCCGGCTGTTATGCTGCTTATTCCTGCGAAGTAGTTTCCGGTTACCGTTGTTGTTCCTGCGTTTTGTTTGAACAGTCCTGTAAATCCGCTGTTGTTTCCGCTTAATGCTAATATTCCTGTTGCCGTTGCTTCTTTATATACGTTTCCGTTTCCTGTTATGCTTCCTGCAAATGCTAAATTTCCGTTTGTTGTTATGTCTAATGTTCCTGCTGCATTCCACAAGCCTATTGTTCCTGTTGATAAGCTTGAACCGTTTGCTAATTCTACTACACCGGCTGTTATGCTGCTTACGCCTGCGAAGTAGCTTCCGGTTACATACGTTTTGCCTGCTGTTTGTTTGAACAAACCTACGTATCCGCTATTTGCTCCGCCTAAATATATGTTTGCGCTGTTGTTTATTACGCCTGCTGCTGTTCCTGCAATTCCGCTGCTTATTACTACGTCGCCTGTTCCTGTTACGTTTATTGTTCCTACGTTATATATATCGTGTCCGTTTGCGTCCGCTGCCGCTTTGTTTCCTTTAAACGTTATGCTGCTTCCTGCTGTTGTTACTAAATTTAATGCTCCTGCGTTATATATTGCTCCGCCGCTGCTTGTTGCTACGTTGCCTGTAAATTTAAATCCCCCGTTTATTGTTGCGCTTCCAACATATATTGCTCCGCCGTTTGCCGCGATGTTGTTTGTAAAATCTACTGCGCTTCCGGTTAATACGCTTGCGTCGGCGTATATTGCTCCGCCGTCTGCCGCGCTGCTTCCGTTGTTTGCAAATAATACGTTTCCGTTAAAGTTCAATACGGAATTTACTGCTCCTATCGCTCCGCCTTTGGTTGCGCTGTTTGACGTAAATATCACATTATTAAAATTAATCGTATTTCCCTGCGCGTAAACCGCTCCGCCCATATAACCCGTGTTTCCCGTAAACGTTACGCTGTCTATTTCCATCTTGCCTGCTATCGTCGCTATTGCTCCTCCCGACGATGCCGCCGCATTATACGTTAAATATACGTTTCTTACCGTTGCCGTTGAATTGGGCGCCGTCTGCAATATTACCGAGCCGCTTCCGCTGTGCGACGCACTTGTAGCCGCGCTTGTTACCGCTACGTTTCTCAACGTAAACTCCGTTGCGCTTGACAACGTAAATAAATAACTGTTTGTTCCGTCATACGGTTCAATTACGTTATCTATTACGCCTGATATTATCCATTTTGCCGCGTCTGTATCATTTCCTTCTACTATAAACCTGCCCCAGCTTGTGTCCGTAAACGGCTGGTCTATGTGATATACGTTTGCCGTGTCAACTATATAGTCCCTGTCGCTTGTTTCAAGGTTAGCGTCATATAAACTTCTTCCGCCTAAAACTAATACCGATATGCTCTGCAAGTCCGGCATTGACCACACTATAAACGTGTGCGTTGCCATTATTATCGTTACGCTTGATACCGCATTGTCAAACTTCAACCCTCCAAACAACACCTGCGTTGAATACATGCCGTGTAGCTTCATGTACTGATCGCCGTTATATACGCGCAGTCCGAACATATCTAAACTTCCTGCCGACGATGTGCTTGTGTATAATTTATCGCTTGTAAAATCGTATGAAGAATTTGCAACTATTTCGTTAAACGTTATTCCGAAATTTAATCCGCTGTTTCCCGTTACGAAAACGTCGCCGAATGTTATTGTTCTTGTGCTTTGCGCCGCGTAATTGGAAATATCTAACACTGAATCATTGAAATTATACGCCGTTGCCCCTGCGTAATTGTCCGAAGATATTTCTACGTAGCCGTTGTTAAATATTACCGTGTTTGCCTGTCCGTTTTCTATTCTGTTTGCCAATGTGTAATACGCGTAACTGTCGCCCGTTAAATTATTAAACGTCGCCGTTGCTCCGCTTGCTATAAACTTTATTGCGTTCCCGTTTACCGTTGCCGACGATGCGTTGTTGTTTGTATTCTGTCTTAATATTCCGTTGGTGCTTAAATTTACCGTATAGTAAACATCTTCTCCCGTTATATTCAACAAGCTGTTGCTTATTGTGTTTGTTCCGGCAAACATTTTTCCTGCCGACGTTACTGTTGTTGTTCCCGCTTTTTGCGTGAAGTTGCCGTTGAATGCGCTGTTGTCGCCGGTTAGTGTCAACGTTCCCGTTGATGACAGCTCTTTATTTATGTAGCCGTTTCCTATTACGTTGCCTGTAAATGTTAAGTTGTCGGCTGTTGTTATTTTCAACTCTCCTGCTGCATTCCATAAGCCTATTGTTCCTCCGCTTATGCTTGAGCCTGTTGAAAGTTCTACTACGCCGGCTGTTATGCTTGACACGCCCGCGAAGTAGCTGCCGGTTACATACGTTTTTCCTGCTGTTTGTTTGAACAAACCTACGTAGCCGCTATTTGCTCCGCCTAAATATATGTTTGCGCTGTTGTTTATTACGCCTGCTGCCGTTCCCGCTATTCCGCTGCTTATTACTACGTCGCCGGCTCCGGTTACGTTTATTGTTCCTACATTATATATATCGTGTCCGTTTGCCGCGCTGCTTGCTCTGTTTCCTTTAAACGTTACAGAACTGCCCGTTACCGTATTAAAATTGATTATCCCTGCCGCCGCATTGTATATTGCTCCGCCTTGCGTTCCCGCTTTATTGCTTTCGAAACTCGTCGCTCCGCTTATCGTTATTGTTGAACCTATCGCATATATTGCTCCGCCGTTTGCGGTTGCGCTGTTGCTTGTAAATGCTACGCTTCCAGCTCCGCTAAAATCTACTATTCCGCTTGCGCTGCTTACATATATCGCTCCGCCGTCTGTTGCGCTGTTGCTTGTAAATGTTACCGCTCCTGCCCCTGCAAATTCTATGTTCGCTCCTGCCGCCAAAAACATAGCTCCGCCATTGTTTGATACCGACTTATTACCTTCAAAATTTACCGTGCCAAACGTTATTGTTGAATTTGTCGCATATATTGCTCCGCCGGCATATGTTGATGTATTACTTGTAAAACTCACTATCGTTGCCAAGCTTAAATCTATTCGCCCGTTATTTGCAAAAATCGCGCCTCCTTGCGACGTTGCATTGTTTCTGTCAAATATCGCCGTATCCGTTATCGTTATGCTTGACGCTCCTAACACGGCAATTGCTCCGCCGTTTCCCGTTGCGCTGTTGCTGCTAAACCATATTTTGGTTGCTGTTAAATTACTGCCAATGTTCCCGGAGTATGCTCCGCCTGACGCTGTCGTTTTATTGCCTACAAATGTTACTGAGCTTGCTCCAACAAAACCGTACGTATTGTATATTGCTCCGCCGTTATATGTCGCGCTGTTGCTTGCAAATACTACGTTTTCCCCGGTTATATATATTTTTGCCAAATCATAATACGACGCTATTGCTCCTCCGTTTCCTGCCGTCGTATTTCCTATAAACTTCACGTTATCGTTTACGTTTATTATTCCTCTGTCGTTAACTATCGCTCCGCCTCCGTAGGCGACTCCTAACGATGTATTAGATGTAAACGCTACGTTTGCCAGCGTTACGTTTGCCGTAGCGCCGGTATTATATATCGCTCCCGCGTTCCCGCCGTTTGTCGCCGAATTCTTGTCAAACGCCGCCCCGTCTATTATCAGCCACCCGCTGTTTAGTATCGCTCCGCCTCCCACCGTTGCCGACGACGACGTGTTCGTTGTAAACTTCGTTCCTCCGCCTATCGTTACCGTTGAGTTTGCTACGTTAAATATTGCTCCCCCTGAATTTGCCGAACGGTTACTTTCAAACGTTGCGCTGTTTATTATTACTTTTCCACTCGCATTGTTATATATCGCTCCGCCGCCCACGCCCGTTGATTTCGTCGCGTTATATGCAAACGTTACATTATTTATATTTGTCTGCGAACCGCCTGTGTTATATATTACTCCGCCCTCTACTAATGTGCTTATAAAATTTTCATATCGCGCATTCTTTATCCATATATTCTTATTGTTTAGCATCATCGCTTTATTTGCTAATCCTGACGAATTGATTACGTGGTCGGCGGCGTCTATTGTGAAGTTGTTTCCACTCGTATTTCCAAACGCGTCGTCGTCCATGTTTTCCCACGCAAATATATCTTGCGCTAATGTTATTGTGCTTCCTGCTACCGCGTTCTGATACTGTCCTACAAACGTGTTCCACGGTAATGCGCCGTAAACTAACCAGCCTATGTAGTTGCCGGCTGTTCCGCTCCACACGTATCTGTATCCGTACTGGTCGCCCGTTATATTACTTGTGCTAAATCCTACTCCGTTATTATACTGCGCAAATATTACTGCCGCTGAACTTCCTACTACTTTGTTTACTGCCGTCGTTACGTCGTTTACCAACAATTTGCTGGCTGCGTTTATATTTATTGTGCTTACCGTTACGCTTGTTGTGTTTGCGCTGTATGCGCTTGCGAAATCTGTTCTTAACGCAAGCTCCCCGGTTGCTCCTATGTTCAATCTTCTCACGTAGCTTGATGTTGCCGCTTTTACTGTTCCTGCCGTTACGTTTAATTCCCCTACAAATACGCCGCCTGTCAACGTTGTTGTTGCTGCGTTTTGATTATATATTCCGCTAAACGTTGCGAAGTTGCTGTTGTTTAATGCAAACTCATTTGCCGCATTCTTGTTTATTGTTCCGTTTCCTGTTGCTGTTACTCCCGCTAAATTTTCTATTGCTGCTGCGTTTATATTTAATGTTCCTGCTGCATTCCACAAGCCTATTGTTCCTGTTGATACGCTTGCGCCTGTTGCTAATTCTAACACGCCGGCTGTTATGCTGCTTACGCCTGCGAAGTAATTTCCGGTTACTGTTGTTGTTCCTGCGTTTTGTTTAAATAATCCTGTAAATCCACTGTTGTTTCCGCTTAATGCTAATACTCCTGTTGCTGTTGCTTCTTTATATACGTTTCCGTTTCCTGTTATGCTTCCTGCAAACGCTAAGTTTCCGTTTGTTGTTATGTCTAATGTTCCTGCTGCATTCCACAAGCCTATTGTTCCTGTTGATACGCTTGCGCCGTTTGCTAATTCTACTACGCCGGCTGTTATGCTGCTTACGCCTGCGAAGTAATTTCCGGTTACTGTTGTTGTTCCTGCGTTTTGTTTGAATAATCCTGTAAATCCGCTGTTGTTTCCGCTTAATGCTAATACTCCTGTTGCTGTTGCTTCTTTATATACGTTTCCGTTTCCTGTTATGCTTCCTGCAAACGCTAAGTTTCCGTTTGTTGTTATGTCTAATGTTCCTGCTGCATTCCACAAGCCTATTGTTCCTGTTGACACGCTTGAACCGTTTGCTAATTCTACTACTCCGGCTGTTATTGACGACACGCCTGCGAAGTAGTTTCCGGTTACCGTTGTTGTTCCTGCGTTTTGTTTGAACAAGCCCGTAAATCCGCTGTTGTTTCCGCTTAATGCTAATATTCCTGTTGCCGTTGCTTCTTTATATACGTTTCCGTTTCCTGTTATGCTTCCTGCAAATGCTAAGTTTCCGTTTGTTGTTATGTCTAACAATCCTGCTCCATATACCCCTATTGTTCCTGTTGATACGCTTGAACCGTTTGCTAATTCTACTACGCCGGCTGTTATTGACGACACGCCTGCGAAGTAGTTTCCGGTTACATACGTTTTGCCTGCTGTTTGTTTGAACAAACCTACGTAGCCGTTATTTGCTCCGCCTAAATATATGTTTGCGCTGTTGTTTATTACGCCTGCTGCCGTTCCTGCTATTCCGCTGCTTATTACTACGTCGCCGGCTCCGGTTACGTTTATTGTTCCTATATTATATATATCGTGTCCGTTTGCGTCCGCTGCCGCTTTGTTTCCTATAAACGTTACGCTGCTTCCGGCTGTTGTTGCTAAATTTAATGCTCCTGCGTTATATATTGCTCCGCCGTATGCTGCGCTGCTTTCTTTTATTGTTACTTTTCCGCTTAACGTTACCGTTGAATTGTTTATGTTCATTACTCCGCCGTTTCCTGTGCCTGCGAAGTTTGTAAACGTTACGCTTGCTATATTTATATTCTTATTCGTCAACGTCATCGCTTTATTTGCTAATCCCGACGAATTGATTACGTGGTCGGCGGCGTCTATTGTGAAATTATTTCCCGTCGTGTTTCCAAACGCGTCGTCGTCCATGTTTTCCCACGCAAATATATCTTGCGCTAATGTTATTGTGCTTCCTGCTACCGCGTTCTGATACTGTCCTACAAACGTGTTCCACGGTAATGCGCCGTAAACTAACCAGCCTATGTAGTTGCCGGCTGTTCCGCTCCATACGTATCTGTATCCGTATTGGTCGCCCGTTATATTACTTGTGCTAAATCCTACCCCATTATTATACTGCGCAAATATTACTGCCGCTGAGCTTCCTACTACTTTGTTTACTGCCGTCGTTACGTCGTTTACCAACAATTTGCTGGCTGCGTTTATATTTATTGTGCTTACCGTTACGCTTGTTGTGTTTGCGCTGTATGCGCTTGCGAAATCTGTTCTTAACGCAAGCTCCCCGGTTGCTCCTATGTTCAATCTTCTCACGTAGCTTGATGTTGCCGCTTTTACTGTTCCTGCCGTTACGTTTAATTCCCCTACAAATACGCCGCCTGTCAACGTTGTTGTTGCTGCGTTTTGATTATATATTCCGCTAAACGTTGCGAAGTTGCTGTTGTTTAATGCAAACTCATTTGCCGCATTCTTGTTTATTGTTCCGTTTCCTGTTGCTGTTACTCCTGCTAAATTTTCTATTGCTGCTGCGTTTATATTTAATGTTCCTGCTGCATTCCACAAGCCTATTGTTCCTGTTGATACGCTTGCGCCTGTTGCTAATTCTAACACGCCGGCTGTTATGCTGCTTACGCCTGCGAAGTAATTTCCGGTTACTGTTGTTGTTCCTGCGTTTTGTTTAAACAAGCCCGTAAATCCGCTGTTGTTTCCGCTTAATGCTAATACTCCTGTTGCTGTTGCTTCTTTATATACGTTTCCGTTTCCTGTTATGCTTCCTGCAAATGCTAAGTTTCCGTTTGTTGTTATGTCTAACAATCCTGCTCCATATACCCCTATTGTTCCTGTTGATACGCTTGCGCCGTTTGCTAATTCTACTACCCCGGCTGTTATGCTGCTTATTCCCGCGAAGTAGCTGCCGGTTACGTATGTTTTGCCTGCTGTTTGTTTGAACAAACCTACGTATCCGTTATTTGCTCCGCCTAAATATATGTTTGCGCTGTTGTTTATTACGCCTGCTGCCGTTCCTGCTATTCCGCTGCTTATTACTACGTCGCCTGTTCCTGTTACGTTTATTGTTCCTACGTTATATATATCGTGTCCGTTTGCGTCCGCTGCCGCTTTGTTTCCTTTAAACGTTATGCTGCTTCCTGCTGTTGTTGCGAAGTTTAATGCTCCTGCGTTATATATTGCTCCGCCGCTGCTTGTTGCTACGTTGCCTGTAAATACTGACGACGTTATTGTTACCGTTCCTTCTACGTTGGCTATTGCTCCGCCGTTTGTTGTGGCTGTATTTGATGTAAACGTTACTCCCGTTAAATTTACTGCTCCTTGATAATTAAATATTGCTCCGCCTCCGTCTGCTCCGGATGCTGTGTTTTTGTCAAATATCGTTTTGCCTTGCGTGCTGGTTATTATTCCTTGATAGTTATACAGCGCTCCTCCGCCTACTGCCGCCGTATTTCCTCTAAATATTGCCGTTGACTCGAATATATAATTCTGCCCAGCCTTTATTACCGCCGCTCCGCCGCCTGCGTATTTTGCTACGTTGCTTGTAAAATACACCTCGTTATTAAACACCACGCTGCTTTGCGTTAAGCTCAACGCCCCGGCTCCATACGCTTTGTTTGCCGTAAACGACGTTATTTGCGAATTAAACATTACCACCGTTGCGGCATCCGCGCTTCCTATTGCCCCTCCAACCGCTCCGTCCCAATACTGGTTCTGCGCTTCGTTTCCTATAAATTCCGTTATATTTCCGTTAAATACCAACGTTGCCGTAGATGGTCCTATCAAGCTTATCGCTCCGCCTATTCCCTTGGTTGCGTTATTATATGCAAACAATACGTTGTCGTTAAATACCGCTCCCGCATTAGACGTGCCTGTTTGCGCGTGCATTGCTAACGCTCCGCCTCGCTCGTTTGCCGTGTTTGACGTAAATATTGTTTTTCCGTTAAACTCCACATAACTCTTTGAATTTACCGCTACAGAATATACGAAAACCGCTCCTCCGCTTCCGTTGTTGCCGTTGCTGCTGTCGGCTCTGTTTTGCTCAAATATTACCGGTCTGTTTTCAAATATTACCGTTGAATCGTTTGCAAATAACGCTCCGCCTCCGGACGACAAACCCGTTCCGCTTGACACGTTATTTCTAAACGTTACGCTTCCTCCGCCTACAAATTTTACCGTGCTTAACGATAAAAACATCGCTCCGGCGTTTGATTTTGCTACGTTGCCTTCAAAATCCATTGTTGCCGCTTCAAACGTTACCGTTGACGACAACGTATATATTGCTCCTCCGCCTACCCCTGCCGCCGCTCTTTGTTCGTTATTTTTAAATATCAGCGCGCCCGCCGTTGTTACGTATCCGTTTGTGCTGTTTAATATATATATCGCTCCGCCGCCGTTTCCCGCTGTGTTTTTTTCAAACGTTGTTGTTGCCGCATTAAACATAAACTGCACGTTCGGCCCTCCGTAGAGCGCCGCTCCGTATCCTGCCGCTGTTGTTGAATTTGCGTAGAACGTTGTTGCGTTAAACGTTATTGTTCCTGTGTTTACCGCATACAGAAATCCGCCCGCTGCCGCTATGTTTCCTACCGCTTTAAGCGTTACCGAGCTGAAATCTATATTTTTTGTATTAAGCGCGTATATTCCTCCGCCGTAGCTGCCCGCTGTATTGCTTGTAAACGTTACCGTGCTGCCCGCTGTAAACGTCATTGTTGCCGTTGCCGTTAAATACAGCGCTCCTCCGCTTCCCGTTACGGTGTTTGATATAAAGTTTGTTTCATATCCGAACTTTAGCACGCTTAGCGAAAATATTGCTCCGCCTGCGGTGCCTGCGCTGTTTCCTATAAACGATACCACCGACGACGTAAACGACACTACCACGTCCGTTCCGCCGTTTCCTATTATTGCTCCGCCTTGTCCGCCGGCTCTATTTCCTATAAACGTTACGCTTGAATTATTAAATTCTATGCTGCTTCCGCTTGCGAACATTCCTACTGCTCCGGCGTTTCCGCTCGTTGCTGCGTTGCTGCTGAACCTTACTATTGAATTGTTAAAGGATATACTGTCCGACACCCCGTTAACATAAAATCCTCCGCCCGCTCCCGCTGTGTTTGAATCTATTACCACTATGCTGTTTTCAAAATTTATTGATGCGCCCGCTCCAAGGTTAACCGCGCTTCCTGTGTTATTTTGAAATGTTACCGTTGACGCCGTCATATTTACACTGGCGTTGCTTATTTTCATTCCCTGCCCGCCTTGCGTGTATGACGACTTATCTATTGTTACCGCTCCTGCCGTTATGTTAAATATTCCTTGCAGGTAATTATATCCGCTCATATACAGCAATTCCGCGCCGGTTTTATTTATTGTGTTTCCGCCTACGCTTGAGGTTATTCCTCCGTATAGATTTATTGCGTTGCCTTGCGCGTTGAAATTCACCGTTGCGCTTGACATGTCTATATCGTTTCCTTTTCCGTTTGCGGTATTGCCTATGAAATTTATTTCACCCAAAACGCTGCTAAACGACGCCGTTGAGTTTACCAACGCCAACGCTCCTCCTGCCGTTGCTGCTTTATTATAACTAAAAGATATTAACGCCTGCGTAAAATCTAAACGGGCGTTGTTTGCCCAAACCGCTCCGCCCAATGCGCCTGCCGCGTTTGATGTAAACGCAATGTATCCGTTAAAAGTCATAGAGCTGTCTTCCACCGCTACCGCTCCGCCGGAACCGCCCGCCCAATTGCGCGTAAACTGCGCGCTTGAAACATTTAACACGCCTGCATTTTTATAAATTACGCCGCCGGGCCCCGAAACCGCGTTAGAATCAAAAATAACGTTTAAAACGGTTACCGTTGAATTATTTGTGGTAAGTCTTATTACCGAGCCGCCGTCGTAAGTTACGCTGCCGTCGGTATGGGCGGTATTATTTGCAAACGCGTTTTCTATAGTTAAGTTGCGCAAAGTAAACACTGTGGAAGTGCTTAAGTTAAAGAAAGAGCCTCTTGTGCCTAAAACTACGTCGTCTGTGCTTATTAAAACGCCGGAATACACATAACTGTCCGCAGTTCCCGTGCCGCCTTCAACTATAAAGCGTCCCCATGCGGTTTCGCTTAAAGACATGTCTATATTGTATTTTTTATCCGTTTCATCCCATGAAAAAATTCTTGTGTCTTCTTCGGCATTTCTTGTGTAAAGAGTGTGTCTGTCGGTAAGAGCGCCAATATATACAATTATGTCGCGCAGGGTAAGGGTTGAAACAAATATTTCATACGTGCGCAGAGAATCCGAAATTGTAGCGGAAGCGGCGCTGCTAAATACTAAACCCTGCAAAACGTTGGCTACAAAAGTTCCCTGCAGCTGGTATATATCGGGCGTATATAACTTAATATCTAAAATATCCAAACCGGCGTTGGCGGCTTGGGTTACGGTTCCGGCGGCAATAATTTGGTCTGCAATCATAGCCATACTGCCCGAAGCGGTGGTAAACGCTATGCCGAATTTAACGCCGTTGCCCGCAAGCGCGGTAACGTCCGTAAACGTTACGGATTTTGTGCTTGTGTTTGAAAGAGAAAGCAAATCTAAAGACGTATTGGAAAAAGTAAACGCCGTTGCTCCTGAAAAATCTCTGTTTGAAAAAGTTATAGAAGAATTCTCAAAAGACATTGCGTTTGCCTGTCCGTTGTCAATAGAGCTTGCAAGGTTGTATTGCGCTTTTGCAAACGCGCCCGTTTTGCCGAAATACGCGGTTGCGCCTGCGGCTGTAAAGTTGATGTTTCCTGTGCTTATGTTGTTTACGGTAGTCGCGTCGTTGGTGTAATGCTTTAAAACGCCGTCAGTAGAAAGATTTACTATGTAGTAGAATGAATTGCCGGTAACTTCAAGCAAGCTTGTTGTTATTGTGTTTGTTCCCGAGAAAAGTTTGCCGGCTGCGGTAACGGTTGTTGTGCCCGCGTATTGTCTGTAACTGCCGCCGTAGCTAGAGTTGTCGGCGGTAATAACTAATTGCCCCGTTAGCATTTTGTTTAATACAGCATAATCTCCGCCGCCTATTGAGCCGGCATTATTTATAAGCAAATTGCTGTTGCCGGTTAAATTCAAAATGTCGCCAACAAAAATATCTTTACCTTGATCCCAACTGGAGATGTCAGTATTGTTGCGGAAAGATAGGCTGCTGTTTACAATGTTAATCTCTAACTCGCCCATATTAAGAATTGCGGTGCCGGTATTGTCAGAAAATACGGCGGTTGAATTTACAAATGATATGAAAGAGTTATAAGCAGCTGCGATTGCGCTTCCGTTGGAGGACACGTTAGACGAGAAATTAACTATACCTGAAAAGGTTGCCGTTGCTTTTTCCAAATAAAAAACTCCACCGTATTCTGCATAGTTGGAGTATGCGGTAAGATTTTTACTTTTACTAAAATCAGCTATAGCGCCGTTACGCAAATCAATTGCTCCGGCAGTTATTGCGCTGCTGTATGCAATGATTGTTGTGTCATTAAAATTAAATATAGAAGAATTTTTACCTTGCATAAGGCCGGCATACTCTGCGGTATTGCTTGTAAACTCTGATTTATAAAAATCAATAGTTGCGCCGCTATCCGCATACAAAAAACCTGACTGATTGGCTCTATTATTTTCTACAACTAAAGTTGTAAAAGTTGAAAATAATACATGGGCGTTATTTACGGCATATATTGACCCGCCTTCACTTGATGCAATGTTAGAGCTCATAGTAACGGCGGCCTTTGAAAAATCTGCAAAGCTGTTATCTAAGGCTATTACGCCGCCATAACCGGCAGTATTATTTGAAAGGTCATATGAAGAAGCGTTAAAAACAATGGTAGAGGCTATTTGCCCATACACTATTCCGCCATAGCGGGCAGTATTACCTGTAAAAACGGAATCATAAAAATTTACAAGACTTCCGCGGGCATAAATAAACCCGCCATAACCGTTAGAAGTATTGGCTCTATTATTTTCTGCAACTAAAGTTGTAAAGGTTGAAAATAATATATTGGAGCCGGCGCCGGCATATATTGCTCCGCCGCTTGCAGCTGTGTTAGAGCTAATAGTAACGGCTGTCTTTGAAAAATCTACTACGCTTCCGCTTGAATATATTATTCCTCCATAACCGGCAGTGTGATTTGAAAGGTCATATGAAGAAGCGTTAAAGACAAAACTAGACATTGTTTCCCCATATATTATTCCACCGTAAGTGGCCTCATTACCTGTAAAAACGGAATCGTAAAAATTTACAAGACCTCTATAAGCCCCAGTAACAGCAATAAATCCTCCTTTTGATGCTTTATTCCCTGTAGCATAAAGAGTAGTTGCCGTACTAAAACTTACTGTTGATCCGCCAGTGTAATAAGATTCCATAAATATCGCTCCACCACCGTAAGTGCCCATCGCAGTATTACTTGTAAAAACTACTTGCTTCATTGCTACATTAAAAAAGCCACCAAGATACAGAGCTCCACCTCCACCTCCGGCTTGATTTAATACAAAAAAAGCATTGTCCAAACCAAGAAGACCGCCGCCATTGGTGTAGACGATTGCTCCGCCTATACCGTTGCTGGCTTGACTTATATTGTTTACAAAAGTTACAGAACTGAAGCTCATACGTGCCGAACCCATATATATGGCTCCGCCGCTTTGCCCAAAATTGTCTTGAAATAAAGTTTCACCAGAAAAATTCGAAGTACCGCCAACATTATATATGGCTCCGCCGACGTTCGCAGCATTATTGCTTACAAATAGAGCTTCCTTATTAAAATACAGATTACCATATTGTTGCATAATAGCACCGCCATAATTTTCGGAATAATTAACTCTAAACTCTGCATTATTATTAAATACTAAATTGCTGCTACCAGCGGTAACAATAGCAATTGCCCCGCCGCCATAACTATTCCAAGCATGTCTATTATTTATAAATTGAGCAGAAGCATCAAATACAATATTGCCGCTGTCGCCATGAGTTAAAATTCCATTATAATAAGTATAATTATCTATAAATGTTACTGTGCTTGCAGCATTGGTAAAGTAGATTTGTCCAACATTATTCAAATAAGCATAATTTCCGCTGTTGGATGAAAATACAACATCGGCATTATTGAAGTAAATATATCCTACGTTGTTTTGAATCATGCCGGTGTTGGTGCCATTCTGGGCGCTTCTTGTAACAAGAAAACTTCCGTCAAAATTTACGGTTGCTCCGTTTACATGAAATAAGAATGAAGCGTTGTTAACAAGCGTGTTAGTTGCAGATGAAATATGTATGATGGAGCCGTTTTGCGCATAAATATTTTTAACTGCGCTGCTTAAAACATTAAAATTACCTTGGGCAAAATCTACCTGCGCGTTTTGAAAATATAAATTTCCGCCGGTAACGTTAAAATTGCCTAAAAGATAATTTGGGCTTGATATATAAACATTGCCTGCTTGCATATTTATTGTGTTGTCTAACGATAAAGAGCGAATGCCGTCGTTAATATATACCGTGGCGCCTTTAAAATTTAAAGTTCCGTTGAGCATTGCTATGTCGTTTACAAGCCCTGCGGCTTTATTATCCCTAAAAATATGGTTTCCGTCTATAAAATTGACTGTTGACATGTTGTTAACGAAAATTGCACCGCCCTGCGAGCCGGCTGTGTTGCCTATAATGTTAATAGCTCCCTGTAAATTTAAAATTGAGCCTACTCCATTATAAATTGCCCCGCCGTTTGCGCCGGCTGTGTTGCTTGTAATGGTTGCGCCGCCTAATAAGTTTAATGTTGCGCCGCCGGCATTGTAAATTCCTCCGCCTTGCGAGGTTGCCGTGTTGCTTGCAACAATAATAAGAGCGTCTATAGTAAAACCGTTTGTAGAGTCGTTATAAATAGCGCCGCCCATATTAGCTTTGTTTGCATAAAACCTGTAATTTGCAGGCGCGGCAGAGTCAAAAAAAACGTCAGCGCCATTTGCTACATAAAGCCCGCCTCCGCTGTTTGAAGCGGTATTGCCCGTAAACAACGCCGCTTTGTGGAAAGACATTTTCCCGGCAGTATAAATGCCTGCGCCGCTGCCGGCGCTGCCGTTTGCAATAGTAACGCTGTCAACATAAATTTCTCCGGAGCCAGCCGCTTGATATATAGAGCCGCCTAAACCGGTTGCAACGTTGTTATTTAAAAACACGTTTCTAACCAACGCCCAAGCCTGGTTGCTTGCCATTTGCAAAACAGAGCCGTTGCCGCTAGAGCCGGCGCTTGCTATGGTAATGTTAAACAATTTAAACGTTGTTGACGCCACAAGATTAAAAAATGAGCCCCTTGTGCCTAAATTTACTCCGTCGGTGGTAACTATAACACCGGATATTATATGTTCAAACGGGTTTACGCTGTCCCCCTCGCCGCCGTCAACAACAAACTCTCCGTAGGCGGTAGGGCTTAAATCTTTATCTATATGATAAGTTATAGTTGTGGCGTCTTGCAAAAATCTTCTGTTTTCTATTTTGGCGTTTTGGCGATATAAATTGTTGGTGTCCATATCGCGCATAATAAATACGTTTATATTTTGCCTGTCCGCTAAAGCCGTTACAAAATAGCTATATCCGTAAAACACGGAAGAAACCGTTGCGTTTGCGTCTGCGGCAAATTTTACGTCTCCGTTTAAAGCTCTGGCGGTGTAAGAGCTGCCCCCTACGGCGGCAAGGTCTGTAATGCTGTTGCCCGTATAAAGAAGCATCATCAAATTCATATCAAGGTCTTCTTTGTTGCCGCTGGCCGCCGCTACGTTTAACTGGTCTGACACTAAAGTATTTACCGCGCCGTCTTTATAAAAATTTATTCCGAATTTTAAATTATTTGAATTAACAAAATTCATACTTGAAAAACTTACGGTATTTGTGCTGGCATACGTGCCCACTGTGCCAATATTTATTACAGCGTTTTCAAAGCTGTAAGTGGTTCCGCCGGTATAATCTATTGATTTAAGCTGGAATTCGCCGTTGTTTAATATAATGCTATTGGCTTGGCCGTTATCTATTTTATTTGTAAGCTCCCAAAACATTGCAGGTTCCGAAGGTAAAGGGTCTGCTACGCCTATTCCCTCAAATTTCATTATTGCATTTGAGCCGCTGAAAGCGTATTTGCTTGAATTTATAACTTGAAGCCCTTGCGGCTGAACCAAATATTGCAAAAATGTGCCGTTAGTGCCCGCCGTTACGCTTCCGTCTAAACTTCTGGAATATATGGTAAGCGTGCTTTGACTTACGGTGCTTTGCCCTTGCCATTTATAAGAGCCTGTTGCGTAAACAACAGTTTGCCCCACAGATTGTTTGAATGTGCCGGTAAAATCACCGTTAGTGTTTAGACTAACGGTAAGCTTACCGGAGCCTGTTTTATCAACCAAACCGGAGCCTGCAAATCTGGAAAACACAAAGTTGCTTGTTGATTGAAAAAGCAACTCGCCGGCGGCAGAGCCAAAACTCAGTTGTTGCTGTATTGCAGCAGTGCCCGGAGTAGATTGAGAGCTGCCGGGCTCCAAAATTAAAGTTCCGCTATAGATATTTGAATAGGAAGTGCTATTTCCCGCATTGAAAAACACCCCTGAAACAGTTGTAGTGCCGCCGTTTTGGTAAAAAGCTCCGTAATATCCTGAATTATCGCCGCCTAAGTATAAAATACCGGTATTGGTCTTTTGTACACCTCCACCGCCAACAATACCTTTGGTTATTACAAAGTCTCCGGCGCCGCCTTGAATATATAGTTTAGCGGAAGTATATATATTTATATCTTTATAATAAGAATTGTTGCTTGCGAATGTAACGCTTCCGTTCGTCATGTCAAAATAAGCGCTGCTGGTATTATTCAGAAAAATACCATAACCGCCACCACTGTTAGCAGTATTACTACTAAAAGTAGTATTACCGTAAAAATACGCTGTTCCTTGATATAAATTAAATATTGAATAGGAATTGGCGGCGCCATTTTCTGCGAAAATAACATCTTTCTTAAAATACAGTAAGCTGCTGGAACCTTCAATATAAAATGCAGCGCCTATGGGCGCATTATTTTTCTCAAAAATAGCATTATCGTTAAAATTTATAGTGCCTTGGTAACTGTAAATTGCACCAGAATATTGTGATGAGGTATTGCCTGTGAAAAGAACCTCTTTATCAAAATTTATTATCGAGTCCAAACCATAATTATAAATTGCTCCACCTAAATAATATGCGTAATTATTTTCAAAAACAGTATTGCCTAAAAAATTAAGAGCGCCGGCGCCGGTGGAATAAAAAGCTCCGCCATAACTACTACTGCCGCCGCCGGCATACCTCATATTTTTAAAAGTTATGTCATCTAAAAAAGTTATAGTAGTGCCGCTTCTATACAAACCGCTTGCAATATTTTGCCCGTCAAATATATATCCGTTAGCAGTTATACTTCCGGTTTTTATATAAAGCGGTAGATTATTGAATATGGTAGTGCCTATTGTAAACGTGTGCGTTGCATACATATCTGCGCCAAGCTCAACATTAAAACCGCTTGTTATAGTGGTTATTGCAACAAAAGCATTAAAATTATTCACAACCGTTTGCCCATAAACTTTTGGCGCCCCCGCAAAAACAAGTAAAAAGAAAAAGCAAAAAGAAGCTAAAAGTCTAAAAGGGTAAGCCGTTAATTCCCTTTTTGAAAAAATAGATGGTAAGAGATTAAGAAGATAAGCCGTTAATTCCCCTTTTGTAAAAGGCGATACCACCGAGGTTTTAGTGTTTGGGCTAAGAGGGCAAGCCGTTAATTCCCCTTTTGAAAAAATAGATGGTAAAAGATTAAGAAGATAAGCCGTTAATTCCCCTTTTGCAAAAGGGGTGGACGCGAAGCGGACGGGGTATTTGTTTTTATCTGTCACTGCGCACAACGGCAAACCCTTCAGCGCAGCCGCCGCCGGCAACACGCGCTTGCCTTTATTATTGCAACCACACTTATGCGCCAACAACGTTAACAAACATAAGCACAGCTTAAAAATGGTTTTCATTTTTTCACCCTTGAAATTATATTTTTATTTCTTACTTTATACATAAAGAAAAACAACCGCATGAAAATTGTAGTTGTTTTTTTATTATTTTGCCTTGCCTTATTAAATTGTAAAGATAATAATTTACGAGCACACATAGGGGATAGTTGTTGTGTTGTGTTGTGTTGTGTTGTGTTGTGTTGTGTTGTGTTGTGTTGTGTTGTGTTGTGTTGTGTTGTGTTGTGTTGTGTTGTGTTGTGTTGTGTTGTGTTGTGTTGTGTTGTGTTGTGTTTTCATTGTTTTTCTCAAGCGCTTCTTCATAATAAGATTAAGTTAATTAACACTATTTAATTATAAAAACAAAAAATAACCGCGCCGATATTTTATCGCGAGGCTCTTTTTTTACACATTAAAATTAAGGGATACATTTATACCCCCCCCCGAATATTTTTTCGGTCATGTTTTACTTCGCAAAGTATATATTAAAAACACCTATTTGTCAACAAAAAAATACCCCGCCCACCAAGAGGACAGGAAGATAAGAGGGCAAGATGGTAAGTAAAGACTCAAAAAGACGTTGCTTACCTTCCCACCTTCTCAACCTCTTACCATCTATTTACCCTCTATTTTTGCAAAAGTTGAGCTATATTTTTAGAAATTATCAAAATATTTTTTGAGTTTATTTGGCAGGAGTGGGCTTCTTTTTGCACCATCTTGTATTTTTTTGAGAGTTGATTCAGACAGGTCTTCAACTTGATTTATTCCTTTTTTATTTATTTCTGAAATGATTGCAGATGCATTTAATTCAATTGCTCTAAAATAATAAGCTACTGATTTTTTAGTTATAGCCGGATGTTCTCCGAGATTCAAAACACAGGATTTATCCCTGCCGGCAGGAACACCTGAAGCATCTGTAATATTCACAACCAATACTCTATCGTCTATATTTGGTTCAGATAATACGAAGTAAAGATGTTTTACTCCTGATCTATCTACTTCCCAAAAGGCTTTGCCCTTAACGATAGCGCTTTTCATTATACCAAACCTTTTGCTTTGAGATTTTCCTCAACTTGCGAAAGGCTTTCTTCTGTTTCTATGATTGCTTTTATTTCTTTTTCTGTTTTATTCAAATTGCGCAATATTACTTGTTTAGGTAATGGATACGAAGTATTAAAATTACTTGCATTCTTATCCCATTCAGGAAACTTATGCACGATATTATCTACAAGATATGTCCAATCTTTATCGTGATACTTGGCATCAACATCATCAAGAATAGAGATTTCGGCATCACAAAGTTCATCATATACGCATTTGTTTTCCAATCGCGAAATTAAGTGATAACCGTTTTTATAAAAAGCGCTATTAAACTCTATCTGCTCCGGCTTAGGATAATTAATGTTGCGAATGAAATCATACAAATTTGATAACACGGGTCCCTGAGGCATAGAGCAATAGCTATCGCCCGATATTGCAAAATCATACTTTAAAAGACACTCTCTGTCTGCAATGTAAAGCAACTTAATGAGCTTTGTGTAGTTAAGCTCATAGTTATACTTTGCAAGAATGTAATTTACAATCTGCATAAGTTTTTTGAAATTCATTTTGAGCTCCATTTACAAGAATTACTTAAATAGAAAAAGAGAGACTGAATTGATTATTAACTCAATCCTCTTGTTCGTTGTCTTTTTTTATTGTGATTTTATTATAACCAAAATAAACAGAACTGTCAAATTTTTGGCTCAACCTGTTAATTCAAGTTCATTTTTTGGCTGATTTTTCTTTGCCGTTGTTACTTGCCTTCAGGAAGATAGGATAATAAACAGCTTCTTTTTAGATTTTACTTGTCTTCTATTTTTTTCAAAAGAGGAATTAACGACACAGAAGGCAGAGGGTGAGAAGATAGGAGGATAAGATGGTAAGTAAAAACTCAAAAAGGCGCTGCTTACCTCCCCACCTTCTCAACCTCTTACCATCTTACCCTCTATTTTTGAATAATTATTTTTGGTGAACTACATACCCCTCACCCTACCCTCTCCCGCAAGGGGCGAGGGAAAAAAGACAGCTCATAATATTTTGTTCCTTACTCCTTACTCCTTGCTCCTTGCTCCTTGCTCCTTGCTCCTTGCTCCTTGCTCCTTGCTCCTTCTTACTTATTACTTATTACCTGTTACTTATCTTCTTGCCCTCTGCCTTTGTGTTAGCTTTGTCGTTTTATGTTGGCGCCGAGGGTTCTTAATTTTTTTTCTAAAAGTTCGTAGCCGCGGTCTAAATGATAAATTCTTGAAACCGTGCTTTTGCCGTTTGCCGCCAAAGCCGCAAGAACCAAAGCCGCTCCGGCGCGCAAATCCGAAACCATTACGGGGGCTGCGGAAAGTTTTTCAACGCCTGTTATATGCACCGTTTTACCGTCAACGGTTAAATTTGCGCCAAGCCTTCGAAGCTCTGCAACATGCAAAAATCTGTTTTCAAAAACCGTCTCTTCTATTTTACTTTTACCTTTCACAAGAGACATTAAAGCCATCCATTGCGCCTGAACGTCCGTAGGAAAACCCGGATAAACTGCAGTGCGCGCGTTTTGCGGTTTTAAATTTTTTACCCATTTTGCGGATATGGAATTTTTAGTTTCGGTTATTTTCAGTCCGGCTTTTTTTAGTTTTGCGGTTATTGCCTTTAAATCTTTGGGCGCCGCGTCTTTAAGAAGAACCTCGCCTTTAGTTATAGCGGCGGCAATCAAATACGTTGCGGCTTCAATTCTGTCGGCAATAACTTTATGAGTTGTCCCGTGCAGTTTTGTAACGCCTTCTATAGTTATATTTTTCGTTCCCGCGCCTTTTACTTTTGCGCCCATCTTATTTAAAAAATCGGCCAAATCTTTTATTTCCGGCTCTTTTGCGGCGTTTATAATTTTTGTTTTCCCGCGGGCAAGAACTGCGGCAATCATTATATTTTCCGTGGCTCCAACGCTTGGAAATCTGAAATTTATATTTGCGCCTTTAAGCCTTCCCTGCGACGACGTTTTAACGTATCCGTTTTCAACTTCAATGTTTGCGCCGAGTTTGCCGAAAGCTTCCAAATGTATGTCTATAGGTCTTGCGCCTATAGCGCAGCCCCCGGGAAGAGAAACGTCAACTTTCCCAAGACGGGCAAGAAGCGGACCCATTATTAAAACGCTTGCGCGCATTTTGCGAACTAAATCGTAAGGAGCTATATGTTTATATTTATTTGATTTATACGCCGTTACCGTATTTCCTTTTTTGACGGTTTTTTTGCCGATAAAATTTAAAAACGCAACCGTGGCGTCAATATCCGCAAGCGACGGAACGTTGGAAATTGTAACGGGGTCATCGGTAAGAAGAGTCGCAAAAAGAATAGGCAGCGCAGAATTTTTAGAACCAGAAACTTTCACGCTTCCTTTTAATTTTTTCCCGCCGGTAATTATTATTTTATCCATTTTAAATTCCCGCTTTAAGTATTCTTGAAAGATTTGAGTAATCTTTAAGAATTTCTATATTTTTAAAACCTTTGTTTTGAAATATATTTTTTATTTCTCCGGCTTTATTGGCGTTTAATTCAAGAAATATTAATCCGCCGCCGTTTAAATATTTGGCGGATTCGGCTGCAATTTTTTTGTAAAAAAACAATCCGTCTTCGTCTGCCGTTAAAGCTGTTTTCGGTTCGTATTTTAATTCCGGCTCTAAAGTTTTATACTCTGTTTCCGACACATATGGAGGATTGGAAACAATTATATCAAATTTCTTGTCTTTCAAACTTTCAAACATATCGCTTAAAATAAATTCCGTGTTCGGCGCGCGGTTATAAATTGCGTTTTCTTTGGCAATTTCCAAAGCATTTTTGCTGATGTCTGCCGCCGTAATTTTTTCAAATTTTCCGGATTTTGCCAAACTTACCGCTATGCAGCCCGAACCGGCGCATAAATCCAAAACTATTTTTTTGCCGTCTATTTTTAAAACCTCTTCAACCAAAAGTTCGGTTTCGGCACGGGGAATTAAAACGTTTTTATTTACTTTAAACTCATACTGCATAAAACCGCAAAAACCCGTAATGTAAGCCGCGGGTTCTCTTTTTGAACGTCTTAAAATATATTCTTCATAAAGCGAGATTTCAGTTTCGGAAAGGTTATTATTTCTTATGAGAGGAAGTTTTGATCTTTTAACTTTTAATACCGCGCTTAAAAGAACTTCAGCGTCGGATTTTGCTTGCGCTAAATTAAAAGATTCTAAAAACTTTTGAGCGCTTTGAAGAAGAGAAAAGATATTTGTAGTTTTTAACTGCATACCCCTTGCCCTCTTGCTTTGCAAGTCCCTCTCCCGCAAGCGGCGAGGGTATAACAAACTAAACTTTATCCGCTTTTAACTTTGCTTGCGTATCAGCCTCTATAAGTTTGTTTACAAGTTCCGCTAAATCGCCGTCCATAACTTCGCTGATGTTATAGACGCTGTAGCCTATTCTGTGGTCTGTTATTCTGTTTTGAGGAAAGTTATAAGTTCTTATTTTTTCGGATCTGTCGCCGGTGCCTACCTGCGCTTTTCTTTCGTCGGAAAGCATTTTTTCGTGCTCAAGAACTTTTTGTTCGTAAAGTTTTGCTCTTAAAACTTTAAAAGCTTTGGCTCTGTTTTTTATTTGGCTTCTCTCGTCTTGACAGGCAACAACAAGCCCTGTAGGCAAATGCGTTATGCGGATTGCGGAATCCGTTTTATTTACGTGCTGACCGCCCGCGCCCGAAGCTCTGTAAGTATCAATGCGCAGCTCGTCCATTTTTATTTCAAGATCCACCTCTTGCGCTTCGGGAAGCACTGCAACGGTAACGGCAGACGTATGAACTCTGCCGGAAGCTTCTGTTTCCGGAACGCGCTGAACTCTGTGCGCGCCTCTTTCAAATTTATAATAGCGCCAAACTCTGTCGCCGTTAACTTCAAAAACAACTTCTTTATATCCGCCAAGCCCCGTAGGGTTTGAATCTATAACTTCATGCTTCCAGCCGTTTCTTTCGGCAAACCTTGTGTACATTCTGTACAAATCGCCCACAAAAAGAGCGGCTTCATCCCCGCCGGTACCTGCGCGAATTTCAAGAATAATATTTTTATTTTCGTGAGGGTCAGGCGGTATAAGCAAAACTTTAATTTCGGATTCTATTAAATCTTTTTTCTTTACCAAATCGTCATACTCCGCCGACGCCATCTCTTTTATTTCGGCATCATCGGATTTTTTTAACTCTTCGGCGTCTTTTATTTCGGTTAGAAGTTTGGAATACTGAATATATTTTTCCGACAAAGGAAGAAGATAAGAATGCTGTTTTGTAAGCTCGCGGTATTCGTCTTGTTTTGTAACTACGGACGAATCGCCAAGTTTAGCTTCAACTTCTTTAAACTGTTCGTTTAATGATTTTAATTTTTCTAAAAACATAATTTATATCCGATTTGATTACTTTGCTATTGCGGAACCGTCAAAAAAATATGACAGAACCGTCTTTTACAACGGTTCTGTCATCATATATTTTTTCTTATTTATTTCTTTGCTTTTTCTTCTTTCTTTGCCGCAGGTTTTGCTTTTTTCGGCGAAGTCGTAAGAATTTTTCCGAGAGTTTTCTTCGCAACCGCAGCTTTCTTTACAACTTTCTTCTTTACTACAGTCTTGCCTTCTGTTTTTGCAAAACGTTTCTGGAACTTCTCAACTCGTCCCGCAGTATCTATAAGCTTCTGCTTACCGGTAAAAAACGGGTGGCAGTTAGAACATATTTCAAGCTTAATAACGGGTTTTGTTGAACGCGTTTTAAAAGTATATCCGCACGCACAAGATACTGTGCTTTCCTGATAGTTTGGGTGAATTCCTTCTTTCATTTCTAAACTTCTCCTTTTTTATAAAAATGCTTGAAGATTATACATTATTAAAGGATTTTAGTCAACTTTTAACTATTATACCCCTAACTCCATCTGCTTGAGAAAATCTTTGTTGGATTTTGAAGTAAGCAGGCGTTTTGAGAGCTCTTCCATAACTTCTATGGAGTTCATAGAGTTCATCCATTTTCTTAAAATCCACATTTTGTTCTTTTCGTCGTCGCTTAAGAGAAGTTCTTCTTTTCTGGTGCCCGAACGCAGTAAATCTATGGCGGGGAAAACTCTTCTGTCCGCAAGTTTTCTGTCAAGGTAAATTTCGCAGTTGCCGGTTCCCTTAAACTCTTCAAATATTACGTCGTCCATGCGGCTGCCGGTTTCAACAAGCGCGGTGCCGATAATTGTAAGGCTGCCGCCTTCTTCAATATTTCTTGCGGCGCCGAAAAATCTTTTAGGTCTTTGAAGCGCGTTTGAATCTAAACCGCCCGACAAAACTCTGCCGCTTGACGGTATTGCAGTGTTGTAAGCTCTTGCGAGCCTTGTTATTGAATCTAAAAGCACAACGACATCTTTGCCGTTTTCAACAATTCTTTTAGCTTTTTCTATAACCATTTCGGCAACCTGAATATGTCTGTCCGACGGTTCGTCAAAAGTAGAAGAAACAACTTCTCCTTTTACCGAACGCTGCATGTCGGTAACTTCTTCGGGGCGCTCGTCAATTAAAAGAACCATTAAAACTATATCCGGATTATTTTCCGTTATTGCGTTTGCAATTTTTTGAAGCAAAACCGTTTTTCCCGTGCGGGGCTGGGCGTTTATTAAAACTCTTTGCCCTTTACCTATAGGCACAAGCATATCTATAATTCTTGTTGACACTTCTCTCTGCGTAGTTTCCAAAACTATTTTTTTATTAGGATACAGAGGCGTTAAATTGTCAAAAAGCGGACGCTCTCTGATATTTTCAAGTTTTTCCTGTCCGTTTACGGATTTAACCTGAAGCAAGGCGAAAAATCTTTCCTGCTCCTTGGGAGGGCGAACGTAACCGGCTACGGTATCGCCTTTTCTTAAAGCAAATTTTTTAATTTGCGACGGAGAAATATAAATATCGTCCGGACCCGGCAAATAGTTGTAATCGGGCGAACGTAAAAAACCGAAGCCGTCGGGAAGAATTTCCAAAACGCCTTCGTCGTAAACAAGATTATTTTCTTTTGTCTGGGCTTCAAGAATTTTTGCAATAAGCTCCTGTTTTCTTAAGCCCGCTACGGAGTCAAGCTTTAAATCTTTTGCAAGTTTTGTCAAATCCGACATGGTGCGTTTTGACAAAACGGTAATGTCCATGGATTTTTCTTTTTCCATTAACTCCTCCAGAAGTTATGCGTCAAGAAAGAATTGTTCATTGATTGTTTTTAAGGGTTGACCTTTGATTTGATTTCATTAGGGATTTTTCGAGATTAGATGTTAACAAGTTGTTAAATTCTATACTATTGTTTAATTTTTGTCAAGAGGAAATACAGCGCCGCTACGTTTTTTACCAGCTGCGCTTTTGCGCCGCAGTTGTCTATAATAAAATCCGCTTTTTCGGCTTTTTTTTCAAAAGAAAGCTGCGATGCAATTCTTTCATAGATTTGTTTTTTGTTTAACCCGTCTCTTTTGGCAAGACGTTTTTCCAAAACATCGCAGGGAGACCAAACTACCGCGGTTATATCGCATATTTTATTTAAACCCGTCTCAAAAAGAAGGGGCGCGTTTATAACAACAATACGCGTTTTAACTTTTTTGAAAGCAATCGCTTTTATTTCGGCGATTATTTTTGCGTGAAGAATTTTTTCCAATTTATTTTTTGCCGCTTTATTTGCAAAAATTATACCTGCAAGTTTTTTCCTATTAAGCGTTCCGTCTTTTTTCAAAACTTCTTTGCCGAAAGTTTTTGAGATTTCTTTTAAAGCCGGCGTTCCTTTTGCGGAAAGTTTGCGCGATATTTTATCCGCGTCTATGCAGTAAGCGCCAAGGTTTGCAAAAATTTTTGCGCTTTCGCTTTTGCCCGACGCAATTGTTCCGGTTAAACCTATAATCATTTCTTCATTTCTCCCCAGTTGCCGCCGGTTTTAACATCTACAACAAGAGGAACGTTAAGCATTACCGCGTTTTCCATATGTTTTTTTATAAACTCGGAAAACTCGTCTTTTATAGTTTCATCAACTTCAAAAAGCAGATCGTCGTGAACCTGAAGAAGCATAAGCGCGTTATATTGCCTGCGTTTAATTTCGTTGTGTATATTTATCATCGCAATTTTAATTATATCCGCGGAAGAACCCTGAACGGGCGTATTTAGCGCCATGCGTTCGCCGGACATGCGCGCGGTATTGTCTAAAGACCGCAATTGCGGAAGAAATCTTACTCTGCCCGTAATTGTGCACACAAAACCGTCGCTTTTTCCCTGCTGCACAACGGCGCGCATCCACTTCTTAACGCCTTTATATCTGTCAAAATATCCGTCAATATATTTTTTAGCTTCGCCGAAAGAAATATTTAATTGTTTTGAAAGCCCGAAAGGCGACATGCCGTAAACTATTCCGAAGTTTATTGCTTTAGCGGCGCTTCTTAAGTTGTCCGCAACAGGTTCGCCGGCAGGCACGTTAAACACTTCCCTTGCGGTAGCGCTGTGAATATCTTGCCCGTCTTTGAAAGCTTTAATAAGTTTTTCGTCGCCGGAAATATGCGCCAACACTCTTAAATCTATCTGGGAATAATCCGCGGAAATAAATATTTTATTTTTTTCGGGGATAAACGCTTTTCTAAACTCTCTTCCGTATGCGGATTTTATCGGAATATTTTGCAAATTCGGTTCCGTTGACGAAAGTCTTCCCGTTGTGGTAACAGCCTGATTAAAGATAGTGTGTATTCTGTCGCCGTAATAAACGCAATAATTTGATATGGGGTCTATGTAAGTGCTTTTTATTTTTTGCAGTTCTCGGTATTTTAAAACGTCGGCCGGAAATTCATACGACGAGAGTTCCGTTAAAACGGATTCGTCGGTGGAGTATCCTGTTTTTGTTTTTTTTACAACGGGAAGATTTAATTTTACAAACATTATATCGGCAAGCTGCTTTGGAGAGTTTATATTAAACTCTTTACCTGCCGCCAAGTAAATTTTATTTTCGGCGCTTCTCATTTGCGCAACTATTACTTCGTTAAATTTCTTTAAAAAAACCGTATCTACTTTTATTCCGGCTATTTCCATTTCGGAAAGAACTTCAACAAGCGGCATTTCTACGTCAAAAAAAAGTTTTGATAAATTAAGATTATTTATTTCTTCTTCAAATTTTTTCCAGATAAAATACGACGCAAACGATACGGAGTTTGCGTAAACGGCAGTGTCTGAAATATGCGAATCCGCAAAAGAAATTCTTTTTGAAGCTTTCCCCAAATACGCTTCGTTTCCGGCTTCAAAATTACAATACTCTTGCGACATGTCGGAAATATCGTGGGACGCCGCCGGATTTAAACAATACGAAGCAAGCATTACGTCGGCGTATATACTCCCTAAAACAATGCCTGACATTATATATATATTTCTTTCGCGTTTTAAATCGTGACCCGTTATTTTTATATTTTCAGAGGTTAAAACTTCCTTAAAAATATTTTTAAATTCTTCAAAGCTTAACTGTTTTGCCGTAAGCTCATTATGAGCAAGCGGGAAATAATAAGACGTTTGCCCGTCGCAAAAAGAAACGCCTACTATCTGCGTTTTTAAAGAATCTTCCGATACCGTAACGGTTTTTATAGAGAAAATTTTATTGTCTTTTATTTTCTCGGCAACCTCTGCGGCGGCGTCAATTGTGTCTATAATTACAGACTTAAATTCCGGCAAATTAATTTTAACACTGACATTGGGAATTTCTTTAATAGCATTTTCCTGCGGCTGCTCTGGTTCTTCCTGCGCTGCGTCGGATTCCAGCTGTTTTAAAAAACTGTTAAACTCGTATTTTTCAAAAAAAGGAACGGCTTTTTCTTTATCAATATCTTTACACGCAAAATCTTTGAGATCGTATTTTAACGGCACGTTTTTATCAAGCGCCGCAAGATGTTTGCTCATCAACGCCGCGTCTTTGCCCGCTTGCAGAAGCTTTCCGGAGTTGCCCGGCACTTTATCTGAGTTTTCAAGAGCGTTTTCAAGAGTTCCAAACTCTTTAATAAGTTTTACAGCGGTTTTTTCGCCTATGCCTTTAACGCCCGGAATATTGTCCGACACATCGCCCATAAGAGCAAAAACGTCAAGAAGACTTTCCGGTTTAACTCCGAATTTATCTTCCACTTCTTTTTCGCCGAACATTATGTCTTTTGATTCGTTCCAAACCAAAACGTCGTCGTCTTCAACAAGCTGTAAAATATCTTTATCGCCCGTAACTATTACGGTTTCTATTTTTTCTTTTTTATTTTTATCGGCAAGAGTGGCTATTATATCGTCGGCTTCGTAACCTTCAACTTCTATTTTTGCAATGTTTAACGCCTCAACCGCCTCTCTGGCTATAGGCATTTGGCTTATAAGAGCGTCGTCTATGGGTTTTCTATTGGCTTTATATTGCGCGTAAACATTATGTCGGAAATTTTTTGCCGGATAATCAAAACTTACGGCAATAAAACCGGGCTTAAAAGTATTTTTTATTTTAAGCAAAAGTTTTATAAAACCGTAAACCGCGTTAACTTGCTGATTATTTGACGTAGTAAGAGGAGGCAGTGCGTGATAAGCTCTGTGAATGTAAGCGTTTCCGTCTATTATGTAAAATTTTTTCATATAAACAATTTTTCGTTTTCTTCAATATAATGCTGCGCGCTTATGGCGGCCTGCGCGCCGTCTGAAGCGGCGGTAACAACCTGTCTTAACTGTTTTTTTCTTATGTCGCCTGCGGCAAAAATTCCGGGTATTGAAGTTTTCATATTCTCGTCGGTAATTATGTAGCCCAGCGCGTCAAGCGCAACGTTAGAACTGAAAGTAGTGTTTGGAAGAAGCCCCACAAAAACAAAAATACCGTCAACTTTTAAATCTTTTTGCTCTTTTGTTTTAACGTTTGAAACCGTAACTTTTTCTATTTTTTCAGAACCCGTAATATTGTCCGCGACAGTATTATACATAACCGATATATTTTTATATGACAGCATTCTTTCCCGAAGAATTTTTGCGGCTCTCAACTCGTCTCTTCTGTGAATTATTGTAACGTTTTTTGCAAACTTTGCAAGATAAATAGCCTCTTGAACGGCAGAATCTCCGCCGCCAACAACCAAAACGTCTTTATTTTTGTAAAACGGCGCGTCGCAAACGGCGCAAAAAGAAATTCCGTTTCCGATAAATTTTTCTTCGCCTTTAACGCCGAGATTTTTAACTTTTGTTCCGGCAGCAATAATAACGGTTTTTGCCTGATACGCGGCGTTTGGAGTTTTAACTGTTTTTATATTGCCTTCGGAAATGCTTTCAACCTCATCGTAAACTATTTGCGCGCCGAAATCTTTTACCTGAGCCTCAAGTTTTGTGCCTAATTCAAAGCCGTTAATTCCGCCGTTAAAGCCGGGGTAGTTTTCAAGTAAATCCGTAACAGCCATCTGCCCGCCGCAGCCTGATTTTTCAATAAGCAAAGTGTTAAGCCTTGCTCTTGCGGTATAAATGGCGGCAGTCATTCCCGCCGGGCCGCCGCCTATAATAATTGCATCGTATATTATTTTATCCACGGTTTTAAATATTCTCTTCTATAATTTTTTTTATATCGTTTTTCGGTCTGAAGCCGACTATTTTCTGCACCGGCGTTCCGCCTTTAAATAAAATAAGGCATGGTATTGAAGTTATCTGAAATTTTGACGCAATCTCTATATTTTCGTCGGTGTTAAGTTTTCCCACTTTAACTTTTCCCTCGTATTCGCCGGCAAGTTCTTCTATAACGGGAGTAAGCATCTTGCAAGGTCCGCACCACGGCGCCCAAAAATCTACAAGAACCGGCTTGTCGGACTCTAAAACTTCTTTTGCAAAATTGCTCTCGGAAATTTCTAATGCCATAATGCCTCCGTAAATATTTTATTTTTGTTTCAATTATACTATTTATGCCGCAAAACGGTCAAACCGCCGAAAAAATCGCCTTCGGCAAGCTGCCCGCTTTGTAGGAAACCCCACGCGCTCATAACCGGTTTATTATCGGGCTGAACTTTTTTTACAAGTATTTTGCCCGTCTTGCACAAAACCGTAAAACCTGCGTTTTTTTCAATGGAGTAAACTTTTCCGGTATCGGAATTTTCCGTCTTATCGTCAAGAATTTCAACTTCTATAAATTTTATTCTTTTACCTTCAAGTTTTCCGCGAGAAACAAGGGAAAAAGTTCCGGGCCACGGATAGAAAGCGCGGATTTTATTATAAATTTCAAAAGCGCTTTTGTTCCAGTCTAAAAGTCCGTCTTCTTTTTTGAAAGTGCGCGCAAACGTCGGCGTTCCTTCCTGCGCGTATCCTTGCGTTTCACCCTGCTCAAAAAGCGATAAAGTTTCACGCATAACGTCTATGCCAAGCGGAATAAGTTTTGCAAACAAACTTTCCGAAGTATCTTTTATATCTACGGGCAATTTTTCTTGAACCAAAAGTTTTCCGGCGTCAAGCGCTTCTTCTATGTAAAAAGAAGAAACTCCCGTCTCTTTCTCTCCGTTAAGCACAGCAAACTGAACGGGCGCCGCTCCCCGATATTTGGGCAAAAGAGAAAAATGTATATTAAAAGTTTTAAACTTAGGCAAATCAAAAACAGCGCGCGGTATAAGTTTTCCGTAAGCCACAACAACGCCTGCGTCCGCATTAAAATTTTTTATTTCATCAATCACGTCTTGGGTAAATTTTTCAGGTTGAATAATCTGCAAACATTTTTCAAGCGCAAAAGATTTTACGGCGGGAGGAGTTAATTTCTGCCCTCTGAAAGCCGGCTTGTCGGGCATGGTAACGCAAAAAATTTCATGTTTATCTTTAAATAAAACCTCAAGAAAAGATTTTGATATTGACGCCGTGCCGAAATATAATATTTTCACCAGTTCCCCGATTTTTTTCTTCTTTTTATTTCTTTTTCAACGGATTTTCTTTTCCATTCGGGAAGATAATCTATAAACAGTTTGCCGTCAAGGTGGTCTATTTCGTGCTGTATGGCTTTTGCGAGAAAGCCGTCGGCTTTAATTTCCTGCGGTTTGCCGTTTATATCGGTAAATTGGGCGTTAACTTTTTTAAAACGTTTCACTTCTTCATAAAGCCCTGGAAAAGACAAACATCCTTCTTCGGCGGATATTTTATTTTCGCCTTTGGTAACTTCAGGATTTATCATAACTATAGGATTGTTTTTATCCGGATTTACGTCTATAACGCAAATACGCAAAGAAACGCCCACCTGCGGAGCGGCAAGGCCTACTCCCGGGGCGGCATACATAGTTTCAAGCATGTCCAAAGCAAGCTGTTTTACTTTGTCGGTTATTTTACTTACCGGCTCGTTCTTTTTTCTTAAAACGCCGTCGCCGTATTTTTTGATTTCTAATTTCGCCATAATGTGATTATTTTACCAAATAAAAAAAGAACTTCAAATTTTTCTGAAGTTCTTTTTTTATTAATATATTTTATTATTTATTTTCGCTAAGCCCCAAAAGATACGCCGCAGGGTCGTAATCCGAATCATCTTCCTGAACTGCTTGCGACGGCGCCGGTTTTACTTCCTCAACGGAATTATTGGAATTGTCCGAACTTGAACCTGAATTGCCAAGCAAATATGCCGCAGGGTCGTATTCTTCCTCTTTTTTATTTTTCTTTTTAACTTTTGAATTGTCGTCTGAAGATTCCGAAGCAAATCCGGCTGCCGAGCCGAACTTGTATCCTAAACTTATATAGTGCGAGCCGTAAGTTTCCTGCATATCTATAGGCATTCCAAACGCGTAATCTATTAAAAGAGCCGCGCCGTTATCGCCTATTTTTAATTCGTATCCCAATCCTAAATTAACCTGCTGGCTCCAGCCGCCTGCGCGAAGAGCCAAAGCTCCGTCTATAATTTTAGTTTCCGCGCCGACTATTAAATAGTTATCGGCCTTTCTAATTTCATAATCCGCGGCTATTGTAAATTTCGGAAGACCAAGCAAAGGCAATTCTTCGCTGTAGTAAGATATTCCGGCAAGATCAACTCTGCTTACTTTATCTTCGCCGTTCTGTTTGTAATATACCATGTCCGGAGTATTCAAATATTTGCCGGTGTAACCAACAGATATTCCGTTTGAAAACTTTGCTATAAAGCCGGCGTCAAACGCAAACGCGCTTTTTGAAAGTTTCCCCGCGCCAAAAGTTCCGTTATATTCCGTGGAATGGCTTAAATATTTTAAATTTACGCCGAGCATAACGCTTACCCAGCCGGCTTCTATTAAATCGTCAAGAGTTCTTGCAAAACCAAAATTAGCGGTATCTTCGGTTCTTAAACTCGGATCTGAAAAATGCCCCCAGCCGGCGGCAATAACGCCTATAGATTTTCCGAGGGGGATTGCTGCGCCTATGTAATTGTCGTTTAAATCCACTCCGTCCATGCCCGAAAAAAGTTTTGACATCATGCCGGTAACTTCGGCGTTTTTAATATTTGCAATTCCTGCAATATTATATATTTGAGAATTAATATCCCCGGAAACAGAGCTGAAAGCCCCCCCCATGCCAAGCGCCCGAACGCCCCAATAATGCACATCAAAGAGCGCCCATGAGCTTGCGGCGGTTAATGCAATTATAGCTAATGATATTAATATTCTCTTTTTCATAATTTATCTTATAAAGGCAAGCGTTCCGCTTATAATTTTTCCGTTTACTTTCATTTGATATATATATGTTCCCGTTTCAACAAAATTTCCGCCGCTATCTTTGCCGTCCCAAATTATAGACCCGTCGCTTTCAATATTAGAAAGAGTTCTTATAATTTTCGCCCTCATATTAAATATGGTAACGCTGTCGCCGGAATGAAGATTTCTAAACGATATTGTTTCTCCCGGCATTAACGCTCTCTGCGTTGGTCTGTGATCGTTATCGGATACATTTTGCCCGTTAACTATGGCGTAATATCCAAGCTGCCGCTGAACTTGGTCTAAACTTACCGTAACCGTTTTTGCGTCGGTATTATTATTTAAAATTGCAACGTTCTGCCACTGAGCCGATGCTCCGTCGTGATACATAACGTTTATATTATTTGCATTGCTTGGCAAATGTCCGTAATACATAGTAATAGTTGAACCCGCTGCCGCCGTGGAATACGTAACCGGCAAAAATCTATAAGCTATAACAGGCACAAGAGAATACAGCGGCGTGCCGTCGGAATATAACTCTTCTATAGAGAAGGATTGCCCGCCGGACAACACCCCTGTTTGAAACGATAACGAAGTATTACCTTTTACCTGATCCCCGCTGTTAAGGACAATTCTGCCGCCTGCAGCGTCTATAACGTGAGACGTTGAAACGTGAAGCCCTGCTTTTTGCCAAGAGGAAGACGACGGATAATATCCGTATTCCCCGTTGTCGGATTGCGCTACAATTCTATAGTGGACGGCATCTTCATTTCCTGGCGTTTGCTGCGGCACATTAACCGCCGGAGTTACAAACGAATAATTTTTTCCGCCGACATCTATAAATCTGACGTTTACCGTTTCAGTGCTTGAGCCTTTTTCTCTCCAATACTGAAGTTCAAGATTTGTAAGATTTGCGCTTCCTTCAATGTGAACGGTTCCTGTTGCAACAAGCGCGCGCATATTGACTGAAATTCTGTCTATTGCCGCATGCTGAATTGTTACCGTAGATGCGGACACAGGCGCGCCGCTACTTAAAAACATAATGGAAACCGTAACGGTAGAAAAGCCCTGCCCGACAACGGCAAAAGCATTTGCCGCCGTAAAAAGCGCCGTAAGAACAAATGTTAAAAGTAGTGATTTTCTTAAAATTTTATTCATAAAATAATTGTATTATTATTGAGTTATTTTCATAAGTTTGCGGCGCAAATGCTTGATTCATATCTACGGCAAAATATAATTTTGGAGCTATTCTCATATTTTGCATCCCGCCTGCCGACATACCATAAAAAGTCTCTCCTGCAGCAGCATGAAAACCGCGTTTATCCCAAACTCTTAAATAATCCATTCCGTTATAAACATCAGCAGCCATTCCAAACTGCGATTTATCTTTCATAAAAAACCAACAATGATAAAATTGAGAACCGGTACCCGGGTTGCCTGAATCATATAATCCGGGAGCAACATAGTCAGGTCCATCGTAACCGCCGAGAAAAAGAGATATATTTTTTGTTTGGTTATAATCTTCCATAGCAACGTTGTTTGTTCCTACATAAGGCAATACTTTATCAGTAACTCTCCATGCCATAGGAATCATTTTTGTGGTATCAGACGTAGAAATAAGACCAAAATTGGTTGATGAATTTAGCACGCCTGTATATTTTGGATTTGCTTGGGCGTTAGAGGATGTTGCATCTGTGTATATTTGAATTCCCCAGCTTGAATTATCATTAGGCAAACTATCTAAATTAAGCTCAAGATACTCATCTGAAACCTGCCAGCCTTGAGCTATTTTATTTTCATTCCAAGAAATGTAACTGTTTGCGCTTGCCAAACCTGTTGCCGTATCCATTAATTTGAAATCAAAAGTAACGGGAGCAGAGGCTTTTTTCCAAATAATTTGGTCTATTTCAAGAGTGCCCGTGGAATTGTTTTTCAATAGCACGAAAATATTTTTTATACGCCATGTATCCATGTCCACCGTTGCGCCCAAATTGGCAGACGTTAAAGGAAATATAACTTTTTGCCATGTTCCGTCTGCTGTAAAACCATACGAGCCCAAAGTATCCACGTAGTCAACAGAAACTGAATCGTTATAGAGAAGCGTTATTCCTACGTTAAAATTTTCAACTGTAGGGTGCGCGCTCCTTGCATAAAATTCTATAGAACCGTCTTTATACGCACTCATAAGTCTTGGAGCGTCAGGTATGGGAGTTACAGATGAAGAGCTAACGAGAGTAACGCTAAACCCGTCCCATGTATTGCCTCCCGTAGAAGCTATTATACGCCAAAACCAAATGCCATCAAGAGACTGCCCTCCAAGCGTATTATGAGCGGAAGTATAAACCACGGTAGTCATAAATACGCTGCCGCCTCCAAACACATATACTTCAGCTCTGTCGCGGTCATCTAAATTAGGAGTTTCGGTAGGCGCTCCCGCGTTTAATTGCCCTGTCCACGCGGAAAGGCTAAGTTTAGCGCCGTTAAAATTTTCCGAAAATAAGCCATATATGTTACTGCCGTAATTTTCGCTTTGCGCAGCAAAGACGTTTGCGGTTGCAACAACTATTAAGGATAATGTTATAAAAAACTTTCTCATTTTAGTTTGTTACTTCCCCATATTTATTTACTCTTATCTGAACGCTTTTTTCAACGGTTTTATCCAACGCGCTCAAAGAAACATTCAGAATGTATTTGCCTTTTTTTAACTGCGGAAATCTTTCAAAAAACGCCCTGTCGGAACCTGCGTAAGCCGGATTTTGTTCCTGTATTTGCGCTTCGTAAACAACGTTTTTTCCGTCTAAAATTTTTACCGTTCCTTTAACTCTTAACGGCACGTTGCCGTTGTTTTTAACGGTATAAACAATTCGCGACTCTTTCGCAGATGCGTCCGTCATTGCCGCCGGCGCGTTAGGTTTTCGCACGGCAAGCTCCGATATTTCAAAGTCTATTTTCTGCGTTCCGTCTATGGTTAAATAAATAGGCAAACTTGTCATAAGGCTTATATCTTGAACTTTGGGAGATCTGTAAGTCCAAGACACCATTGCCGATACGGAACCTTTCAAATTGCCGGACTTCACCATATAGGCAATATTAGTTTTTTGACGCGGAGCCAAAATTATTTTTTTACTGCCTATAACAAGCCAACTTGACACATCAACATCTTTATTTTCCGACGAATTATTCCACGTATCCACCGTAATGGTAACTTCTATTGATTCTTCATTATCATTTGTAACAACATAATGATTATTATATGATTGCTCTTGCAGCATAACAATATCTATTCTCGCAGGGTCCACAATAAGACCGGCGTAAGAAACGCATGCAAAAAATAAAAGTATAAAAACAGAAAATAAACTTTTTTTCATTGTTTAAACTTTCCGGATAGGAGAAAAATTTCTCCTATCCGGATTTATAAGCGTTATTCCAAAAGTCCCTGAAAAATTATGTTGGTGCCGTAAGTGTTGGGAGTACTTGCTCCTGTAAACTTTGAGCTGATAGTAATGTAGTGAATTCCGCTTGGAGAACCGCCTACATCAGATGTAGGATCTCCGCCCCAACGAACTCCCGAAGAAGAAAACCCGTATGAGTATATTTTATTTGCCGCAGTATCAAAATCGCTGTTAGAACGATCAAGCAAATATACGCCTAAAGTCTGCGCTTCAGGGTTAACAAGCTGCGTGCTTGTTGTGTCCTGAACAGACCAGCCTACAGGAAGCGGCGGCTGCACCGTAGTTGAAGAACCTACAAGTCCGCCGATATTTGTTGTTAAAGGACCTGTATACTTAAACGGTACCGCTGCATTTTTGTTGTCGCTGTAAATTCTGATTTTAGCTCTTGCGTCAGTCATTGTGGAATTTACCTTAACAAACTGATCCGCATTTTTCCAGTTGGTGATTCCCGGAGTAACGCCTGTCCATGTTATCTGCGTAGCCGCAGACAAGTTTGCATTAACCAAACTTACGTCCCAAATAAAATCTCCTGCCGAGGTAAAAGACACTCTTGCCGTCTGTGTTGAAAACCCGACTCCCGAAATAGCAAAAGCCGCCGATGAAGCCGCTATAGCTATTAACGCCGCCGCTGCAAAACTTAAAATTTTACGCATTTACTTCCTCCTTGTGATTTTTTTATTTTTTATGATTTCATACTGCAATCAATCAAACTTGTGCAATTATAGTAAATATTTGTAATTTACGCAATACAATTGTAAGACGCCGATTAAATATAGAAAGTTACAGTTTTTTGCAATATCGCATTTTTTCATAAAAAGACAAAAAGCAAATACCCTGCCCTATCGGGCTCCGGTACGCTCACCCCGTATTACAACCTTACGGGGCAGGCTCGTTTTTGGATTAACATCTTCCGGACAAGCGCCCGTTCGTGGCTCGTGCTCCTTATTGGTCGCACACTCACCCTCTGCAGTTTATTACCTATTACTTATTATTTGTTACTTGCCGTTACCTATCCTCCTACAATGTTTTATAGCCCCCATAGCCGCATGCGCCGCGCGGCGATATCCGGCAAGTCCGGATTGTCCTTCATTTTCAATATTTTCTTTCGCGGCCTGAAGTATGCGTTTTTTTAAAAGTTTATAATCTGTATTCGGCAGGTCGTATTTGCTTTTTTCAATTTTTCCGTCGTTAGTGTTTTCGTAAACGTCTTCAAGTTCTGCCAGCGCGTCGTTTATCGCCAGCAAAGTATCTTCTTTTTCTTGCGATTTTATAATCTCGCGCACAAGCGCGTCGCGCTCTTTAATATCTTTGTTTTGCAAAAAGCTTATGGTTTCTTGCCTTGCGCGCTCTATGTCTTTTTTTGCGGTTTTGGAATTCAGCGCGCTTATTTCTTGTATTTTATTTTCCAAAAATTCTATATCGTTTTTATTTATTACATTAAAGCCGGCTTTTTCCAGCTTGTTAATCATTTTTAAAAGTTCTTTAACTTCGTTAAAATCTTTACCGAGAGTATTTTCAATCCATTCCAAGTTGCGAAAATAATTTTCTCTCTCTTCAATCTTCTCTATGTCGGACACTTTATATATTTTTTCTCCGTCTAAAGCTTTGCGTATAAGTTCGCCGGCCGCCGCATTGGCTTCGTCGGTATTAAGCGCCCCGGCATGCTGCTTGATATTATAAAAAAAGAAAGTTAAAATACTTCTATGAAAAATACAAAAACAGCTAATAAAAAAGAAAAGAAAAACCCAAAACCGCGTTTTTTTGTTCTTTGCGGCGGAGTTCGGGAAGAATTTCAACATACTCGTAAGAGCAAAAAAAGTCTTGGCAAACCAAAAAGAAAAACGATATAATTTTAGAGCAAAATAAAAATAGCTAATATAACAAAATTTATAAGCCCACAACGGGTAACTCCGTTGTGGGCTTTTTTGTTTTGAAAAAATCTATTGTAGAAAGTTTTACATTTTAAGGTAAATCATGGCGAGACTAAAGGGTAGCAAAAAAACAGGCGATAGAACCGCGCCGTAGCATTAGCGAAGGCTGGGCTTTTGCTACTTTTTGATCGCTTGCAAAAAGTAGGCGGGTTTTGGTATGCAATACCCAAGATGTTAACTCCAGTATTATATATGTATATACAAATTAAACAATAAAACATATATGTATTATAAATAACACTTGACAAATAAAAAAATATTGTTTAAAATTATTTAAATTATAAAGCATATATGTTTGATATGTTATATAAATATTTTACATAGGAGCAGTTATGTCAGGCAATAAACATAAATTTGATACGTTAAAAATTCGCGCAGGCTACAATCCTAAAGATCACAATTACGCGGTTTCCGTGCCTATTTACCAAACAGCCTCTTACGATTTGGGCGGCACCGAAAGAGCAAACAGAATTGTCTCTTTTCAAGAAGACGCATGGCTTTATTCAAGAATTAATAACCCGACGGTAGATGTTTTAGAAAAAAGAGTCGCGGCTCTTGACGGAGCGGCGGCGGGTTTGGCTCTTTCTTCCGGAATGGCTGCGGTTACTTACACATTATTTGTGTTGGCGGAAGGCGGCGGAAGAATACTTACCAGCCCCTATCTTTACGGCGGAACTTTTGACAGTTTTAAATCCATAATTAACCGATTCAACATCAATATAGATTTTTCAAAAAATATTGACAACATCAAAGAACTTGAAAAAGAAATTAAACCGGACACAAAAGCAATTTTTATTGAATCTATAAGCAACCCTAACGGAGCGGTGGCAGATATTGAAGCTCTTGCGGCGCTTGCGCATAAACATAACATTCCTTTAGTCGTTGACAATACAATAGCAACGCCTTATTTATTTAACCCTATACAACACGGGGCAGATATTGTTATTTACTCCGCAACAAAAGCTTTAAGCGGACACGGAAACGTTATTGCGGGAATTATTCTTGACAGCGGCGCATTCAAATGGGACGAAAAAAAATTCCCCCAAATTTATAAAAAACATTATACGTTAAGAGACGATAAAAACAATCCGCGCTCTTATACCGAGGTTTTTAAAAATCTTGCTTTTATCGACAAAGCAAGAATGGATTATTTAAATTATTTCGGTTCTACTCTTGGCGCTTTTGACGCGTATCTTGTATTAATAGGTATAGAAACGCTTTCCGAAAGAGTGCAAAAACAGGTTTCAAATACGGCAAAAATTTTGGAGTATCTTGAAAAAAGCCCGTATGTTGCAAAAGTTAATCACCCGACGTTAAAATCAAGCGATTATTACGGTTTGGCATTAAAATATTTTCCGAAAGGCGCAGGCTCCGTATTATCTTTTGAAATTAAAGGCACGCTAGAACAGGGACAAAAATTTATAGACGCATTAAAAATATTTACATATCTTGCAAATATCGGCGACGCAAAATCTTTAGTAATAGATCCGTTTAAAGTAACGCACGGCGAATTAACTCCCGAAGATTTGGAGCTTGCAAAAATTCCTTTAAACTTAATCCGTCTTTCCATAGGTTTGGAAGACGCCGACGATTTAACGGCAGATTTAGATCAGGCGTTTAAGACGGCTCTTAAATAGAGGTTTGGCAAAATGAAATTTTTCCGAATGCGAATGTGCCGGCAAAATTAAAAAACACAAATAAAACGACTATTAAATTTACAAGGAGAAAAAAATGAAATTTTTGAAAGTTACAGCAGCGGCAGTTGCATTATTTGCAGTAGCGTTTTTTACGTTGTCGGCATGCGGTAAAAAAGTTGATCCTAAAAAGTTTCCTTACGGAACAATTGAAATTGAAGCTCTCGGCGGCGGCGCTTGCGGAACGCCTTTCTACATTGCTTACGAAAAAGGTTTCTTTGCGGCAGAAGGCATAAACGCAGTGCTTGTAAGCGGAACGTTTGAAACAAATAAAGCCGGGCTTGCAAGCGGAAAATATCCGATAGCAAACGGCGATTTCCAGTTTTTCCCGTCAGTAAACGAAGGTTTGGACATAAAAATTATCGGCGGACTTCATCAGGGCTGCATAAAGCTTTTGGTGCCGAAGAATTCAAAAATTAAATCGGTTAAAGATTTGGCGGGCAAAAGAATCGGCGTTGATGAAATAGGCGGAACTCCGATGGCCGTAACAAGCGTTGCTCTTGCAAACGCCGGAATCAGCCCTGAAAAAGGCGTAACATGGCTGCCTTATCCGCTGGATCAGTTAACAGTTGTTGCGGAAAAAGGCGAATTAGACGCAGTCGCGCTTTGGGATCCATATGCAACATTGGCAGAAAAAGACGGATATATAGTTTTGGTTGATATAGCTAAAGATCCGATATTTGCCGGAAAATATTGCTGCTTCCTTTACGCATCGGGAAAACAGTTGAAAGAAAATCCTCAGCGTATAGCCGCAATTTTAACCGCGCTTCAGAAAGCGTCTGACTGGGTTGCAGACAATCCGGAAGAAGCCGCAAAAATTGCAGTTGAAAAAGATTATTTGCCCGGCGACGATCCGGCGCTTGTAGCAGAACTTCTTACAACATACAAATACGGTCATAAGCACAACTTGCTTTCAAACGAAGACACAACAAAGAAAGACGCTTATTACTTTGCAGACCAGTTAAAGAAAACAGGTTATTTGCCTGCAGATCTTAACACAAAGAAGTTTATTGACGATGCATACGTAGATGTTTTTAAAGCGGCTGGAGTAGAAAAACACAGCGCAGCTCATTAACAATACTTGTTTGTATGTCATTGCGCGGCTATTGCGCAATGACATACAGCAAATAACAACATAGGAAATTACTTTGGCAAAAGCGGAAAAAAAATCTCATGCAAATATAGTTACGCCGGACGACAGCGCAATTTATTGGAAACCGCAATCAAAGCTATGGTTTTGGCTTTCAATATTTTCGTTTATTTTCGCATATGCTGTTGACTATTTTATTCCGTTCAAACAAACGGTAAACCCTGCGCCTTACAGAACGTTTTTGCTGATACTTGCAGGTTTGTTTGTAGCTTTATACGCAGTCTCAATAAAATTTACGACATTGCGAAAAAAGTTATACCATAAATCGCAATTTATTTTTGCTCTTGGAATAACTCTTGCAGCGTGGGATTTGCTTACGGCAAAAAGCGGAATTTTTCCCCTTCCGTTTTTTCCCGGACCTTTGCAAATTGTAGATGTAACGGTTAAAGATTCTTTGACGCTTTTTATAAGCACCGTATATTCGCTTCGTTTATTTTTCGTAGGACTTATCGTAGGAATATTTTTAGGATTTATTACCGGAATTTTAATAGGCTGGTATCGCCAGTGGGACTACTGGCTTTCTCCGGTAATAAAAGTAAGCGGAGTTATACCGGCGGTAGCGTGGATTCCCATTGCAATTGCGGTTTTCCCCAACAGTTTTATTACCGGCGTATTTTTAATTTTTATAGCGTCGTGGTTTTCTGTTTCCTACATGATGGCGCAAGGAATAGCTTCCACGCCTAAATCTTATTTTGAAGTTGCAAAAACGCTTGGCGCCGACGAAAAATTTTTACTTATTCATGTTGCAATACCAAATGCCGTTCCGAATATTTTTACCGGAATTATGACGGCAACGGGCTTATGTTTTGCAACTCTTGTAGTTTCCGAAATGATAGGGGCAAAAGCCGGACTTGGCTGGTATATAAATTGGGCGAAAGGCTGGTCAATTTATTCAAAAGTTTACGCGGCAATTATTATTACCGCTATTGCGTTTTCCATAATTCTTGCAGTTATCAGCATAGCGCGCAGCTACCTTTTGCGCTGGCAGAGAGGAATTTTAAAATGAGCGCGCAAACATTAATAAACATTAAAAACGTAAATAGAATATATACGGACACAAAAGGCAACAAAGTTTACGCTTTAAAAAATGTAAGTTTGGAAATACGTCAGGGCGAATTTATATCTTTTATAGGTCCGTCCGGTTGCGGCAAAACTACGCTTTTGCGTCTTATAGCCGGGCTTGACCAGCCGCAGTCGGGCGCTCTGTATGTTCAGGGCGAACGCATAGAAAAAACAAGCCACGAGCGCGGTTATATTTTTCAACAGCCTACACTTTTTCCGTGGAAAACAGTTGAAGAAAACGTCGCTATAGGACTTAAAGCGCGCGGCGTGTATCAAGAGAAGAAAAATGAAATTGCGCAATATATAAAGCTTATAGGTCTTAACGGATTTGAAAAATCTTACCCGCACGAAATTTCAGGCGGAATGGCGCAAAGAGTCGCAATTATAAGAGCGTTAATTAACGAACCTAAAATTCTTCTTCTTGACGAGCCTCTTGCGGCGCTGGACGCTTTTAAACGCATGGAGCTTCAGCAAATGCTTACGGAAGTTTGGAGCAAAACAAAAACAACAATGGCGCTTGTAACCCACGACGTGGACGAAGCCATTTCGCTTAGCCAAAGAATAGCAATAATGACGGCGCGCCCGGGAGAAATAAGCAAAGTAATAGACGTAAATCTCGGACAGGAACGAAACAGAAACGACGATGACTTTATAACATTAAGAAAAGAAATTTTAAAAGAGCTGCATTTAGTAACAGTAAAGCCCGAACCGGAATACAGAATTTAACGACAAAGTGAAAAGTAAAAAGTGAAAAGTGGAATTAACTGCAATGCTAAAACATCTTATTTATTCCGCTTTACACTTTCAACTTTCCGCTTTGCCTCTAACAAGGGGTTGCAAACATGAGTAAAATAAATTTAAAAGCATCTGAAGTTCAGGTGCGCGAAAACAGGCTTGGTTCCGTCACAGGGTATGAGGGAACCGCAAAAGATCTTGTAGAAAAAGCAAGAGCGGGCACGCTGCAGGATAAAAACCGTTCGTTTAGCCAGTGCCTTGGCTGTTCAACTTCAAACGCAGCTTGCACAGTTGTGCTTGTGCAGGACGCCGCGGTAATAAGCCACGGGCCTGTAGGCTGCGCCGGATGTCTTCAGGAATACGCTTTTACTTACAGAGTAAACGGCAAGCACAGAGGCGTAAAAAATCCTACTCAAAGAAGAATTTTCTCAACCAACATGGAAGAAGCCGATACGGTTTACGGCGGAAATCAAAAACTTTCAGACGCTATAAGAGAAGTTCATAAAAGAGTCAATCCGAACGCAATTTTTATAATTACAACTTGCGCCTCAGGCATAATCGGCGACGACGTCGGCGGCATAGCCGACGAAGCCGAAGCGGAACTCGGCATACCCGTAGTTGCAATATTTTGCGAGGGTTTCCGCTCTAAAATTTGGACTTCCGGTTTTGACGCCGGTTATCACGCCATAGCAAGAAAATTAATTAAAAAAACAGATAAAAAGCAGCCCGATTTAATAAATATTGTAAATTTTTGGGGCACGGATATTTTTGCCGAGTGGTTTAAAAGACTTGGGCTTAGAGCAAATTATCTTACGCCTTATGCGACGGTAAAACAAATTTCAACTTCCGCAGAAGCGGCGGCAACCATACAGATATGTTCTACGCTCGGCTCTTATTTGGCGGCGGCATTAGAGCAGGAATATAATGTTCCGGAAATAAGAGTTTCTCCTCCTTACGGAATTGAGCAAACCGACAGATGGTTTAGAGAACTCGGCAAAATGACGGGCAAAGAAAAAGAAGCCGAACAGTTTATAAAAGAAGAAAAAGAAAAGTGGCTGCCGGAAATTGAAAAGATAAGAAATAAACTTAAAGGAAAAACCGCTTACGTTACCGCGGGAGCATCGCACGGACATTCGTTGCTTGCGCTTTTAAAAGAGCTTGGCATGCAACCGCAGGGCGCGGCAATTTTCCATCATGACCCGATATACGACAACGGCGCGGTAAGCAACGACACTTTACAAAACGTTGTAAACGATTACGGAGATATTGCAAATTACAACGTTTGCAACAAGCAGGAATTTGAACTTGTAAACATTTTAAACAAAGTGCGCCCTGATATTCTTCTTGCAAGACACGGCGGAATGACGCTTTGGGGAGCAAAATTCGGAATTCCTTCGCTGTTAATAGGCGACGAGCATTACGGAATGGGTTATGAAGGCATTGTAAAATACGGAAACAGAATTCTTGAAACCATTGAAAACGACGAGTTTGTAAAAAACTTGGAAAAGCATACTATAAAACCTTATTCAAAATGGTGGCTTGAACAAAACCCTTATCTTTTCTTAGGAGGAAATACCGATGGCGAATAAGCTTATAGAGCAGCAGAGATTTATGTGCGCAATTGGCGCAATTCAAACGGTCGTGGCAATACCTAAAGCCGTTCCGCTTCTTCATTCGGGTCCCGGATGCGGCACAATGGTTCAAGGATTTTTTGAACGCTCCACAGGTTATGCCGGCGGAAGCACTTCCCCCTGCACAAACTTTACCGAAAGCGAAGTTGTTTTCGGCGGAGAAGATAAGTTAAGAAAAATTCTTTCAAACACTTATAAAGTTTTAGACACGCAGTTGCAGGTAATTCTTACGGGCTGCACTTCGGCAATAGTCGGCGACGACGTAAATTCCGTAGCAAGGCAGTTTGGCGAAGAAGGAAAGCCTGTAGTTTACGTTGAAACGGCAGGATTTAAATATACAAATTATCAGGCGCACAGTTTAGTTGTAAACGCAATTATAGACCAGTTTGTAAACAAAGTTTACGACAAAGCCGCCGCAAAAGATGCTAATCTTGTAAATATTTTTGCGTCAATACCGTATCAAGATCCGTTTTGGAAAGGCAATCTTGAAGAGATAAAAAGACTTCTTGAAGGCATAGGCTTAAAAGTAAATATTTTATTCGGGCCGAATTCAAACGGAGTATCCGAATGGAAAACAATTCCGCAAGCAGGATTTAACGTTTTAATTTCTCCGTGGTATGGAACGGAAATAGTTGAAAATTTGAAAGCAAAATATAATCAGCCTTTTTATCAGTTTCCATACATTCCAATAGGCGGAAACGAAACGACAAAATTTTTGCGCGAGCTTATAGATTACGCAAATAAAAACGGCGCTAAATTAAATAAAGAAAAAGCGGACGCTTTCATAGCTCTTCAAGAGCAGGATTTTTATGAAGAAATAGACAATCTTGCAACTTTTCTTTTAGAGTTTAGATACGGGCTTCCAAACTTTTTCCACGTGCTCAGCGACAGCGCTTATGTTTTGGGAATAAGTAAGTTTTTGCTCAACGAAGTAGGCATAGTTCCTAAAGAACAATTTATTATGGAACAAACGCCCGAGCAGTATCAGCAGAAAATTTTGGATATTGCAAAAACAATTTCAAACAAAAGAGAAATACCGGTTTTCTTTGAACCCGACGGCGGGCTTGCGCAGGAAACAATACGCAAAGCGGTTTACCCGGGACGCGGACTTATTATCGGCGGCGCGTGGGACAAAGAGCTTGCAAAAGAAAAAGATTACGATTTTCTCTCGGCGGGACTTCCGTCAACATACAGACTTATTCTTACAACGCCCTACTTCGGGTATAAAGGCGGATTAAGATTGATAGAAGATATTTACAACGCTGTTTTGGCAACATACAAGTAACGGTAAAGTGAAAAGTGACACGAAGTGTCATTCCGGAATTTAACAGCAAAGTGAAAAGTGAAATTAACGACAAACAACAATTACGAATTACAAAATAAAACAAAAAAAGGAAAATTAAATAGTAGAACTTGACTCTGCTTTGATAATTCGCGTTAGAGATCAGTTTGACGCTTACAGCACAAACACCAATAAAGTTTTGGAAGCCGGCATAGATCTAAAGACAAGACTTTTTAGCGAAGGCGGAGATTCTCCGTATGCAAACATAATTGCCGTAAATTCAAAAAGAGTTAATGACCCGGCAATTGTAGCGCTGGTTAAGGCTTTAAAAACCGACAAGACAAAAAAATTCATTAAAGAGAAATACAAAGGCGCAGTTATACCTGCAAAATAATTAGTATCTTTCCTCGGCGAGCACAAATATCTCCGCCGGGGAAGAAAAAAATAAAACGAAGAAAAACTATTTCTTCCGCTTGAGCTTTTCTATTTGGTCAACCTTATGTAATACGTATAAGGTTGACCGATTTTTTTATATTTTGTAAAATCTGTTTACGGTTAGGAAGATAGAGAAGTTAATTTTGTTAAAAAATAAATTTTCTTATCCTTGTAAAAATAAAATATATTAATCATATATGTTTTACTTGACAAATTAAAAATAACTTTGTATTATTTTGCATTAACTAATACATATATGTTTTATATGTATTAGAAATTTGGGGTTAAAAATGGCTTTAAAAAAAATTGCATTTGCATCAACCGACGGAGTTTACGTTGACGAACATTTCGGAAGAGCCGATATGTTTTATATTTACGATATACTTCCAAAACCTTCTTTAACCGAACGCAGAAGGTTTGCAAGATCTACGGAACGATGTCACGACGAAAGCAATTTTGAAAAAGCGTATGAAACTTTAAAAGACTGCGAAGCCGTATTTGCAAGCAAAGTAGGTCAAAGCGCGGCGGAGTTTCTGATAAAAAAAAATATAAGAGTTTTTCAGGTAGAAGAAAAAATAGAAGACGTTCTTGAAGCAATAATTGAGGAAAATAAAAATGAGCAACAATAATATAAACACAAAAGTTATACACGGCGGAATTGCGGAAGATGAAACCACCGGCGCGGTAAGCATTCCTATTTATCAGGCTACAACTTTCAGACAAGTTGAGCTTGGCAAAACAAAAGCGGGATATGAATACGGGCGCTCGGGCAACCCTACGAGAAAAGCGTTGGAATCTTTAATTGCAGATTTGGAAGAAGGCGCGGCGGGTTTTGCTTTTGCTTCCGGTCTTGCGGCTTTAACAACGGTTCTTTTTCTTTTTAAAAGCGGCGACAAAATTTTAACGTCGCAAAACGTTTACGGCGGAACTTTTAGAATATTGGACAAAATATTTAAAAATTTCGGCGTTTCTTATGAAATAGTTGATACCGCAAATTTAATGATTTTGGAAGAAACTTTTAAAAAAGATAAAAATATTAAAGGGCTTATAATAGAATCCCCGGCAAACCCGCTGCTTACAATTACAGATATTAAAGGCGCAGCTGAAATTGCGAAAAAATACAACGCGCTAACTATTGTTGACAACACTTTCTTAACGCCGTATTTGCAAAAACCGCTTACGCTTGGCGCAGATATTGTAATCCACAGCGCAACAAAATATTTAGGCGGACACAGCGATGTTATAGCCGGACTTGCCGTAACAAAAGACCCGACGCTTGCAGAAAGAATAGGTTTTTTTCAAAACGCCGCAGGCTCAATACTTGAACCTTTTGACTCGTGGCTTTTAATTCGCGGAATTAAAACTTTGGCGGTTCGTTTAGACAGACATTTGGAAAACGCGGCGGCCGTTGCCGAATTTTTAAAAAATAATAAAGCCGTTAAAGAAATTTATTATCCCGGACTTAAAGATTTTAACGGTTACGAAATAAACAAAAAACAGTCTAAAGGCGCCGGCGCTATTATTTCTTTTATTTTGTCGGACAATTACGACTACAAAATATTTTTTAAAAATCTTAAAACAATAGCTCTTGCGGAAAGTTTGGGCGGCGTAGAATCTTTAGCGTGTCACCCCGCAAGCATGACGCACGCAAGCATCCCTAAAGAAATAAGAGAAAAAATAGGGATTACCGATAACTTAATAAGATTATCCGTAGGAATTGAAGATAAAAACGACATAATCGCAGATTTAGAACAGGCAATAAATCCGGCAGGTAAAAGGTAAAAAATAACAGGTAACAATATATGAAATATTATAACGATATTCGCGAATTAATCGGCAACACGCCGATAGTGAAACTTAACAATATAGATTTTCCGAAAAACGTAAATTTATTCGCAAAGTTAGAACTTGCCAACCCCGGCGGCAGCGTTAAAGACCGAATGGGCTTGGCGGTAATTTCAGCCGCCGAAAAAGAGGGGCTTTTAAAACCCGGCTCTACAATAGTTGAAACTACCGCCGGAAACGCAGGAATAGGCATAGCCCTTGCGGCAATAGGCAAAGGTTATAAAGTTATTTTTACGGTGCCGTTAAAATTTTCACAGGAAAAACAGCAGATAATGCGGGCATTAGGAGCGGAAATAATAAACACTCCTTATGAAGACGGAATGCAGGGCGCGTTTAAAAAAGCAGAAGAAATAGTCAGGTCAATTCCAAACGCAGTTTGCTTGGATCAGTTTAAAAATCCGGCTAATCCCAAAGCGCATTATCAGCAAACGGGAAAAGAAATATACGACGACTTGGAAGGGCAGATAGATTACTTGGTAGCAGGCGCCGGCAGCGGCGGAACAATAAGCGGCATAGCAAAATATTTAAAGTCTAAAAACAAAAATATAAAAGCCGTTTTAGCAGATCCTGAAGGTTCAACAATGGGCGGCGGGCAGGAAGGCTGCTATAAAGTGGAAGGCATAGGCAACACTTTTTTTCCCGAAACTTTTGACAGAAACATAATAGACGAAGTTATAAAAACAAACGACAATGATTCTTTTAAAGAAGTAAAACAGCTTGCGTTAAAAGAAGGAATTTTGGCGGGCGCTTCATCCGGAGCGGCATTGTCGGCGGCAAGAAAGTTAGCTGAAAAAATAAAATCGGGAAACATAATAGTTATTTTCCCCGACAGAGGCGACAGATACTTAAGTAAAAAAATATACGCATAATACGCAGGCCTAACTAAATGTTTACCTGCAAAGTTTAAGGAAAGCATATGAGTTTAGGGAAAGAAATAAAATCTAAAGATATAAAAGTAAGCCGGCTTCATCCGTGTTTTGGCGGAAAAGCTCATAATAAATACGGAAGAATTCATCTTCCGGTAAGCCCTGCCTGCAACATTCAATGCAGATTTTGCAGCAGAACTTTAAACAAAACCGAAGAACGTCCGGGAGTAACGGGACAAGTTTTAAAGCCGGAAGAAACTCCGGCAATAGTAAACAAAGCTTTAGAATTGTGTCCGGAAATTACGGTTGTAGGCATAGCCGGTCCCGGCGACACGCTTGCTACGGATAACGCTTTAAAAGCTTTTGAACTTGTTCACAGCGAGCATCCGGAACTTATAAAGTGCTTAAGCACAAACGGTCTTTTGTTGCCGCAAAAAGCAAAACAGCTTGCAGACGTCGGCGTTAGAAGCGTTACGGTTACAGTTAACGCGGTTGACCCTGTAATTTTAGATAAAATCGTTTCGCACATAATTTATAACGGCGTCCGGCTTACGGGGCTTATTGCGGCGGAAATTTTAATAGGCTCGCAGCTTGAAGGAATAGAAAAAGTTGCGGCTCTCGGAGTAACGCTAAAAGTAAACACCGTATTAATTCCCGGCGTAAACGACAAACATATTTCTGAAATTTCTAAAGCCGTAAAAGCGGCGGGCGCAAATATTTACAACATTATCCCCCTTATACCTCAAGGAGAATTTATAAATTTTAAAGCGCCTACTTGCGACGATTTAGCGCAGGCAAGAAAGTCGGCAAGCGATTTTTTGGAAGTTTTTTATCACTGTAAACACTGCAGAGCAGACGCCTGCGGAATTCCCGGCAAAGAAGATTTATCATCAAAACTTTACGACAGACAGCCGGATACGTTTTCGCACGGATAAAAAACAGCAATTAAAAATTGAGAATTGAAAATTGAAAATTCACGACATAACGGACAATATATGAGCAAAATAAGAATAGCTTTGGCTACCAGCGACGGGAAAATAATAGATCAGCATTTTGGCAAATGTCAAAAATTTACCATTGTTGATTACGACTCGGACAGCAAAAAATATGAAGTAGCGGACATTCGCGAGGCAGAGCGAATGTGCAGCCCTACAGGGCACACGCAGCAGGGGTTGGAAAAAACAATTAAGTTGTTGTCGGATTCAAAATACGTAGTAGTAAGCAGAATAGGAATATGGATAACGCCTATTCTTAAAGAGAACGCAATAACAGCCGTTGAGTTTTCAGGAAACATTGAAGAAGCATTGGCAAATATACAAAAGGGGTTGTAAAAATGGCAAAAAAAATTAAACAGATTGCAATTTACGGAAAAGGGGGCATAGGCAAATCAACAACTACTTCAAATATCAGCGCGGCGTTGTCCACGTTAGGATATAAAGTAATGCAGTTCGGCTGCGATCCAAAAAGCGATTCAACAAACACGCTGCGTCAGGGAAAGTATATACCTACAGTATTAGATACTTTAAGAGACAAGCCGAATGTTAAAGCGCAGGAAGTTATATTCACGGGATTTAACGGAATATTTTGCGTTGAAGCAGGCGGTCCTGCTCCGGGAGTAGGATGCGCGGGAAGAGGCATAACAACCGCGGTACAACTTTTCAAACAGCAGCACGTATTTGAAGATTTAGATTTGGATTATGTAATTTTTGACGTTTTGGGAGACGTTGTCTGCGGAGGATTTGCGGTGCCTATACGAGAAGGTATTGCAGAACACGTTTTCACGGTTTCATCGTCAGACTTCATGGCAGTTTACGCCGCAAATAATTTGTTTAACGGAATTAAAAAATATTCAAACGCAGGAGGCGCGCTTTTAGGAGGCGTAATAGCCAATTCCATAAATCAGCCTTACGCAAAAGATATTATTGACGATTTTGTTAAGCAGACAAAAACGCAGGTTGTTGAATATGTTCCGCGCTCAGTAACGGTAACTCAGAGCGAACTTCAGGGCAAAACAACAATTGAAGCGGCTCCAAATTCCGCACAGGCGCAAGTTTATTTGAGTCTTGCAAAAAAAATAGCGGCTCACGAAGTTTCAAAAGTTCCGGAACCTCTTACGGTGTCGGAACTCAGAGAGTGGGCGGCAAAATGGGCAGACCATTTACTTGCTCTTGAAACAGGAACAATTGAAGGCGCAAAAGCAGGAATTTAAAAACTAAAAATAAAAAGCTGCTAAACGCGCAAACGTTTAGCAGCCGTCAAAGAGGCGATATACCTCTATGCACAAGTGTAAGTATATCACCCCTTGAATAAAAAAACAAGAGGATAAAATGAATAAGAAAATAATTGCAGCTTTAGTTGCTGCACTTGTAGTAGCAGGCGGAAACAGTAGCATATTCGCACAGAACGGCAGCGAAAGCGCAGCAGACAAACTCGGACTTAAAATATCAGGCGGCGGCACAATATTATTTCAGGGAACCCCTAAACTCAACGACGGTTCCGAAACATCGCAAAACGACGCAACTTACTCATTTGATTTAAAATTTGTAAAAGAGCTTTCAAGCAACAATAAAATAGTTATCCGCTTTGAAGGCGGAAAAGGATTCGGACTTCCTTTAGAAACCTACGGATGGGTAAACTCCGACGCAGACCCTTCAATAGACCCCGCATTCGGACACACAAGCGCAAAACTCACCGAGTTGTATTATGAACAAACTTTCCTTGACGGCAAACTTTCGTTTGACATCGGAAAATTAAACTATTGGTGGTTCTTTGACAACAACGCTTATGCCAACAATGAAACATCGCAATTTCAAACAGGACCTTTCGTTGTAAATCAACTTGTTAATAAGCCCGACAGAAACGTTGCGGCGGTAGTAGGTTATTCTTTCACCGAAATTGTCAGCGCGCAGTTAGGCTATTTTGCTAACGATCTTGACAAATTTGATTCTAACGGTTTGAGCGTTCTTCAAATTGATTTAAAACCTATTGAAGACGGAACCTACAGAGTTTACGGTTGGTATAACGCCAATAAAAATTTGTATAACTACAAAAAAATTGAAGATGAAGGCGGACTTAATGTAGCTGATTCTGCCAATATAAAAACCGAAGATTCTTATGGCTTTGGACTTAGCGCAGATCAGAAAGTAACAGAACATCTTGGTCTTTTTGCAAGAGTAGCATACAAAAAAGCAGACGCCGCAGAAGCTGAAATAAACTCCGCAATAATAGATGATGTTGCAACAAACAATTCTTTACTGTGGAACATCGGCGCATCAATCAACGGCGAGCTTTGGTCAAGAGCAAATGATACGGTAGGTATTGCAGTAGGGCAAATTTATGGTTCTTACGAATATAAGAAATACATAAATCCGGCTTATAAAGACGGCGCAGAAACGCAGGCAGAATTGTATTACAGCTACGCGCTTAACGACAACTTCGCAATTACGCCTGCAGTTCAGTATTTCTCAAACCCCTTGGGCGGAAATGCTACAACTAAAGACGACGTAGTTGTTTATGGAATTAGAACGCAGTTCAGCTTCTAAAACGTAAAAACGCAATCTGTTAATTTTTACCATAAAATAGAAGTATACGCGTATGCAAAAGAGCGGCGCAACTCTTAACCCCTGAGTTGCGCCGCTTGATTTTTACAACAGCTTTAATTACAAATTAGTTGTCAGCAAATAATTTATTTATAGACTTTGCTACTGCGCGCAATGTAGCAAACAAAAAGGCAAATACCCCGTCCGCTTCGCGTCCTCCGGTGCGCTCACCCCGTATTACAACCTTACGGGGCAGGCTCGTTTTTGGATTAACATCTTACTTACAAGCGCCCGTTCGTGGCTCGTGCTCCTTATTCGTCGCACACTCACCCCCTTTTAAAGGGTTAATGTTCAAAAAGTGTGGTTTTTTTGGGGTTTTTAAAGAAAAAAAACCATTTAACAAAAGCGATTTTATGTTTTTTAGTAAGCCCATTATGACGGCGTATATTTTCTTTTAATGTCTTAAATAGATTTTCTAAATAATTCGTATTGCTTGCTATTTGACGATCTTTTAAAAAATAGAAAATATCTTTTAACGAGTCTTTTAAAAAAGTATTTGCTTTGTTTATTTCTTTGTATTCATAGCTTTCATTTGGCAAAGATTTTATAAAAGGTTCATATTTCAAACGCCAGTTTGTGTAAGCATTTTCAAATTCTTCTTTATTCTTTTGGCTTTTAATTCTTGAGCAGGCAATGGCAATGCTTTTTAAGTCTTGCGCCGCTTTTGTCTTAGAGTTTTTATGCAAAAACCTGATTGTTTGGAAACTGGCATGGATCAAACATCTTTGCATTATGGCATTAGCCCAAACATCTTGAAAGACTTTCAATATTGTTTGATTCGCGTCGGAAATTAAAACTTTTGGTCTTAATCCAAATGCTTTTAATCTATCAAAATAGTTTCTTGCTTGCTGATAGTTTTCGCTTCTAACAAATTCGCAGAAAAATATCTTTTTTGTTTTGTTATCAGCCAAAACCAAAAAGCAATTGCCTCTGTGAAAATATGTTGCATCATAAAGAACATGTTTGATTTTTGACAGCTCTTTTTCATCACAAAGATTAGGCTCTTTTGAAAGCCAGTATTTAAGTGTCCTTCTAATTGTAGATTGCGAATGCTCTGACAATTTTGATAATTGTTTTACAGTGTAGCCTTGTGTAATCCACAATTTAAACCAAACTTTCTGTTTCTTGAGTTTGTTGCTACGGTTCTTCCAAATAAATGTTCTTAAGCATTTAAGACACTTAAATCTTGTTTTGTTTTGCTTTGTTTTTCCATGAATTCTTACGGCATTGCTTTTACAATACTTACAGCGTTTTTAACACGTTTATTAAACCCTTTTGATAATCATTGTATCAATATTTCTTTTTGTCGTCGTAATCTGGTTAGAAAAATGCCTCTTTTAACCACACTTTTTGAACATTAACCCTTTTAAAAGGGGAATCAAAAACACTGTTGGCTAAAATTCCCCTTTTGTAAAAGGGGTGTCAGGCAATGCCTGACGGGGTATTTTGTCGTTGATGCATATTTTTATTTTATTGTCAGTCTTTAACAATCAGAAACATTCGCTGACTCTTCACTTCAATACAACAAATAAAAAAGGAGCCGCGCAGTAAATTGCGCGGCTCTTTTTTTGTTTCTAATTTGTAATTGCTGTTTTTTGTCGTTTCTTACCCTCTTATCTTCCTACCTTCCTATCATCTATCCTTTAGACGCATTATCCGCCTATTTAGCTTTTTCCAGTTTTTTGGATTCCGATCTTCTGTTTTGAGAGTATGCGCTTTCATAAGAGCCGGCATTTAACGGCTTTCTCTTGCCGTAAGAAACTGTTGTAATTCTGTTTTCGGCCACTCCCAAGTTAATGTAATACTCTTTAACGGTTGCAGCTCTGCGATGACCTAACGCAATATTATATTCCTTTGATCCTCTTTCGTCGGCATGTCCTTCAACCACTATATTTACTTCGGGGTTTTTCAAAAGCCATTTTGCATTTTCTTTCAACGCTTCTTTAGCATTATCGGAAAGCTCGCTTTTGTCAAAAGCAAAATGGACTGTTTTCATATTTACTTCAACCTCCGGGCTTCCTATGTACACAGGTTCAGCTAAAGTCTGCGCTATCTCGCCAAACTCTCCGCTGTTTTCAACCGATTTTACTTGGGCTTCTTTAAAAGCGGCAACGGTTGCTATTGCTCCGTCTTTTCCATATGCTATAACTCCGTTATAATTATTTTTTTCTTCGCTATTTAATATTTTTTCGGCGTTTATTTGACTTTCCTTGGAATTTATAATAATGGGCTTTTTTATATTTACAAATACCGGCATAATATAACCGTCATTACCGTCAGAGCCGTCAGAATAAATATCCGCTTCGGCTCTACGCGGCGTAAAATACAATTGGTCGTCTTGGGCGGCGCCTTCTTGATTTTCATTTAAGGCAGAAGAATTATTTTTCTCCAACTGATAAACAAGCAGCGGCTTTCCGTTTTTGTCCACAACTTTACTGTCCCTAAACCACTTCTTAAAGTATGGGCTACCCGCTCCTTTTTCTTTCCATAACGTCTGCGCTGCTTTCACTTCTTCAACCGGCGCGCTGTCCGCAACGCCTGCCGTTTCTGCCGCCGCGTAGGGGCTTACGCTGTTAGCTTTAAAATTTACTTGCTGCGAGTCATAATCTATTTTTCTTTCTACCTGCGTTCTTAACTCATACTCTTGTATCGGCGTTATTGTTTCTTTCTCATACGCTTTAATCGCTTCAAGCAAGTTGGCTTTGGGCGCCGTAAGCCCTCCTATACTATCATAGGCATCTTCGGAGTATTCTTCTTTTTTTGCGCTGTCCGCTAAAACTTTTTTTATTTGCTCAATATATCCTGAGTATGTTTTTAACGGAACCCCTTCCTCCTGCTCTAAATCAACAGGTTTTCCCCCCTCAATAGATTTAAAATCTTCGCCAAGCAAATATGCTGCCGCGTCATATTCGGTGTTTTCCGAAACATTGTTTCCTGTTTTGGCGGTTTCTCCAAAGCTATATCTTATTCCTAAATTGCCGCCTATCCCTTCTTCTTTGTCGCCTTTTTCATATGTCGCTTGTCCGTATATATACAAGTTGTTTGATATTCCCACATCTATGCCTGCCGCTCCTTCAAAACTTCCTCCTCCCAAATCAGATGCATACTCTGCTGCTGCGTAGTTTATTTTTCCTTTTCCGGAAAACTCATTGCTGTAAGATAGCTCTATGTATGGCTCTACTGTTAACCCGTTTGTTCTTACTTTTACATACCCAAGCAATATTCCCGCTTTTCCCGTTATATAATCCGCATCGTCGTAGTTTAAACTGCCTATTCCGTTTTTAACTTCTGCCGCTCCTCCTGTTGCTTTCAAATATGTCAGCTCTGCTTTGGGTTCTATTCTTACATAACTTCTTTCTCCGGTTTTCTGCTTAAACGTTTTTCCAAGCTCTATGCTTGCTCCCAAAATATTTCTTTCCGGTTTAAACGTAAGCTCCGTGCCGTCGGCTGCGTAGTTTGTCATATCTAATTTTGTCAAAAAGTCCCTTACCGTTACATCTACAAACCAGCCTTTTTCATTTACAAACGATACGTAAATTCCTGCGCTTGGCGCATTGCCTGTGCCTTTGGCGTAAACTCCGTTATCTTGTTTTGTTTTTATGTCGCCGCTTTGAATATATCCTGCCATTATTCCTACATACAATTTATTTAACGCGCTCAAATTAAATAAATAGTCGTATCCCGCTTCAACGCCGAATAATGTTAAATCTGTCCCTATTAAATCGTTCACGCTTAACTGTTTTCCATACGTTCTTAACCATATTCCGTTGTTACCGCCTTCAAAAGCGCGTAAGTCGCCCAATCGTTTTTCCAGAGAATTCATTCCGGTTTTTGCAAGGGCTACGTTTATTATTGGTATGTTTGCCATTATTTTAAAGACGTTTGTATATTGCGGATTTATTTCCGAACGCAGGAAATAATCAAACAATTCAGGACTTCCGTCTAACCCGCCTTGATATAATTTATACTCGTATCCGCCATTATCTACTTTTCCTCCTACAAGCGCAAACGTTCCCGTTGAAGCGTCCTGTATATCTACCAGCTTTATTCCGTCGCTTGTTGTTAGAGCTCCTGTTCCTCCGGCGTTGTGCACCCTTAACAACGTATTGCCGGTGTAGTTTGTAACATTAATTTTGTCCGCCGCAGAAGCGTCGTCGCCAAGCGCTACGTTCATATCTATAATAGGATTATTTGCAGCTGTAAAATTATTTATTGTCAGCGTCTTTCCGGCGCTTGCCGCGCGAATATCTATGTTGCCGCTGTCCATTTTTAGTTTTTCTACTATTGAACCGCCGGCTTGTTCCCACATTCCGCTGCTTATGTTAAGCTCTGCAGACGACGCCATTGCCGTTAACCGCCCTACTAATTTCCCGCCTTCATTTATTTCTGTTTGCCCTTCTATTATGCTGCCGGCTACTATTCTCATTTCCCCGCCGGAGTTAACTTGCGTGTTTATTGCGCTGCCGCCTATGCCAACTTCTTGGCTTGCTCCGCTATACAAAATAAAATTACTGGCAACTCCGTTTGATAAATAAAAAGAGTTTCCTGAAGCATTTATTCCGGTAATCTTGGCAGTGTCGCCTGCAACAATGCTATGACCTATTCCCCCGCCAACCGCTTGCGTTACATCTATTGACGACCCGCCAAGCAAAATATTGGTTATACCGCCGCTGCCAACCGTTGTGTCTGTGGCTGTTGCTCCGCTGGATATTATTTGCGTTCCGCCGGTTATTGTTGTGTTTGAAACTATGCCGGACACAACTTGCGTTCCGCCGGAATTTATTGTTGTTCCTTCAGTTGAAGCTCCGCTTTGAATAGTTTGCATGGCTAAATTATTAATCGTTGTTGATACTATTGTTAGCGCTGAGGTTACTGTTTGTAAAACCCCACTATTAATAGTTGTAGATGTGAAAAAAGTTCCGTTATTTATTTGCATAGAAGCGCCGCTATTAATAGTTGTAGATAGTAAAGAAGCTCCGGTAACCAACCTTAAATAACCACCGCTATTAATTATTGTGCCTACTACAGAATTACCGGGGAGAATATGAACTGACCCGCCATTGTTAATTACTGTAGAATAAACCGATGCTGCGCTACTGACGCCGCCGGCATAAACACTTCCATCAATTACCATTACGCCGTTACTATGTACCACAGTATTAGAAGCAACTCCGCCGCCATGAACACTCATTCCATTATATGAGTCCGTATTATTTATTAAAACCGTAGAGATTGCGGTTCCACCGCTGAAAATATTAAAAAATCCATTAATTACTCTATTGTTATATGCAACTCCTCCGTCATAAACATGTTGCGCGCCGCCGCCGTAAATTTGAAAATTACTTGCCACTCCGTTTTCAAGAGAAAAACTTGTGGCGCCATTTAGCCCTGTTACTTTTGTTGCGCCCAAATCCCCGTCAACAGATAAAGAACCATAATCACCCGGACGATAATATGTGCCGCTATAGGCTCCAACATACGTAACCATATTTCCGCCGTATTGTACAACGCCTATTGCAGAAGCTTCCGGATCTACATCAAGATATCCACCATCATTTAATACTGTATTGTAAGCTATCCCACCAGGATAAAGATACTGCTTGCCGTTAGAAAGTGTTGTATTAGACGCATATGCTCCCGTGTGTATATACTGCACTCCAAAATCAAAAATACTGCCGAAAAAATCATCAAAACCTGAAGAGCCTCCTGTTATAGTAGTTCCAATAGCGCTTCCCCCGCTATATACAGTCTGCGCTCCTCCAATAATATAAGTTTCATAAGCTGCTGCGCCTGATGATACTCTTTGTGTCCCGCGACTCAAATAAGAACCAACAAAAGCAGCTGAAATCACAGTATTTGAAGCAATCACACCTGAAGCTAAATGTTGCCAATCAGACGGAGCAAGAACAAAATTCATCACAATACCGTTTGAGGCATAAGCTCCCGGCATATAGTTGATACCGGTAATTTTAGTCTCACTATCTATATATGTGCTCAATATCACGGCGCTGGGAGCAGTAATATTTATAGCAGAACCACCATAATTTATGCGCATACTGCCATCTGCTATTAAAAAATGTGCATCCGATAATACACCGCCACTATAAATAGTAAAACCTCTATCTATAATTAAATTTGACGCCACTCCACTTGACATATAAAAAGAACCATATTGATTTGTTCCTGTAACTTTAGTTTCAAGCAAAGCTCCGGCTATACCTACTGCTCCAAATCCTCCTGCTGCTCCTGTTTGTCCTACATTGACTGCGCCATTTACATTATGTTTAACATCTATTGCAGACCCGCCTGCAGAAATATTCAGACTTCCTCCTGAATTCACCGTTGTATCGTAAGCAGTTCCTCCTGAACTAATATTAACTGTAGAATTTATAAATAAATTTGACGCTACCCCGTTTGATACATAAAAAGAACCGGATTGATTTGTTCCGGTGATTTTAGTTTCAAGCGATACACCGCTTGCCCCTAAATCAAATCCATAAATTGCACCGTCTATATGATTAACATCTATTGCAGACCCGCCATTACTAACCAAAAGACCACCGTTACTCATTATTGTACTATAAGCAATTCCGCCGGAGTTAACAACTTGATTTCCTCCTGAATTGAGTATTGTGCCGGAAGCAGTTCCGCCGGAGCTAACAACTTGATTTCCTGAGGAAAGTACTGTAGTGTCAATTGACGTCCCGCCTGAAGCAACAAACTGATACCCAGAACCTTCTATAATAGTACCCAATGCCACTCCGCTGTTATAAATAGTTTGGGTTCCAAAAACGCCTAAATGCGTGTCTTTTGCAAGACCTCCTGAAGACACAATTTGTTGAGCTCCAGCATTTAGAGAGTTTTTGCTGACTAACATTCCACTTGCTACTCCGCCATCGTATATTGCCTGAAACCCTTGATCAGTAAGATATCCACTAATAGCCAACCCGCCGGAATTTATATTTTGACGCCCGCTTGAAACAAGTTCCCCTGTTACAGTCATACCGCTATTTACATTTGAAGTGAAAGCGCCGTGAGCATAAGGGGCAAAATTTTGAGCGAGCATTGCCGTAAGAGCTACGGTTTGCACAATCTTTTTGCCGCCGTTAAAAAATCTGGTAATAACCGGGCCCCTGCACGCCGAGCTAAACGACGAAGACACATATTCGTCGGACGCCAAATAGGCGGACGATGATACCGGATAGTTTTCTAAAGGCGAAAATTCTTGAGGCTGTTTAGTCCCAAATAATTTCTCTTTTTTTATACTCATTGTGTTGCTCCTTGCGCACATTGCGCTATGAATTCAACTTATATTTTTTTATGTTACTGTTGCAAACAAACTATAACCGCATGCCATTTATTTTTATATTAATTATTGCCACCCTGAACTTGGGGCAATGCCCCTTGGGGTTAATAACCCTTGGGGTCAATAACCCTTAGGGTCAATGACCCTTGGGGCAATGCCCCTTGTTTCAGAGGCTGCTTTTTATTTTCAAATTTTTACTGCAACGACAAATCTTGAAACAATTCGCTTTCTGTGCTTCCCTTCTTTTTCGTAACCAGAGGCAACAACCTAAACGGCAAATACCCCGTCAGGCTTTGCCTGACACCCCTTTTTTATAAAAGGGGAATTAACTTCCCTCTTGCTTTGCAAGTCCCTCTCCCGCAAGGGGGTTAAAGGCGGGGTTAGGGGTTGCCTTTACTTTCTGTCTTTTGGCGCTGCTATGTTTTTATCTTTCATCAATCTGTCTATATGCCCTATTACTTGTTTTCCTGTTATTAAGCGCGTGCACTCAAATTGTCTGTCTGTTCCTTTGTGTTTGGGGCACCAGAAGAAATCTTTGTGATCAAAATTCTCATTCACGTCGTCCCAGCAGCCGTTGCAGCCGTGGCTGTTAAATACTCTGTAGGGATTATTCCACTCGCATATCGGCAGCGTAAAACCGCTTATCATTACTACCGGAATTTTGCTTGCCCACGCCAGCCAGCTTAAACCCGACGACAATCCAACAAAAAAATCAGCGTGCTGCAATATTGCTATTCTTTCCGCAAGCGGCTTGTTGCCCGTAAAATCTTCCGCGTCCCTTGGAACTTGCTGATATGTGAAGTTCTGTCCGAAAATATACTCCCTGTCTATTGCTAAAACCCTGTATCCTAAAAACTTCAAATACTTGCAGACTATGTCCCACCCGTGCCCGTTATTCCACATTTTCGGCAAGCTTGACGCTTTTGTGGCTATTACAACATACGGCTCTTTTATTTTTCTTTCGTAGCTCAAATTCACTTTCGGCGGCTCTTCCGTTGGATCTACTCCCAATATATATCCTGCCGTTCTGTGCAAACCCACTTGCCTGAAATCTATCGGCTGGTTATTTTTATCCCCTCTGAAAAACAATCCCATTTTATATGTGGCATACGGTTTTTCGTAACGGACTTTTCCGGGCATTGCGCTAAACTGCATATTGGGATACTGCGCCGCAAATATATCTACCATATCTTTGCCCATTGTAAGTTCTGTTGCGCATTTGTGTTTTATATAAAACTTTTCCGCGTATGGCAGCCAGCCGACCGTATCGCCCACTGTGCCCACCGGAAACTTTAACACAACTTCTTTGCCCGTTAAATTTAATTCATGCATAAACACCGGGTTGGGCTCGCCTCGTTTCCATACTTTTATTACAAACGGAATATAATACTTTTTTGTGCTTACAACCCACCCTTCGTCAACATCGCATATGAAAATTATATTGCCCGATTCGGCGTCTTCTATTTGCACGTGCCACTGCCCTTTGGGTAAAAGCACTCGGCAGCCGTCGTTAAAGTCAAACTTTATTCCAAGCGGTCCTTCTTGTGTGGGAATTGCCGGCGGCGGCGCAAAAAACGGATCTTTCAGCGCAACATTCGGCGCGTCCGCCCCTTGCGGCACGGCTGACGCCGTAACTATTTGCGGCGGCGCAAAAAATACGTTTTGCCCTGCTACGCCCATATGTTTGGGCGCGTCTTGCGCCGTTTTTTCCTGATTTATATTTTGCGACGTGTTTTTTTCTTGTTCTGGCATTTGGGTTCTCTCCGATAGATGTTATGTGAAATTGCAATATTATTTTTTAGAAGTTGCCTTATTTGTTGCCCTGAACTTGGGTCAATGACCAGTGTTTCAGAAACTGCTGTTTTTCTTTTAGATTTTTACTGTAACGCCAAATTCTGAAATAGTTTGTTTTCGGCGCTTTGTCTATTCTTCAGAACGAGCAACAACAACTAAACAACAAATACCCCGCCGGACATTATCCGGCACCCCTTTTGCAAAAGGGGAATTAACTTTCACACTCCGCCTGCCTCCTTTTTTTTAAAAGGGGAATTAACTTTTACTGCGTTTAATTATTTTCAAACGAAAAAAACCCGCCCGGTTAATTAAATAACCAAGCAGGTTTTAAATAAAATATATTGCTTACTTCGCTCTTTATAACAAACGTTAATATGCGAAGAATATCTGTCTGTCTGTCTGTCTGTCTGTCTGTCTGTCTGTCTGTCTGTCTGTCTGTCTGTCTGTCTGTCTGTCTGTCTGTCTGTCTGTCTGTCTGTCTGTCTGTCTGTAAATCATATTTTTTCTCTTTTTTTAAATGTAATAAATTTTACTTCGCTATTATAATTTAATTTCCTGAAAAAAGCAATATTTATGTTATTTGTTGACACAACTCCTGCGGCAAGCAAAAAGCCGTGTCAATAATTTGCTTTCATAACAATGACACGGCTTTGCCGTTACTTATCTTCCAAACTTCCTAACTTCTAAACTTCTGTCTTTAATTATACTTCAGCAAAAAGCGGCGTTGATAAATATCTTTCGCCGGTGTCCGGAAGTATAACTACTATTTTCTTTCCTGCGTTTTCAGGACGCTGCGCAATTACCGTGGCTGCGTGCAAAGCCGCGCCTGAAGAAATACCTACAAGAAGTCCTTCGGTTTTTGCAACTTCTTTGCCTTTTTTGAAAGCGTCGTCGTTGGCTACAGTAATTATCTCGTCGTAAATTTTTGTGTTCAAAGTATCGGGAACAAATCCCGCGCCTATGCCTTGAATTTTGTGAGGTCCGGGAGTTCCTTTGGAAAGAACAGGAGAATCCGCAGGCTCAACGGCTATAATTTTTACGTTAGGATTTTTAGATTTCAAATATTCGCCTACTCCGCTTATTGTTCCGCCGGTGCCTATTCCGGAAATTAAAAAATCAACTTTTCCGTCGGTGTCGTCCCAAATTTCAGGACCTGTTGTAGCTTTGTGAACCGCAGGGTTTGCAGGGTTTACAAATTGCCCGGGTATGAAAGAATTCGGCGTTGCTTTTGCAAGCTCGTCCGCTTTTGCAATTGCGCCTTTCATGCCTTTTGCGCCTTCGGTAAGAACAAGTTCCGCGCCGTAAGCTTTAAGTAAATTTCTACGCTCAATGCTCATAGTTTCAGGCATTGTAAGAATTATTTTGTATCCGCGCGACGCAGCAACGGAAGCCAAACCTATTCCGGTGTTTCCGCTGGTAGGCTCAATTATAATTGAACCTTTTTTTAGAAGACCTTTTGCTTCCGCGTCGTCAATCATAGCTTTTGCAATTCTGTCTTTAACGCTTCCCGCAGGATTAAAATACTCAAGTTTGCCGATAATTTCGGCTTTAAGCCCGTTAGCCTGTTCGTAGTTGTTAAGCCTTAGCAACGGAGTCTTGCCGATAAGTTCGGTAAGTTTGTTGTAAACTTTAGACATATACTTCCCCCTTGTTTTGAAACTCTCTTTAAAATAATGCATATATGAATTATATGTATTTAAATATTACTATATTTATTTTATTTTGTCAACACTTTATTTTATATAACATACAAATCAGCTATGTATTTGATTTTATGTTAATATAATTGTAGAATATTTAAAACAATATTGAAAGGAGCCTGATTATGAAAATATCGGCAAAGGCAAGATACGGACTTTCTTCAATGCTATGTCTTGCGCAAAAATATAACACCGGAGAATACATTACAATAATAAGCCTATCGGAAAGATTAAAAATATCTAAAATATATTTGGAACAAGTTTTTTCACTTCTCAAAAGAGCGCGTCTTGTTGTATCTACAAAAGGTTCGCAAGGCGGATATCAGCTTGCAAAAAACCCTAAAGAAATATCGGCTTTTGATATTCTGCTTTCAATAGAAGCGGCGCTGTTTGAAAAAACCGCCGACACCGTAGCAAAAAGCGACGCGCCAATAGAAAAAACCATGCAAAGATTATTTGGCGCGCTTGACGACAATATCAAAAAAACTCTTACAAGCATATCTCTTGAACATCTTGTTTTAGAAGCTGAAAAACAAACGGGCGAAGACGGATACATGTTTTATTTATAGCAACTTATTATGAAATACAATTTTGATAAAATTATTGACAGAAAAAATACCAACTCTTTAAAATATGATTTTGCGACGGAGTGCGGGTTGCCGGCAGACGTGCTGCCGCTTTGGGTTGCCGATATGGATTTTCAAACGCCGCCCGAAGTTGCCGATACGCTCGTTAAAGTTTCACAACACGCAATTTTCGGATACAGCGAAACAAAAAAAGATTATTTTAACGCCGTGCGCAATTGGTTTTTTAAGAGATTTAATTTTGATATAAAGCCGCAATGGCTTGTTAAAACTCCAGGCGTTGTTTTTGCAGTTTCAACCGCAATAAGAGCGCTGACAAAAGAAAATGATTCTGTTTTAATTCAAACTCCGGTTTACTATCCTTTTTATTGCAGCATTGAAATTAACGAAAGAAAAATAGTAAAAAATCCTCTCGTATATTCCGACGGCAAATACACAATAGATTTTCAAGACTTTGAAAATAAAATAATTGAAAATAAAGTTAAACTTTTTATTTTGTGCAGCCCGCACAACCCCGTAGGGCGCGTGTGGACAAAAGACGAGCTTACAAAAATCGGCGACATATGTTTAAAACACAACGTAATTATTGTGTCCGACGAAATACACTGCGATTTTGTTTACAAAGGGCACAAACATATAATTTTCGGTTCTATAAACGAAAAATTTTTAAATAATTCAATAATATGCACGGCGCCCAGCAAAACTTTTAATTTAGCCGGCTTGCAGGCTTCAAATATTTTCATTGCCGACAAAATTATCAGAGAAAAATTTAAACTTGAAATTGAAAAAACCGGTTATGAACAATTAAACACAATGGGTCTTGCGGCATGCCGGGCGGCTTACGAAAACGGCGCGCAATGGGTTGACGAGTTAAACGAATATCTTTCCAAAAATTTAGATTACATCCGCAATTTTGTAAAAACAAATTTTCCCAAAGTAAAACTTGTAGAACCTCAAGGCACATATCTTGTATGGTTGGATTTTAACAATTTGGTTAGCGCCGAAGAAGAGCTTTACGACATTATTATAAACAAAGCAAAACTCTGGGTAAGCAAAGGCACAGTTTTTGGAACCGAAGGCAAAAGATTTATAAGAATAAATATTGCATGCCCGCTTGAAATAATAAAACTTGCTTTTGAAAAACTAAAAGTCGCAATTGATAAGTAAATCTTTATCTTGACAAAACAAAAATAAGCTGATATACTTTTTCTATCTTAATAGCAATTGGCAACGACGCCAAGGATAATTTTAGTTTTTTTTATCTTTTGCGTCTTTTTTATTTTATAAAATAGAAAAACGGCAAAATCCTAAAGTAAAAAATACGTATTGACGTATTTTTGCAATTGACATTCGGACATCAAAATGTTAAGTTATAAAGGTTCTTACACCTATATTTAATAAAAATGCGCAAAATACAAAGTTTTACCTTTGTATTTTGGCAAAAAAGGAGAAAAGTATGCGGTCAATTCACGATTATTACGGTGAACTCGTCTTCAACAAAAAAGTAATGGAGCAGAAGTTAAGCAAGAACGTTTACAAAAAACTTGCGGCGGCTGTTGACAATCTTGAGCCTCTTGATCAAACAATTGCGGGCGAAGTTGCGCACGCAATGAAAGAATGGGCTCTTGAAAACGGCGCAACTCACTTTACACATTGGTTTCAGCCACAAAGAGGCGGCACGGCGCAGAAACACGATTCTTTTATAGATTACGGCGAAGGCGGACAAATTATTGAAAGATTTTCCGCAAGCCAGCTTGTTCAATCCGAACCGGACGCATCCTCTTTCCCGTCTGGCGGAATACGCTCAACTTTTGAAGCAAGAGGTTATACCGCATGGGACCCCACTTCCCCCGCGTTTCTTCTTGAAGCAGGCAAAACAAAAACTTTGGTTATTCCTTCCGTTTTCCTTTCTTGGACGGGCGAAGTTTTAGATCTTAAAACTCCTCTCTTGCGCTCTATTAGCGTATTAAGCGAAAAAGCTATTGCGCTTCAAAAACTTATAGGAAATAAAAACGCAAAACAGATAAAAGTTTTCGCGGGAATTGAGCAGGAATATTTCCTTCTTTCAAAAGAAGCCGTAAAAAACAGACCCGACATTCCCGTAACCGGCAGAACGCTTTTTGGAAACGCGCCGGCTAAAGGTCAGCAGATGGAAGATCATTACTTCGGAAACATTAAAGAAAACGTCTTGAAGTTTATGGAAGAAGTAGATTACGAACTTTACCGCAAAGGCATTCCGGTAAAAACAAGACACAACGAAGTTGCTCCCAATCAGTTTGAACTTGCTCCGCTTCATCAGGAAGCAAATCTTGCAATTGACAACAATTTGCAGGTTATGGAAACGCTTAAAAACGTTGCCGACAAACACGGGCTTGTCGCGCTTCTTCACGAAAAACCTTTCGCGGGCGTTAACGGTTCGGGAAAACATTACAATTGGTCAATAGGCGACAACACCGGCGCAAATTATTTTGAGCCGTCAAAGTCTCCGCTTAAAAACATATCGTTTCTTTTGGCGTTAAGCGCGGTTCTTTTGGGCGTTAAAAAATTCGGCGGAATTTTAAGAGCATCGGTTGCGGACGCAGGCAACGATCACCGCTTGGGCGCAAACGAAGCGCCTCCGGCCATTATGTCTGTTTACCTCGGAGAGTTCGTAAACGATCTTCTTGATTCCATAGAAAAAGCGGGAGCTTTTGACGAAACAAAAGTTAACGAAATAATTCTCGGCGTTCAGACGCTTCCTAAAATTAACAAAGATTACTCCGACAGAAACAGAACTTCTCCCGTAGCTTTCACAGGAAACAAGTTTGAGTTTAGAGCTTTGGGCTCCAACGCTAACCCTGCTGAAGCCGGCACAACGCTTAACCTTCTTGCCGCATACGGTTTTGACGAAATTTTCAACAGAATCTCGGCAAAGAAAGAAGGCGACGTAAAACAAATAGCTTTGGAAGTAATTAAAGAAATAATTAAAGAAACAAAATCCGTCCGATTTGAAAAGAACGGATACTCCGAAGAATGGCATAAAGAAGCGGAAAAAAGAGGACTTCCGAATACAAAAAATACTCCGGATGCCTTGAAACAGTATTTTGCTAAAGATATCGTAGCCGCTTTTGAAAAATATAAAATTCTTTCCGAAAAAGAATTGAAAGCAAAAACAGAAGTCAAACTTGAAAACTATATTAAAATAAAAGATATAGAATACAAGTATGCAATAAAAGTTATAAACACTTTAATATTGCCCGCTATACTTAAACAAATAAGCAAACTTGCAAAAGCCTCAAAAAACCTCGGAAAAATAGATATAGTTTCCGAAAGCATAAATAAAAATCTTAATGCTTTGGTTGAAATTTACGACGAGGTCAGCGGCTTATGCGCAAACTTAAGCAAATTTGTTTCCGAAGCGCACGGCGAAGTTTTGCCTACCGCGGAAAAATATGCGGCTGAAGGCGCAAACTTTTTGAACGCATTAAGAGAAAAAATAGACGTTGCGGAAGATTTAGTTGCGGACGAATACTGGCCGCTTACCAGCTACCAGAAACTTTTGAACGCGTTCTAATAAACGTCAACAAAAATAACAAAAAAAATCAGCCTGCATATTAAAATGCAGGCTGATTTTTTTATGCGGTATATTTAATTTTTTTAACTCAACGCTTTAACCATATTTTTGACATATTCGCTTAAAGGCTTCGCGGCATTTTCGCCGAACTCTTCTATTATTCTAACTATCGCGCTGCCCACAATTACGCCGTCGGCATACTTTGAAAACTCGGCAACCTGCGCGGGTTTACTTACTCCAAAACCAACCGCAACGGGAATATCCGTATTTTTTTTAATTTCCGCTACGATGCTTTTTATGTTTGTGGTTATATTGCTTCTTACGCCCGTAACGCCCATTGAAGAAACAAGATAAATAAAACCTTGAGCGTTTTCCGCTATATTTTTTGTGCGCTCTTTTGACGATGTGGGCGACACTAAAGTTATAATATCAATTCCGTATTTTTTCATAATGCTTTTTATTTCGTCCTGCTCTTCAAACGGCAAATCGGGAACTATCACGCCGCTGATGCCGCATATTTCGCACATTGCAAAAAATTTGTCGTATCCGTAAACAAACAGCGGGTTGATGTAAGTCATAAACACAAGCGGAACCGTAATTTTATCTTTTATCTGCACAAGCATATCAAAAATATCGTTTAACTTTATTGAGTTAGACAATGCTCTTATATTTGCTCCCTGTATAACTTCCCCTTCCGCAATAGGGTCGGAAAAAGGAATTCCTATTTCTATAAGTCCGGCGCCCGCATTTTGCAAAGTTAAAATATACTCCGCCGTTTTTTCAAGCGCGGGGTCGCCCGCCATAAGATAAGCTATAAAAAGCTTTTTATTTTTAAACGCTTCGGTTATTTTACTCATCTATATTTTCCCCGCTATATCTGGCAATAGCCGCAACGTCTTTATCGCCTCTGCCGGACAAACAAATTATAATTACGGAATCTTTACTCATTTTTCCAGCAATTTTTTTTGCATGCGCTACGGCATGCGCCGATTCTATTGCCGGGATAATACCTTCTTTTTTGGATAAGTAATCAAACGCTTCAACAGCTTCTTTATCCGTTACGGGAACATACTCCGCTCTGCCGGTTTTGTGCAAATGCGCGTGTTCAGGACCTATTCCCGGATAATCAAGACCGGCGGAAATTGAATAAACCGGAGCAATCTGCCCCTCGCTATTTTGGCAAAAATATGATTTCATTCCGTGAAAAATCCCTAAACTTCCGTTAGCAATAGTTGCCGCATTTTCGGGAGTGTCAACGCCTTTGCCCGCCGCTTCGCAGCCTATAAGGCGCACCGATTTATCATTAATAAAATTATAAAACGCGCCTATTGCGTTTGAACCGCCGCCAACGCACGCTATAACAGCATCGGGAAGTTTGCCTTCGGCTTTAATAATCTGCTCCCTTGCCTCTTTGCTTATTACGCTTTGAAAATCTCTGACAATTTCAGGAAACGGATGAGGCCCCATTACGGAACCTAAAACATAATGCGTATCGTCAATGCGTTTTGTCCACTCGCGCATAGTTTCGCTGACCGCGTCTTTAAGAGTTTGCGTTCCCGAAGTAACCGCGTTAACTTTTGCGCCGAGTAATTTCATTCTGTAAACGTTTAACGCTTGGCGACGGGTATCTTCTTTGCCCATAAAAATTTCGCATTCCATGCCAAACAAAGCCGCTGCGGTTGCCGCGGCAACTCCGTGCTGACCTGCGCCTGTTTCGGCAATAACTCTGGTTTTCCCCATTTTTTTTGCAAGCAAAACTTGTCCGAGAACATTATTTATTTTGTGCGAGCCTGTATGGTTTAAATCTTCCCTTTTTAAATAAATTTTTGCTCCGCCCAAATCTTCCGTTATATTTTTTGCAAAATACAGCAGCGACGGACGCGCCGCATAATTTGCAAGCAAATCTTTCAATTCATTTTGAAAAGATTCGTCGTTTTTATAATTGTTATACGCCTGTTCCAGTTCGTCAAGCGCTTTCATAAGAGTTTCCGGAACATACTGCCCGCCGAAATCTCCGTATCTTCCTTTTTTCATAATCTGCATCCTCTTACAAGCGATATTATTTTTGATATTTTTTTCTCATCTTTAACGCCGCCGGTTTCAACGCCCGAAGAAACGTCTATGCAATAGGGGCTCAACGTTTTTACAGCGTCGCAAACGTTATCTAAATTTATTCCGCCCGCCAAAAAATACGGCTTTTTATAATCTTTTATTAAATCCCAATCAAAAGTTTTCCCGCTTCCCGCTCCGGAGTCAAAAAGAAGATAGTCGGCGTTTGAAGGCAATTGAGAATTGAGAATTGAGAATTGAGAATTTATTTTAACAACTTTAATAATTTCATTATCAACCGCATCTTTAAGCTTTTTTATATATTCATCATCTTCATCGCCGTGAAGTTGAACAAGATTAATTATTTTTTCTTTGCATAAAAGTTCAATATTTTTAATGTCTTCATTTACAAAAACGCCTGCGGACTTTATTCTTTCGTCCATATTCTCTCTAAGTTCCGCGGCGGCGCAAACAGATACCTGCCTTTTGCTTGGAGCAAAAACAAACCCTGCATAATCAGGCAAATATTTATTTACATATTTAATGTCTTCGGTTCTTTTTAAGCCGCAAATTTTTATTTTAGACATTTTACCCTTTTAATTGCGCAAGCGCTGCTTTTTTATCTGCGCTTTTAATGATTGATTCTCCAACTAAAATTGCATTTACATTATTTTCTTTAAGCAGTTTAACGTCTTCAGGTTTTGAAATACCGCTTTCGGCGACAAATAAAATTTCTTTCGGAACAAATTTGCGCAGACGAACGCTGTTATTTAAATTTACTTCAAAAGTTTTAAGATTGCGGTTATTTACGCCAATAATTTTTGCGCCTGCCCATAACGCTGTTTCAACCTCTTTCTCGTCGTGAGCCTCTATAAGAGCGGAAAGCCCCAGACGTTCGGCAAGAGCTATAAATTCTTTCAATTTTTCCGGCGTAAGTATTGATACAATTAAAAGTATCGCGTCGGCTTTAATAAATTTTGCCTGATATATTTGATACTCGTCTATAATAAAATCTTTACGCAAAACAGGTATTGAAACAGCTTCTTTAATTTCTTTTAGGTATGCGTCTTTGCCCTGAAAAAAATCCGGTTCGGTTAAAACCGAAATTGCATCGGCGCCGGCGATTTCGTATTCAACGGCGATTTTTTTATAATCAAAATCTTTAACTATTAATCCTTTTGACGGCGACGCTTTTTTTACTTCGCATATAAAAGACATTGCGTCTTTTTTTAAAGCCAGCTCAAAAGGATACGTAAAATTATTTTCAATTTGAACGCGCGGCTTTAATTCGTCTAAAGACAAAATTTGTTTTTGCCTTGCGACTCTCGCTTTGGTAGCCTCAACAAGTTTATCAAGTATTGTCATTTTGCTATTTCCTGTGAAAGTTGGACAAAATCTTTAAGTTTTTGCAAAGCCTTGCCGTCGTCTATTATTTTCCCCGCCGTTTTCACGCAGTCTCTCAATGTTCTGTTGTCGTTAGCCATATATAGACATATTGCGGAATTTAATAAAACTACGTCTCTTTTAGGTCCACGCTCTTTGCCGCTTAAAATATCTAAAGCTATTTGCGCATTTTCCTGCGGAGTGCCGCCTACCAAATCTGAAAGTTTGCATCTTTTAAGACCAAACTGTTCGGGCGTAATAAAATAGCTGTTAATTTTTCCGTAAGAAACTTCGCAAACCGTTGTAGCTCCCGTAAGAGTTACCTCGTCAAGCCCGTCGTGACCGTGAACAACAACCGCTCTTTTCACGCCGAGGTTTGCCAAAACGTTTGCAAGAGGTTCAACTAAATTTTCATCGTAAACGCCAAGCAGCTGCATATTTGCGCCGGCAGGGTTTGCAAGAGGCCCTAAAATATTAAAAATTGTGCGCGCGCCAAGCTCCTTTCTAACGGGCGCTACAAATTTCATGGCAGAATGATATATCGGCGCCGCCATAAAACATATATCTATTTTATCTAAAATTTTTTGATTTTGCTCGGCGGTTAAATTAATATTTACTCCTAACGCTTCAAGAACGTCCGCGCTGCCGGATTTGCTGGACACGCTTCTATTGCCGTGCTTTGCAACTGGAACGCCGCCTGCGGCAATTACAATAGAAGAAACCGTGGATATGTTAAAAGAATAAAGCTCGTCGCCGCCGGTGCCGACTATATCTAAGACGTCTCTGCCCGGATTTAACTTTAACGCCTTTTCTCTCATAACAAGAGCGCACGCGGTTATTTCGTCTATGGTCTCGCCTTTCAAACGCATTGCGGTTAAAAAAGAACCTATCTGCGCCGGCGTGGTTTGCCCTTCCATTATTTCAAACATAACGCTTTTTGTTGTTTCAAGCGAAAGATGTTTTCCGTTTAACAGTTCGCTTATGGCTTGTTTAATCATTGCATCCTCCAAGCTTCAGGAAGTTTTCAATTATTATAATTCCGTTTTTTGTTAAAATTGATTCCGGATGAAATTGCAGTCCGTATAAATCGTAATCGCGGTGTTTTACGCCCATAACCTGACCGTCTTCATCTTCGGCTATAACAAGAAGTTCGTCGGGCAAAGTTTTTCTGTCCGCAATTAAAGAATGATATCTTGCGGCTTTTATAACCGGAGCAAGCCCTCTAAAAACCGGACTTCCGTTTGCAATTTGAACGTCGCTTGTTTTACCGTGCATAAGAGCTTTTGCGTAAACAATATCTCCGCCGAACGCCTCGCATATTGCCTGATGTCCAAGACATACGCCGAAAATCGGGATTTTTCCTTTAAAATATTTTATAGCTTCTTCCATAATTCCTGCGTCCGCAGGTCTGCCGGGTCCCGGAGAAAAAACTAAATGCGACGGATTTAATTTTTCTATTTCCGCAATTGAAACCTCGTCGTTTTTTACAACTTTAACGTCCGAATTTTGCATGCCGATAAATTGATACAAGTTATAAGAAAAACTATCATAGTTATCTATTATCAAAATCATTTCGCATCTCCTTCGGAAGCGATTTTTATCGCGGAAACTACAGCCTGCGCTTTATTTAAACATTCCTGAAATTCTTTTTGCGGATTGCTGTCTGCAACAATGCCAGCTCCCGCCTGAACGTAAATTTTTCCGTTTTGAAATTTTGCCATTCTTATGGCTATGCACATATCCATATTTCCCGTAAAATCTATATAACCTATCGCGCCGCCGTAAGTTCCTCTTTTATGTTTTTCAAGAGAATTTATAATTTCGCAGGCTTTAATTTTCGGCGCGCCCGAAAGCGTTCCCGCCGGAAGAACCGCAGCCACGGCGTCAAATTGGTCGTAACCGGATTTAATTTTTCCTTTAATAACGGAAGCTATATGGCTTACGTGCGAAAATTTTAAAATTTTCATATACTCTTCAACTTTCACGGAACCGAACTCGCTTATTTTTCCTAAATCGTTTCTTCCAAGATCAACAAGCATATTGTGCTCGGAAAGTTCTTTTTCATCGCTTAAAAGCGCGGCAATTAATTCATCGTCTTCTTTCGGAGTTTTACCTCTTTTAGTTGTGCCGGCTAACGCGTAATTTGTAAGCTCCCCGTCTTTTAGCGTTACAAGAGTTTCCGGCGACGCGCCTGCAATTTCGGAGTCCGCAAAATTCAAATAAAACATATACGGCGACGGGTTTATAGTTCTTAACGTTCTGTAAGTTTGCAAAAGATTTCCTTCAAACTGCGCTTCTATGCCGTTTGAAATTACAGCTTGGAAAATATCGCCCTCGTGAATATGATGTTTTATTGTCGCAATCATCTTTGAAAAATCTTCTTCGTTGTGCAAAAGATTCAACTCGGATTTAAGCCCTGATTTTACGTTGCTTTCTTTTAATTGCGACAGTATTAATTTTTCAAGAACATCTATTTCTTGTTGAGCTTTTTTAAAACTGTTTTCAAAATCTTGGACGGGAGCATTCACAATTATAAAAATTTTCTGTTTGAAATGGTCAAACGCTATAACTTTATCAAAAAGCATAAGATGCAAATCGTCAAAATTTTCAGCATTTCTGTTTGTAAGATTTAAAGATTTCTCAACGTATTTAATATAATCGTAAGAAAAATATCCCACAAGCCCGCCGGTAAAAGGCGGAAGCTCTGCAATTTTCGGACTTTTATAGCGCGACAAAATTCCTCTTAAAACTACAGCCGGATTTTCTATTTTTGTTTCTTTTTTATCGCCTGCGGTTATAACGGCTTTTCCATCGTTATATTGAATGCTGACCGTAGGGTCGCAGCCTAAAAACGAGTATCTTCCCCAATTTTCCACGCTTTCAACGCTTTCCAAAAGAAAGCATTTTTTATTTTGCGCGACAAAATTTCTTAAAACTTCAACAGACGTTTTAACGTCGGCAAAAAGTTCTTTGTAAATAGGTATAACCGTATAATCTTTAAAATACTTTTCTGCTTGCTCGGGCGTAGGTTTTATCATAAATCCTCTTTTTTTACGTTTGACGGTTATTTTTATACTTTGCATAAAAATAAAAAAATCCGTCGTCGGCATAGAAAAACTATGCCAAGGACGGAATAAGTTCCGCGGTGCCACCTTGCTTTGCGAAAAACAGTTAACTTATAGTTTTCGCACTCTTTGCGAAGCGCAAACACGCTTCTCACTTGTAACGCTTGTGCTGCGTCGCGGAGTACTCGGAAAACTTCGTTTCTTTTATAGAAACTACTTATTCCTTTGACCGCGCCCTCGGTGGTCCAACCGGGTAATCTGCGTTGTGCGGGAATCTCAGCTGCGCCCGCTCTCTGTAACTGCACAATTACCGTCTTCCACGTCAACAGTTTAGAGAAGTATATGATATTTTTTATTTTATGTCAACATTTTTACGCCAATAACGGTTAAGTTATTTACTACAAATTGTTACGGCAAACACGTATGTTTGCAGGTAATGAGTAATTTTTTATTCTGTTATAAGTATTAGGATAGATATTTTTCTATTTCGTGCGACTGCCCAAGGCGGTATATGGCAAAATCATATTTTATGGGGTCTGCGGCGTCAAAAGTTTTAAGCGTTTCGGTAAGTTCCAAAACCGCTTTGAAATCGTATGTTTTGCGCTTCAAAAGTCCAAGTTTTTTTGAAACATTAAAAGTATGAACGTCCAAAGGCATTAAAAGCGAAGCCTTATTTACGCCGCGCCACAAACCCATATCAAGCTCGTCGCTGCGCACAACCCAACGCAAAAATAAATTCCATCTTTTATACGGCGACGACGGATTTTTGTCCGGAATTTTTCCAAGCAAAAATTCATAACCCTGCGAGCGGTAAGAGTTTAAACTGTACATTTTTTCAAGAACAGTTTTAATGCCGGCAATTACGCCTCCTTTCAAATATCCTTGTAAAAAAAGCTCTTCCAGAGAATGCTTTTTTTTAAGCAGTGAAAGCGTTTTAAAAAGCTGCACAACATCTTCGTTAGTTTGAAAACGATAATAGCATCCCTGCAGTTTTTTGCGTATGGTTTTTTCATCATCGTTTAATGCGGAAAAATCCAAAGAGAGCAAAAACTTTTCAATAAGCTTGGCATTGCCGTAAGCAAACAACGCGCAAATAACAGCAACAAAATCATCCTTGTGCTTTTTAGCAACCCGTAACGGATCTGCGGCCGCAGTTGCAGAAAGTTCAAGCGAAGTGTTTTTATTTGCAACTTCAATATCTAAAAGTTTTTTAATTTCATGCAGCATTTGCCGCTCCGTGTTTTTTATTTTGCAATTCTTTTACAACAGCGTAAGCGGACGCCCACGCCCAATGCAAATTATATCCGCCAAGCTGACCCGTTACATCAAGAGCTTCGCCGGTAAAATACAAACCTTTAACTTTTTTGCTTTCCATTGTTTGCGATGAAATATCGTCAGTGCTAACGCCGCCTGACATAACTTCAGCTTTATTATAATTTTCTAAAGACGATATTTTAAACTTCGCATTTTTAACGTTAGCCGTTATATTTTCCAAATCTTTTTTAGAACAATTGCTTAACGTTGGCGTTTGTTGCGGGACAAATGCCTTTGCTAATCTTTTAGGCAAATAATTCGCTATTACAGATTCAATGTTTATATTTTTATTGCGGTTAACGGCAAACTCGGAGGCTATATCAACATCGGGCAAAAAATCTATTGATATAGTGTCGCCGGAATTTGCGTAAAGAGATATCTGGTATATAGCAGGTCCGCTTAAACCGGCTTGGGTAAAAACAATTCCGTCGTAAAAAGAATGTTTGCCAAAACTCACTTTAACATTTAAAGAAATCCCGGACATGTCGCTAATATTGTTTTCAATAACCGCAGCAACAAGAGCCGCGCGAAGCGGAAACGTTTTTATTCCGAATTTCTCCGCCAAATCTATAGCAAATTTTGTTCCGTTTAAAGCAAGCCCGCCGGAAGCAATCACTGCATTACGCGCTTTAATATTTATAATATTTTTATTTGAATCTTCTATTTGCAAAATAAATAAATCGTCTTTCTTTTCAACATCAACAACTTCTTTGCCGAATAAAAACAAACAATTATTTTCCAAACATTTTTTTATAAAAACATTACTAAGCTGCATTGCGCTTTCTTTCAAAAACAAACGCCCAAAATTCCGCTCTTCAATTTCTATATTATTATTTTTTAAAAACTCTAAAAAATCTTCAGTTGTATAACCGCAAAGCGCAGACTTAACAAAGCGCTCATTAGAGCAAACATAATTTTTATAACCTATATTTCTGTTAGAAAAATTACACTTCCCCCCGCCGGAAACATTCAACTTCTTAGCGGCATTTAATTCTTTCTCTATTATACAAACATCGCCGAACAAATTGAGGTGCGCCCCTAAAAACAACCCGCTCGCCCCCGCGCCGACAATAGCCGCATCGTATATTTTCTCTTTCATATGAATACTATTTTATAATATTGCCAAAGATAAGTTAAGCCACTTCCGCTTGACCAAAAAACGAATCAATAAAAAACGTTTAGAAACCGTATTCGGTTTCTAAACGTTTTTTAATGTTATTATGGGGTGGCTTAATTAACAATTTATTCAACCAATTAGCCATATATCCAGTGAACTTGCATAATCTTAGCATATTTAAAAAGAAAAAGTCTAACCTTGCATTATCTTCACTGCCTAAAATTGATAGTATTACAGTGAAATGAAATAAAAATTTTAAAAATTGATATTTTAGATACGATATTTTAATACATTCACTATAATAATTGATAACAATATTTAATTTTATATGAAACAGGATATGTTTAATATATCTCTTACTAAAAAATATTCATAATAAATATTACTATACTCTCTTATTTATTAAAAGTCCATATTATCAATCTTATTTATGCAAGACTTAAGAATAAAAATAAAGATTGATTAAATAATTATTTCTATCTAAAAATTGCCGTATTTGAGATTTAAGAATAGAAATAGTGCTTGGCAGAAAAATACAATTTAGGATATTTGAAGTTAAAGAACGGCTTTATTTATATGCCGGATCTTTACGCCATTTCCAAGGAGCTGTTGGGTTATCTTCTTGCCATAAGCCCTTTTTATCTGCCTTGGCTATTGTTTGTAGATTTTCCCATTCTGATTTTTCCGGAAGTTTCATATATTGAGAATATACCCAAGCATAGCCATTTTTAACCATTTCTCTGTTAATGTCTAAATCATCAATGAAAACTCTTCCAACTGAACGCTTATATTTATCAATATCTATAACATCAACTGTAATGTATTTACCGTTTATTTGGCTTGATAAAAATTGTTTAGAGTTTGAACCAAACTCTTGCTTAGTTTCAGGCGCGTCTATGCCATAAAGCCTTATTTTAACCAATTTGTTATCTGAATTTATAATAGTCAAGGTATCACCATCAGCAATTTTAGTTACTTTGCCGGCAATAACTCCTTTAACAGGTTCAGCATAATCTTTTACAACAGTCTCTTTAGCAAAAAAGCCTGAAACTATAATTGCAAACAGAAAGGCAAGTAATTTAGTGGTTTTCTTTACAGAAGCTTTCTTTTTAGCCATAAAGCAAATTCCTTATTGCCGGTCATTAATATTACATATAAAAAAGTTTTTGATTTTGAAAATTTAATTTTTAGTTAAAAGGTTTTTGCAAACACAAAACTACTTGAAAATTCAATTTTTTAAAAAGTTCAAGTAATTTCGCAAAGGGTGGCTGGCGGGACTTGAACCCGTAGCCTTCGGTTCCACAAACCGATGCTCTAACCAATTGAGCTACAACCACCGATGAAAAGATAAATTTTAGAGTTTAAAGTGAAGAAATGTCAACTACGTAAACAACCGGCAAATGCAACTACAAATATACCCCGTCAGGCTTTGCCTGACTCCGGGGCGCTCACATCTCGCGCCCGTTCGTGGCTCGTGCTCCTTATTCGTCGCACACTCACCCCCTTTTTATAAAGGGGAATTATTACAACGATTCAATTTTAGCGAAGTATTTTGAGTTTAGACAAGGAAGAGGCGAGGAAAGTTTGCTAAACGCAAATGATCTAGTCTCTGACGCAGGATAAACTCAAAAGACAAAGCTAAAACGTCTCCGGCGTGAGTTGAACACGCAACCTACTGCTTAGAAGGCAGTTGCTCTATCCAGTTGAGCTACGGAGACATCAAACAGTGAGAAGAGATTATACAAAATGACGTTCAGACAGTCAAATACTTATAACGGCAAAGTGAAATTAACTACAACGCCATAAACCTGCGACTATTATTTTTATTTTATTTAGACAAATATACGAAAAAGCGGAGAGCGTTATTAAGCTTCTTAATTTCACTCTCCGCTTTCCACTTTGTTGTTTAAAGATCTTTTGTTTTTAATTCTTCGTCCGTTAAATCTACCATTCTTGTATCGGGTCTGCCGAAAATTCTTCTTAGGAAATGTCTGAAAATATCCATATACTCAAATATTGCAGGCACAACCACAAGCGTTAAAACAGTAGAACTTATGATACCGCCGATTACAACTATTCCCATGCCTTTTCTGAAACTTCCCACTTCGGAAAGTCCGAGAGCCGTTGGCAACATGCCGGCTATCAGCGCGAAAGAAGTCATAAGTATCGGACGGAATCTTATGGTTCCGGCTTTAACTATTGCAGTGTCTATGTCAAAACCTGCGCGTATTTGCTGCTGAATATAGTCCACAAGCAAAATAGAATTTTTTGCGACTATACCCAAAAGCATTATCATACCGATAAGCGTAAACATATCGGCTGGCTGCCTTGCAATTATCAAAGAGAAAATTGCGCCTACAATTGCAAGCGGCAGCGCCGTCATAATAGTAAACGGCGTTACGACAGATTCATACAAGCTTGAAAGCACCATGAAAATAAAGAGCAGCGAAAGTAACGCGGCAATTGCTATGCTTTGCACCATTGTGCCCATTTCTTCGGCGTTGCCCGACACTTTCATTTCTACATTTTTAAATTTCGCGGAAGTTTTCGGATTGTTATATTTTTCTTCTTTGAAAATTTTAAACGCCTCGGATTGAACTTCGCTGATAGTTCCGCCTTCGGAAATATTTCCCTCTACGGTAACGTAGCGCGCTCTGTCCTTTTTGAAAATCTGCGTAGGGCCGTCTGTAGCGCGGACAAAAGCTACATTTTTAAGACGTACCAATTTGTTGTTAACATTGTTAACGTATATGGTATCAAAATCTTTGACTACGTCTTTTTGATCGTCGCGGAATTTTACTCTTATATCGTATTCTAAACCGTTTTCTCTGTATTTGCCGGCTGTGGCTCCGTCAACCATGGCTCTTATTTCGTTGCCGGCTATAACGGAATTTACGCCGAGAGATTCCATGTTTTTCATATCCATCTGAATTTGCATTTCAGGTTTGCCGGGTTGATAATTAGATTTAATATCAACAAGATGCGGTATGGTTTTAAAACGCTCCATTAAGTTTTGCGCCGCGCTGTATAAAACGTCCACATTATCGCCCGTAAGTTCCACAACAAACTCGCTTTCCGCGCCGCCGATAGATTGTCTGAGATATTGAAAAGTAAGTTCGTCGCCGTATTTTTTCTGCAATACGTCTCTCAAATAATCTTTCATTTGCGAAGTTGAACGCTTATCGGATTCTTTCTGAAAAATTCCGATAAAAGCTTTTGCGTATTTTTTTAATATGTTATGTTCTTCGTCTTTGGAGTACATTTTCACATATAAGCTTGCTTCGTTTGTAGGGCTTGACCACATTCCGGTAGAACCTACGGATGCGGAAACAAGCTCAACATCCGGCTCGTTCATAATAACTTCTTCCACTTCTCTTGTGTATTTATCCATCTGCTCAAGAGAGGTTCCCGGACGAGCCGTAATGCTTACGTTAAACTCTCCCCAGTCGGAATTAGGCATGAAGTTAACCTTAAGAGCGCCGGCGGCGACAAGTCCTATAACTATAAAAACTATAACTGCCGACGCGCCTAAAGTTATAAGTTTCATTCCTTTTGTTTTTACAATAAAAGAAATTGTTTTTGTGTAAAATCTTTCCACTGCATTAAAAACTATGTTAAACCAATCAACCGTCAAAAATCTTACAACTTTAACAATTCTCGCAAAAACTCTTTTTACGCTTTCGGAAAATTCTCCGCGCTTTTTTGCTTTTTTATTTTTATCAGGTATGAAATAAGCCGAAAGCATAGGCGCTATAGTTAAAGCGTCAAGAATAGATATTGCCATTGCAAAAACAACGGTAAGTCCGAATTCTCTGAAGAATTGACCCATTATGCCGCTTAAAAACGATACGGGCAAAAACACCGCTATAACCGTGCTTGTTGTTGCGATAACTGCAAGAGTAACTTCATTGGTTCCGTTTATTGCCGCTTTTACAGGGTCTTCGCCCTCTTCGTAATGCCTGAAAATATTTTCTCGCACAACTATGGCGTCGTCAATTAAAAGCCCGACGGCAAGAGACAAAGACATAAGCGAAATAACATTTAAGCTAAACCCGAAAGCATACATGAAAATAAAAGAACCTATCAAGCTGTTAGGAAGAGCAAGCGCGGTAATAAACGTTGATCGCCAGCTGCCGAGGAAAAAATAAACTACAAGTATCGCAAGAAAAATTCCTTCAACAATAGTATTTTTAACGTCGGCTATATTAAGACGAACTCCGCGCGCCGAGTCGGAAATAAGCGTAAGATGCGGTTTGCCGGCATATCTCTGATATTTTTTATTTACCTCGTCAAGCTTAAGCTGTACTCCGTCGGATACGGCAACGTCATTGCCTTTAGCCTGTCTGAAAACCTGCACCAATAATGAAGACTCATAACTTATTTTTCCGTCTTCTTTGGTATCTAATCTTGCTCTTGAAGTTTCGGATTGAACGCCGTCAACAACCTGCGCCACGTCTTTTACCGTAACGGGAACATCGTTGCCCATAAAACTTACGACAACGTTTCCTATTTGGTCAACGGAAGTAAATTCGCCCATAGTCCTAAAAGCTATTTCTTTAGACCCTCTGTCAATTTTTCCCGCCGGAATATTTAAACTGTTGGCTTGTATTCTTGCGGCAAGCGCCGTAAGAGTAATTTCGTGTTCTTTAAGTTTATCTTTATTTGCTTTAACTTGAATTTCTCTTTTTTGTCCTCCGACAATGCTTATTTGGGAAACGCCGGCAACTTGCGCAAAATCTTTAGACACAACATCGTCGGCAAAATCATACAATTCTTTCGGAGAAAGCGTATCGGACTTCAAGCTTAAAATTACAAGCGGCATGCTGTTCATGTCCGCTTTCATAATAATAGGCTCATCTACGTCGTCCGGAAGAGTAAGTCTTATTTGTCCTATTTTATCGCGAACTTCCTGTGCGGCTATATCCGGATTTTTTGACAATTCAAATTCCGCAAACACAACCGATATATTATCCTGATTCATGGAAGTTACATGCTTAAGTCCGGAAACGCCGCTCATAGCGTCTTCAATAGGTTTTGAAACAAGCTGGTCTATTTCCGCAACGCCGGCGCCGGGATAACTTGTAATAACGGCTACGTAAGGAAACTCTACATCCGGAAACATTCTTACGCTTAATTTTGAAAATGCCATAACGCCTAAAACAAGCGCGGCAATAAGAATTGCAAAAATAAACGTTGGTCGTTTAATTGACAGTTTTGCTAAATTCATTTTTTGATTCCTTTATAATTATTCAATTTCATTTGTATTGTAAAAAGCTTCGGCCTGCTCGTATATGCTTACAAGTTCAAGAATATTTTGGAAAACGTTTAAAGTTGAATCGTCCAAATCTTGTTCGCTTTGCAAAACGTAATACGTTGTGCTTCTGCCTTTTTTAAGCAGGTTCTGTTCTTCCGCGTTTCTTTGATGCTGAATAGTTTGTATCTCCGTTAAAAGAGCAAGACGCGCTTTAGAATTATTCCAATTATCTACAAGCTGCAGCCAGTCGTTGCTTTCTTTTATCTTTGCGGATTCCGCCGTTTTTTGCGCGGAAGTTTTCGCGCTTTCATATCCGCTCTTTATAGAGCTTCTTGCGGAAAAATCCAAAGGCAAAGTATATTTTAAGCCCACGGTAAACGCAGGTTTTTCGCCTTTTAAAACATAGTCTTTTGCAACTTCATATTTTTCATCAACGCCGTTTAGAGAAAATTGTCCGGTTAAAACCAAATCTTGCCCTATGCTTTTTTTGGAAGCCACCGCAGCCTGCTTGGCGCTTTCAACATCTTCAAAAGCCGCAAGCAAATCCGCCCTTTGACCTTTTTTTGAAATAACTTTTCCTTTTTCAAAGTTGTTTCCCATTTTCATAAAAGCTTCTACGTCGTATAAAACTTTTTCGGAAGAACTGTTTAAAAATCCGTTAAAAACTCTTGACGCCTGAACTTCGCTTTCTTTGGCAAGTCTTAAATTCAAATCTCTCATTTTATACGCCGCCTGAGACTGAAGCAAATCCGACTTTTCCGCTAAATCTTTTGCATATCTTTTTTGATTCCAATCAAGAATTTTCTGGGTTCTATCAAGAGAGGTCGTTCTAAAATCTACAACGCTTCTTGCATACGATAAATTCCAATACGCAAGTTTAGCGTTTAGAAGAACGGACTGTTTTTTATACTCCAAAAGATAAAGCGCAGATTTTGCATCGGCTTTAGCTTTTAAAACATTGGCTTTAGTTGCGCCGCCGCCGAGTTCTTTTAAAAGGGACTGCTCAAGTCTTATAAAAGGAGCAACGTCGGTAACATCATATTTTGTGCCGGTTATAAGATCGTAAGAACCAAGAGAACCGTTAAGCCCCAATGTAACTTTCGTGCCTATAGCAAACTGCTTGTTTATGCTTGCGTCATAAGATATGTTTTTTATTTCATTAGTAGTGAGCGTCGGATACGAATACGGTCTTCCGCTTTTATCGTCGGTGTAAGAACCGCCTAAATTAAAATAATACGCATAAGCTCTGTCTATTTCAATAATTTTTCCTTTAACGGCGTCAATGCTTGCCTGAACCGCTATGAGGTCATTATTGTTCTTCTTTATCAAATCCACATAATCTTCAAGACTTAAAACTTCGCCGAAAGCTCCGGCGGAGCAAACGGCCAAAACAGCCGCCGACAAAAACAACTTCAACTTTTTCATAACTCTCTCCTGTATTTTTTTATTTAAATTTTTCAAACAGTAAATTTATCATCTCTTCCATTTTTGCGTAAATGGCATTATCGTCGCAAATATTAACGCAGTGTTTTGAATACATCATAACGCCGCCGATAATTACCGCCGTAAGAATTTCGTTTGATATATTTTTGTCCAAATATCCTTCTTGCTTGCAGTCTTTTATTAAATTTAAAAAAAACTCGCCGAATTGCTTATGAAGGCCTTTTGCAATATTTTTGTAAAAGTCGTTTGAGAAATCTACGTCTTTAACTATTGTCTCAAAAGCGCCTCTTTTTTCTTTCATCATTTTCGCGTTAAGATAAAGAACTCTTTTTAACTTCTCCGGCGCGCTTGACAGCCCTTCGGACTCTTTAATCCAATAAGCGTGCAAATCGTTAGTTAAAGTTTCAAGAAGAATTTTTATATAATTTTCTTTCGTTTTAAAATAATAATAAAACATTCCCAAATTAACTTTGGATTCAATGCAAATAGAACGAATGCTAAGCTTTGCAATGCCTTGCTCAATCATTCTTTTCTTGCCTATGGCAATTAGTTTTTTATCAATGTTCTGCGATGGTCTTGACATAATTGACCGTTATTATAAGCATTTATAATAAATTTGTCAAGCGTTTATTTTTGATAACGTAATATGATTGATTTTTCAATATAATTTATTTTTATACAATATTATAAGAATTGTATCTATTTATAAAAAAAGAACCAAAAGTGAAAAAACTTTCGGCTCTTTAAAATAGTTTTTATATTAAAATTTTTTATGCTTCAAGCAATACCACAGTCTCTACATGGTAAGTTTGAGGAAACATATCCACCGGGGTTATCGCTTTTATTTTATATTTGTTTTCCGACGTTAGAAGAGTTAAATCTCTGGCAAGCGTTGACGGATTGCAGGATACATATACTATTTTTTTTGCGCCGGAATTCAGTAAAAATTTTATGACATCGTTTGTAAGACCGCTTCTGGGCGGGTCTATGACTATTGAATTAAATTTTTGATTGTTTTCTTTTACCCATTTTTCTGCCGTTGACGCGTAAAATTGCGCATTGCTGATTTTATTTAATTCGGCGTTAGTTTTTGCGTTTTCTACAGCCTGCTCAATTTGTTCTATACCTATAACTTTTTGAACGCGGTGCGCCATAGATATTCCTATTGTGCCGGTGCCGCAATATAAATCTAAAAGCTCGTCTTGTTTTGACGGGTTTAAAAGTCTTAAAACTTCATTGTAAAGTATTTCCGTGCCTTTGGAGTTTGTCTGAAAAAATGAAAAAGGCGAGATATTGAAAAAATAATCTTTTGCGCCGACATTTAATTTTTCGGTTATGTTTTCTTTGCCGTAAAGCAAAGTAAAATTATCTACCACAACCGCGTCGGAAAGTCTGCCGTTTTGCGTCCAAAATATACTTTGCGCAAAAGGAGTTAATTCTTTTACTAACGGCGCAAAATTATACTCTGCTGCGTTTGTAACAATATTTATAAGAAACTGATTATTATTTTGCGCTTTTCTTAAAACCAAATGCCTGAAAAAACCTTCGTGAGTTTTATTGTTGTAAGCAGGCAGTCCGTTTTTGTTTGCAAAGTTTTTAACAATTTCCGCAGCTTTTACAAAATCTTCGTCGGCAATAAAACACGGCGGAACGGAAACATATCTGTTAAAACTTCCGCGGCAATGAAGACCCAAATCGGCCTTATCGCCATTATTAAAAAAACTAAACTCCATTTTATTTCTGTAGTTCCAAACCTGCGGGCTTTGTAAAATTTCGCCTATTTCAACGCCGAAAATATTTAAAAGTTCGCCTATGTATTCTTTTTTATATTTTATCTGGTTTTTATAATCCGTATTTTGAAAAGTGCACCCGCCGCACCTGCCAAACGACAAACATTTAGGCTCTATTCTTGCGGGAGATTTTTCCGTGATATTTTTTAAAAGCCCTTCCCTGAAAGATTTTTTATCTCTGATAACCAAAACATCTGCGGTCTCGCCCGCAAGCAAGCCTTCCGTAAACAAAGCAATTCCGTCGGCACATCTGCAAAGAGAACGCCCCGGAAAAACTATTTTTTCACATTTAACGTTGATTGTTTGATTTTTTAAGGACATAGTTTTTAAAAGCAAAATAAAAAGTGGAAAGTGAAATTAACGGCAAATTTCACTTTCCACTTTTCACTTTATCATTATCTGTAGTTTGTAAACTGAAGAGGGAGTGAAAAACTTACTTGTTTTAAATACGCTATAACCTGCTGCAAATCGTCTTTTTTGGGAGAAATTACTTTTACTTTTGCGCCGTCAATTTGCGTTTGAACTTTTATTTTTGAGTCTCTTATAATTTTTGCAAGTTCTTTCGCTTTTTCCGAAGGAAGTCCGGAAATTATTTCGGCAACCTGCCTTATATATCCTTCAAAAGCTTTTTCCTGCGACTTATAATCTAACGATTTCAACGAAATGCCTCTTTTCGCAAAGCGTCCTTCCAAAATATCTTTCAAGGCTTTCATTTTAAAATCATCGTCGGCAACAAGAGTAATTTTTTTGTCGTTTTTATTAAGCTCAAGAGAAGCTTTGCTGCCTTTAAAATCAAATCTGTTGGCAAGCTCTTTTTGGGACTGATTTACGGCGTTTTCAACTTCCATCATATCTACTTCCGAAACTATGTCAAATGAAAATTTATCAGCCATTAAAATATCTCCAAAAATTAAAGATTGAATTTATATCCTATGTTGATGTTTGTAGTGGTGTACTTTGCGTCAAGACTTCCCGCCGTTTGCTCGCCGGTGGATTCAACAATGCCGTTAGCTTTTATTGTGGACTCATTTACGCAAAATAAAAGTTCAAAAACAAAGTTATTAAACTCGCAGCCTATGCCTGCGGCATAATACAAACCGCCCTCGGTTTTTGTAGGAATTAAATCGTAAGTCGGAAGAGATGACAATTTATAATCGTGAATAAACAATCCGTATCCGCCCTGGAAAAGTCCGTAAACGTAATCTATTCCCCAGTCTGCGGGCAATGTAAGTTTCGGCTTAACCGAAACGTAAAAATTAGTAATTGCTATTTCGCCGAAATTTTCTATTTTCCTGTCAAACTGCTGCTTTACGCCAAAACCTAACCCCAAAAATTTTACGGGATAGTAATAAAGTTCCGCCGTCGCATTAAAACCCGCTTCGCTTGCCTGCTGTTCGGAAGGATATTCTATATTGTAAAGAAGTCCCGTTATGGCTTTTTTAAGATCTAACTGTCCCGACGGCGCTATTTCAAGTTTCAAAACAAGTTCTGTTTTTGAAATTTCTGCCGGCGCTGCCGACGCAGTTGAGCTGCTTTCTTCAATTTCTTGAGCAAACAAAGGAGTTACTAACATAAGCGCTGCAATAACCGAAAAAATAATTTTATGCATGGTTTTAAAACCTCTTTATTATTTTTTTTCTTCTGTTTTAGCTACAGGAGTTTCTTCTTTTGCGTGTCCCTTTATGATAACGTACACCATAAATAATACAAACACAGCCATTGAAACGTAAGCCGGCCAATCTCCGGCAAAATCAATATACATTGTAAGTCCTCCGTGTAAACTTTATATCTTATTTTAGAATTGTAGCTATTTTGCAACAGAAAAACAACAGATTACTGCTTTTTGCTGCGCCATACCGGAGACATATTTCTTAGCGACTGCACTATTTCCGGCAAAACGGATAAAACATAATCCACTTCTTCTTCGGTATTATTATAGCTGAAAGAAAAACGAACCGCACCCTGCGCCGCAACGGGATCTGCGCGCATAGCGGCAAGCACGTGCGAAGGTTCGCCCGTAGCGCATGCCGAACCGCTTGAAGCGGCAATGCCTTTCATATCAAGTTTTAAAAGAAGCGCCTCGCCTTCAATATAATTAAAGCTTACGTTTAGTATGTTAGACACGGCTCTGCTGCCGCTGCCGTTTATTATAACTTCAGGAATTGTTTCCAAAATTCCTTTTTTTAATTTTTCTCTTAAGAAGAAAATATGTTTATCGTGCTCGTCAAGCGCAGAGTTTGCAATTTCTAAAGCTTTTGCGGCGCCGACTATGCCCGCTACGTTTTCAGTTCCCGGGCGCAGTCCGTTTTCGTGATGTCCGCCGAAAGTAACGGACTCTATTTTTGTTCCTCTTTTTACGTATAAAACCCCTACGCCCTTGGGTCCGCCGAATTTATGTCCGGACATTGAAAGCAAATCTACGCCGAGCTTTTTAACGTCTATTTTCAGCTTTCCTGCCGTTTGAACCGAATCCGTGTGAAAGTATATTTTTTCTTTGCGTTTAGAGTTTATTTCGTTAAGCGCTGCGGCAATTTCCGCAATAGGCTGCAAAGCGCCGACTTCATTATTTGCGTGCATAACGCTTACAAAAAGAGTGTCTTCTGCAACGGCTTTTTTTAAATCTTCCGCGGAAATAACTCCGTCTTTATCAACTTCCAAATATGTAACTTTATAGCCCTGCTTTTCAAGATGTCTAAAAGAATATAAAACCGCGTGATGCTCTATTTTAGTAGTTATTATGTGCCCTTTTTTACAATAAGCGTTAAGAACGCCGAATATTGCGATATTGTCCGACTCGGTTCCGCAGCCGGTAAAAAAAACTTCATCCGGCGTTGCGTTTATTAACTCTGCAATTTTAATGCGCGACGCATCTAAAGCTTTTTTAGCTTCTCTGCCAAAATGATGGAAGCTTGAAGCGTTTCCGAAAATGTCGGAAAAGTAAGGCGTCATCTCTTTTACAACTTCAGGCAAAACCGCCGTTGTGGAACTGTTGTCTAAATAAACTCTTTTTTTATCCATGCTTCCTTCTTATTCTTTTTTACGCGCGTTATTTTCTATGTAATTTTTTGCTTTTCTTATTCTAAAAGATGTTCTCGCGCAGTCTTTACACACCGTTGTGTGACGCCTATATTCTTTAGTTTTTTCTTCGTCAAGCTCTCCGCTGTAAAACGGTATTATCTCAAGGAGAATTTCACGGCATTTCATTTTTTTCCTCTAAAACGGCGGCAATTTTTTCCGTAGTATAAAAAAGCGACTTTTTAATTTCGCTTTCTTTTGCGTTTAAAACTTCGCTTATATCTTCAATGTTAAAACCGTGCTCGTATTTTAACACAAAAACTTTTTTGTCAAAAATTTTAAAGTTTTTCTTGGCAAGGCAAATAAAATCAGAACCCAAACATTTCTTCTTTTTTACCGAAAACCTTCCGACGTATTTAAGCAGTCTTTTGTAGAGGGCAAGTTTTAATTGTCTTTCATCTGAAAATAAACGCTTTGAAACTTTTTTAAAAGTTTTTTTGGTAAGCTTTTTAGCTTTTTTATCGTCATAAACAAGGCTTAGAGCCAGCGAGTGTATATCGTTTTTGTTTTGTTTTATCTGTTTCATCTGCTATTAATTTCTAACGGCGCGTTTATTTTTTATATGTCCTTCAAGAGAATCAGCAAACAAACTGCTTCCGTCGCCTGCCGCTACAAAATACAAACTGTTTGTATCCGCAGGATAAAGCGCGGCTTTTATTGACTCTATACCCGGGCTGCATATTGGCGCCGGAGGAAGACCGAATATTTTATACGTATTATAAGGAGAATCAAACTTTGTGTCTTCTATAGACAAGTGCGCTTTATTTATGCCCATAGCGTAAAGCACCGTGGCGCAAGACTCAAGCCTTATTCTCTTTTTTAATCTGTTGTGAAACACCGCCGATATTATCGGGCGCTCGTTAGGCTTAACCGCTTCTTTTTCTATTATTGACGCCAAAATAATTACTTTTTTCATAGGCATATTTATTTCTTTTGCGCGTTCATACATTTGAGGCGTAATTTTTTTATCAAATTCGCGCTGCATCATGTTTATAATATCTTCTTCTTTCATTGACGGATCTACCATATAAGTTTCGGGCATAAGATAGCCTTCCATGGCGCGCACTTTGGCTACTTCTATAAATTTGTCTTTACTTATTCCCACTTTAGCGGATATTATTTCAGCCGTCTGCCCAACGGTGCTTCCCTCGGGAATTGTAAACCTTATCATATTTTTTGAGCCGCTTTTAAGCTCGCTTAATATTTGAAACATGCTGTTGTTTTTTCTAAATTCATAAACGCCGGCTTTTATTTTGTTTTGAGAACCTGAAAATTTAACTAAAACTACAAAAAGATTTTTTGAAATTATCAGTTCGTTTCTTTTAAGATCGGCTGCAACTAAAGACGCTCCTTCGCCGTTTTGAACGGTTATGGAAACTTTTTTTCCGGGTATGGAAAAATAGCAGAAAACCATTATAACGACTATTGCCGCAACTGTAATTTTTTTCTTTATTTTTTTATCCACAGCTTTTCAAACTCCTCGTTTATTTCTTCTTTAACGTCGCCCGACAAAACTTCTGAAGCTCTTTTTATATTTTTTTGTTTAAAACCCTTTGCCAAAAAACTTTCCACGCTTTCGTGCTTTGCCCCCGCAGGAGCCGTTCTGCGGCGAATTCCTTTATCGTTTGTTACAACGGTTATCTCGTAAGGATTAGAACTTTCGTCAACAATTTGAGCTATTATGTCATCCGCCAAATCTACGCCGTCGCTAAAAATTATTTCAATATTTCCCAAGTGAGACTTATTATGCCCGCAAAAGTCATACGGATTTTTTGATTTATTATCAAAGACAACGGTAATGCTGTTTTTAAAACTCCCGTGCGGACGGTTTTGATTTATAAATTCAAAAAGCTTATCGCGCCTGCCCTCAAGCGTAGATGCTTTAAAAATATCGCTTGCATTTATAACATTATAACCGTCAACTATGTAACGCACAAGAACTCCAAAACGGCAAATACTTAATTTTTTTTCTTTCGATTTAATTGTTCCGCGCGCAATTGCCGCAACTTAATATATTTTACCCACACATAAAAAAAATGGTTTAAACTTAAAACAAACCCTAATTTCCCGTCAAGAAACCCTTTTTGAATAACTAACATCTGAAAAAAATCGGCAGAAGCATGAAAAAAAGCGGCAACGATAGAACTTTTTTTATTGCGTTCGTGCGCATTTTGCGCCCATATGCTTGTATATTGGTTAAATTTATTAAAATATTGATCCCAATTGTTATAAGTGTAGTGTTTTATATATCCTGCCAATTTTTTCTTTGGCAAACTGCACAAAGGTTGTTCGTGCACTTTATTTATCCACTTTACGCTTGCTCTTGGGAACAACCTTACAACAAAATCCGCTCTCAATACGCCGTAATTAAACTCTTGTCCGAATGCCACGGATTTTCTTTTTATAATACACTGTTTATCTTCGTTTGTCACGACAATACTTTTGATATTATTAATCAACTCATCGCTCAAACGTTCGTCAGCGTCAACATACAGAATCCATTTAGCCTGGGTTTGCGTTAAAGCAAAATTTCTTTGCTCGGAAAAATCATTATCTAACTCTCTGCAAACAACTCTTGCGCCGTTTGCTTTGGCAAGCCGAATTGTATTATCTGTGCTGAAAGAATCTACAACAAGTATATCATCCGCGCATTTTTTAACATTATTAATTACTTCAACTATATTATCTTGCTCATTTTTTGTCAATATAACAACTGTTAAATTAAACATTAGCATTACCGGATTTTACAAGTTTATTATACTTCAGCCAATAAAATAATTTTCTTGGATTTAAACTAAATCGTAAAAAATTTTTATTTTTCAAATCTATAAGCTCTTCCTTAAATATATTAAAAAGCTCCGACTGTTTCTGCTTATCCGATTTTTTTATTTTATTGTATTGTATTCTCAATCTTTTTGCCGCAACATGCTTTGCCACAAAATCAAAATCTTTTTTAGGAGCATCTTTATACTGCTGCCACATATAAACTATTCCTTTATGATAATCTTCTATTTGTTTTTGCGTTATTGAAGATCTTGAGATTGATTTTGGATTATCTATATAAAAATACAGCGCTTCATTTAATAAAACTGTTTTAGGGTGTTTTTTACATATTGCAATAATAAACGGATCGTCTTCAAAAGCAATTCCCGGAATAAATTCCACATCTTTTAAAATTTCCTGCTTATATAATCTTGCCCATGCGTAATAAGTCATTTTGTAGAACGGATTTTTTTTGAATAAATACAACGGAGCATTTGTTATTTTATACCTGATATCTTCTATACTTTTATATAAAGGCGGCACATATGTAAACTCTACGGCATTGCCCGCTTTTTTGACAACTCTGTGCAAAACCGAATCATGTCTGAACGTTATCCAATCTGCATTGTATTTTGTTATGAAATAATATGTAATTTCTAAAAGCTGCGGATGAATAAAATCATCAGAATCTAAAAAATAAATATACTTGCCTTTTGCTTTTCTCATCCCGCTGTTACGCGCAGCGGACAGTCCTTGATTTTCTTGATTGATAATTCTAATACGCGAGTCTTTTTTTGAATACTCTTCAAGTATTTCGGCCGAATTATCAGGAGAACCGTCGTTGACGCAAATAATTTCAAAATTTTTAAATGTTTGGGCAAACACGCTGTCTAAACAGCGTGCAAGATATTTTTCCACATTCCATACCGGCACAATTATACTTATTAAAGGTGTTTTTTCCGCGATAGAAATTTCTTCTCTTTCATTATCTTTCATAGGTTAAATTATAAAACCTCAAATTTGATACTTTTCCAAATATCTCTGCAAAATAATGGCGGCGGCAAGTTTGTCTTTTACGCCTTTTTGTTTTTTTCGGGAGGCGTCGGCTTTGCCTACAAGCAAATCCATGGCTTCGTTTGTCGTAAAACTTTCGTCCACGGTTTCTATTTTCATATTGCCTAATTCTTTAAGTTTAGATATAAAACTATTTACTGTTTCCGCCATTTCCGTGTGAACGTCGTTAAGAGGGATTCCTACAACTATTGTTTCAACCTGATTATTTTGCGCAATTTCATATATTTTTTGCGCGTCTTTTTTTAACGACACGCTTTCTATTACGTCAAAAGGGTTTGCCGTTATTTGCAGCATATCGGTAAGAGCTACGCCTATTCTTTTTAGCCCGTAATCTATTCCCATTATTCTTGACAAAAACTTCTCCTTAAAACAAAAACGGCAGAGACCGTTAAGTCTCTGCCGTTATTTTAGCATTTTTTAGGCATTTTTAGAGAATTTTTTTATCTGCTCTTCTATTGTTTCAATTGCCTTTTCTATCGTGCATTTTTCAATCAACTTATCGCCTATTCTTACAACCGGTCCTTTGGAACATCTTTCAAAGCAGAAAGACGCGTCTATTCCGATATTATCTTTATACTCATGAGCTTGCGTGAAATCAAGAATTTGTTTCAAAAGTTTCTGCGAACCTTTAAGCATACAGCTTGTGCCAAAGCACACATTAATATTTAATCTGTTTTCTTTGACGGATTTATGAATTGTAAAAGGTCCTTCTTTGAGTCTTTTTTTATTGCTGTGTTTTGAATGCAGCAGCTCGTGCGCAACGTTGCTTCCCGGTTTTCCGAGGAATTGCTGATACATCTCGCGCACGTAAGGATTGTCCTGCGGTTTGTGAAGTTCCAAAGTTTTATCGTTTTCGTATAAAACTTTTGTGCGGACTTTTCTTACGGACAAATCTTTGTAAACGGGCTGTCCCGCTCCGCCTATGCATCCGCCGGGACATGCCATAACTTCTATAAAGTCGTATCTTGATTTATCGGCTTTTATGTCTCGGACTATTTGTCTTGCGTTTTTAAGTCCGTAAACAATAGCTATTTTAAGTTCTTTGCCGCCGACGTTTACTTTTGCTTCTCTTATGCCGTCTTCTCCGCGGACAAAATTAAACTGCTCCGTTTCGTCAACGGAATCGTTAGTTTTGCTTATAACATTTCTTAAAACGGCTTCGGTTACTCCGCCTGAATTTCCAAATATTACGCCGCCGCCCGTTTTAAAACCCATAGGCATATCAAAAGCCGAAGCTTCAATTTCCGCAAAACGCAAACCCGACTCTTCTATCATTCTGGCAAATTCCTGCGTCGTTAAAACATAATCTATATCCTGCAAACCGTCTTTTGAAAGTTCGGATCTTCTTGCTTCAAACTTTTTTGCCGTGCAGGGCATTATGGAAACTACAACCAAATCTTCTTTGGGAACTTCTAAAATATCCGGCATTATTTTTTTAGCTATTGAACCGAACATCCCTTGAGGAGAACGGCAGCTTGAAAGATTTTCTATCATGTCGGGATAATACTGCTCAACAAATTTTACCCACGCGGGGCAGCACGACGTAAACTGCGGCATACTTTTTCCGTTGCCGAGTCTTTCTACAAATTCGTTTGCCTCTTCAACAATAGTCATATCGGCGCTGAAAGATATATCAAAAACTTTGTCAAAACCCATTGCGCGAAGCGCGGTAACAATTTTTCCGGCAGCTTCCGTGCCGTTTTCGCCGACAAGCCCGAACGCTTCGCCTATCGCCGCGCGCACAGCCGGAGCAATTGCAACTATAACTTTTTTCTTCGGGTCGCTCAACGCTTTCCAAACAAGGCTTACTTCAGACTTCGGCGTAAGCGCGCCCGTCGGGCAAACTCTTGCGCACTGGCCGCAGTAAACGCATTCCGAACTTTCCAAATCTTTTCCGAAGCTCGGGCAAACTACGGAGTTAGGCCCTCTGTTTGCAAAATCTATTGCGCCTATGCTTTGCACTTCTTCACAAAAGCGCACGCAGTCGCCGCACAAAACGCATTTATTGGGGTCTCGCACTAAAGCGTGAGTTGATAAATCTTTAGGTTCTTTTTTCAGGACGGGTCTGAATCTTATTGTATCAATGCCGAGTCTTCTTGCAAGCGTTTGAAGCTGGCAAGTTTCGCTTTTGCGGCAGGTTGTGCATCTTTTGTCATGGTTTGCAAGAAGAAGCTCTACTATTATTTTTCTCATCTCGCGGATTTGTTCGTTGTTGGTTCTTATTTTCATTGCGTTTTCCGGAGGAGTGGAACAAGCGGGAAGAATGCCTCTACCCTCAACTTCAACCATGCAAAGCCTGCACGAACCGTAAGCGCTTAATTCGGAATGATAGCAAAATGTGGGAAGTTCAATATTTTCTTTTCTGATGATTTCTAAAATATTTTTTTCGTTGTCAAAAGAAACCGTTTTGTTATTTATAATTAAATGTTTTTCCATTTTTTATCCTCTTACCACGGCATTAAATTTACATGTATCCAAACAGACTCCGCACTTTATGCATTTTACGGTATCTATTACATGCTGTTTTTTAAGCGTTCCCGCAATTGCGCCGACAGGGCACTTTCTTGCGCACGCCGTGCAGCCTAAACATTTATCGTTAATGCTGTAATTTACAAGATTTGAACATTCTCCGGCGGGACATCTCTTATCTTTTACATGAGCGTTATATTCGTCTCTAAAATATCTAAGCGTTGACAACACGGGGTTTGGCGCCGTTTTTCCAAGCCCGCACAAAGAACCTACCTGCACGGCTTTAGCGAGTTTTTCTAAAAGGGTAAGAGTATTTTCGTCGGCTCTTCCCTCGGTAATATCTTCAAGCATTAAAAGCATTTGTCTTGTGCCTTCTCTGCACAAAACGCATTTTCCGCAAGATTCGTTTTGAGTAAACTGCATGAAAAACTTTGCCATCTTTACCATACAGGTATTTTGATTCATAACAACAAGCCCGCCGGAACCTACCATTGCGCCGACTTTTTTGAGAGAATCAAAATCAAGCGGCAGGTCAAGATGTTCTTTTGTTAGACATCCGCCCGAAGGTCCGCCTATTTGCACGGCTTTAAAATTTTTATCGTCAACTTTTCCTTTTTCGTCGGTTACTCCGCCGGCAGTATCAAAAACAACCTGTCTTAAAGTTGTTCCCATAGGCACTTCTATAAGCCCCGTATTTAAAACCTGACCCGTAAGAGCAAAAGTTTTTGTTCCCGGAGACTGCGGCGTGCCAAGCTGTCTGAACGAATCCGCGCCGTAATTAATTACAAGAGGAACCGTGGCAAGCGTTTCTACATTATTTATGGCAGTCGGTTTTTCCCAAAGACCGCTCTGCGCCGGAAACGGAGGTTTTGGCGAAGGCATGCCTCTTTTTCCCTCAATAGAAGCTATAAGCGCGGTTTCTTCGCCGCAAACAAAAGCGCCCGCGCCTTCCATAACGTGAAGCGTAAAATTGTGCGCGCTTCCAAAAATATTTTTTCCTAAAACGCCTTTTTGCACGGCGGCTTCAACGGCTTTCTTCATTCTTTCAACGGCAAGCCCGTATTCGGTTCTTACGTAAACATAACCCTCGTCGGCGCCGATTGCTTTTGCCGCTATTATCATTCCTTCTATAACGCTGTGAGGGTTGCCTTCCATAACGCTTCTGTCCATAAACGCGCCGGGGTCTCCTTCGTCGCCGTTACAGATAATATATTTTTTATCTCTCTGCTGAACGCGCGTTAAATCCCACTTTTTACCCGTTGGAAATCCGCCGCCGCCTCTGCCTCTAAGACCCGCGGCTAAAACAACGTCGCAGATTTCTTTGTCCGTCATATCTATACAGGCTTTTTTTGCGGCTCTGTAACCGCCGTCAAAAATATATTCGTCTATGTTTTCAGGATCTACAACTCCGCACTGCTTTAAAACCATTCTGCTTTGTTTTTGATAAAAAGGAATTTCATTTTGACCTTTGCAAACTTTGCCGTTGTCGTTGTAACACAGCCTTTCTATAACTTCGTCGGCTTTTATGCTTTTTTCCAAAATTTCTTTTACGTCTTCAACTTTAACTTTTGTATAGAGAATTCCCGACGGCAAAATATTTACCAAAGGTCCCATCTGGCAAAAACCCTGACAGCCGCTTTTTGAAAGAAGATTAGTTTTTCCTTTTTCCTCTTTAAGTTCTACGGATATTTTAACTCCAAGCTCGTCCGCGCTTTTTATAAAAGCGTTAAAAACTTTTAAAGAGCCGTTTGCAACGCAGCCCGTGCCGGCGCATATAATAATTCTTTTTGTCACATTTCCAAGAGATTTCTGGACGGATTCGGTTATTTTTTTTAAATCTAACATTATTGCGCCGCCTCCTGTTTAAGAATTGAATCTATAATTTGTATAACTTTATCAGGAGTAACCTGACCGAAAACATCCTCGTCAACAACCATAACCGGCGCAAGTCCGCACGCGCCAAGGCATGACACGGTTTCAAGCGTAAACAGCATATCTTTTGTTGTGAACTCTCCGTCTTTAAGAGCAAGTTTATTTTTTATCGTATTTATAAGATTTGTGGATTTTTTTACGTGACAGGCGGTGCCGTCGCAAACTTTAATAATATGTTTGCCTTTTTGTTTAAGCGTAAAATGCGCAAAAAACGTAGCCACGCCGTAAACTCTTGCGGGAGAAATTCTTAATGACGACGCTATAAACGCCAAAATTTCTTCCGGCAAATATCTGTATTCATTTTGCACGGCTTGCAAAATAGGGATAAGCTTTGACTTATCGTAGTTGTTTTCTTCAATAATTTGGCAAACCCTGTCAAACTTACTGTAACCGGCTTCCATTTGTAAAGCTCCTGTTATAAAGATTTTTTATTTATATTTTTAAATAACACCGCAAGCGACGACGCTAAATTTTCGTGCTGAATTATTACGTCTTTAGCCGATGTTGTAATTCTTGCCGGCGCAAAACTCCAAATAGCTTTAATTCCGGCAGATATCATTATATCTGCAAGTTCTTGCGCCGATGACGCCGGAACCGTTAAAATGCCCACTTCGGTTTTATGTTCGCGTATGTATTTTTCCATGGAATCTATTGAATAAATAGGTTTTCCGTGGATAAGTTTTCCTATTTTTGCAAAATCGTTGTCAAAAGCCGCGGCAATTTTCAAACCGTAATGTTCAAAACCCTGATACCCCAATATTGCGTAACCCAAATGCCCCGCGCCGATGAGAATTGCGGGATTTATTTTATTCCATTCTAAAAAAGTTTCTATTGCGCCAAGCAAATCCGAAACCGCGTAACCGACTTTCGGTTTGCCTTTCAGCCCGGTGGCTTCCAAATCTTTCCTAACCTGTATGGGAGTTAAATTTAAATCCGAGGCGATTTGCGTTGAAGATATTGCGGCAATTCCCATTTCTTTTGTTTTTAATAAATAATGATGATAAACAGGAAGCCTTCTTATTGTAGCTTCTGAAACTTCTCTCATAATTTCACCGTTGATTTGATTTCAGGATTAGATATTTTTTTATCTATAAAAAAATACTGATATGATTATACAATTTTATTCAAACATGTCAATAGTTTTAGATTACTCTAAATTTTAGCGCGCTAAATTTTCATTGATTTTTGAATGTAAAAAAAAGCAGCGGACAAATAAATTTATTTGCCCGCTGCTGTGATATGTTTTTAATTCAAACGATTTAATTGTCGTTATATATTAGCGTTTATACATATTCGTCGCGAATTCCGGCGTCTATATTTTTAAACATTTTTTCTAAAGTTTTTATAGCTTCGGCATCAAGATTTTTTTTAGCTTCTTCAATAAGTTTATAGCCTGCTTTTTTTACTTCCGGTTCCGCAAAATCTTCAAGATACTCTTTTAGTGTTACAAGCGCGTTAATATCGCACATGTGTTTTATATCGCCCGGTTTTGCCAAATCCATAAAATGTTCGCCGGTGCGGTTTTTGCGGTAACACGCCGCGCAAAAAGAAGGTATGAGCCCTTGCAAAATTAGCGACGAAGTTATTTCGGTTAAACTTCTTTGGTCATTTAAAGAAAATTGTTTTTCAACGGTTTTATTATCCTGAACAACTTCTTCATACCCCCCCGGAGTTACTCGCGACTCGGCGCTTATTTGCGAAACGCCCAAATTAACAAGCTCGTCGCGCATTTCGGATGTTTCTCTCGTGGACATTATTATTCCGGTATAAGGAACGGACAAACGCAAAACCGCTACAAGCTTTTTAAAATTTTCATCCGTAAGAGGGTATTCGCCGTGATCGGCATAATTTGTTCCCTGCGCGGGCTCTATACGCGGCATGGAAATAGTGTGAGGCCCTATCCCGAATTTTTTCTCAAGATATTCTATATGCATAAGCATTGCCAAAACTTCAAATCTATAATCGTAAAGACCAAAGAGCGTCCCTATGCCCACGTCGTCAATACCGGCTTCAAAAGCTCTGTCAATTGCGTCAAGCCTGTTATCCGGTTCTGATTTTGCGCCTGCCACATGAAGTTTTCTGTATGTGGCGTCGTGATAGGTTTCCTGAAACAACTGATACGTGCCTATACCGGCGTCTTTTAATTTTTTAAACTGTTCTACGCTTAAAGGCGCAACGTTTACATTAACTCTTTTTATTTTGCTGCCTTTATAATCCGCCGCATAAATAGCTTTAACGGCGTCTATATAATAATTAACGTTTTCATCGGAAGAAGCCGTTTCGCCGGCAACCATTAAAATGCGTTTATGCCCGCGCTTAAGCAAAATTTCAGTTTGTTTTTTTATTTCTTCAAGAGAGAGTTTTTTTCTAACGGTTAATTTATTGTTTACCGAAAAACCGCAGTAAAGACATGTATTTGCGCACACGTTGCTTATATACAGCGGAACAAATAAAACCACGCGCTTACCGTAAATTATATTTTTTACGCGCGCAGCGGCTTTGTAAATTTTTTTGAGGAGTTTTGCGTCGGCTACGGCAAGAAGTTTTGCGCAATCTTCAAGAGAAAGTCTTTTGAGCAGTTTTGTTTTCTCTAAAATTTCGTCTATTTCCCGAGGATAAACTTTTATATTAATAAGAGAATTTATTGTTTTTTCATCTATGTGTTTCAATTAAATCGCCGCCCTTTTTTGTTTGGCTTCATTGTATATCTAAAATAAAAATATGTCAAACTTTTATAAAAAAACCCCGCCAAATCAGGCGAGGTTTTTTTATCGCTTTTGTTTTTTTAGTTTTTTAACTACATTCCCGCTTTTTTATATTCGTTTATTACTTCAATTACTTTTTTCGGAGTTAAATCGCCGTGGATTTTTCCGTTTACCATTATAACAGGCGCAAGCCCGCACGCGCCTAAACATCTTGCTTCCTGAAGCGTAAACATCATATCTTCCGTCGTTTCGCCTTCTTTTATATTTAGCTCTTCTTTAATCGCTTCCATAATTTCCACAGCGCCTTTTACGTAGCACGCCGTGCCAAGGCAAACGGAAATTGTGTATTTGCCCTGCGGAGTTAAATTAAAATAATGATAAAACGTCGCCACCCCCCAAATGTGAGCCGCAGGAACATTCATTTCTTCTGCGACAAACTCCATAGTTTCTTTAGACAGGTAACCGTAAAGAACCTGCGCTTTATGCAAAACCGCAATCAAATACGAGCTTGCATCGTCTTTTTTTGAATATTTTTCAATATAAGCTTTTAATTCTATCTGCTTTTTATCAGCCATTTTTTCCTCTCGCAATGTGTATGACCTTTTGTTTTGCCATTACGATGAAAGCTTGTCTCACCATAGTAAAACCGACACAATCGGAATCCATTTTAAAAGGTCACTACTCAACTTCTAAGCTTCCCAACTTCTTAACTTTTGTTTTTATTAGGTAAAATGCCAACGGGAAAATGTTGCTTGTAATGCGTATGCAAAAGTTTGTGCGCCTTTTCGCCTAAAGGCTTGCCGAGAAAATCTTTATAAAGTTTTTGTATGTCCGGATTTTCGTGGCTTTTTCTAATGACTTTTGCGACATCGCAATTATAAAGCGCCTGCGCTCTTAACTTTAACAAACCTATATCAAACGGCTGGGAACCAAGCCCAGCGTAAGGCTGCCCGCCGCCGCCGATACAACCGCCGGGGCACGCCATTATTTCAATAAAGTGATATTTGTTTTTATCTTTTCTGACTTCGTTTAAAACTTTAGACGCGTTGCCAAGACCGCTTGCTACGGCAAAGCGTATTTCCGTGCCGCCTACGTCTATTTTCCCTTCTTTTATTCCCGCAATTCCGCGGGCTTCTTTTATATCTATATTTTCTAAAGTTTTTCCCGTTGCAAACTCATAAGCCGTGCGAAGAGCCGCTTCCATAACGCCGCCCGTGGCGCCGAAAATTGTAGCCGCGCCCGAAGACTGCCCCAGCGGAGAATCAAATTCTTCGCCTTTTAACGTCGGCAAATCTATGCCGGCGGATTTTAACATCCAGCCTAGCTCTCTTGTGGTAAGAGAATAATCCGTCGTGCGCATGCCGTCTATTTCAAGCTCCGGACGGGCTGCTTCGTATTTTTTTGCCACGCAGCACATAAACGCAATATTTACAATATTTTTAGGATCGGCATTTATTTGTTTTGCAAAATACGTTTTTGTTATTGAACTTAACATAGACATTGGCGAACGGCAGCTTGAAACGTTTGGTATTAAATCGGAATAAAACTGTTCCATAGCTTTCATCCACGCCGAAGAACAAGAAGTTATCATCGGCAAAACGCCGCCGTTTTTAAGTCTGTCTAAAAACTCGCTCGCCTCTTCCATTATGGTTAAATCGGCGGCAAACTGCGTGTCAAAAACGTAATCAAAACCGAGCTTTCTTAAAGCTGCGGCGGTTTCTTTTTCCCAGTTTTGCCCAGGTTTTATGCCGAAATATTCGCCGATAGCCGCGCGTACCGACGGCGCAATTTGAGCTATTTTAATTTTTGATTTATCATTTAAAGCGGCAAACGCTTCCTTAATATAATTGTGTTCCATAAGCGTTGCCGTTGGGCAAACGTTTATACACTGACCGCAATTAGAACAAACGCTGTCTTTAAAAGACGCGTTAAACGCGGGCGAAATTTTTGTGTTAATTCCGCGGTTTACAAAATCTATAGCGTGAATATTTTGTATCTCGGCGCATGTGCGAACGCAGCGTCCGCAGAGAATACATTTTTCCTGATTATTTGTTACGCAAGGCGAAGCGTTATCTTTATCGTATTTTTTTCTTGCGCCCTCAAAATCTCTTGTTTCCACGCCGACCGTGCGCGCTAAATTTTGCAGCTCGCACATTCCGTTTCTCATGCAAACGTTGCAGTCTTGCGGATGATTGTCTAAAATAAGCTCCACTATTTCTTTGCGCGCTTTTCTTATAGCCTCGGTATTTGTGTGAATTTTCATTCCCTCTTTAACCGGATAAGAACACGACGCCACAAAATTTTTAATTCCCTCAACTTCAACTATGCAAACGCGGCAGCCGCCGTATGTGGAAAGTCTGGGGTGATAACACAAACTTGGAATTTTATATCCTGCCGTTGTGGCGGCCTGCATTATAGTTATACCGTCAACAACGTCGTAAGGTCTGTCATTTATGTAAACTTTTATCATTTCGTATTCTCCAAACCGGAAGCTTTATCAACAGCGTTAAATTTACACGTTTTAAAACATCTCGTGCAGTGAACGCATTTTGCTTTATATATGTAATGCTTTGCTTTGACCGCTCCCTCTATAGCTTCAGCCGGACAAACTCTTCTGCACGCGCCGCAGCCTACGCAATTATCGTTGATAACGTAATCAACAAGTTTTTCGCAAACTTTAGCTCTGCATTTTTTCAGCAGCACGTGTTCTTCATACTCTTGTCTGAAATTTTTAATTGTGCTTAAAACCGGGTTTGGCGCCGACTGTCCTAAACCGCAAAGCGAAGATTTTTTCATCATATCGCCCAAATTTTCAAGACGTTCTATATCGCCGTCTTTGCCTTCTCCCTCGGTAATTCTTGTAAGAAGCTCATACATTCTCGTGGTGCCCTCGCGGCACGGAACGCACTTTCCGCAAGATTCGCTTTGCGTAAACTCAATAAAATATTTCGCAAGATTTACCATGCAGGAATCTTCGTCTATAATTATCATTCCGCCGGAACCCATTATAGAACCAGCCGCGGCAAGAGATTCGTAATCTATGCTTGTATCTAAAAATTTCTCGGTAAGACATCCTCCGGAAGGTCCGCCGGTTTGAACTGATTTCAATTTTTTATTATTAGGAATTCCGCCGCCGATATCGTAAACTATTTGTCTTAAAGTTGTGCCCATAGGCACTTCAACAAGACCGGTGTTTTTAATTTTTCCGGCGAGCGCAAAAACTTTTGTGCCTTTAGATTTTTCAGTTCCTATGGAAGAAAACCAATCGGCGCCTTCAAGAAATATCGCCGGTATATTAGCCCATGTTTCAACGTTATTTACAAGAGTCGGCTTTCCAAAAACTCCGTTGACCGCCGGAAACGGCGGGCGCGGACGCGGCATTCCGCGCTTGCCTTCTATGGAATTTATCAACGCGGTTTCTTCGCCGCAAACAAATGCTCCGGCGCCAAGCCTTATTTCTATGTCAAAACTAAATTTTGAACCTAAAATATTTTTACCCAGCAGCCCTTCCTGTCTTGCGGCAACAAACGCTTTTTCCAAACGCTCCACGGCAAGAGGATATTCCGCTCTTATATAAACTATGCCTTTAGAAGCTCCTACGGCATATCCGCCGATAAGCATTCCTTCAACTATGCTGTGAGGGTCGCCTTCAATTGCGCTTCTGTCCATAAACGCGCCGGGGTCGCCCTCGTCGGCGTTGCACACTATATATTTTTCAGAATTTTTTTCTTTAGCGGTAAACTCCCATTTTAAACCTGTAGGAAAACCGGCGCCGCCGCGTCCGCGAATGCCGGACTTTTTTACGGCTTCAACAACGTCTTGCGGCTTCATTGTTTCCAAAACCGTTGCAAGAGCTTTATAACCTTGCGCATTATAAAGATAATCGTAAATATTTTCAGGGTCTATAAGTCCGCAATTTCTTAACGCAACGCGGGTTTGCTGCAGAAAAAATTTTTCGTCTGCAAAAGTTTTTTGAAAGTTGTCAAAAATATGTCGTTTTGTCATTTTTTAACCTTTTTTAAACCGTCAATTATTTCGCGCGCTTTTTCTTCGTTTACATGCACGTAATTTTCAGGTTTTTTGCCTTCAAAATAAACTTCTACGGTAGGCTCAAGATTGCATCTTCCGGCGCATCCCTTTTTAGTTAAAAAAAAGTCCGAACCGTTTTTTAGAGCATCGGAAAAAACTTCGTAAACTTTTTGCGCGCCGGCGGCATTCTCGCAAGTTGCCGAGCCTACAAAAATTTTTACCGGTTTAAAGTATCCGGTTTTTTCCAGCTCTTGTTTTGATTTCTCAACTTTAATTTTTAACGCGTCCGTTGGGGAAGACATTTTCTGCTCCGTTATAAATAATTTTATTTTTACAGTTTATCGCTTAATACTTATATCTAAAAAAAACAGCGGCAAGCGGCGGTATGGAAACTTCAAGGCTGTAAGGCTTCGCATGCGCGCCAAAATCTTTAGTTTCTTTAAATCCGAGATTTCCTACTCCGCTGCCAAAATATTCTTTGGCGTCGCTGTTGAGTATTTCTTCCCATTTGCCTTTATAATCTACTCCTATTTTATAATTGTGCCGCGGGATAGGCGTAAAATTAAATATGCACAGCACCGCTTCTTTGGCTTTTGGAGCTTTGCGGATAAAAGTAATTATGCTGTTGTCGGAATCGTTGGCGTCCACCCAGCTGAAACCTTCCCAGCTTAAATCGTTTTCAAACAGCGCCGGATTTTGTTTATAGACGGAATTTAAATCTCTGACAAATTTTTTCACCCCTGAATTTTCAGGATACGCCAAAAGGTGCCAGTCTAAACTGCCGTTAAAATCCCACTCTTTGAATTGTCCGAACTCTCCGCCCATAAACAAAAGTTTTTTACCGGGGTGCGAATACATATACGCAAACAAAACGCGCAAATTGGCAAACTGTCTCCATTTATCTCCGGGAAGTTTTGATATTAACGAACCTTTGCCGTTTGCAACTTCGTCGTGCGAAAAAGGCAAAACAAAATTTTCGCTGAAAGCGTAAATAAAGCTAAATGTAAGTTTCCCGTGATGATATTTTCTAAAAACAGGATCTACCTGCATGTAACTTAAAACGTCGTTCATCCAGCCCATGTTCCATTTATATCCAAACCCCAAACCACCAAGATACGTAGGCTTTGAAACCATAGGCCACGACGTTGATTCTTCGGCGTAAGTTTGCACTCCGTCATAATTTTCGTAAACCACATGATTTAAGCGTTTTATAAATTCTATCGCTTCAAGATTCTCTTTGCCGCCGTATTTATTCGCAAGCCACTCGCCCTCTTTTCTTGAATAATCAAGATACAGCATAGACGCAACGCCGTCCACCCTTAGTCCGTCAATGTGATATTTATCAAGCCAAAAAAGCGCGCTTGAAATTAAGAAATCTTTTACTTCATTTCTTCCGTAATTAAAAATTGCGCTTTTCCAGTCCGGATGAAAACCCTGTCTTTTATCGGCATGTTCGTAAAGACACGTGCCGTCAAAAAAAGCAAGCCCGTGCTCGTCAAACGGAAAATGCGAGGGAACCCAGTCTAAAATTACGGCTATTTTTTCGCGGTGAAGTTTATCCACAAGATACATAAAATCCTGCGGAGTTCCAAAACGGGACGTAGGCGCAAAATATCCTAAACTCTGATAACCCCACGACGGGTCAAAAGGGTGCTCCATGACGGGCAAAAGTTCTACATGCGTAAACCCCATATCGCGGCAGTAGTCCGCAAGAGAATCTGCAATTTCCGTATAAGTAAGATATCTGTCGTTATCTTCCGGCTTTCTGCGCCACGAACCGAGATGAACTTCGTAAATAGATATGGGAGCATTATTTGCGTTTTTTTGTTTTCTTGAATTCATCCAAACGGAATCGCTCCATGAATAATCAAGTTTCCAAAGTTTTGATGCGGTTTTTTTTGGAGTTTCAAAATGAAATGCGTAGGGGTCGGCTTTTTCTACCGAGTAGTTATTAAAGTTTGAAGTTATAAAATATTTGTAAGCGTCGCCTTGTTTAAGACCGGCAATAAAACCTTCCCAAATTCCGGAGCCGTCGGAGCGCAAAATAAGCGGATGAGACTGCCTGCTCCAAGAATTAAAATCTCCGGTTACGCAAACGCTTTTTGCATTTGGCGCCCACACGCAAAAATATGCGCCGTCAACGCCGTCTTTGGAAACAAGTTTAGAGCCCATTTTTTCATAAAGCCTAAAATGGCTGCCTTCGCGAAACAAATGAATGTCGTCTTCCGTCAAAAGCGAAAAAGTCTGAACTTTATTTTCCATACGGCCGCCTTTGAACTGCAAATTCAAATTGAATTTTTGCCGCTATATTGCGTTCTTATACTTTTTAAAAAGCATTACAAAAATAGTTTTTATTATTGCCGCCACGGGAACCGCAAAAACTATTCCTAAAAAACCGAAAATTTGCGCGCCCGCAAGCATCACAAAAATCATTGTTACAGGACCTAAGTTTACATTCTGCCCTACGGCAAAAGGCTGAACAAAATTATTATCTAAAAATTGTATTATAAGAAAAGCGGGTATTACTTTAAAAAGAATTTCCACGCTTTGATATTGTATAAGAGCAACCGCCGACGCAATTAAAAGACCTACCGTAGGCCCGGCGTAAGGCACCAAGTTTGCCACTCCTGCCGTCAACCCTATTATAAGCGCAAAATTCACGTTAAAAATACTTAATGCGGCAACAGACATTACGCCGACAAACGAAGCTTCTATAAGCTGCCCTCTTATAAATCTGCCAAGCACCGAATCTATTTCATAAATTACGGCCAGTATAGTTTCAACAAATTTTTCAGGCACAAACTCAACTATTGACTGAACGGTTTTTTCTCCGCCCAAAAGCATAAAAAGCGATAGCAGCGGAATTAAAACAAATAGTGAGAATATTGAAAACATGCTCACAACATATTGCGGAATTCTTTGAGCTGCCCCGATAGATATGTTTTTAACTTTATCAATTACTATATCCGCAACGTTATATTCTTTAAGCATCGGAAGAGCGCTTTCGGCATTTTCTTTCAAGCGGACAAGCAAACCGTTTAAGGAATTATAATATGTCGGAATATTTACGGAAAGTTTGTCTATTTCTTCAAGAAATATAGGAATAAAAATTATTAAAAGCGCGGCTATAAACGCCAAAAATATAGCCGCAATAACGGCTACGCCAACCCATCTTCTGTAACCGTAAGACTGTATTTTTGTAACAAGAGGCGAAAGCAGATAAGTTAAAAATGCGGCAAGCAAAAACGGGGCAAGTATGCCTTTTGCAAAATATAAAAACAGGCACACTGCCACAAAAATTAAAACAGACAAAATAAAAACTTTATTTTTAGACGATTCCGTCATCATAGTTTTATAATTCCAAACACTTAAGTCTTGTGGCGAATATATTTGAAAGATTTTTCATTATCTTAAAACCGGTCTTAATGTCGGAGTCAACCAAGTCGTCAAGCTTAACTCTGTATATAAGATAGAGCTCGGATTTTTTTACAGCCGTTGCAGAAGAGTCATGTTTTTTATTTTCAAAAAGCGCAATTTCGCCGAAAAAATCTTCAGCCCCTAAAATTTTATCGGAGCTGGCGCTGCTTATTTTTATTTCGCCTTCTTTTATTATGTAAACTACGTTGGCTTCCTGTTTAATTTTAAAAATTTTATCGCCGACGGCGTAAGTTTTTTTAAAAACTATCAAAGCTATTTTTGCAAGCGCTTTATCGTGAACGCCCTGAAACAGCTCAATCTTTTTTAAAAACTGAACATCCTCTTTTAAAGCGGAATCAATAAAAAGATTTTTTAAGATTTGTTTTATCATAAACTGCGTCTCCGTTTGAACGGTTTCTATTTAGCTGCTTTTTTATTTATTATCCATACAACAAACCATAAAACGCAAATTAGCGCAAGTATAGGCGCTACCGTAAGAAAAATAAATCTGCTCATAACATCAGACGCAATATTTATATAAAACGCCGTCGCGCCCGCAAAAAATACGGACATTGCAAAAGGCAAATTGCGCGTTATATATTTTGAAACTTTGCCGGTAAGAAGTAAAAACAAAACGGCAAACCAAAACATAAAAGAAAACAGATAAATCGTCTCTGCGTTTTTAACGTAATAATAGAACGCCGCAAAAGGTTCAAAAATAAATCTGCCGATATCCGAGCTTTGCTTTTCTCTGTAAAGTATTACGCTTATATCGGGGTTTTCTATAAGCTGGTCTCTTAAGTTTACGTTTTTAGAACCTTTAAAAACAGTCCAAACGTCGGTCATATACCCCCAGCCGTGCCAGTCGGTAACGCCAAACATTAAAAGCCCGTCTTGTTTTGCAAAATTAATAAGCGCGCGCTGCTCGGTTTCGTCAAAATATCTGTATCCGCAATTATAAATTTCAAAACCGTCTATGCCCATATCGCGCAACTCTTCAAAAGTAAACTTGTGCCATTTCCACCAATGCGGAACAATGGCAATCATGCCGTTTTCATGAGCCAAACTTATAAGCTCTTCGGTAGTTTTGCCTCTGAAATTGCTTGCGTCAAACTTTTTTTGAGCAAGAAGAACAAGAGATATTCCGTCGCTGGTCTGCATTTGAACGCCCGGGAAAACTTTTTTATTTACAACATTTTGAGGGAACTGTTCAAGGCTTGACGAAACGGCGTGTTCTGTTATAAAAAACGAATCGTATCCGTGTTTATTGTGAAACGTAAGATTTGACGCGGGAGCGGCAACGCCGTCATGAGAATAAAGAGAATGCGAATGCGTGTCAACGGCAATAAAACCGGCCGGCTTTATAAGTTTAGCTCCTTCAAGAGGAAGCATTGCGGTAAGCACAAAAGCGGAAAGCAAAAACAACACGCCGTAAAAAACTTTTACAATAGTTTGTTTAACGGTTTTAGCGGACACTTTGCAATAAATTAAAATTAAAACTATAACCCATGCAAACCACGATATAACCGCAGGCTGATAAAAATTTCTGTTTAATGTAAGAGCGTAATACGTAAACGCGTAATATGGTTCTATAAAAAATCTGATTACAGGCCATTGCAAAGAAAAATTAGGAGTTTTGGCGCCGGAAATTAAATCGTATAAAAACATCGGAGAATAAAACAGCAGGCTTGAACCCGCAATAAAACACAACAACAGCAGCAGCCAGTTAAGAGCAGTGTTATTATTTTTTGATTTAACGCCGACGGTATCAACGGCTTGAGTTTTTACGGCGCGTTTTAACTTTCTTATCACAACGACCTCCGTTACTTCATTTTATTGTCAACGGCAAGAGCAAACTTTGTGGCGCCGGCAATTTTTGCTTTATCCATAAACTGCATGATATAATCGTATTTTACGTCTTTATCGCCTTTTATAACTATCGGCTTATCCGGAGATTTTGCAAGCAGCTGCCTTATGGTCTGTTCAACGTTTGAAGAATGAATTTGTTTGCCCTGTATGTAAGCAAACCCGTCTCTTGTGATAAGAACTTCAACGTTTGTTGAATCTTCGCTGTCGGTAGTGGCGGTTTTTGGAAGATTTACTTTTATCCCCGGCTGCATAAGCATTGGGGTTGTTATCATAAAAATTATGAGAAGCACAAGTATTACGTCGGTAAACGGAGTTATGTTTATTTCAGATACTACTTTGCTTTTGCCTCTGGAGGATTTCATCGTTTATTTCCCCGATATAAAGTCTTCTACGGCAGACGCGCTGTATTCCATATCTACCACGAAATTATCTATAGTTTTGCTCAAAAAGTTGTAAGCTATAACCGCAGGAATTGCCACCGCAAGACCTGCCGCAGTTGCTATAAGAGATTCCGACACTCCGCCGATAACTACCGAAATTCCGCCGGAGCCTACCTGCGCTATATTTTTAAAAGATTTAATAATTCCGATAACCGTTCCAAGCAAGCCTATGTAAACCGCGATACTTCCTATTGTTCCGATAATAGTCGTATATTTTTCAAGAATAATAGTTTGAATTTTAATTTCTCTATCCATAGCTTCGCCGGGAGTTCCTTCCTTGCTTGAATAAGCGTCAAGACCGGCTTTAACCACCGGAGCCATAGGGGACAACGTGTTGTCGCACAAATTAATTGCGCCGTCAACATTTTTCTTTCTGAGCTTTTCTAAAATTTGGTTTATAAAAGTTTTTCTTGTAACTTTAGATTTGTTTTTAAATTCCATAAGCTTTAAAATAATTACGGCTATAGATAAAACCGACGCGCCTATTAAAATCCAAAACGGCCAGCCGCCCATCCAAATTATTGCAAAAACGCTTTTACCGGCAAACATTGTTCCACCTCTTTATATTTTTTTATTTGTCGCTTAAATTTGGAGACCACGACGGAGTAAACGAACTTCCCGGCATTGCCGCAAGTTTTCTGGTTCCGGAACCGTCTATAGCCATTATGTATATTTCGCTCTTTCCGGATCTGTTTGAAGAAAATACCACAAATCTGCCGTCGGGAGACCATGTGGGGTTTTCGTTGTTTCTTTGTCCGTTTGTGAGTTTTGTAACTTTTGCCGTGGGCAAATCGTAAACGTATAAATCGTAGTTTCCGCCGGGCTGTCTCATAGTGAAAACTATTTTATCTCCTCTCGGGGACCACGCCGGAGAATCGCAATATCCCGAAGTGGTAAGCCTTCTGACGTTTCCGCCTTCAACGTTCATTATGTAAAGCTGCGGATAACCCGGTCTGTCCGATATAAAAACTATTTCCTGACCGTTCGGGGCAAACGTCGCGCTTGTATCTATTGCCGCGCCGTCGGTAAGTCTGCGCAATATTTCGCCTTTGGGCGTTATAAGATATAAGTTTGGAGCTTTGCCGCGAGAAAGGGTAAGAATAATTTTTGTTCCGTCCGGAGAAAAAGAGCCCGTGGCGTTAAGCCCCGTATATTTTGAAATTACGCTTCTCTTATTTTTCTCAAGATCTAAAAACATTAAATCCGGATTGTTATATATGTAGCTGGTGTATATTATTCCGCTTCCGTCCGGCGACCACTTCGGCAAAAGATTTATTTTACCGTCTTTTGTAAGCCTTCTCAAATTGTGTCCGTCATAATCTACAATATACAGCTCTTTATTTTTTGTGCTGTTGTTTACAAAAACTATTTTTGAACCGGCTATGCCGCGCTCGCCCGTGAAACGGCGAATAATTTCGTCGCTTATTGAATGCGCTATAGTTCTTGAGTCCGCTTTTTTAGCGGTATAATTTTGTTTCCAAATAACCTGTCCGGACATAACGTCGTAAAGTTTAGCTTCCGTAGTAAACTGTCCGTCTGAAGTTTTTACAATGTCGGCGCCAAGCAAAACCGACGCGCCTTTTTTATCCCAAAATTCAAGCTGCTGCGCAAAAGGTATATTTTTTGAAGGATCGCCCAAAATAATGTTGAAATATCTTGAAAGAATAAGATCGTTTTCTACGGCTTCTTTTAAAACCGCCGCGTTGCTTGCGCTTTCGTCAAGCCCGTCGGAATAGCTAAACGACTGAATTGCAATGTCAGACCTGCTTCCGGTAGCGGAAAGAGACAAATAAATGTCTCCCTGCGCAAAAACCGACGAAGCGAAAAACAAAACTAACGACGCCAAAGCTAAAATTTTTTTCATTTTTTAATTCCTGTATTTAAACTCAAAATAAACGCCTAAAGAATCTTTCTCGTAATCTTCCGGAAGAGGAGCAAACGGACTTGCAAGCTCAATGGCGCGCGCGGCGTTTCTGTCATAACCGGAATCGCCGGACGAGTCCGTAACTTTTATATCAACAACGGCTCCGTTTTTAAGTATTCTAAAAAACACTACAGCTCTAAGCTTTCCGTAACTTTCCGTCCACTGCCAAAATCTTCCTATTTTTCGCACAACGGTGTTAGTGTAATACGCATATTTAAAATCTTGAGTGTCTAACGACAATCCGCCGTATTGCGAACCTGCGACTTCATTAGTAGGTTTTGTTTCCGACTGTTGTGTTTTAGGGGTATTATCTACCGGCTTGGATTTTTCCGGCTTCTTAGATTTGTCTTTTACGGCAACGTCGCCTTTTTTAGGCGGTTCTTCTTTCGGCTGCTGCTTTTTAGGTTCTTCCTTAGGCGCAACGGGAGCCGGGTCTGCGCGCTGCACAGACGGAGTAAAAAAAGAAACCTCTATCGGTACCGACATAAAAACACGATTATGCCTTATGCGGTGTATTTCATATATGAGAACTGCCGTCAAATGCAATGCGATTGCAATCGCAAGATATTTAATTAACGAATCTGTATTATCTCTTTTTAACATCACTATACGCTCTGATTTTTTCTCTTGCCGTCAGAGCTTCCGAACTCTGAGGATAGTCTTTAACTATCAAAGCGAAAATATTTAACGCGTCGCTTTTCTTGTCTAAAGCCTCATAACTAAGAGCTGTTTTAAGTTTTGCGGTTACTGTTAAATCCGACAACTTGTAATTTTTTTCAACTTTTTTGTATTCTTCAACGGCTCTGTCCCAGTTTTTTAGGGAATACATGCACTCGCCCATATAAAACTGCGCTTGAGGGGCAAGCTCCGAAGACGGGAATTTTTCAATGAAAGATTTAAAACCTTGATATGATAAATCGTATTTTCCTCGGGCGTAATCGCTGTATGCGGTTTGATAAACGCTTACGGGAGAAACTTGAGCCAATGGCGCCGCCGGCGCAAGATTAGGAGCGGTATTTGTAGCCGCGGATAAATCGTAAGCGTCCACAATTTTTGCGCTCTGGCTGTTTCTTATTTCATTTTCAAGCGCCTGAACTTTTTGCGTAAGTATAAGAATTTTATTTTGAATATCTTTTACCGTTTCGTTTAACACGTCGGAATTTCCGGTGGCGGAATCTGTTTTGAGAGATAAATCCGCATTTCTGGTTTGCAGCTCGCTAAAATTTATTTGCATCTGCGAAACTTCGTCGCGCAACTGAGTTAAATCTTTTGAATTTGCGGGAACGCATCCGGAAACTGCAAATACGCTAACTAATAATACGGCAGGCAAAATATATTTTTTCATATTAACACCCAATGAATATTTTTTTAATTATTATTTTTGATTCTTTGATTCGGATCTTCTGTTTTCAGACCATGCCGCTTCGTTGGAAGCCGGGTTAGCCGGTTTTTCTTCGCCGTAGGAAATTGTAGCTATTCTGTTTCCGGCAACGCCAAGCTGTATATAATATTGGCGAACAGTTGAAGCTCTGCGCTGCGCAAGAGTAAGATTATATTCCGTGGTTCCTCTTTCGTCGGTATGGCCTTCAACTACTATGTTTACTTTAGGATTTTTCAAAAGCCATTTTGCGTTATCTTTCAATGTTTCAATAGCGGAAGCCGAAAGTTCGCTTTTGTCAAAATCAAAACGTATGGTTTTTAAATTAGGATTTGTTTCCGTTTCGCCTCTGTAAGTAGGTTCTACGGAAGTATCAACGGTTCCCGAACTGTCCGCGCCGCTTCCCGGCTGAACGTCGCCTTTTTTACAGCCTGCAGCAAACACCAAAACGCCAAACATTGCCAACAAAAGAATTTTTTTCATAATATAACTCCCGTGTATAAATTTATGCTTCGTTTTGCAACACCTATATATGCTTTGTTTTGCAACACCTATAATAGTATATTTTACATTTTATAACAGAACGAGTCAACAACTGCCGCCGCCGTTAAAGCTTATGTTTTCTGACGTGTTCTTTAAGATAAAGACCCGTGAAAGATTCTTTAACTTTCATAATATCTTCAGGCGAACCTTCGGCTACTACTTTTCCGCCGCGCTCGCCGCCTTCGGGACCTAAATCTACAATCCAATCCGCGGTTTTTATGACGTCTAAATTATGCTCTATTACAATAACGCTGTTGCCGGCATATGTAAGCCTCTGCAAAACTTCAAGCAGTTTGCCGACGTCGGCAAAGTGAAGTCCGGTAGTTGGCTCATCAAGAATATAAATTGTGCGGCCGGTGGCTTTTTTTGAAAGTTCCGCGGCAAGTTTTACTCTTTGCGCTTCGCCGCCAGATAACGTTGTGGCTTGCTGCCCTATTTTTATATATCCCAAACCTACGTCGTCAAGGGTTTTTAAAATTCTGTTAAGTGTGGAAAAATTCTCAAAAAATTTCACGCCTTCTTCAACCGTCATTTCTAAAATTTCGCTGATATTTTTACCTTTATATCTTATCTGAAGCGTCTCTTCATTAAAGCGTTTTCCGTCGCAGACATCGCATTTTACGTAAACGTCAGGTAAAAACTGCATCTCTATTTTCAAAGTTCCGTCGCCCTGACAATTTTCGCATCTTCCGCCTTTAACGTTGAAAGAAAAACGTCCGGGCAAATAACCTCTGGCTTTAGATTCCGGAAGCTGCGCGAACAAATCTCTTATAATTCCAAATGAGCCGGTGTAAGTGGCTGGGTTTGAGCGCGGCGTTCTTCCTATGGGAGACTGATCCACAATTACAACTTTATCAATATTTTCAACGCCGTCCATGCTTTTAAACTTTCCGGGCAAATCTTTTGACCCGTAAATTTTGTTTGCGAGATTTTTATAAATTATTTCGTGCACCAGCGTAGATTTACCGCTGCCGGAAACTCCGGTAACGCAGGTAAAAAGTCCTATCGGAATGTGGACGTCAACATTTTTTAAATTAAACTGTTTTGCGCCTTCTATTGTAAGCCATTTATCCGAAGGCTGTTTTCTTTTTTTAGGCAGCGGAATTTGAATATCGCCTTTAAGATAACGTCCGGTAAGAGATTTTTTATTGTTCATTACGTCTTTCAAACTGCCCTCGGCAATTATGTGTCCGCCGTGAACGCCTGCGCCGGGACCTAAATCTATTATATGATCGGCAACTTTCATGGTGTCTTCGTCATGCTCTACTACTATTAAAGAGTTTCCCAAATCTCTTAATCTTAAAAGAGTCTCAAGAAGTTTATCGTTGTCTCTCTGGTGAAGCCCTATTGACGGTTCGTCTAACACGTAAAGAACGCCGGTAAGCCCCGAACCTATTTGCGTTGCAAGATGAATTCTCTGCCCTTCTCCGCCGGAAAGAGTTCCGCTTTCTCTGTCAAGACTTAAATATCCCAGCCCAACGTTATTTAAAAATTTAACTCTCTCTTTTATTTCTTTTAAAATTGTTTTACTTATAATTTTATCTTTTTCGCCAAGATTGATTTCGGCAAAAAAGTTTTGAGATTTTTCAATGGACATTGCCGTAATATCGGCTATGGATTTTCCTTTAATTAAAACGGAAAGAGCTTCTTTTTTAAGCCTTTTTCCCTTGCACAAAGGGCAGATATTAACGCCCATGTATTTATTATAGATTTCTTCTTTTACAAAGTCGGATTCCGTTTCGGTATATCTGCGTTTAATGTTTGTTATTACGCCTTCAAAATCGTCTTTTCCGTAAAGAAGAATTGTTTGCTGGTTGCGCGTTAAATCTTTCCACGGAACGTTTGTTGGAATTTTATTTTCTTTTGCCGCCTGCGATAAAAGTTCCCAATAGTATCCGCCCCACGAGCCTTTCCATCTGTTGGTTTTTGTTGTAATAGGTTCCGACCAAGCAATAATTGCGCCTTGTTTTACGGAACGCTCTTTGTTTGGGACAACTAAATTTTCGTCCACTTCTATTTTGTTTCCCAAACCGCCGCACTCCGGACACGCGCCAAAGGGCGTGTTAAAAGAAAAAAGACGCGGCTCTATTTCAAGAAGGCTTACCGCGCAGTCAGAACATGCGTATTTCTCGCTGTAAACGTTTTCGGAAATGGTTTTTCCGCTTTTATCCGAAACCGTTACAATCGCTAAACCTTTTGATTCTTTGAGCGCCGTCTCCACGGAATCCGCAACTCTTAAGCGCGCGTCTTTTGAAATTTTTATTCTGCCTACCACAATGTCTATGGTATGCTTTTTATATCTGTCTAATTTAATTTTTTCTTCAAGCGAATAAATCTGTTTATCAACGCGCACTCTTGTGTATCCGCTTTTTGCAAGACGCGCAAAAAGTTCTTCGTAAGTGCCGGTTCTTGCTTTTACAAGAGGCGACAAAATTTGCACGAGAGTGTTGTCCGGAAATTTCATTATTTCGTCTATAATCTGCTGCGCGGACTGCGGTTTAATTTCCTTGCCGCACTCGGGGCAATGAGGCACGCCGATTCTTGCAAACAGAAGTCTCATATAATCGTAAATTTCGGTTACGGTTCCTACGGTAGAACGCGGGTTGTGCGACGGGTTTCTCTGTTCAATAGATATTGCGGGCGAAAGCCCTTCTATAATATCCGCGTCGGGCTTTTCCATAAGGTCTAAAAATTGCCTTGCGTAAGCCGACAAAGATTCTACGTATTTTCTCTGCCCCTCGGCGTAAATAGTATCAAACGCAAGCGACGACTTTCCCGAGCCCGACAAACCGGTAACTACAACAAGTTTGTTTCTCGGAATATCCAAATCTATATTTTTTAAATTATGCTGCCGCGCCCCGCGAATTTTTATTATGTCCATAAAAAACCTCTTTAAACAACAATTATTAATTACAAATTACGCATTTATATGTTTTGCAAAGCAAAATCTATTTATAAGCTGCGCTTTGCGCAGCACGACAATTCGTAATTCGTAATTTTCGTTTCACTGCTGTTGCGCCGTTATAACCGTATCTTTAGCTTCCGGCGCCGTAAACGGATAGTCGGTATTATAGTGCAAGCCTCTGCTTTCTTTTCTCAAACTTGCGGAACGCGCTATCATTTCCGCTACGGCTACTATGTTTCTAACTTCAATTATATCTACCGTAATAGCAGAATGTTGAAAATACTCGTCTATTTCTTCTTTTAAAATTTCTATTCTTTTTATAGCCTTGCCGAGTCTTTCATTCGAACGGGAAATTCCAAGATAGTTCCACGTTAAGCGTCTTAATTCGTTCCAATCTTGAAGAAAAGCCGTGGAATCTTTTTGCCCGCGCGAATTATTTAAAAGTTTAACGTCTAACTCCGTATAATTTTTATTTAAAAGTTTTTGCGAATCTTCAAACGCTCTGTGAGCGTAAACTATGCCTTCAAGAAGAGAATTAGACGCAAGCCTGTTTGCTCCGTGAACCCCGGAACACGCCGTTTCCCCTATTGCGTAAAGATTTGGTATTGTGGTTTTTCCGTTTTCGTCCACGGTAACGCCGCCGCAGAAAAAATGCGCTGCGGGAACAACGGGAATCATGTCTTTTGAAATATCTATGCCGTATTCAAGACATTTCGCGTAAATATTCGGAAATCTTTTGACGAGAAAATCTCTGCTTTTAGCGGTAATATCAAGATAAACGAAATTCTCCCCACGCGCTTTTAACCGGCTGTCTATGGCGCGCGCAACTATGTCGCGCGGCGCAAGTTCTTTTAGCGAACTGTATTTTTCCATAAACGTTTCGCCGTTTTTAAGACGTAAAATTCCGCCTTCGCCGCGAACAGCCTCGGAAATTAAAAAAGATTTTGCATCCGGGTTGTATAAACACGTAGGATGAAACTGCACAAACTCCATGTTGGAAATTTTTGCGCCGGCTCTGTAAGCCATTGCCACGCCGTCGCCTGTAGCTACGCCGGGGTTTGAAGTGTAAAGATAAGTTTTACCCGCGCCGCCGGAAGCAAGAACGGTAATTTTAGATTGGAAAATTTCCGTTTCGTTTTTATCATTTATAAAAACAGAAGCGCCAAGACAATCGCCTGTTTTTTTGTCAATTATTAAATCTACCGCAGTGTGATTTTCGTATATTTGTATATTGGATTGTTTCTTAAGATTTTCTATTAAAACTTTTTCTATTTCGTTACCCGTCATATCGCCGGCATGTAAAATTCTTCTTTTGCTGTGCCCGCCTTCAAGCCCTAGTTCAAATTCGGAATCGGAGTAATCTTTTTTAGAAAATTTTACGCCGAGCTTTATAAGCTCTTTAATTCTTGCGGGGCCTTCGGTAACCATATTTGTTACGGCTTTAACATTGCAAAGTCCGGCGCCGGCAACAATAGTGTCTTTAATATGATTTTCAAAAGAGTCGGATTTAGACGTAACGCACGCCACGCCGCCCTGAGCTTTGCCCGTGGCGGAGTCGTAAAGTTTTCTTTTTGTTATTAAAGCGACACTGCCTTTTTGGCTTGCTTTAAGCGCAAGACTCAATCCGGCAATGCCGCTTCCTATAATTAAATAATCTGAGCGTATCATTATTTTTCTGTTTATTATTGCGTTTTACACCACTTTGTAACGCCTTGTAAAAGTTTTTTTGCTTTTTTAGTATCTTTGGCATCCATGGCTTTTATCGCTTCTTTTACTTTTTTCCTATCGCTTAAAACGGAAACCCTTGTGCTTTTTATTGCCGCATCTATCAATTCGGCAAGTTCTTTGGTTTCGTCTCTTTTTCTCCAGTGAACATTCATGCTGACATTTCCGTCGGAAAGTTTTTTCATTACTTTCTCAAAGAAAAACAGAGGTCCTATAAGCCTGTGAAAATAGAAAATACTGTAAACTAAAACAACAGCAGCAAAAACAAAAATAACCCAGAAAAAACCGTTAGAGTAAGCGCTTTTAAAACTTTTAATGGTTCCGGAACTTAACTGTTCAATGCCCGGCGTGGAAACTAAAGAATTTAAAAACGCGTAATAACCGAGCACGCCTAAAACAGCCATTATTAACGCTAAAATAACAAAATATCGCCACTGAAGTTTAGGTTTTACCAAATACTTTTTTCTTAACATTCATCCTCCTATAGGACAACGTTATCTATAAGTCTTGTTTTGCCTACCCACACAGCGACGGCAAAAATAAAATTTCTTGAGGCTTTATCAGCGCGGCTTAAAGTATTAGCGTCTAAAATTTCGGCATAATCAATTTTTGAACCGGAAATTTTATTTAATTTTTTTATGGCGTCTTTCAAGACTGCGCTAACATTATTTTTACTGAAATTCTTTTTTGCTTCTTTTAATATTTTTGAAATTTGGACGGCGTCATTTTTTTCTTTTTGACTTAAATAAGAGTTTCTGCTTGATAATGCCAAGCCGCTTTTTTCTCTAACAACCGGACAAGGCACAATTTTCGTTCTGAAATTTAAATCTTTCGCCATGCGCTCTATTATTTTTAACTGCTGAAAATCTTTCATTCCGAAATAAGCGCGCTCGGCAAACGTTATGTTAAATAATTTTGCCACAACGGTAGCCACGCCGCGAAAATGCCCTTTTCTAAAAGAACCGCACAACACGTCTTGCATCTGTTTAACTTCAATAAAAGTTTTATGCGCCGCCGGAAACATCTCGTTTACGGAAGGCGCAAAAATATAATCCACATGATTTTTTTTACATATTGCAACGTCTTTTTCAAACGGTCTCGGGTATTTTAAATAATCTTCATTAAGACCAAACTGCGTAGGGTTTACAAAAATTGACACAATTGTTATATCGTCGTTGCGGACTGATTTATCTATTAATGAAACGTGCCCTTCGTGCAAAGCGCCCATTGTAGGCACAAGACCCGCTTCGTCGCCGTCTTGGAAATATTTAAGCGCAATTTTTTGCATTTGGGAAACTTTTCTTATAATTTTCATTTATAGGTATTCTCTTGTGAAGGAAATTTTCCCGAGCGCACTTCGTCTATATAATTTTTTACCGCTTCTTTTACCGTTTCTCCGACGTTAGCATACTTTTTAACAAATTTAGGCGTGAAATCCGTAAACATTCCAAGCATGTCGTCAATAACCAAAACCTGCCCGTCGCAATCTTTACCTGCTCCAATTCCTATTACTGGAATTGAAAGAGTTTCAGAAAGTTTTTTGCCTAAATCCGCCGGAACCGCCTCTAAAACTATCGCAAAAACTCCGGCTTTTTCCAAAGCTTTGGCGTCTTCAATTAACTTTTTTTGCGCCTCGTCTTGTCTTGCCTGAACTTTATGTCCGCCGAATTTATTTATAGCCTGCGGCGTAAGACCGAGATGTCCTACTACAGGTATTTTTGCGTCTAAAATAGCTTTTACTTTATCTAATATTTCAATGCCGCCTTCAATTTTTACGGCTTCCGCGCCGCCTTCTTTTATAATTCTTGCGGCATTGCGCACAGCTTCGCAAGCGGTTATTTCATAAGACATAAAAGGCATATCGGTAACAATCAGCGCCTGCGCGTTTCCCCTCTTAACTGCTTTTGTATGATAAATCATATCATCAACCGTAACCGGCAACGTGTTTTCGTAACCAAGTTTCACAACGCCGAGGGAATCGCCTATTAAAAGAGAATCTATATCCTGAGATGACACAAGTTTTGCCATAGCATAATCATAGCAAGTTAACATCGTTATTTTCTGCCCGTCTTTTTTCATCTTGGAAATAGTAGAAACTGTTTTTTTGTTCATAATTTTTTATATTTGTCTTTGTCGTTAATTCCACTTTTCGCTTTGTCTTATGCAGTAATTCTAACCTTTTGGTTTAAAAGTGTCAATGAATTGATTTTTAGAATATTATTGATTTTTCTGTTTAAAACAGGGTGAACAAAATTCGGCGCAATTTCCGCCAAAGGAATTAAAACAAAAAGCCTATGTTCAATCTCTTTATGAGGAACTATTAACGGCAATTGAGAATTGAGAATTGAGAGTTGAGAGTTTATTACCGACCGTCCGTAAAATAAAATATCAATATCTATAACGCGCGGCAGCCATTTGCCCGATGGTTTGCGACCGAGAATAACCTCAGTCTGTTTTACAAGAGTAAGCAAATTTTGCGGAGTTAAATTTGTTTGCGCTTGAACAACAACATTATAAAATTTCCTCTGCTTCGGACCAACTGCAGAAGTTTCGTAAAAAGATGAAATTTTTTGAATATTTACAAATCCGCTGCTTTGCAAAATAGAAAGAGCGGAAATTATATTTTCCGCCCTATCGCCTATATTTGACCCTAAACCTAAAAATATTTTATGTTTCATTTTGTTTATCATCAACAAGCTGCCTTCATTTTGTCATTGCGAACTGCCGCAGACAGCAAATCAATCCAGTCTCTGGATTGCCGCGTCGGAAGGCGTTGCTTTCTTCCTCGCAATGCATATGATGCATTAAAACTTAAGTTTTGCGATTCTTTCCACCGCTTCTTTAATTCTCGGCACGCCTACGGTAAGCGCAAATCTCACGTAGCCTTCGCCGCTTTTTCCCATGCCGTTGCCGGGGGTGCAAACTATTGCGGCTTCGTCAAGAAGTTTTGAAACTGCCTGCGCCGACGTATAACCTTTGGGAACTTTCGCCCAAACATAAAATGTTGCTTTAGGCGGTTTTACGTCCCAGCCTAATTTTTGCAAACCTTCAACAAGCGCGTCTCTGCGTTCTTTGTATATTTTTCTTGCGTCTTCAACGCATTTTTGCGACGAGGTAAGCGCGGTAATTGCAGCTTCCTGAACAGCTTGAAAAACGCCTGAATCGTAATTGTCTTTTACTTTTGCCACGCCTGCTACAATATCTTTATTTCCTGCAACCCAGCCTATGCGCCAGCCTGTCATGTTATAAGTTTTTGAAAGCGAATGAAATTCAACGCCTACTTCTTTTGCGCCGGGAATTTCCAAAAAACTTATCGGTTTTTCATCATAATAAATTTCGGAATACGCCGCGTCCGCAGCAACAATAATATTATTCTTCTTTGCAAAATCTATAAGCTTCTCGTAAAACTCTTTCGTGGCGACGGCTGCCGTAGGATTGTTAGGATAATTAACAAAAATAATTTTAGCTTTCTTTAAAACGTCAGCCGCAATTGCGTCTAAATCCGGAAGATAATTATTCTTTTCAAGAAGCGGCATAAAGTAAGGGACGCCGTCGGTAAAAATTGTGCCGGTGTTGTAAACAGGGTATCCGGGTTCAGGTATTAAAACAACATCTTCCGGATTAATAAAACCGAGATGAATATGTCCGATACCTTCTTTAGAACCTATTAAAGCGCAAACCTCATCGGCGGATATTTCAACATTGAATCTGCTTTTATACCAATCCGCAACAGCTTTTCTGTAAGACAAAAGCCCCGCGCCGAACGGATACTGGTGATTTACAGGTTTTGCAACAGCGGACTGCATTGACTTAATTATATGCTCCGGAGTCGGCAAATCAGGGTCGCCAACGCCCAAAGAAATTATATCCGCACCGCGCTCAATAGCTTCTTTTTTCTTTCTGTCTATTTCAATAAAAAGATAAGGCGGCAACTTCTTTAATTTTTCATTGTAACGAATTTCCATTGAAAACTCCTGTATATTATTTTAGTTATACCTTGTCATTGCGGTGAAAACCGAAATCCATTTTTACCAAATATTGTCTTTCACTACTCACGCTTTCAGCATATTTATTTTTAGCAACCGTGGATCCTGAATCAAGTTTAGGATGACAAACAAAATGCATATGTCGTTAAATTCGTAATTGTCGGGCGCATAGTATTTTGAATTTAAGCGAGGCGCGCGACGGCGAAGCGTGCTAAGCACGTGAGCTTGAGCGCAACGACGCATAAACTCAAAAGACGAAGCGCCTACTTCAGTTCCAAAACATCCTGCATATCATAAAGCCCCGGTTGTTTCCCTTTCAGCCACTTTGCAGCTCTAACTGCTCCTGCTGCGAAAGTATCTCTTGAGTGCGCTCTGTGGGTAAGCTCTATTCTTTCTCCGGGACCTGCAAAATAAACTGTGTGATCGCCGACTATATCGCCGGCTCTTACAGACATAACGCCGATTTCATCTTGATTTCTTGTGCCTATAATTCCGTGTCTGCCGTAAACTCCGACGGACTCAATTTTTTTACCTATGCCTTTAGCGGCAACTTCGGCAAGTTTGGCTGCAGTTCCCGAAGGAGCGTCTTTTTTCTTATTGTGGTGAAGCTCTACTATTTCTATATCGTAATCCGGAATTTTTTTCGCAACTTCGTCAACAAGTTTAAAAAGAAGATTAACGCCAATAGACATATTCGGCGACATAACAACAGGAATTGATTTTGCAATTTCAGCTATTTCGTTTTTTTGTTCGTCAATAAAACCGGTGGTGCCTATAACTACGGGGATTTTATATTTTTTTGCAGCTTTCAAATTTTTCAAAGCGCTGTCCGGACTTGTAAAATCTATCAAAGCGTCCGCCTGCGGCAAAACTTTTTCCAAATCGCTAATTGGCGCAACCCGCGGCGTGCCGCTGCCAATTGCGGAACTTCCGTCATATTCAAAAGCCCCGACAACCTGAACGTTTTCATCAGCTTTAGCAACAGACAAAATAGCCTGCCCCATTCTACCCGCAGCTCCGCATATAATTATTTTCATCATCGTACCCCGTTTGCAAAAAAATAAAAACAACGGCATAAAAAACACCGTTGTGTCATTTTACAAAATATGACGCGGATTGACAATTATTTATATAGATTATATCTGCCATTGCAAGCAAACTTACTGCGTTGCAGCACAGCGAAAACAAGCGGTAATTCAAAGTAGTCATGCAGTTTTAATTCCTCTTTTAATAAAAAGGGTTGTAAGGCAAAGCCTGACGGGATATTTGCCGTTATTTCCACATCTGCAAAATAAAAAAAACGCCTTAACACAAAGTGCCAAAGCGTTTCCTTTAAATAATATTGATTTGTTCCTACAATCCTAAAAACTTTTTTTCTTTTTGAAAAACTTCTTATAATCTCCGCGCCCGCCGCGACTTTCTCTGCCGGCAAAGTCAGATCTTTTTTCATCTCTGTCATCGTGTCTGCCTTCACGATGAAAACCGCCGAAACTCTTTTTACCAAACCCGCCGCCATGCCCGCCAAAACTTCTCGGAGAAAAACTTCTTTCCTGCGGCTTTTGCGAATTCATTTTTTCAATATTTTGGTTTAATCTTTTCAATTCCTCAACCAACGCCCCCAACTGCGCCACCAACCCCAAAGCAACCTTGTCTTCCATTTTAAAACTCCCTTTAAAGCTAATGATAAGAACCATTGCCTTACTGCTCTATTATAGCTTATATAAATGTAGAAAGACATTTTATTGTTGAAAATCAGAGATTTGAGATAGGCAGGTTTTATGAGAAAAATAGGTTGAAATTTTGTAATGGTTTTCCACCATATGCAAAGTTGCAGAGTTTCTGCAAGCTGATTAAAGGAGGTATCACTAAAATAGCAATTTTGTTGATTTCTTATAATTCACTACATCCTTCTGACAAAAACTTGCATATTATATTTATTTGTAAAAAGATGGCAATTTCACTGCCCACTGTGTAAATTTGAATTTTTTCAGATAGAGTATAATACCAAGTACTAAATCAAGGAAGTAGTCAATCTCTTCAGCATCAATATCGCCTGCCAATGCACCTGGAGCTAACATATTGCTGTGTTTATAATTACAATATTTTGTATAGTAGCGAAAAAACTCACCATCATCAATATTATCCATATTCTTTGAAAATGCAGCTATATAACCTGTAATACGTGGTATTTTATAAGAATCTCTTAACAGTTTAATTTTTTCTGCATTTGCACCGATACGAAATTTTATTTTTTCACCAACTTCTTTGTGTTTTTCTTCAACATCATTAGTTACTTTAATTATACTCGCCCCTACAGGATAAAATATTTTTAGTACCGCCACATACGCATTCCATGTAGAGTCTTGTTCAAGGTTAGAACCCATCTCAAGTATGGCAATCAAACGCCCAACAGCAGAACCTGCTATGTATCTATTGTATTTTTCAAGTTGTACAGCTTCAGCATCATTATCTTTGATATAACTTAACACACTACAAGTTTCCAACGCATGTCCGGCAATTATAAATGCATCATAATATCGCTGATTATCCAGTAATACCAGAAATGATTCGAGCGCTTCACAAACACGATTATACAGATTCCATATTATATATCGTATTGCATGTTCGTTATTATTAAACTGCGGTTGCGGCATAGGCACGAAATCACGAATGATTTCGATTTTGTCATTTGTTTCAAAATTCGTCATAAATCATTTACTACCTTCTTATTATGTTCATTTCTTAAAATTTTCTGCTTACTTTAAATGAGTAATGCTCCATCACCATGACTCATCAAAAGTTACTTTACCTCACGTTTTTTGATTCATATAAACACCAAAGAAAACGTGTTAATGCTATAGCAACATCAACGGATAACTGTGCTTCTATTTTACTTGGAGGTTTAAATTTTACGATATTCTTACCATGCCCTGTTCCTTTTGCGTTACGTAGTTCCGCGATCCCTGCCGCAACCCCAGATAAATTACCAATAATTTTATTTACAGATTCATTTTTGGAATTTAAATTTAATTTTCCTTTTACTTTTTTCATTAAGGCAGGAATATCTAAAGATTTATCATCTGTTGCTAAAATTGTTTTACAACAAGTCTCTATCAATTCTTTTGATTTTCCAATAGCATCAGCAGTATTTGTATGTATAGAATCTATCATCACGCTTATTTGCTGATTCATATATTCAGAATTAAACAATTCTTTAACAGAGTTGGCTTGATGCATAGTAGCATTATTTATATAAAAAATTGGGTCATATAGTATGATATCAATTTTGGTAAATGTGTCAGGTATTGTACTCCCGCCAGAATTAGATAAGAATTTAGAACATTTTCCTAAAATCGCTTTATAGCTATCGTTCACTATAATTTCAACACTTTCTTTTTTTAGCGCTTTAACAAGATCTATAATCATAGTATTCATAGTAATTAAAACACGACTACTTTCAGCATTAAAATGGCGATTAACAGTAATCTTATAATTCATAAACTCAAACAGCTTATTTAACTCTTGATGGAAATATGAAAATATTATTTTATATTTATCAGAAAATTCTTCATAAAGATCTATATATAATTTTTCCATTTCATAATGTGGATAATTGATCTTTTTTATATAGTTATCAAGTATTAAATTTTCTTTTGTCATATTTTATTTTTCCTGTATTCCTTATCTGGTTTTTATTCCTAAAACAAATATATTCAGTCTATACCTTATTGCTATTAAAATGATTATTATCTATATCTTCAATTCTCTTCATTAAAAATTTTGTAGAGCTTAAAATTTCATCTGGATTTCTTGATAAATTATGCGATAAAACATTGCAAACATTTAATAATTGACCTATTTTAGTTTTATTATCGTCCGAAATTTGATTACAAGCTCTGTTGAATAACACTTGACCAATAATTTATTCATTGGCTTTTGTCGGAGTTGTTTTTGTAGCTTTAAATCTCAAACCATCGTCAGTCTTTGTAGTATCTTTTAAAAATTCTCGTTTAACTCCAAGCACCAAAGAACTTTTACCTTTACCGTTATAGGCAAAGATTATATTTTTTTGTTTGAATTTTAAATCACCCGGATTTGTATAATTCTTAAAAGACTTATGGGTATAATTACACACTTTTTCTATCATAATTATTCCATTGATTAAAAGATTCATTTTTCGCTAATATTCTTTCCATTATATATCTTTCAAATTTTTTTATATCTATTGATAACTATATAAATTTATGATTTTTCGAAAATTACTTTTTTAGACACATTGAAAAAATCTATCAAATGGTGCTCTTAAGCGAGGTGCTATTACATAGAGCTGCTCCCTAAATATTTTTTCATTTTGTTCTCTTTTTTACAACTATAATTTCTATAGGAAGTTTTTGAATTCAGTTGACTGAAAATTGCAGTCAACTGAATTCTTTAGTTTTGAGAACTTATATTTTTATTTCAACAGCCCAAAATCCCTCAGCGCCTTTTCAAGTTTGGCTTTGTTGGTTTCTTCCATTTCGCACATTGGGAGTCTTAGTTCTAATTGGCATATTCCAAGTAAGGCGGCGGCGGTTTTTACCGGGATTGGGTTGGTTTCTATGAACATTGCTTTTGTTATGGGGAGTAATTTGTAGTGTATTTTTGCGGCTTCTTTAATGTTGCCGGCGTTGAAGGCTTTTACTAAGGCTACAACTTCTGCGGGGGCGATGTTTGTGAGAACGGAAATTACGCCGCAGCCGCCTACCGAAAGAAGCGGAAGCGTTAACGCGTCGTCGCCGGAAATTAAATCTATGTTTGGCGATAAAGATTTAATTGCGCTCATTTGGTCTAACGAGCCTGACGATTCTTTTACGCCTATAATATTTTTGCAGTCTTTTGTAAGTTTCGCAAGCGTGGCAGGTTCTACGTTTACGCCTGTTCTTCCTGCTATGTTGTAAACAACTATCGGGATATCTACCGCGTCTGCGATAGTTTTAAAATGCAGATACAAACCTTTTTGCGTAGGTTTGTTGTAATACGGTGAAACAACCAACGCTCCGTCGCATCCGGCTTTTTTTGCGAACTTTGTAAAATGTATTGCTTCGTCGGTAGAATTAGAACCCGTGCCGGCAAGAACTTTCATTTTTCCTTTTGCGGCTCGGACGGCAAACTCTATTACGGCTTCGTGCTCTTCGTAAGAAAGCGTGGGCGACTCGCCGGTTGTTCCGCACGGCACAATACCGTTAACGCCTGCTTTATACTGACTTTCTATTAAAGCGCCAAAAGCATCAAAATCAACTTTGTCGTTTTTAAACGGCGTAATCAAAGCTGTATAAACTCCGGAAAACATAGGAACCCTCCAAGGTTGCAATTAAAAATGGAGAATTGAGAATGAAGAATTTATAACTATATTGATATTCTCAACCGTCATTTATCAATTGTTAATTACTTTTTTATATTTTTACTGAATTTATTTCAGCACCTGCTGTAAAAAATGACCAATCCTGAAATAAATTCAAAATGACAGACAAACAACAACTACTAAATACCCGTCAAGCTTTGCCTACCACCTCTTTTTAAAAAGAGGAATTAGCCAACCTTAAATATTCACAACGCCTGTGAAAGAAATTATCGCAGGTCCTTCTAAAATTACGTTTGTTATTTTTTCAGCTTCAGTTTTAAAAGATACCGAAAGATTGTCGCCGCCTCTTGCTATAACTTTTACCGGAGATTCTGCTAAACCTTTTAGTCCGGAAATAATTGCCGAAGCAATTATGCCGGTGCCGCAAGCTAAAGTTTCACCCTCAACGCCTCTTTCGTAAGTGCGCACTAAAATAGTGTTGTCTTTAGTTGGCTGGACAAAATCTACATTTGTTCCTGCGGGAGCAAACTCTTTATGAAGTCTTATTGCTCTGCCGTATTTGAATACGTCGGGCTTTTCAATATCGTCAACAAAAATTACCGCGTGAGGCACGCCGGTGTCAATAAAATCTATATCAAACTTTTCGCCTTCAATTTCAAGTTTAATATTTCTTCTTAAATCTTTCGGGTTGTAAAGATCAAGCTTAACTCTGCTGCCCGGTATTATGCCTGCGGCTATTATGCCTGCGTCGGTTTCAAAAATCATTTTTTCTTTTGCAGCGCCTATTTCGTAAGCAAACATTGCAATAGAACGCCCGCCGTTGCCGCACATGCTGGCATGCGACCCGTCGGAATTTAAATATTTCATTTTAAAATCATGCGACGAACTTTTTTCAAGAAGTATTAAACCGTCGGCGCCAATTGAATATTTCCTATCGCAAAGCTTTACGGCCAAAGACTGATAATCTTTAGCGGAAATTATATTTTCCCTATTATCTATTAAAACAAAATCATTCCCTGCCGCCGTAAGTTTTGAAAAATTTATTTGCATATATATCTATCCTTTATTATTTAAAGCAGCAACAAATATCCCGTCCACCGTTCGTCCTTACTTGCTCCCTACTCCTTCTTACTTACTACTTGTCTCATTCAACAGCAAATCTTCATACGCGGCGCGTCTTTTTATTAGCGTGGCTTTGTTGCCGTCAACTAACACTTCGGCAAGCAGCGGTCTGGAATTGTATTGGGACGACATTGCCGCGCCGTATGCGCCTGCGTCTTTTATTAAAAGACAGCCGCCTTGTTCAACAACCGGCAGCATTCTGTCTTTACCCATAAAATCGCTGCTTTCACAGATTGGACCTACAACGTCGGTTTTAACTTTTTTTGCCGACGTCCGTTTTATGGGAATAATTTCGTGATACGCGTCGTAAAATGAGGGTCTTATTAAATCGTTCATTCCCGCGTCTGTAATTAGAAAACTTTTTCCGCCGGAAATTTTTCTGTAAATTACTTTTGCAAGCAAATGTCCCGCGCTTGCGGTTATGGAGCGTCCGGGTTCAAAAATAAATTTTTTATCTTTATCAAATAACGGAAAAATTTCACTCATCAATTGTTTAGGCGTTGCCGGTTTTTCGCCTTTAACGTATTCAATGCCAAGCCCGCCGCCGCAATCTATGTATTCAATATTTATGCCGTTTGCTTCAACATCTTTTACGATTTTATTTATTTTTTTTGCAGCAAGCGCAAATGATTTTGTTTCAAGAATTTGCGAACCTATATGGCTGTGAATGCCGGAAATTATAATATTTTTTTTCTTTTTTGCCGTTACGTAAGCGTTTACGGCATCGTCGTAAGCTATGCCGAATTTTGTGCCTTTTTTCCCCGTGGTTATATACGAATGCGTATCAGGGTCAACGTGCGGATTTATTCTGAAAGCTATTTTTGCTTTTACTTTTAATTTGCCGGCTATTTTGTCTATAAGGTCAAGCTCTTCAAGCGATTCTACGTTAAACATTAAAATTTTATTTTTTAACGCGTATTCAATTTCTTCGGCGGTTTTGCCTACTCCTGCGTAAACTATTTTTGAAGGATTAAATCCGGCTTTTAAACATCTGTAAATTTCTCCGCCAGAAGTGGTGTCCGCGCCGGCGCCGAGTTTTGCCAATATTTTTAAAATAGCGGCGTTAGAATTTGTTTTGCAGGCAAAACATATAATGCCGTCTTTTGTCAAAGCATTTTTATAGTTTTGAAAATTTTTTATCAGCTGATTTTTTGAATAAACGTATGTGCTTGTTCCAAACTTTTTTGCTATATCGGACAATTTCACATTTTCAACATAAAGGTCTTTTCCCTTAAAACTTAACATTGCTTCCTCTCTGAAGTTTAATTGAAGTTATTATATAAAAACACGACGCTATTTGCCATTGAAGAAATCCGTCATTCGCTGCGCTTGTTCCTGAAGAAAAGGGGTTTTTGCATTAGCGTATGCGTTTTTTGCATAAACCTTTGCAGCAGAGATATTTTTCATTTTATAAGAAATTCTCGCGCGCATTAAATCCGTTACGGCAAGCGCCGGATTAATTTTTGCGGATTTATCAAGAAACTCTTTGGCTTTTTGAAGTTCCGAAACGCTTTCATAAACCACGGCAAGATATATATAAGCGGTAGCATTTGAAGAATTTACTCCTATGGATTTTAAGAAAGCGCCTTCGGCTTCTTTATATTTTTTTTCGTCAAAATATAACATTCCTAATAAAAATAAAATTTCCGCGTCGTCGTCATAGCGCAAACTGTTATTTATAAGATTTACTGCTTTTTGCGAATTGTTTAAATTTCTGTAACAAGCAACCATATTGATGACGGTTTCTCTGTTAATATAAAAGTGATCTACCGACTCATAATATTCTATGGCTTTAAGATACATATCCTGCTTTAAATAAACGTCTCCGAGCCTTCTTTTTGCATAATCAGAACGTTTATTTCTTGAAAGAACTTCCAAAAAATTTCTTTCGGCAAGAGTATAAAGATTGCTGCTTAAAAATGTGTTGCCGATTTTCAGATTTACTTCCGCGTTATTTTCGTAAAGCGCCCGCGCCGCAGAGTAATAATTTAAAGTTGAAGCGTATTCTTTTTTTAAATAATATAAATCTCCGATTTTAACGTTGTAATCAAATTGATCTTTTTTAGACAAATTCCCGTTTAAAATTTCTTTATATAAATCTATAGCCCCGTCGGAATTTCCAATTTTAACAAGAGTTTCGGCAAGGTCGGTCATCAATATTTTTTTTTGCTTTTGCCCTTTAGCCGTTTTAACTTTTTCCGCCAAAGCGTCTATTTCCGTTTTTATGCTTTCGCTGACGGCAACGCCGGAAACGTCATCGGCGTAAGCCGCCGAAGTTATAAATAATAACGTAAATATAATTGCCGCAAATATTTTATTCAAGCAAGTATTTCTCCTGCGTTTTTTCTATTATTTTTATTTTAATATCTTTAAGAGATTTTTGCGCGGCGTAAAAACCTTTGTCCACGGCTTGATATGCATGTTCCATGTCTATAGCGTTTATATCGCCGACGTTCGGTCTTATTAAAACATCCGCGTTTTGAAGTTCTTCCTGATCTATGGATTGTCCCTGAATATATATTGCCTGCATAAGCGTCATGTAAACATTATCGGTAGAATTTTTAGTTATGTCCGCCGGAACCGGAACGGCTATTATTACGTCGGGTTTATAAATTTGAGCCACTTTTACGGGAATGTTTTCAGAGATTCCGCCGTCAACAAGATATCTTTGTTTATACTCTACAGGTTCAAAAAGTCCGGGAATATTAGAGCTTGCTCTTGCGGCAAAACTTACGCTGCCGCTTCTTAAAAGAATTCTTTCTCCGGTATTTAAATCCGTAGCTACGCAAATTAAAGGGGTTTGAAGCTGGTCAAAAGTAATGTCGCCCATAGAGTCGTTTAAAAATTTGACGAGCTTCTCGTTAGATAAAAGTTTGTCGCTTAAAAACATAACCGCAAGAGACGGAATATTAAAATTTGATATTTGGCTCCAACTCATATGTTTTGCAAGAGCATCTACTTTTGACATGGAAATACCCGCGCAAAAAAACGCCCCTGCAATGGAACCTATACTTGTGCCTACAACTAAATCTACCGGGATTTGTTCTTCGCGAAAAACTTTTAAAACGCCTATGTGAGCAAAACCTCTGGCTCCGCCGCCGCCGAGAACAACGGCAACTTTAGGTCTTTTTTCTTTAGGAAGGTTTTCAAATCTGTTCCACAAAATATTTACCGCAAGCTCTTCTTCGTCCAAATCAAAAACAGACGCGTAAGAAGGCGCGGCAAGAAGGCTTACAAGAAGGGCAAATATTACGCTAATACGAATCAAGCTGAACTCCTACCGCAAGTTCAAGCGTATAGTAGCTTTTATTTAGGTTGTCTATAATATCAAGTTCCGCTTCGGAAAATTTTTCCGTTTTATCAATTAACTTTTGTTCGGCGGCTTGTTTCTTCCAAAAATTATATTCTAAAAACGCTTTGTTTACCGCAAGACGAACCGCCTCTTCTATTTTTGATCTTTTTAAAGTTGAAGCTCTTAAATTTATTTTGCCCTGTTTGGCTCTTGCAAACATTGCTCCGCCGTCAAATAGTGGAATATTTACATTTGCCGAAATATACCAATTTGAATTAACGCCTTCGCCGACGATTTTCTCCCCCGTCCATTCCTGCGCGGCGCCTATTGAAATTGTAGGATAGCGCTGCATAGACAAAAGATTTACGCCGAGATCGTCCATTATTTCCTGATTTTGCGTAATTTGCATTTCAGGTTTAAACTGGTAAGCCAAAAGCAAACACTGATTAAGAGTTACCTCTTTTATTTTCGCTTTAAATACTCCGGAAACATCCGCCAAAGTATCAAGATCAAGCCCGATGGCGGCAAGCAAATTTATAAGCGCTTTATCGTAATTAAACTGCGCTATACTTATTTTTGCCGCGCGCTCTTTTGGCGTTAATCCGCTTGTTGCGGATTTATAAAGTTTCAGTTTTTCTTTGTAATAAAGACAATCGTTAAAAATTGTTTTTACTTTTCCCGTAACCTGAAACTTTATAAGATTTTCTTCATTTTTTACTTTATCTAAATTTATTATTGCAAGTTTATTTGTTGCGCGGTTTCTTCCGCCGGCGTAAATGGTTTGCCACGCCGACACTCTTGTAACATAATAAAGACTTCTATTTGTGTCCGGCAAAAAAACCGGAGTAGGAGCAAAATCTCCGGAGAGAATAATAGGCGAAGTGTTATCAAAACCAGAAGCGTTAAAATTAAAATCTATTCTGGGAAAATAAAGCGCGCTGGACTCGTTTATTCTCTGTTTTGCAAACTCTACATTTTGCGCCTGTATTAAAACGTCGTGATTTATGGCAAGAGCCGTTTGAATGCTGGACTCCTGCGTTAAAACTCTTTCAAAACCCGTTTCTGCGGCAAAAAGATTTTGAAGCGCGAATATAAACGTAAAAATTAATAAAATTTTTCTCATTTTTGTTTCCGTTTAACAATATTTTTTAACAGCGATATTTGTTTTTTAACGGAATTAACCGACGTTCCGCCTTCGGACGTTTTTTTAGCGACAATGTTTTGCAAATCTATAAATTTAAAAATATCATCGTCAAAAATAGGATATTTTTTAGGATAAAATTTATTGTACTCCTGCAAAGACAAGGAGCTTAAAGTTTTGGAATTTTTAATGCAGTATTCAACTATGCTTTTAACAACGCCGTGCGCTTCTCTGAAAGGAATATCTTTTCTTGCAAGATAATCTGCAATTTCAGTAGCCGCCATAAAACCTTTTTCCGTACTTTTTAAGGTTTTTGCTTTATCAAATTTTAAAGTGACTATCATTTCGTTTATAACTTCCACGCACAATTTTACATTATCAACGGCGTCAAACACAGGCGGTTTATCTTCCTGCAAATCTCTGTTGTATGCAAGCGGCAAAGATTTAACTATTGTAAGCAACGCAAACAAATCGCCGAATATTCTTCCTGATTTTCCTCTTATAACTTCCGCGCAGTCCGGATTTCTTTTCTGCGGCATTATTGAAGAGCCGGATGTAAACTTATCGGCAATTTTAATATATCCGAATTCCGGATTCATCCACAAAATTATTTCTTCGCAAAACCTTGTAAGATGCAAAGCTATTGTTGAAAGGCAGAAAACAAATTCTACAGCAAAATCCCTGTCGCTTACGCCGTCTAAAGAATTTTCGCTTACGCCGTCAAAGCCTAAAAGTTTTGCGCTGTATTGCCTGTCTATTTTAAACGAAGTGCCGGCAAGAGCCGCACTGCCTAACGGCAACACGTTAATTCTTTTGCGGCAGTCGGTAAGTCTTTCTTTATCTCTCTCAAGCATCCACGCGTAAGCCAAAAGATGATGCGCCGCCAAAACAGGCTGCGCCGGCTGCAAATGCGTAAAGCCCGGCATAATTACATTAATATTTTCTTCGGATTTTTTAATGATTGTTGTTTGAAACTCGTTTATTAAAGCGATGATATTGTCTGTTTCTTGTCTCAAATAAAGACGAAGATCCGTAGCGACTTGATCGTTTCTGCTTCTTGCGGTATGCATTTTTCCGCCGACGGCGCCTATGCGACGAGTTAACTCTTTTTCAACCGCGTAATGAATATCTTCTTCTTTGGGCAGAGTCCAATCTTTTTTAAGACTTTTCAAAATTGAATTAAGACCTGCGATAATTTTGCTTCCGTCGGTCTGTTTTAAAATTTTACATTTTACAAGCATTTCAACGTGCGCTATAGAGCCGGTAATATCAACTTCGGCAAGACGCGTGTCAAAAGCAAAAGAGCCGATAAACTGTTCAAAATCAATATTTTTCATTTTCCCGCCTTCATATTTCAGAAGTCTGCTGTTGCGGTAAAGTATTTTGAGTTTAGACAAAGCGCGCGACGATGAAGCGTGTTAAACACGTAAACCTAAGCGCAACGCAGCATAAACTCAAAAAACAAGCCGCCTATTTTTTGTTACGTTTAATTGCTATTACTTTCGTAGGAAGTCCCCAAAGATTTATAAAACCTTCCGCATCTTTTTGATTATAAACTTCGTCTTTTTCAAAAGTTGCAAGTTCTTCCCAGTAGAGAGAATATTTTGCTTCTCTGGAAACAGGAGTAATGTTGCCTTTGTAAAGTTTTAATTTTATTGTGCCGGTTACATATTTTTGAGTGCTTTCAACAAAAGAGTTAAGCGCATCCATTAACGGCGAGAACCACAAACCGTAATAAGCAAGTTCCGCCCATTTGTGAGCAAGTTCTTGTTTGTAGTGAAGCGTGTCTCTGTCTAAAGCAAGTTCTTCAAGTTCCTGATGGGCGCAATACAAAACCGTTGCAGCCGGAGATTCATAAACGCCTCTGGACTTCATACCTACGAGGCGGTTTTCAATCATATCCACTCTGCCGATTCCGTTTCTGCCGGCAATTTCATTTAATTTTGAAACAAGCTCTACGGGAGCAAGTTTTTTCCCGTTAACGGCTACGGGCGCGCCTTTTTCAAAAGCTATAGACAAATACTCGGGTTTATTCGGAGCTTTTTGCGCCGAGACCGTCATTTTAAACATTGACTCGTCGTATTCGTTTTTCATGTCTTCCATAACGCCGCCTTCATAGGAAACGTGCCAAAGATTTGCGTCGGAAGAATAAGGTTTTGCTTTTGTTACGGGAACGGGAATGCCTCTTTTTTTAGCGTAATTTATAGCATCTTCGCGCGAGCGCAAATTCCATTCTCTCCACGGAGCAATAATTTTTACGTTCGGTATTAAAGCTTTAAACGCAAGTTCAAAACGAACCTGATCGTTGCCTTTTCCGGTCGCGCCGTGACAAACAGCGTCGGCTTTTTCTTTTATTACAATTTCCGCGATTTTTTCCGCTATTACAGGTCTTGCAAGCGCGGTGCCGAGATAATATTTGTTTTCATATAAAGCGTCGGCTTTTATCGCAGGGTAAATATAATCCGTAACAAACTCTTTTTTTGCGTCTATAATGTAAGATTTTGAAGCGCCTGTTTTTTTGGCTTTTTCATTCAAACCTTTAAGCTCTTTTCCCTGACCGACATCCACGCAAACAGCTATAACTTCAGCCTTATAATTTTCTTTAATCCACGACAAAATAATAGAAGTATCAAGCCCTCCGGAATAAGCTACCACAACTTTTTTAATAGAACCGTCGTTTGCCATTTTAAATATCTCCTGTAAAAGATGAATTTCGTCGTTATTATTATAGCAAAAATAGCGGCTATTTCAGTCAAAATAGCCGCTACTTTGCTTATGACTAAACAGACATGAAATTTAATCTAAATGCGCATGAGAAGTTTGCACGGCTTTACTGCCGAATATATCAGGATTTACCATGCCGGTAATCATTGCGACGTGTCCGAATATTAAAAATAACGCTATAAAAGTAATGTGCAGCGCCAATTTATATTTTTCAGTTTTTTTCTTCGCGAAAATTCCCAGCTCAAGCAACGCTACCAACAATAGCGGTATGCCGCTAAGCAAATACGTTCCAACCGCTATAACGTCTATAACCCCGCGCCACTGCCCGTTTTGGGTAATTGGTATAACGACATTATTAAGCAAATAAATTATTACGCCTGCAAAATAAATTCCTACCGTAATACCGACAAATTTATTAAGCTTGCGAAGTCCGCCTTTGAAACGGTTGGTGTATAACAAATAAAGTTCGCTGATGGCAAGCGTTTCTGCCAATATAACGGGAACAGCCATAAAAAATAAAAGATTCCACGGCTGGTTTGAAGCCAATAATTCCATATAATGAGTCATATTCATTGAAAAACTCCTAAAATATTTTTTTGATATTGATTGATTATATATTTCGGAAATTATTCTTAGGAGGATGATAGATATTCAAGATAAAATTATAGCAGTATAAAGAAGTTTGAAATTTAATTTTTTTATCAGCGACGATGTTTTCTGCCCTGCAAGCAGCAGTACCGCACACGCCAAACGCTCCGCAGCAGCAAAAATCTACAATTGAAGTTTTTGCGTCTTCACAGTTTTGCGGTTGAGTTTCATGATTACATTCAGAATTTGCAACAGATATAGTTTGCTGCAAAGTTGTTACATCTTGCGTTTTTGCAAAAGCAAAACCGTTTGCGCCGCTAAAAACAGAAAACGCGCAAAATAAAACAACCGCAATTTTTTTTAATTTATTCATTTTACAAGTTCTAACGTTGCGAATTTTTCAGATGTAATATAACCGGAATCGCCTTGATTTGGCGTGCTGCCGTGGAACGATTCTCTGCCGTCGCCGTCGTTATCGCCGTAAGCAACGGTAAAACCTAATTTTTTACCGGCGGTAAGTTTCACTTTTGATTTTTCGTGCAAGTTTGAATTCGGATTATACGTATTGTCGTAAACGGTTAAAGCTATTTCCCATGTATATTTTTCACCTGATTTTAAAACTTTAAAATTTGCGGTATCGGGGAAAATTTTGCCTTGCCCGTCGGCATCTATGTCTATAACTTCGCCGGTATGCAAAATATGATACGCAAAAGCATTGTTATTTTGGTAATGATCTTGCTTTGAATTTGACTCGTCTATAAAAATTTCAATACAATCGCCCTGCCAATAATTTTCAAAACCGTCTGCAATAGAGTTTGTTAAAATATTGTCTGTAATTTCTACAAAAAGAAAAAGAACGCTGTTTTTCCAAAGAATTTTAAATCTGCCGGAATAATCTGCCTGCTCTTGCCCGATATATAATTGATTTATCGGATACCATTTTGCTTTTTGCCAAGCAGATTCATCTGCCTGCCCGTCAATTGTTATATCGTCAGCCGTATATTGAGCATAATAATAACTTTCAGCTTTTCCGCACGACTGAAAAACAATAACTGCAGCAAAAACAATTAAAAACTTTTTTATTTCCATTATTTTTATTTAACTTGCGATAAAACAACGTCTATAATTTTAACCGCAGCGTCCGCGTCTTTTTTTGTTATAGTCAACGGCGGCAAAAGCCTTAAAACCGTATTGTGCGTGCAATTTATTATTAAACCTTTTTTAAGACATTCCGCCGCTATTTGAGCGGCGGGAATTTTTAAATCAACCCCGAGAATAAGTCCAAGCCCTCTGACTTCTTTTACTATGCTGTGTTTCTTTTTTAAATTCTCAAGCTTTTCACGCAAATATTTTGCAGTTTTTAAAGATTTGTTTAGAAATTTAGGCGTCATTTGACGAACAACTTCCAAAGCCGCCGCGCAAGATACGGGGTTTCCGCCGAAAGTTGTCCCGTGATCGCCGTATGTAAACAATTCGCCGAATTTTTTATTTGCCAACGTTACGCCCAAAGGCAAACCGTTTGCTATGGATTTTGCAAGAGTTACAATATCGGGTTTAACTCCGTAATTTTCAAAAGCAAAAAACTTGCCTGTTCTTCCCACGCCGCATTGAATTTCGTCGTAAATTAAAACAAGATTGTGTTTATCCGCCAGCGCGCGCAAACCTTTTAAAAACTCTTTTGTAGAAGTAAAAATACCGCCCTCGCCCTGAACAGGCTCTACTATTATAGCGACGGTTTTTTTATTTATAAGTTTTTTAACGGAATTTATATCGTTAAAATCCGCAAAAACAAACTTTGGAGGAAGAGGTTTTAAATAGTCGTGAAACTTTTTTTGCCCCGTCGCCGCAAGCGTAAAAACGGTGCGCCCGTGAAAAGAATTGTTAAAAGATATAATTTCGTAACGGCCGCCGGTTTGATGCCCGTATTTTCTTGCTATTTTCAAAGCGCATTCGTTAGCTTCGGCGCCGGTGTTAGATAAAAATACTTTGCCGTTAAATTTTTTTGCAAGAGCTTCTCCAAGATTCACCTGCGCTGGAGCGTAATATAAATTTGAAACGTGCGCGTATCGGCTTAACTGATTTACGGCAGCCTTAACAACTGCATTATTTAAATGCCCTAGGTTACACACGCTGATACCCGTAAAAAAATCTAAATATTTTTTACCTTTATCGTCCCACAAAAACTGACCTTTGGCTTTTTTAACAACCAAGTCGCTGCGTTTATACGTGTGCATAAAGTATTTATTTTCCGTTTGTTTAATGTTCATTTTTTATCCCCGTATTTTATCACCCTGAATTTATTTCAGGGTCTGTCGTTTTGTAAAAGCAGATGCCAAAGCAAGTTCAGCATTACAACAAGAACAATTATTTTTTTATTATTGTTCCTTGTATTTTTAAAATACCTTTCACGCCGTCAATAATTAAAACTTCTTTAACCCCGGATTTAACCGCCGAAGCGCAGCCTTTAATTTTAGGAATCATTCCGCCGGTAATAGTTTTGTCGTTTATAAGAGCATTTATATTTTTTACTTTTATCTGTTTTATAGTTTTTTTATTTTTATCCAAAACTCCGGCGACATCCGTTAAAAAAATAAGTCTGTGGGCTTTGAAAGCAACTGCAATAGCGGTTGCAAGACTGTCGGCGTTTACGTTTAAAATATTTCCGGCTTTATCTGCGGCAATAGACGCTATAACAGGCAAAAAACCCGCTTTTGTAAGAACTTCTATAAGTTTTTTATTTACTTTTACCGGCTCGCCGACACAGCCGAGTTCTTTTTTTTGTTTGCAAATTACGCTTGCTCCGTCTTTGCCGGAAATGCCTACGGCGTTAACTTTATTTTTTATAAGTCCCGTCGTTAACGCTCTGTTAACTTTTCCGCTTAAAGCCAGCTCCACAACTTCTAACGCGGCAGCATCTGTGTAACGCAAACCGTTAACAAATTTACTTTTTATTTCAAACTTTTCCAAAAGCGCGTTAATTTCAGGCCCGCCGCCGTGCACTAAAATTATATTTTCTTTTTTAGCGACAACGGCAAGCTCTTTTAAAAATTTATTCTGCGCCGCAGGATTTTTAGTAAGACTTCCGCCGAATTTGATTACAGACAATGTTTTCATTGTTATTACCTATTACTTATTATTTATTACCTGCCGTTGAATATTTACATCTATCTTTGAAATCGCAAAAACCGCATTTTGACGTGTTGGGTTCAAAATTTTCCGCGGTAATTTTTTCAGAAGCGTCTAACGCCAAATTAATGGCGTCTTCAATTTGCGCAGGCGTTCTTTCGGTGTATAGTTTTTTATTGTCGGACAAAAAATATACCGATATTTTATCCGGATTAAACCCGAAAACATTTTTGCACGCATATGCGTAAAAACTTAACTGCAAATCTTTATCAACTCTTTCTTGATCCCAAATTTTAAGGTGCGTTTTGTAATCCATAACTTCATACGCGCCGTCGGGATATTTATCTATGCGGTCAATTATGCCTATAAACCTGTATTTGCCTATATTTGTGTCAAAGGATTTTTCGGTAAATAATATTTCAGCCGGGCTTTTTTGAAAAGAAGCGAAATAATTTTCAAGCATTTTTTTGCCGCGCAGATAATACTCAAAACTTTGCTGCGGAGAATTAAAACCTTCGTTTTTCCAACTCTCGTCGTAACTTTCAAAAAGTTCTTCAAGGGTAACGCCTTTTTTGCCGTGATACTTTTCAAGCGCTCCGTGAATAGTATGCCCGAAAGTTATGTCGGCATTTAACGGAATATACCAATTGTCAAAATAAATAAGCTTATATTTTTGCGGACAGTATAAATATGTGTTTATTCTTGAATAACTTATTTTAAACTCTTGCCAAGTCACTTTGCCCGCCTGTAAAATAAAACAACCGTGTCGCCGTATTTTTCCGTTCTGAAATGGTCAAGCCCTGCAACATGCCCGACGGGTTCTTTAATATGTTTTTGCGCTATAAGCACGGAATCTTCTTTTAAAACATCATAACGGACAACGTTTTTTAAAGCCGGCATTGTAAGCGCCAAAGCTTTTTTATCTCCGTCTTTGTAAGGAGGCCCCATAAAAACTATGTCGTATTTTTTTACAATAGAATCAAACTCTCTTATAACATCGCAGCGCACAATTCTTGCTCTGTCGTTATAGTTAAGCATGCCAACATTATGCTTTATTAAGCCCAGAGAAACTTTACTGATTTCCGCAAAAACGCAGGATTTAGCTCCCCGCGAAAGCGCTTCTATTCCCACAGAACCTACGCCGGCGAACAAATCTAAAAAATCGCAGTTTGGAATTCTAAACTGAATAATATCAAAAACCGATTTTTTCATTCTGCCAAGCATCGGCCTAATAGAAAGGTCGTCCTGCGGCAGCGTTTTTAACACTCTCCCGCGGGCGTCTCCTGCTAAAACTTTTAACACTGTTATTCTCCGAGAACTTGGACGAAAACTTTTCTGCTTCTTGGCCTGTTGTCAAAGTCAATTAAAACTACCTGCTGCCATACTCCCGAGAGCATTGTCTTTGAACTTATTGGAATTGTTTTTGATGTGCCTATAAGAGATGAGCGTATGTGGGAGAACCCGTTTCCGTCGTTCCATTTTTCGTTGTGAGCGTATTTGCCTTTAACCGGCGCAATATCTTCCAAAGCTTTTTTAAAATCTGCAATTAAACCCGGCTCAAATTCAAGAGTGGCTATTGCGGAAGTGGAACTTGACACGGCAATAGTAACTATTCCGTTTTGCACTCCGGAACGTTCTATAATTTTCTTGATATCGTCGGTAATGTCCAAAATATCAGTAAAGCCTTTAGTTTCGCGGTTAATGTATTCCGAGTAAATCATGGCTGCTCCAAAATTATTCAATATTTATTGAAAATTATACATAAATTTTAAAAAAATTAAAAGCAAAACATAATTACCGCAATTTGACAATAAACTCGCAAAAAAGATATACTTCTTTCCGTTGTTAATTTTTAATATTTTAACGGGGCTATAGCTCAGCTGGGAGAGCGCTTGCATGGCATGCAAGAGGTCAGGGGTTCAATCCCCCTTAGCTCCACTTAAAAAAATAAAAAACAGAGTAGAAATTAAATTCTACTCTGTTTTATTTTTTATAGTTACAAAAAATTTTTCTTTAACCGAAAATCTTTTTGAAGAAACTTTCATGCCCCTGATACTGCGCGTCTTTTGGAATTTCGCCGACGGATTTTGCGTATTCAAAAAGCGCTCTTTTTTGGGCGTCGCTTAAAAATTTCGGAACACTGACATTTACTTTTACAAATAAATCTCCTCTGTGTTTTGTGCCAAGTCTCGGAAAGCCCTGCTCGCGAACTCTTAAAGTTGTATTCGGCTGCGTTCCCGCCGGAATTTTTACTTTCACGTTTCCTTCAACCACAGCAACATCGTATTCAAACCCCATTGCGGCCTGCGAAAAAGAAATGGATATTTCCGTAAATAAATCATCGCCTTTTCTAACGAGATTTCTGTCGCGCTTCATGTGAATTACAACAAACAAATCCCCCGCTGCGGCGCCGTTTGCGCCGGCATTGCCGGAACCCGCAACTTTTAAAGTTGTGCCCTCGTCAACGCCCTGCGGAATTCGGACTTTAATATTTTTTCTTACTTTTACGGTTCCTTCGCCGTGGCAAACATTACAAGGGTTATCTATTACGGTCCCTTTACCGTGGCACTTGGAACATTCCTGCTGAAAAGAAAAGAAACCTTGCGAATATCTTACCTGTCCGGAACCTTTACATTGCGGACATGTTTTAGATTTTGCGCCGTCTTTGGCGCCTGTTGCGCGGCAAGTTTGACAAGTATCTTGTTTTGGCACGTCTATGGAAACTTCCGTTCCTTTCATTACGTCAAGATAAGAAACGTCTATATCAACTCTTAAATCCGCGCCTCTTTTTGAAGCTTTCGCTGCGCCGCCTCTGCGCGAGCCGCCGCCGGAAAACATATCGCCGAAAATGTCGCCGAAGATATCTCCCATGTTTGAAAAATCGCCGCTATATTGCGAATAGCCGCCCTGCCCGCCGAACGGGTTGCCGCCCATGCCGGAAGCGTCGTGTCCGAACTGATCGTATTGCTGCTTTTTTTGCGCGTCGGACAATACTTCGTAAGCTTCATTAATTTCTTTAAATTTTTCTTCGGCTTCTTTATTTCCCTGATTTTTATCAGGATGATATTTAAGCGCAAGTTTTCTGTAAGCGGATTTTATTTCGTCCGCCGCCGCAGATTTTTGAACGCCTAAAATTTCGTAATAATCGCGTTTTGCCATTTTCGTTTTCCCGTTAGTCCTTTAAATAATACTGAATTGTAGTAACGACTCTTATTGATTTAATGTAAGGCGTATTGTTGTCTCTGTCGGAAATTGTAAGCTGTCCCTGATTTGCGGTTTTAATTTTACCGAGTTTGCTGGCTGAATCTTTTGCAAATTTTTCCGCCGCCAAGCGCGCATTTTTTGTAGCTTCAACTATCATTTCCGGTTTAATATCGTTAAGACCGTTATAAGAATAAATTGTTTGATACTGATAATCTCCTACGGAAAGAGCAATGCCCTGTTTTATTAAATCGTTTTGTTTGGACATTAACTTAAGAACCGTGTCCACATTGCCGGTAACAACCGTTATAACCGATACGGCTTTATATCTAAACTTTGCGTTATTGTCGCTGTATCTTTCTGCGTCAGCGTCTAAAACGGATACCGGCGCTACGGTAATTTCGTTTTTTGCGATACCGTTATCAAGAAGAAATTTAATAATTTTATTATTTGTTTGTTCTATATTTTTGTAAAGCGCGGAAATATCATTGCCGGCCTGTTTGTAAACCAAAGGCCAAATAACCTTATCGGCTTTTACTTCTCTTTCAGACAAACCTTTAACGCTTACAACTCTTTCGCTGTCTTTAAAATAAGCTATACCGTTATAAATAAACGCTCCCAAAAACATAATGCCCAAAGCAACCGCAACGCTACCGATTACAAAACTGTTAATTTTTTTCACTCAATACCGCCTTTATTATATTTTCTTAAATTTGAAACCCGCCGATGTAAGACAAAGTTTTTGACGCAAAATGCGCTCCGTTTTCCATGGAAGCTTCAATATTTTTACTTTTTAAATATTCCACAATAAAGCCCGCAATATAACTGTCTCCGCAGCCGGTTGTGTCTATTACTTTATCAACTTTTACGGCGCCGCACTTGTATTCTTTTCCGTCTTTGTAAGAGATGCTGCCGTGCTCGCCGAGGGTTGCGGTAAATACGGTTTTATATTTTTTAGACCATTCTTTTAAAGGTTTTAAATCTTGCGTTTTACCGCTGATAAAAAACAAATCTATGCTGTTAAAATATTTTTCCCAAACTGCGCTTATTTTTGCATCGTGAAAATCTACCGCCGTTAGAGGTATGCTGTCGCCCTCAACTTGGGTTATTGAGCCTTGTTTCAGGGGCTGTTGTTTGACGCTTAAAATATTTTCAAAATCCGGTTCGTAAAAGGTTGTTGCAACAGCATCCATATTTTTAGCAAACAGTTTATCGCTTTCGCTTATTTTGTAATCTGCCCAAACGCCGCTTATCCACGCGCCGTCTTTAAAATATCTATCGCCGTTTGCATCTATATGAATTGTATGGTTTGCGGTTGCGCCTTCAATTTCATAAATTCTGCTGCGATCAATTTTATATTTATCAATTGCAGATTTAAGTATATCCGCATATTTATCCGTCCCGATATTTCCGGCGGCAAAAACTTCCGCGCCGGCTTCTTTACAATTAACAGCCAAATTTAAAGCATTCCCGCCCGGCAAAATCTTACCGGTTTCAGGAAAAACATCCACGCAAAAACAAGCCAAAGCTAAAATTTTCATTTATTTTAATTTATTTTCAAGACGCGTTATTTTATCGTTAAGCTGCGTGTTTGGAAATCCGGGTCTGATATCAGCCTTCAACACTAACTCCGTGCGAACGCCGGTTTTGCTTACAGCCTCCGTAGCGCGCTTAACAACATCCATTACTTCATCCCACTCGCCTTCAATTTCCGTAAACATTGAAGTTGTGCGGTTAGGCAAACCGCTATCGCGAATAACTTTAACAGCCGCAGCTACTGCGTCCGTAACAGACCCGTCTTCAGCCGCCGTCAACGGACAAACGCAAAACGCAACTAACATTTTAGCTCCCTATCATTCTTTTAGTTTACTGCATAATCCGTATAATCTTTTTTGAATTGCGGAATGTATATAGTTTTATTAAAGCTCTTTATTTTTTTATCTTTACGGTTTCCAATAAATCGCTTTCAAAAATAGCTTTTGGAGAAATTACCGTTTCATCAAGAGGAATATTTGCGCCATAACGTTTTTTCATTAAAGAAGCTACTGTCTTATCATCTAAATTAAAATCGCGAAGCTTTTGAAGCTTACCTACTTCTATTTCCGCGCCACGCTTATATATTTTCCATATAAGTTCCGAGCAGTAAATTTTATCATCACTCCATTCAAAAACTAAATCATAATCTTTTCCAAGAAACTTATCGCCTTCGCGCATTAACTTTTCAACAGTTTTATAATCTAAAATCTCTTCCGCATTTTTCAAACGGCGGACAACAAATTTCTTATCTTTGCCGCGCGCAATCCAATCATTTACAGGAGTGTATTTCACAGGCTGCACCGCTTCTAAAACATAAAACCCGCCGTGAGCTTCAAAAACTATCCCGCAATGAGAAAATTTGGAACCCGTAGCAACCTGTATCGCTTTACTTTGTTGCGAAAGCGAAGTTTGAAAAATTATATCCCCGTTTTGAAAGCCTCCATAACTGTTCTCTTTAAAAAACAAAAAGAATACAACAGCAAGAAAAATTACAATTATGGATATTGCGCCTTTAGCCGCCATACGGCTTCTTTGCTGCCTATTTCCCGCAGAGTTTCTGCAGAGTATATTCCGACAGCCGACAGACTTTAACTTTTTACCCATTGTCTTACCGAGATTCAGCGATGTTATTTCAGCCGTCTTAATCCATCCTTTTCAATAATGATTGATATATTCTGTTTCGCATCCGATTACTTTAATCTTTCAACTACACTTTCAAATGCTTGATATGTAATTTTATTTTTTTAATCGCCCAGTCGTAGTGGCCTGACATGGCAGATATGCAATAGCTGCCCAAACTCGATGTGCCTGTCCAATTGAAATGCTTCTTCTCAAACAGCTCTTTATCCGAAAACGTCTCAATCAAGTCAAGTACGGCCTTGTGGCTTTTGCAGAGCATTGCTTTTGAATCAGTATAGCCTGTAGTTTGATGCTTTTTCCAAAATTCTACGTTCATATCGCCGTAAGTTTTCCAGCTATACGGTTCAGGTAAAAACGGCTTTACTTTGTCGTTCCGGTTTGCATTTACCCAATTAAGAAGCAGCTTGTGCCACTCATGCAGATGAATGAGGATGTCGCGCAGATTTTTGTCCCGTTTCCAATGAGCTTCTTTTTTTGCGAAACCATTGCCGAAGTTAAACGCAGCGTTTTGCTCAGCGTCCGTTAAAGAGTTAATGAGTTTCCATATTTTATCAAACTGCTCGTTTGCCGCCGTTATGAGAGCGGTTTTTGTTGTCGGTCTCGCCATAATCGTGTCTCCTTATAATTCTTTCCAATTCCACCAGTTTTGCTTATCAGGAGGCAAAACTCTGTCATAGTTATTATTAGTTTTATATATTTTGTCATTTAGCTGTTGTGAAAACTACTACTTTCATATTATTTTATTTTTCCGATTAAATGTAACTAATACCCCAAATATAATATGCTGGCAATTACCTTACCGCGACATGTGTCAGCGAAACGGGGATTCTGACCGAGAATTAGATCATTCCCCCATTCCGCCGACTCTTTACTATTTACTTTTTATCCTCGTCAACAACTTCGGCATCTACAACTTTTTCTGCGGTTTCTGCTCCGCCTTGTTGTTGTGGTTCGCCTTGCGATTGGGCTTGGGCTGCTCCGCCGGCGGTTGCGCCTTGGCTGGCTTTATAGACGGCTTCTGCCAACTTGTGGCTGGCGGTTGTTAGCGCTTCTTTTGTTGATTTTATTTGTTCTACGTCGCTGCCTTTTAGGGCGTCTTTTGCTGCGCTTAACGCTTGTTCTATTGCGAGTTTTTCATCGGAAGAAACTTTGTCGCCGTGTTCTTTCAAGCTTTTCTCTACCGAGTAAACTAAATTGTCGGCTTCGTTTCTGGCTTCTATTTCTTCTTTTTTCTTTACGTCTTCGCTGGCGTATTGTTCGGCTTCTTTTACGTATTTATTTATGTCGTCCTTTGAAAGTTTTGTGGACGATGTTATTTTTATTGACTGCTCTTTTCCGGTGCCTTTATCTTTTGCGCTTACGTGCAAGATACCGTTTGCATCTATGTCAAAAGTTACCTCTATTTGAGGAACGCCTCTGGGCGCCGGCGGTATGCCGTCTAACATAAATCTGCCGAGAGATAAATTATCTTTTGCAAGCGGTCTTTCGCCTTGCAAAACATTAATTTCTACGCCGGGCTGGTTATCTGCGGCGGTTGAAAAAATCTGCGAGCGTTTTGCCGGAACAGTTGTGTTTCTGTCTATAAGCGCCGTGCGGACGCCGCCCATAGTTTCAAGTCCGAGAGTTAAAGGCGTTACGTCTAAAAGCAAAATGTCTTTTACGTCGCCCGTTAAAACCGCAGCCTGAACCGCCGCGCCGAAGCATACGCATTCCATTGGGTCTATACCGTGCTCAACTTTTTTACCTACGTAATCTTCAACAAATTTTTGAACTATAGGCATTCTTGTAGGCCCGCCGACGAGAATTATTTTTGTAATTCCGTCAACGCCGAGTTTTGCGTCTTTTATCGCCTGATCAACGGAAGTTTTGCATCTGTCAACAATCGGTCTAACCAAATTTTCAAGAGTTGCTCTTGTAAATTTTAAAGCCAAATGTTTAGGACCCGATGCGTCCGCCGTAATAAACGGAAGATTAATATCCGTTTCCATTGTTGACGACAATTCAATTTTTGCTTTTTCAGCGGCTTCTTTTAAACGCTGAACCGCCATTTTATCTTTTCTTAAATCTATACCGTTAGATTTTTTGAAATCTTCGGCAATATAATCTATTAAGGCGTTGTCCATATCGGTTCCGCCAAGCTGCGTGTCGCCGGAAGTTGAAAGAACTTCAAAAGTGCCCTCTGCGCCCATTTCCATTATCGTAACATCAAGCGTTCCGCCGCCAAGATCAAAAACCAATATTTTTTGTTCCGTGCCTACTTTATCAATACCGTAAGCAAGCGATGCCGCTGTAGGCTCGTTAACAAGGCGCACAACTTCAAGACCGGCAATTGCGCCCGCGTCTTTTGTTGCTTGTCTTTGGTGATCGTTAAAATACGCAGGAACCGTTATAACGGCTTTTTCTATTTTTTCTCCCAGATATGCTTCCGCGTCTTTTTTAATTTTCTGCAAAATAAAACCCGAAAGCTGCTGCGGCGTAAAATCTTTGCCGTTAACCTGATATTTAAAATCAGTGCCCATTTTTCTTTTGAACGCGCTGATTGTTCCTTCAGGATTTGTTACCGCCTGTCTTCTTGCCGGCTCGCCAACTAAAAGCTGACCGTCTTTTGTAAACGCAACGTAGGAAGGAAATGCTTTTCCTCCGAGAGTTGTGCCTTCCGCCGACGGAATTAATGTTGTTTTACCGCCTTCCATTATTGCCGCCGCCGAATTTGATGTACCCAAGTCTATTCCGATGATTTTAGCCATTTTACTTCTCCTTTTATTTTTTTGTTTTGTCACAGATTAACAACATACCCCTCACCCTACCCTCTCCCGCAAGGGACGAGGTTACAACAACTCGTTGCTCATTCCACTTTTCACTTTGCTTTTTGAAACTTTTACTTTTGCGGGTCTCATTAGATTGCCGTTTATTGTGTAGCCTTTTTGATATACTTCTAAAACTTTTCCGTCTTCTTCGTCTTCGGTTTCAACGCTGTCTAAAGCTTCGCAAAGATGGGGGTCAAACTTGTCGCACTTTATTTCTTCCACGCCTTCTTCTTTAAGCATTTTGGAAAACTCTTTTGTTATCATTTCCAAACCCGTAACAATACTTTCTATGTTGTTGCCTTTTTGCGCGCTTTTTAGAGCCTGCTCTAAAATGTCGTCAAGAAAAATTTGTTTTTGAAGAATTTTTTCTTTTCCCCATTCAAGATATTTTTTCTTTTCGTCTTCGGTGCGTCTTCTGAAATTTGAAAAATCCGCCTGCAAGCGCACAAGCTGATCGTATAAATTTTCAGCTTCTTTTTTCTTTTCGTCAAAAGATTGTTTTAAAATTTCAAGTTCTGAAAGTTTTTCATCGCGAGCTATTTCCTCGCAAGACTGTTCTTCGGCTTTTGTTTCTTCCTGTTTTTTCTTTTGTTCCATTATTTCCCCGTTATTTCTTTTTAAAAAATTCGTTAAGCATTTGCGAAACTGTATTTACCAGCCCCATCATTCTTTCGTATTCCATTCTTTTAGGGCCTATTATTCCTAAAACGCCTACGGCTTTTTCGCCGTCTTTATAAACGGTTGTTACAACGCTTAAATCTTTAAGTTCCGCCAAAGAATTTTCAGAACCTATTTTTACATGCACGCCGCTTTCTGAAAAATCTTCATTTACTATTTGAATAAGTTTTTCTTTATCTTCATTTAATTTAACAAGAGATCTAACTTGACCGAAATCGCTAAACTCGGGAATTTCCATAGTGTTTGACGTGCCGTCTATGTAAATGTCGTCGTGTATCGCATAAAACGCATCGCTTATTTTTTTAGCGGTTTTGTAAATATCTTCTTCGTCTTTTTTAATTTTGCGCATTTCGCTTACAATTTTTGAAGTTGCTTCGGAAAGGCTTACGCCTCTGACTCTTTCGTTTAAAAATATGCGGAGTTTAGCAAGCTGCTCCGGCGTAAGAGACGCGTCAATTTTTCTGTGTTTAACCATTCCCGTATGCGTAAGCAAAATTATTAAAAGCTGCGCGGGCGCAATTTGAACAAGTTCAATATTAGTTATTTCGTTATACTCTGTTTTAGGAGCAAGCACAAAACCCGTATATTGCGAAAGTCCCGAAAGAATTCTTGACGTTTCGGAAAGCATGGCTTCAATTTCATTATGTTTTTGCTCATACTCTTTTTTTATGCGCCCTTCTTCTGCAATTGCAAATTGCTGAAGTTTTAAAATAGAATCCACGTAAGCCCTGTAACCTTTATCTGTAGGAATTCTGCCTGCGGACGTATGCGGATGAGTTAAAAACTCTTCCTCTTCAAGCTCCGCCATTAAATTTCTAACGGTTGCCGGAGATAATTTTATTTTATATTCATCTATTAAAACATTTGACCCTACGGGCTTGCCTGTTTTAATATAATGATGTATTACAGCGCGCAATACATTAGCTTTTCTTTCTTTAACAATCTCTATTGAAACTTGACGCATTGTAACCTCTATTATATATAGGTGTAGAATATCTGAATTAGCACTCTAAAGCTATTAGCACTCATTTTGTTTAAGTGCTATTTTAGCCATATTTATGAAATTTGTCAAGAGGGTTTTAAACGGCAATTAGAAAAGTGAAAAGTGGAAAGTGGAATTAACGGCAAAGGCAGAACTACAATTACGAATTACTGATTACGGAAAGCGTTTGCTCTTGTCATCTACGCAAAAGCAGATTCCCGTGGGAATGGCAGGCAAAATAAAAAACGGCAGACTCTGAAATATATTCAGGGTCTGCCGTTTGCGGTTATCTTTAAATTCGTAATTTGTAATTTCTAATTCGTAATTGCTACTCTAAATATTCTCTTAACGATTTGCTTCTTGTGGGGTGGCGTAATTTCCGTATGGCTTTGGCTTCTATCTGGCGGACTCTTTCTCTGGTTACGCCGAATTTTTTGCCTACCTCTTCAAGAGTGCTGGGATAGCCTACGCCTATACCGTATCTTAAACTTATAATTTCGGCTTCTCTGGGCGTTAGAGTATTTAACACTTTTGAAAGTTCAAGCTGAAGTCTGTATTGCTGCGTTTTAGCAACCGGGCTCGGGCTGTGCTGATCTTCTATAAAATCTTCAAGTCTTGAATCTTCTTCTTCGCCGACGGGCGTTGCAAGGGAAACCGGCTCCTGCATCATCTTTAAAATTCTTCTTATTCTGTCGGTGGAAAGTCTTAAAGATTTTGAATATTCTTCTATGGTAGGCTCTCTGCCTATGTCCTGCTGAAATTTCTTTTTAACTTTTGTAAGCTTTGAAATAAGCTCTTTCATATGCACGGGAATTCTTATTGTGCGCGCCTGATCCGCAATGGCGCGGTTAATGCTCTGCCTTATCCACCACGTTGCATACGTTGAAAATTTAAATCCGCGTTTCCATTCAAATTTTTCCACGGCTTTTGACAAGCCTAAATTTCCTTCCTGAATTAAATCGGAAAGTTCAAGGTTGCTTACGCCCACGTGTTTTTTTGCTATAGAAACCACAAGGCGGAAATTTGCCTCTATAAGTTTCATTTTATCTCTGTGAATTACTTCTTCAAGCTCTCTTATTTTTTTGTCCGTTTCTATCATTTCTTCAGGAGTAATTACAAAACCTTCTTTTAAGTTAGCCTGTTTTGCAAGCAAAGCGCGAATGCTTTCCAAATGATCCGCCGCTTCTTTAATAGGACAGCCGGTAGCCTTTTTAAAATCTGCCGCCGTAATTTTTTTAGATTCGTAATTTTTAAAAAGCGACTGAACTTTTGAAACGGGATTTTTATATTTTCTTTCAAATCTTCTTACATCGTCCTGAATTTCGTTAAGTTTTTGCGCTATGGTTTTAATTTTGTTTATAAGCCTTTTAATTTTATCCTGATTTAAATTAAGGCTTATAATAAGCGTTACAATTTCCGAACGCAGTTCTTTAACTTTGCCTTCATATTTTATTCTGTCTTTTTGCGGCAAACTTTTTTTATGAAGTTTCTCTTCGTAAGATATTGTGCTCTTTTCTATTTTATTTATTTTCTGAACGGCGCCTTTTATTTTTACGCCCATGCCTCTAAGCTGCGCCTGAGATTTGCGTCCGCGCGGCATAAGTTCTTTGGGAGTCATTTCGTCTTGGCTTATAAGCGTTTCCCAATTTCTTATTTCTTTAATAATAAGCGGAGATTCTAAAACTATAAGTTTAAGCTTTCTTTCGTTTTCTCTTATATTTTTTGCAAGTTCAACTTCTACGGAACGCTCCAACAGGGGAACTTTCGCCATCTCGCTTAAATACATTCTAACGGGGTTAATGTCTTCGTCCTCGCTTGAAACTTTAACGGACTGCTCCACAGCCTCGCCGGAATTTTTCTTGCTTTTTGCGGACGTGTATTCTCTGTTATCAACAACTTTAATTCCAAGATCTTCAAGGGTTACAAAAAAACTGTCAATTTTTTCGGCTTGAACAGATTTTTGCGGAAGAGTTTTATTGATATCGTCGTAAGTTAAATACCCCTGCTCTTTTCCGATATCAATGAGATCTTTAAATGAATCTTTTTTTGCCATGTTATTTTCCCGATCCTTTTAAAAGCTTTGTCAATTTTGCAAATTCTGCAATTTCCTGCGCACCCGCTTTTTGCTGCTTTATAAGCTGCGATAAATCCTGACGCCTTTTTTCAATTCTTAAATTTTCAAGATCTTTTATAATAATTCTTAAAATTTCCCGCGAGTCTCTGTATTCTATGGCGTCTATGGTAAGCGCCGTAAACCACTGCGCGTCTTCCTGCGAAAGCAAATGCAGAATTTCCGCGTCGCTAAGCCCCGAAACCGCCAAGCCGAAAACTTTTTGACATTTTGCGTCTTGAAAACATTCCGCCGAAACGCTCTGCGCTAAATTTCTATTGCTTAAAACAAGACTTAACAAATTTTCTTCCAAAGATAAGTCGCGTTTATTTTCTTTTTGGGTCCCGGCAAAATTACTGTTGTCTTTTGGCGTTTTATATTTTGAAACCTTTTTCTTTTTAAATTCCCGCCAAACCGCGTCTTCGTCAACATTAATACTTTGGGAAATATTTTTTACCCACTCTCTGCGAACTATATCGTTGGAACTTTTAGAAACAAAATCCAAAAGCAGAGATATTTTTTTTGCTTTCGCCTCCGAAGAATCGGAAGCTATGCTTTTTGAAACTCTGTCGGTCATAAAATCTATAGCGCTTTTTGAGCTGCTTTCCAACAGTTTTAAAAACGCTTCTTTGCCGTTTGCGTTTAAATATTCGTCGGCGTCAACATGTTCGGGAAGCGCCGATACGGTACATTCTACGCCGTCTTCAACCAAAATTTCAAGCGCTCGCTGCGTTGCGGTTCTGCCCGCATCGTCGGAATCAAAAAGAAGAGTTACGTTGTCGCCATAGCGCGCAATAAGTTTTGCATGGTTTGGCGTAAACGCAGTTCCAAGAGAAGCCACCGCGCCGGACACTCCAAACTGCTGAGGAATAACCACGTCCATATACCCTTCAAGAACTATAATTCTTCGCTCTTTGCGCAGCTGCGGCAAAGTTTGAAACAAACCGTAAAGGTTTGACGATTTTGAATAAATCACGGTTTCCGGAGAGTTTAAATATTTCGGGTTCTGCTCGGTTAAAGTTCTTCCGCCGAAAGCAACAACTCTTCCCTGAACGTCTATAATAGGAAACACAAGCCTTTCAGACATATACTCAAAAAAATTGCCGCTTTGCGTTTTGGTTATAAGCCCGGCTTTTGAAAGATCTTCAGACGTCCAGCCTTTTTTTAATGCAGATTGCAAAAGCTGCCCTTTTGGAGCGTAGCCTAAACGAAATTTTTCTATAGTTTCCTGCGTTATCCCTCGACGAGCAATATACTCTCTTGCGGCGGACGCAGATTTACTTTTAAGCAAATGACTATGATAAAATGTAGCCGAACTTTCTAAAATTTCAAAGAGTTTTGTTTTTTCGCAACGTCTAACAACATCGCGCGTTGTTTCCTGAATTTCTATGCCGGATTTTTTTGCAAGCTTGCGGACAGCCTCAATCCAGGACAAATTGTCCATAAGCATTACAAATTTAAAAACGTCTCCGGCGGCGCCGCAGCCGAAACATCTGAAAATTCCTTTCTCCGGACTTACGACAAAAGACGGCGTTTTTTCATTATGAAACGGACAACAGGCTTTCCAGTTTCTGCCGGCTCTTCTCAAATCCGGCAAATACTCTCTGACAACTGCATTTATGTCGCTTGAAAGCCGAATTTTTTCAATTATATCTTCTGGTATTGCCATAATCAACTGCAAATAAAAGGTAAAAAATATAAGGTAAACAAATACTTATTACCTATTATTTTTTATCTGTTACTTGTCTCTCCTAAATCTTCTAAAGCCTGACGCTTCTACAAAATTAAGTTTGCCGTATTTCTTTTCAAGTTTGTCAAAAAGAAGATTAAGCCCTAAATTGTCCGACGAAATATGCCCCGCTAAAATTACGTTCATGTTATACTTTTCAGCTTCCTTAACGGCTTTGGTTCCTAAATGCATGCTTACTATTGTGCCGATGCCCGCGGATGAAAGTTTTTCCAGCATTTCTATCGGGCCTTCGGTTCCGCCGGTCATATCTACAAAAACTTTTCCGCAGCGAGAATCGTCGCAGCCAAGCAAAATATGCGGAGCCTGCCCGCGCGCCGCAGAGTATTTATATTCGGGAAATGCGTTTAAATATTCTATTATGTCTTTTAAAAATCTCGGACGAGCAGCTTCTATTCCTTTTTGCAGAAAAGTTGCAACATGATTATCCGCAACAGTGTGAGCCGTCATTAAAGGAATTTCCAAAAGCCTTGCGGCGTCTTCAACTCGTTCGTTATTTTGCGGCAAAATACTATTTTTAACTTCTCTTACGCGGACGCTCAAAAGTTTTTCCGAAATATTTATCGGCACTCCAAGCGCGCTTGTAATTTCAGCCTGCATATTTAACACGTTGTGAAACGTGGAATACGCGAAACCTTCCGGATGATGAGCTATAACCAAATCTATATTTTTACCTAGTGAATTTAACTGCTTGGCAAGAAGAATTTCGGGAGTTTCTATGTCTATTCCCACCAAAACGGTTTTAACTTCCAAATCCGGACTGCCCGCAAGAATACGCGAGTCGTAATACGGATTTGTAAGACTTTCCACGTCGTAATTTTCTTTTTTTTCTTTAGAAAGCGCGTCGTAATCTTCTTTTCTTTTTAAAAGATCAAGCTCTACTTTGTCTTGCCCTCTCGGGTCTTCTTTAATACCTTCAGCTATAAAATAATCGTAAATTTGTTTTAGTTTCATGCGTCCTCAAAAAACAAGAGAGAGCTGCCGCCACATTAAAATGCGAATAACAACTCTCTCTTTGTTTGACCGTAAATTTAATATTTTCTTACTTTGCCCATCTGCTGTCTTTAAGCTGTTTGCGGCGGATTTTTCTTTTCGCTTCCGCAAGTTTTTCTTTTTTCAAGACGCTGGGAGCTTTGTAAAATTCGCGTTTTTTAATTTCCTGCATAATTCCGTTTCTTTCACATTCTCTCTTAAAGCGGCGTATCGCTTCTTCTATAGATTCGCCTTCTCTTACTTTAACGTTTACCATCTTTGTAAAACACCACCTTGAGGCAATGCCTCTTTAATTTTTGCGCATCTAATAAATTATTTAAATTATCCGGGCGGCCAACCGAAAATTCGTCCGCCTAACAAATGATAATGTATATGAAAAACAGTCTGCCCGCCGTCGGAACCGCAGTTATTTATAACGCGATAACCGTTTTGTAATTGCGGAAAAGTTTCTGCTATTTTTCCGGCGACGTATTGAATATGACCAAGAGTTTCTTTGTCTGTTTGCGCGCTGTCGCTTAAACTTTTTATATGCTTTTTCGGGATAATTACAACGTGCACAGGAGCCTGCGGGCTAATGTCTTTAAACGCAAAAACCAATTCATCCTCATAAACTTTATCAGAAGGAATTTCGCCTTTTGCTATCTTGCAAAAAATACAATTTCCGGACATTTTTCCGCCTTTTGCAAATCGTATTGAAAATTATATATGATTTTGCAAAAAAATTCAAGGGTTTTTTAGGCAATCTGAAAATATTTTTTGGCTTTAAGAGTATCTTCGGCAATTTGGGCTTTCAGCTCTGCAATATTTTTAAATTTCTTTTCGCTTCTTAGTTTTTTTAGAAGATAAACGGTTGTTTTTGATTTCTTCCAAATTCCGGAAAAATTTAATATATGGGTTTCGCAAATCAATGCATCTGTTTTTCCAAACGTTGGCCTTAAACCTATATTTGTAACCGCAGCAAAAAACTTTCCGTTTTGCTCTATAAGGCTTACAAAAACGCCTTTCGGAAGAAGTTTATCGGCGTCAATTTTTAAATTAACCGTCGGGAAACCTAACTTTGCGCCAAGACCTCTGTCTTTAAAAGGCATTCCTGAAAAGTAATAATTGCGTCCGAGCATTTTATTTGCGCCCGTAATATCTCCGCGCTCCAAGAGCGCTCTTATTTTTGACGAGGAAATTTGTTTACCGGAAATTTTTAACGGATTAATTATTTCAAGTTTTATATTCGGCTGTTTTTTAAGCCATGCGGCGCTGCCTTTTCTGTTTTTGCCAAAAGCAAAATCCTGCCCGCATAATATTATTTTTGCATTTAAAAATTTAATCAAAAAATTATTGAAAAAATCTTCAGGCTCGCTTAAAAGAATTTCGGAAGGAACTTTCAAAACAACTATTTCGTCAACCGGAAACTTAGACAACTCCGCAATTTTTTCTTTACCCAAAGACAAAACGCCGCTAACGCGGCGAACAGGTTTTTCCAAAGCTACAACTACGCTTTTATAGTTATTTTTTTTGGCGGCAAGCAAAGTTTTTTCTATAAGCAGCTTATGCCCTTTATGAACGCCGTCAAACGTGCCTATGGTAACCGCGGAATTTTTTGTTTTCATTTTTTTAAAATACTGTCTGTATTAATTTAGCTTCTAAAATTTCTTTATTATCTAAATCTTGCGGCAAAACTGCGTCTGCCACATTAAAATTGCCTATTTTTTCGCGTCTTAATTTTGCCACTGTTGCGCCGCATCCTAAAATTTTCCCGACATCTTCGGCGAGAGTTCTTATATATGTTCCGCTTGAGCACTCTACGCGCACGTCGGCAATATTGTCTTTAAAAGATAAAAGCTCTATTTTTTTTATTGTAATTTTACGGGGAGCGCGCTCAACTTCAATGCCTTTTCTTGCAAGGTCGCATAATTTTTTACCGTTAATTTTAAGAGCTGAAAACATCGGCGGAATTTGAAAAATTTCACCTTCAAATTTTTTCAGCGCTTTTTTTACGCCTTCTTCCGTTACAAGACTTGCGTCTTTAAGTTCTAAAACTTTTCCGTCTAAATCTCCGCTGTCTGTAATTGTGCCAAGCAAAAATGAACTTCTGTAAACTTTGTCCTGCTTCATAAACTTATCCTGAAGTTTTGTAGCCTTGCCTACAAGCACAATAAGAAGCCCCGTCGCCGCCGGGTCTAAAGTTCCGCAGTGTCCGGTCTTTTTTACGTTTAATATTTTTTTTATTTTATGGACGGTTTTAAATGAAGTGATTTGCCCGGGTTTATCCGCAAGCAAAATTCCGGAAATATCGTTATAGATAGCCATTAATAATTTTTTTTACCGTTTTAACAGCGGTATTTATATTGGAATTTATTGTGCAGCCCGCGGCGTTTTTATGACCTCCGCCGTTAAATCTTTTTACTATTTTTAAGACGTCAAAATTTTTAACGGAACGAAAACTTACTTTTGTAACTTTATTATTTACTTCTTTAAAAACAGCCGCAACTTTAACGCCTTTAATGCGTCTTGCATAATTTATTATATTTCCGGATTCGTCTTCGCGCGCGCTTGTTTTTTTAAACATATCTTTCGTAAGGCTCATAAACGCCATTTTTCCATTTGATGCAAGTTCCAAAGTGTTAAGCGCTTGCCCGAGAAGTTTTATGCTTGCAAAAGAATCGTCTTCGTAAATATTTTTTGCTATTTCAGACGAAGCCGCGCCCGCTTCCAAAAGTTTTGCGGCGGCAATATGCGAATTTGCGGTTGTATTTATCTGGCGAAATCCGCCTGTATCGGTTAAAATTCCCGTATATAAATCTTCGGCTTCATTTTTTGCAAGCGAAATTTTCATATGCTCAAAAATATTTAAAACAAGCTCCGCCGTTGACGAAGAGGACGGAACTATATAATTGACGTTTCCAAAATCGGTAGCTATTGCGTGATGGTCTATATTGATTATTTTTTTTGCTTGCTGCGGAGAAATTATATTGCCCATTCTTTCAAAATTTACGCATTCAAGTATTATGGCGCAATCAAAAAGCTCATTTTTTTTAACGGTCTTTTTTATTTTTTCGGATTGTTTCAAAAATTTTAAAAACGGAGGAACCTCGTCTGCGCAGTAAACCGAAGCTTTTTTGCCGGTTCTGTTTAAAACAGAAGCCAAAGCAAGAGACGAGCCGATGCTGTCGCCGTCGGGCTTAACGTGACCGGCTATAAAAAAAGTTTTGCTTTCTTTAAGTATTTTAGCTATTGCGGAAATGGTTTGTAAGCCGCTATTTTTTTTCATCTTCTATTTTTTTAAGCAAGTCAAAAACTTTTGTGGCGGTTTCGGTGCTGTCGTCATATTCAAAAATTATCGTAGGAGTGCGTCTTAAATTAAGACGTCCCGCAAGTTCATGGCGAATTTCTTTTGTTTTGTTTTTTAACACTTTGTCGGCTTTAGTCTTTTCTTCATCGGTGCCTAAAACGGAATAAAAAACTCTTGCGTCAAGCAAATCATCGGTAAGTTTTATGCCCATTACGGTAACAAAACCTATACCTTCTTCTTTTATTTCGCGAACCAGTTCGGAAATAACATGCTGTATAAGCTCCGCAACTCTTGTAGAACGTTTATATGAGTTTGGCACAATAGCCTCCATGTAAAAGATAACAGGTAAAAAATAAAAGATTAAAAACAAACCGACAATAATTTATTACCTGTTACTTATTACCTTTTACCTGTCTTTAGTCCAGTTTTCTTGCAATTTTTTCTGTGGTGAAATTTTCCACTATGTCGCCGGGTTTTATATCGGAATAGTTTTCAAGACCGATGCCGCACTCGTAGCCTTTTTCAACTTCTTTGACGTCGTCTTTAAATCTTTTCAGCGATGAAATATTTCCTTCAAAAACTATGACGTTATCTCTTAAAAGTCTAACCTTAGAGCCTCTTTGAATTTTGCCGTCAATAACCGAGCATCCGGAAATAGTTCCGAAACTTGAAAGTTTAAATACTTGTTTAACAACAGCCTTGCCAAGTATTTTTTCTTTCGTGTCCGGATCAAGAAGACCTTCCATGGCGGCTTTTACGTCCGCAATTAAATCGTAAATTATTCTGTAAACGTTAATTGTTACGCCTTCGTGTTCGGCAAGTTTTTCAACGGCGGCGTCAGGCCTTAAATTAAAACCTACTATTAACGCGTCGGAAGCTACGGCAAGTGCAACGTCGGACTCGGTAATAGAACCAGCGCCTTTATGGATTATTTTCAAAGTTATTTCAGAGGTGGACATTCTTTCCAAAGAATCGCTCAATGCGCCCAGCGACCCTTGAACGTCCGCTTTCAAAATTATGCTTAAATCTTTTGTGTTTCCGGCGCTTATATCAAGAAGCGAAAGATGGTGGCGCGGTTTTAACGACGCGGCTTTAGCTTTTTCTTTTCTTGATTGCGCAATTTCTCTTGCGTGAGATTCATGGCTTACAACAACAAATTTGTCGCCCGCCTGAGGAGGTTCGTTTATGCCGAGAACTTCAACAGGGGTGCTTGGAACGGCTTCCGTAAACCTTTTTCCGTGCTCGTCGGACATCGCGCGGACTTTTCCGTAAGTTGTTCCTATAACAAGATTGTCGCCGATTTTTAAAGTGCCGGTTTGAACCAAAAGCGTTGCAACGGGACCTTTTCTCGGGTCAAGTTTTGCTTCCACAACAATTCCTTCCGCGCTTCTGTCGGGGTTGGCTTTAAGTTCCATCATTTCCGCTTTAAGCAAAACCATCTCTAAAAGAGAATCTATATGAAGTCTTTTTTTAGCGGAAATATCTATCATAATATTTTCGCCGCCCCAATCTTCGGGAACAAGACCGTAGTTGCTGAGCTCTTGTCTTATTTTCTGCGGATCCGCGCCGGGCAAATCTATTTTATTGACGGCAACTATTACCGGAACGTTTGCCGCTTTAGCGTGATTTATAGCTTCAATTGTTTGAGGCATAACGCCGTCGGTTGCGGAAACCACAAGTATAACAACATCCGTAACCTGCGCGCCTCTTGAACGCATTGCGGTAAAAGCTTCGTGACCGGGGGTATCCAAAAATGTAACGTATCCGCCGGTTTGAGTAAGCACTCTGTAAGCGCCTATATGCTGCGTTATTCCGCCGTGCTCGCCGCCCGCTACGTTGGAACTTCTTATAGCGTCAAGCAGCGAAGTTTTGCCGTGGTCAACGTGACCCATAATTGTTACAACGGGAGAACGCGGTTTTAATTTCGCAGGGTCTTCAATTTTATTTTCAACTTTCTCTTCCGAATATATTGAAACAAGTTTCGCATCGTAACCAAGCTCGCTTGCAACAAGTATTGCAATATCCGTGTCAAGTCTTTGGTTTATTGTTACAAGAGTTCCCATAGACATAAGCTTTTTTATAACGTCGCCTACTTTAAGCTTCATCTTTTCAGATAAATCTTTTACGGTTACAAGTTCGTTTATTGAAATTACGCCTAAAGTTTCCGGCGCTGCGGGTTCTTCCGGTTTTTTTATTTCGGGCGTGCTTTGAGTTTGCTGAGGCTGTACAGGTTTAGGCTGTTCCGGCGTTACCTGTTTGGGCTGCTCAGGCTGAACTTGAGGTTGAGGCGGTTTTGTTTCAACCGATTTCTGTTCTGTTTTTTTAGGAGCTACCGCCGCCGGAATATTTTTTTGTTCCTGCGGTTTTGGCTGCGCCGAAACAGCGGGCACAACAGGTTTTTGCGGCTGATGATGCGTTTGATGCGCGGCGTGCGAAACATGCGCCGGCTTTTCTTCGTGTTTTTTTACAGGTTCAACTTTTTGCACGGCAATATGAGTTTTGTGTTCGGGTTTATGCTCGTGTTTTATTTCGTGAGCGGCATGTTCTATTTTATGCGCTTCCGTTTTAATATGAGCCGCTTTATGTTCAGCGTGTTTGGTTTCCGTTTGCGCTACATGATCTTTTTCAGCAGTAGTTTTTTTTGCCGGTTTTTTTGCGACAGAGGGCGCTTTTGCAGCTTTTGTTTTTTTAGATTCCGTTTTTGCAACAGCCTGTTTTTTAGACACAGCTTTAACCTTAACGGCTTTTTTTTCAGCGCCGTCTTCAGTTTTTTTAACCGTTTTTTTTGCAGCCGTCTCTTTTTTAGCGGACGGCTTCTTTTTAGTTTTTTCTGTATCGGAATCTGCTGCTTTTATTTTTGTTGTTGGCATAGGCTGCACCTCTTATATCAATTTAGGAAATTTTCTTTTTTGCGGCTTCTATAATTTTTTCTGCCGTTTTAGGACCTATTCCGGGCAAAGTCGTAAGATCTTCAACGTTAAGAGCCGCGAGTTTTTCTATATCGGAAAAACCTGCCTGAACAAGTATGTCTATTGTTTTTTCTCCTACGCCTTCAAGCTCTTCAAGCGCGGACGTTTGGCGTTCGGCTTTTTCTTCGTTTGCCTGTTTTTTCTGTCCTTCGGATTTTACGTCTATATGCCAGCCCGTAAGTTTTGCGGCAAGGCGGACGTTGTGTCCGTTTTTACCTATAGCCAAAGAAAGCATATCGTCGGCAACCGTAACTTCCGCTTGTTTATCGGCTTCGGATAAAATTGCGACGGATATAACTTTTGCCGGCGACAAAGCTCCCGCAATATACTTCGCAGGATCTACAGAGAAAGGCACTAAATCTATTCTTTCCCCTCTAAGCTCGTCTATAATAGGCTTAACTCTTGCGCCTTTGACGCCCACGCACGCGCCTACCGGATCTACTTTAGGATTGTGCGAAATTACGGAAACTTTTGTTCTCATACCGGGTTCGCGCACAACGTTTACTATTTCAACGACTTTTTCGTAAATTTCAGGAACTTCAAGTTCAAAAAGTTTTCTAACAAGCTCGGTGCTTGCGCGCGACAAAACGGTTCCCGAACCTTTTGCGTTTTTTTCAACTTTAATTATCACGGCTCTTATGTGCTGACCGAGATTAAATTTTTCTTTAAAAACCTGCTCGCTTGCGGGAAGAATGGCTTCCGTTTTTCCGAGATCTACAATTATATTTTTGTTTGCAACGCGGTAAATAACGCCGTTGACAATTTGTCCTACTTTTTCTTTCATCTCGTCGTAAAGAGAATCTCTTTCAGACTCTCTGATTTTTTGAACTATAACCTGTTTTGCAGTCTGTGCGGCAATACGCGAAAAATCCTGCGTATCAAGAGGAATTTTTACCTCGGCGCCCGGCTCCGCGGAACCTCCGAGTTTTTTTGCGTCTGAAACGCTTATTTCAAGAAGCGGATTTACTACGTCTTTTGCGACGGTTTTAATTACATAAGCCGCCATCTCGCCTGTTTCCTGATTAACTTTAGCTTCAACGTTAACGTTTTTACCTACGTGTTTTTTATAAGCCGACACCAAAGCGTTTTCAACAACCGCTAAAATATCTTCTTTTTTAATTTTTTTATCTTTCTCTATTTGCTCAAGAGCCAGCAAAAGTTCGCTCTTTTCTGACATTTTGTTTCTCCTTTTTTATGCTTAAAAATCTGCTTCTAAATTAGCTTTTTTTATTTCTATAATTTCTATTTCCACGCTGCCGTTTGTAAGGTCTTGCATTACAATTTTCCCGTCGGAGCAAGCCAAAAGAACGCCGGTAAAATTTCTTTGGTTTCCTATAGGGTTAAAAGTTTGAACTTTAATTTTGCTGCCGATAAATTTTTTAAACGCTTTTTCATTTTTCAAAACTCTTTCAATGCCCGGTGAAGAAACTTCTAAAACGTAAGGGTCTGAAAAAATACTGCTTTCGTCAAGCTTGGCGCTAAAAATTCTGCTCATGCGTTCGCAATCGTTCATGTTTACGCCGCCGTCTTTATCTATGAAAATTCTTAAAATCATGTCTCCGTCTTCTTTTACATATTGAACGTCAACAATTTCTATACTTTCACTTTCTGCCGACGCGGCTAAAAAATTTTCCGTTTCAACTGCCTTGTTTATCATATTTTTCACCTGCCAAAAATAAGAGGTGGCTGTCGCCAGCCACCTTTAGTGTAGCTGTTATTATACTAATTATAACAAGAAGTTACAAGAAATTGCGCGATTACAACAGTTTAAAAATAAACGCGCGCTTTATTCAAGCGCGCGTTTTATTACATCTGCTTTAGTTTTAAACTAAAATTAAATTCTCGGATCTACGTATACGCCGGGCCCCATTGTAGAAGAAATGGATACGCTCTTAATATATACGCCTTTAGAACTTGACGGTTTTGCTTTTACTACGGCTTCATACAAAGCTTTTATATTTTCAGACAACTTTTCTTTATCAAAAGAAACTTTTCCTACGGGAACGTGAATTATTCCGTAAGAATCGTTTTTATATTCTACTCTGCCTTTCTTAAGTTCGCTTACGGCTTTTGCTATTTCAAAAGTTACCGTTCCGGATTTAGGATTTGGCATAAGACCTTTAGGTCCCAAAATTTTTGCGACTTTGCTCAAATCTTTCATTACGTCCGGAGTTGCAACCAAAATATCAAAATTAAGAACGCCTTTGGCTATTTCTTCAATCAATTCGTCGGAACCCACGGTGTCTGCGCCAGCGGTCTGCGCTTCTTTCTGTTTTTCGCCTTTGGCTATAACTGCAACTTTTCTGGTTTTACCTATGCCGTGCGGAAGAGTTACCGTTCCCCTGATAATTTGATCGCTCTGCTTAGGATCTATGCCCAGTTTAATGTGCAATTCTACGGTTTCGTCAAACTTCGCTTTTGCGGTTTGCTTTACCAAATCTACCGCCTGATCAAGCTGATACTCTTTTGTTTTGTCAACAAGTTTTGCCGCTTCGTTAAATTTCTTACCCATTTTTTTCTCCCGTGGTTACGCGTTGCCTTCGGCAACTCCCACATTTTTATTTTACTTTACTATATCTATTCCCATAGAGCGCGCAGTTCCCTCTACCATAAGCTTTGCGGCTTTAAGATCGCCGTTTGCGTTAAGGTCGGGCATTTTCTGCTTTGCTATTTCTTCAACCTGAGCTGAAGTAATTTTTCCGACTTTGTTTCTGTTAGGAACGCCTGAAGCTTTTGCAACGCCCGCGGCTTTCTTTACCAACGCCGCCACAGGAGGCATTTTAGTTATGAACGTAAAAGATCTGTCGTCCATAACGGTTATGACTACAGGTATAGTCATGCCCTGTTCCATTTTTTTTGTTCTTTCGTTAAACTGTTTGCAGAAATCCATAATATTAACGCCCTGCTGTCCAAGCGCCGGACCTACCGGCGGGGCCGGATTTGCTCCGCCTGCGGGAATCTGAAGTTTAATCATTGCTTTTACTTTTTTTGGTGCCATTTGCTTTTGCTCCTATTTAATCTGCTTTTTTATACGCTTTCTATCGCTTATATTTTTTCTACCTGTAAGAAGTCCAATTCAACCGGAGTAGGTCTTCCGAAGATGGTAACCATAACTTTAAGTTTGCCTCTCTCTTGGTTAACCTCTTCAACAAGTCCGATAAAATGCTTAAACGGACCTTCAATAATACGCACATTTTCTTCTTTTTCAAACGATACCGCCGGTCTTGGTTTAGAAGCGTCCGGGTTAACTATGGTGTTGAGAAGATTATCAACTTCGTCCTGCGCCATAGGAACGGGTTTTACTCCGCCCAGAAAACCTGTTACGCCGGCTGTATTTCTTATAAGCCAATACGTTGTATTATTAACCGTCATTTCTACAAAAACATATCCCGGATAAAATTTTCTTTTTTTAATTCTTTTCTTGTTCTGCTTAACTTCAACAACTTCCTCGGTAGGAACAAGAATGTTGGAAATAACGTCATGCATATTTAAATTAGAAACAGCCATTTCCAAACTTTTCTTTACTTTATCTTCATGACCTGAATAAGTATGGACAACATACCATTGGTTTGCCATTGTTTACCTCAAGAGACTTATAATATACGTCCTATAACGCCGCCTAAAACCAAATCTACGACGCTGACGAACGCTGCCATTATCAAAACAAAAATTACAACCAATATGGTTGTAGCAACAACTTCTTTTTTACCAAGCCACGTAACTTTTGCAAGTTCGCGGTAAGCATCTTTAAAAAATTGGACGGTTTTTGCAAAAAAATTCATTTTAAACCTTCAAAACTTTATATTTGACGTCATCAAAACTGGCGGGGGCAGAAGGATTTGAACCTCCAAAGCCGGTTTTGGAGACCGGAAGTTTACCGTTAGCCTATGCCCCCTTTAACGGCAGAGCTTAATTTTAAAAGTGTAAAGTATAATTTTTGCGCTTTAGCTTCGCTAAAACCTATAACAGATTTCGGTTATGCCGAAATTCCTTATTTAAACTTTATTTAAACTTTAAACTTTAATATTTACTCTTTGTCTTTCTAACTATTTTGTTTCTTTATGAAGCGTTCTTTTTCCGCAATTTTTACAGAACTTATTTAATTCAAGCTTGCCTTCCTGTTTTTTACCTTTGTCAAAATAGTAATTTCTATTTTTGCAAACGGTGCAAGCCATAGTGATAATAACTCTTTCAGCCATCTTAATATTCCTTTTTTTAACTGCAAATTTCAAAGTTTAATGTTCAAAGTTCAAATAAGGATTAACTTTCCTGCTCCTTATCTGAACTTTGAACTTTGTATTTTTGTTATTCCGATATTTCGGTTACAACGCCGGAGCCTACTGTTCTTCCGCCTTCCCTGATTGCAAATCTTAACTGCTTTTCCATTGCTACCGGCATTATCAACTCTATATCCATCGTTATATTGTCGCCCGGCATCACCATTTCTACTCCCTGCGGTAAATGCGCTATTCCCGTTACGTCCGTCGTTCTAAAGTAGAACTGCGGTCTGTATCCCGTAAAGAACGGCGTATGTCTTCCGCCTTCTTCTTTCGTCAATATATACACTTGTCCTTTAAACTTCTTATGCGGCTTTATGCTTCCCGGCGCTGCTATTACCTGCCCTCTTTCTACCTGATTCTTTTCTATTCCTCTCAACAACATTCCTATATTATCTCCTGCCTGCGCCGTATCAAGCAGCTTTCTGAACATTTCTATTCCCGTCACCACTGACTTTCTTGTTTCCTGTATTCCTATTATTTCTACGTTCTCTCCTACTTTTACTACTCCCTTCTCTACTCTTCCTGTTGCTACCGTTCCTCTTCCTGTTATTGAAAATACGTCTTCTACGCTCATCAAGAACGGTTTATCTATATCTCTTGCGGGCAGCGGGATTGTTTCATCTACCGCGTCCATCAATTTTAATATTGAATCCACTCCTTCCTGCTTCCCTTCCAATGCCTGCAACGCGCTTCCTCTTATTATTGGCGTTTTGTCGCCGGGGAAGTTATATTTCGTTAACAAGTCCCTTACTTCCATTTCTACCAAGTCCAACAGCTCTTTATCTTCTACTGCATCGCATTTATTTAAGAACACCACTATTGCCGGCACGTTTACTTGTCTTGCCAATAATATATGTTCCCTTGTTTGCGGCATTGGGCCGTCCAACGCGCTTACTACCAATATTGCTCCGTCCATTTGCGCTGCGCCCGTTATCATGTTCTTTACATAATCCGCGTGTCCCGGGCAGTCTATGTGCGCGTAGTGTCTTTTATCCGTTGAATATTCTACGTGCGATACTGCTATTGTTACTATTTTTGACGCGTCTCTTCTTCCCTGGCTTTCCGACGCTTTTGCTACTTGGTCGTATGATATGTATTCCGCCAATCCTTTATCGCCCAGCACTTTTGTTATTGCTGCCGTCAATGTCGTTTTGCCGTGGTCCACGTGCCCTATTGTTCCTACGTTTACGTGCGGTTTGCTTCTGTCAAATTTTTCTTTTGCCATTTTTCGTCTCCCTATTGGTTATCTTATATCTGAATGAAAGCCGAGGGCGGGAATTGAACCCGCGACCACCTCCTTACCAAGGAGGTGCTCTACCACTGAGCCACCTCGGCAGTAACAGCGGAAGCTCAGAGAGCGTGGAAGTTGAGATGTTTTGCACAAACAACAACAACCAAGCTTCTAAACTGCTAAACTTCAAAACTTCATTTCTTATAAATAAGCGGGAGACGGGAATCGAACCCGCATGGCCAGCTTGGAAGGCTGGAGCACTACCACTGTGCTACTCCCGCAAAAAACACAATTAGTAATTAGCAATGAGTAATGAATAATTTTGGAGCGGCAAAGCCGCAATATTATTAGTGCGCAAAGCGCACACGACATTTACTCATCACTCATTACTAATTCTTAATTGCCGTATGAAATGGGGGCGGATGGATTCGAACCACCGAAGGGCAAGCCCGCCAGATTTACAGTCTGGTGCATTAGACCGCTCTGCCACACCCCCGTTAATTTTAGACAAAGGAAAAAAGAACTTTTGAAAAGACTAACCCGAAGATTATACAACAAAGATTTTTAAATGTCAATAAATATCGGAGGGTATTTATAAAAGGTATTTTACGGCTACAAAACCCGCAACAAGAAGAACAAAAAAAACAAGCGATAAAATATTGAAATATTTCTCAATAACATACTGAATTTGTTTGCCGAATATCCTTATTGCGCCGGCAACTATAAAAAATCTGCCGCCTCTACCTAAAACGGAACCTGCAAACAGCGCAAAAAGCGAAATTTGAAAAAAACCGGCGGCAAGCGTAAACACTTTATAAGGTATAGGCGTAAAAGCGCCGCCAAAAATTGCCAAAAGCGCGTTATCGGAATACATTTTTCCTACGCTTTCAACCACATGGCGCAAATCATAAAAATTTACAATAGCTGCGCCGACAGTTTCAAAAAACAAATATCCTATTAAATATCCTAAAAATGCGCCCGCAACAGAACCCGTTGTGCAAATAAGCGCTTTTTTCCACCAACTTTTAGGATGCGCAACCACAAGCGGAATTAAAAGCACGTCCGGCGGCACGGGAAAAAACGAACTCTCCATAAACGCTATTATAAACAAAGCGTAGTTTGAACTTTTTTTATGCGCCCAGCCGACAGTCCAATCATAAATCTTGCGCATAGTTTTCAACGGATAGTTTATTATTCTTTTCATTTCACGCAATTATATCAAATTTTGTATAATCTTGGTTACGATAATTATTAAGAGTAATTATTGTGCGCGCTTTGCCTCTCCGCAATTCGTAACCGGTAATTTGTAATTCGTAATTAAACGGAGTTTTTATGCCTCACTTTTATGTTAAGCCTGAAAATATTACAGACAACAATTTTCTAATTGAAGATGAGCAAGCGCACTACGTTGCTACCGTGCGGCGCTTTAATGTTAATGATGAAATAATGATTTTTGACGGGCTTGGAAATTCTTACAAAGCGCACATATCGGAAATTTCCAAAGGGCATATTTCCGGAAAAATTTTATCTTCGTCTTATAAAATGCCGAAGTTAAAAATAAATCTTTACACGGCAATTCCCAAAGGCGACAGGTTTGAATGGCTTATAGAAAAAGCCGGCGAAATAGGCGTTGCCGAAATTATTCCGATAAATACAAAAAGAAGCGTGCAGGCGTCTTTCTCAAAAAACAAACTTGAACGATACGAAAAAATTTCCATAGCCGCAAGCAGCCAGTGCGGACGCAACGATATAATGAAAATTTCAGAGCCTGTAGATTTTAAAACCGCATGCGCAAATGCCGCAAAAGATAAAAACTCATTAAATATTTTACCGTGGGAAAGCGCGGACAAAAATGAAACGTTAAAAAATATATCCGGTTTTACGTCGGTAAATATTTTTATAGGCCCCGAAGGCGGTTTTGAAAACGAAGAAGCGGAATTTGCAAAATCTCTCGCAATTAAAACCGTAACGCTCGGCGAAAATATATTGAGAATAGAAACAGCCGCAATAGTTGCAAGCGTTTTGGTGTTAAACTCCCATGAATAAGAAATATTACATCTATACATTCGGCTGCAAAGTTAACAGATACGAAACGCAGCTTATAACCGACAAATTAAAAAAAGACGGCGGCGTTGCGGCGGACTTGCCAGAAAACGCGGATGTTATTATTTTCAATTCCTGCACGGTAACCGAGAATGCCGACAAAGAGTGCAAATACTACCTGCGAAAAACGCTAAAGTTAAAAAATAATCCTCAAATAATTTTAACGGGCTGCATGGCAAAAAATAAAAACGCAAAATTAGAAGAAGAATACCCGGGCGTTAAAATTGTTTCGGACAAAGAAAATTTTTACATGTCGCCAAACGAACAAACAATAGAAAACTTTGACGGGCGCCGGCGCGCTTTTTTAAAAATTCAAGACGGATGCAATAGTTTTTGCAGCTACTGCATAGTTCCATACGTAAGAAATACTCTTTGGAGCAAACCTGAAAATATAGTTTTAGAAGAAATAAAAAATCTTGTAAAAAAAGGCTATGCGGAAATTGTTTTAACGGGCATTCATGTTGGGAAGTGGCAAGGAGAAAAGAATAAGGATAAAGAAGTAAGTTTTTCTGATTTGATAGAAAAAATAGTTGTATTGCCGCTTGATTTTCGCATTCGCATATCTTCAATAGAGCCGAATGAAATTGACGACAAGCTGATAAACTTAATGAAAAATAATCCTGATAAAATTTGCCGGCACTTGCATGTTCCGCTGCAATCCGGAAGCGATGAAGTTTTAAAAAAAATGAACAGAAAATATTTTACGAAAGATTATACGGAGAAAATAAACAACATTTTAAAACAGTTGCCGAACTTGGCTTTAACAACGGATATTATTACGGGTTTCCCGGGCGAAACAAATAAGCATCACAATGAAACGCTTAAATTTGTAAAACAAACGCAATTTGCAAGATTTCATATTTTCAGATATTCCGACAGAACCGGCACAAAAGCGTCGCAGTTTGAAAATAAAATTTCGCCGGCAGAAGTAAAAGCCCGCTCCGAAGAGCTTTTTTCCGCGGACGCGCAAAAAAGAAAAGAGTTTTTGCAAAAAAATATCGGCAAAAAAAGAAAAGCCGTGCGCGTAGGTAAAAACAAAGTTTTAACGGATAACTACATAGAACGGCAAATGTCCGCCGAAACTTCCGAAAAAATTTTTGAGATTATTATAGACGAAAATTGTAAAATATAACTATTACTGCGCCAACGGGAGAATATATGTTAACTCAACAAAAAAAAGAATTTATAGCTTTTATGGAAAAAGAAGGAATTTTAACATTTGGCGATTTTGTTACAAAAAGCGGCCGCAACACCCCTTACTTTGTAAACACGGGCAACTACCGCACCGGCAGCCAGCTTGCTAAACTCGGTAAATTTTACGCCGATGCGGTGCATAATGTTTTAAAAGATAATTTTTCGGCGCTGTTTGGTCCGGCTTATAAAGGCATTCCTCTTGCGGTAACTACTGCCGCGGCATTATTTAACATTCACAAAACAGACAAGCCTTATTTTTTCAACCGCAAAGAAGTTAAAGATCACGGCGAGGGCGGGTTAACTATAGGCTATAAGCCGAAAGATAACGACCGCATAATAATTATTGAAGACGTAATAACTGCAGGAACTGCAATACGCGAAGTTTTTCCGCTTTTAAAAAGTATTGCCGACGTAAAAGTTACCGATATGTTTATTTCCGTTGACCGCTGCGAATACGGAACAACGCCAGACAAAACCGCGGTTATGCAGGTGAAAGAAGAGTTCAACATAGAAGTTCACGCGCTTGTAACCGCAAAAGATATTCGCGACTATTTGGCGGAAAATTCTAAAAATGCCGAGCAAGTTAAAAAGATGGACGAATACATGGCTAAATACTGCATACTCAAATGAGAAATATAAAAACCGTTTTATTTTTATTAACTATTTCCGCCGCAATGTCCGGATGCGGCGGAATTTTTGCGTCAAAAAATATTGCGCCGGCAGATTTAGAAATTTACGCCGTCGGCGACATAATGGCGCACGCTCCTCAACATAAAAGCGCTCAAACAAAAAACGGCAGTTACGATTTTAACGAAAATTACGATTACGTTCGCCAAATAATAGCAAAAGCCGACGTTGCCATATGCAATATAGAATTTACTTTTGCGGGTTTCCCCTACGCCGGATATCCAAGATTTTCCGCGCCGGACGAAATTGCCAAAGCCGTTAAAAACGCAGGGTTCAACGTTGCGGTTACGGCAAACAATCATATGTTTGATAACGGCATCGGCGGACTTAAACGCACAATAGAAGTTTTACAAAACGCCGGATTTAAAACCGCAGGCAGCGTTTTAAATGTCGGCGACAAAAAATATACTGTTATAGAAGTTAAAGGCGTTAGCGTTGCGGTTATCGCCGCAACTTATAATTCATCCGTAGCGTCGGGCAGCGTAACTATAAACGGGCTTTCCGTTTCAACCGAAGCTGAAAAATTAATTAATCATTTCGGATATGAAAATTTAGATAATGATTTAAAAAAATATAAAAATTACATAAAACAGGCAAAATCCGACGGGGCAAATATTATAGTTTGCTATTTTCACGCGGGCGAAGAATATAAAAGAGAACCAAATGAATTTCAAATTGAAATTGCAAAAAAACTCGCCGAATACGGCGCCGATATAATTTTCATGTCGCACCCGCACGTTTTGCAAAAATTTGAAATATTAAAATATAAAAAAAGGAATATTCCGGTTTATTATTCTTTGGGCAATTTTATATCCAATCAGCGTGCAGAAAATCTTGGGCACAGATACTCTGAAGACGGAATGATTGCGGCAGTCAGCCTAACATATAATTTTAACAAGAAAAGAATTGACGCCGTGCGCACCGAGTATATTCCCACATGGGTTGATAAATATTACAAAGATTCAAGATTTATTTATTCAATAGTTCCGCTAATTAACGATTGGGCAAATAACCCGCCGATAACTTTTTCGGGACATAAAAACCAAGCCCGACAAGCCTACGAAGATATAATCTCCATTTTAAGCAGTAATTAGTAATTTACAATTGCTGTTTTAAATACATTTGTATTCTAATAAAAATTTTGCTACAGTTTTATTATGGACAAAATTTTTAACAAACTTCAAATTTTAGGAGCAGCCGCTAAATACGACGTTGCCTGCACATCAAGCGGCGTTGACGACTCTGCTTCCAAAAATAACGGCGGTATAGGAAACAAAGTTTCCTGCGGCATTTGCCACAGCTTTGCCGCAGACGGCAGATGCATTTCGCTTCTTAAAGTTTTAATGACAAACATCTGCATTTACGACTGCAAATACTGCGTTAACCGCAAATCTAACGACGTGCAAAGAGCAATTTTTACCCCCGAAGAACTTGCGGAACTTACCATACAATTTTACAAACGCAATTATATAGAAGGTTTATTTTTAAGTTCCGGCGTAATAAAAAATCCGGATTATACCTGCGAGCTTATTATAAAAACTCTTTCTCTTTTAAGAAACGTTTACCGCTTTAACGGTTATATTCACGCAAAAGCAATTCCCGGCGCCGACGAGAAACTTTTAAACGCAATTGGCCTTCTTGCCGACAGAATGAGCGTAAATATTGAAATGCCTTCGCAAGACAGTTTAAAACTGCTTGCGCCCGATAAAAGCAAAAACGCAATTTTTAAACCCATGGGGTTTGTGGCGCAAAATATTTCTCAAAATACAAAAGAGCTTGCCGTTTACAAGAAAGTTCCAAAATTTGTTCCTGCAGGACAAAGCACGCAAATGATTATAGGCGCCTCGCCGGAAACGGATAATCATATTTTGCATCTTACGGAAAATCTTTACAAAAAATATAAACTAAAAAGAGTTTTTTTCTCAGCATATACTCCCGTTTCAAACGACAGCCTTTTGCCGTCTTTAGACACAAAGCCGCCGCTTCTTCGGGAACACAGACTTTATCAGGCAGACTGGCTTATGCGTTTTTATAATTTTAAAGCCGATGAAATTTTAGACGACGAGTCGCCAAACTTCAATCCGTTTTTAGACCCTAAATGCAACTGGGCAGTTAAGCATCCTGAATTTTTTCCAGTAGAAATAAATAAAGCGTCTTACGAAGAGCTTTTGAGGGTTCCCGGGATTGGCGTTAAAAGCGCGTTACGAGTTATTGCGGCAAGAAAACACTCGCATTTAGATTTTGCGGCGCTAAAAAAACTCGGCGTTGTTTTAAAACGCGCGCAATATTTTTTAGTTTGCAAAGGCAGAAAAACGGACGGATTGGTTATAAAAGAAGACAATATATTACAATCGTTAATGTCTAAAAAAGAATTTAATATGTATAGAAATTTTTACACGCCAAAACAATTGGAATTTTTTGACACCGTAAAACTTTTGGGGGACAGCTCATGGCAGGCTTTGCCAAACGCGAAATAATATATTCCTACGACGGAAGTTTTGAAGGTTTTCTTTGCTGCGCTTATGAAAGTTTTACGCGCAAAGAAATTCCGGCAGATATTATAAGCCAAAAAACAATGCAGCCAAGTTTATTTGAACAGTTTCAAATAGAAACAGATTTAAAAAAAGCCGCGCGCGTTAAAAAATCTATTTTAGAAAAAATAGGCAAAGATGCATTGGAATTATTGCAAGACACAATGCTGACAATTTTGGAAAACAAAGAATTGATAATGCTTGATTTTTTAAGGTTAGGATACAAAAACGGTTATAAAACAGTTAAATTGCTATCCAACGATACGGTTGACATTCTTACTAAAGCCGTACAGTCTTTACATAGAGAATCGGCAGCGTTTAGGGAGTTTATTCGTTTTTCGCAGCACGGCGATTTACTTATTGCCGTAATAAAACCTAAAAATTTTGTTTTGCCTTTTATAGCGCAGCATTTTATTGCAAGATTTCCAAATGAAAAATTTGCAATTTACGATGAAAAATATAATTATGTTTTAGCCTATGCAAACGGCAAACACGCAATATCCGAAGTTTCCGACATCACCCTTCCCAAGCCCAACGCCGCAGAAACGGAATATAGAAAATTATGGAAAATGTTCTACAATAACGCCGCAGTAGAAGGCAGAATAAACCACAAATTAAGAATGGGGCACATGCCAAAAAGATATTGGAGCAACTTAACGGAGTTTCAAACAGAACCGGCAAAAGAACGAGATAGGAAAGACGATTGCGTAAAACTGCCTTTTAACATTGTTTAATTTTTACAACACACGCCTGTTATATCAACCCTATATCTTTAAACATTTTTTTATAGACGGCAACTTTATCTTCAACAGGTTTAGGATAGGCTCTTGAGGAAGACGGCATTCTATAAATTTTTAAGTAATCCGCTTGTGAAAAACCGCCTACTTCAGGCTCTTTAAAATTCAAAATTCCCATAAGCGTATCAACCGCTTTTTGACCGGTCAATGCGATTGTTTTGCATTTCGGCAGAGTTTTAAGAGTTTCTTTTAAATTTATACTTTCTACAACTTCCAAAAATTTATCCGATGCATTATCGGAAAGACGCCTTACTTTCATTGCGCTATCCCACATTGCAATACCTTTTGCAGTAAGAAACGAGCGGATTAGAGATTCATTAAAAGATTTAAGATTTTTCGTTAAAAAATAATTTTTATCTTCAAAGAAAACCAAACCGAAAATACGCCACATATCGTTTTGTAAATTAGGATAAAAGAAATCCATTTTCCAACGCGTTTTAGGCGGCGGAAAACTCCCAAGCATTAAAATAGTCGCCCCCTTAGGAAAAAAAGGCTCTATAGGATGAGTTTCAATGTTATGGTTATTCATATATACATGTGGGTCATTGGGAATGTAGTACTATCAGCAAGGGCTATACTAATATAATATCAGTTATGTCAATTGATACATCCTCTTAATAGCCTGACACAAATATTTTCACTGTTTAATATTTAGTTTTATATTTTATTGGATATGATGGTGGATAAATCCCAGAACTAGTTACATTTTCATCACCAACAACTTTTCCATTTTTATCAAAATAAAAGTAAACGGTATTTAATGTATAATTATCCACTCCGCCTTTCATTTGCAATAAGAACCCTACTACCGGTACAAAATTCAAAAAACTATTTGACATCTTCGCATAATTATATTCGTAAACTTCTACATTGTCTTTATTAAATATATTATTTGGTTTACCAAAATAATCTATAATTTTTTCTTTGTCGGTTAATTCTAATTTCTGGAATGAATCCGATGTCACATTTATACTATCTATTTTCATATTTCCATTTTTTAAAGAACATCCTCCGATTACAAAAACTGTCATAGCAATTGCGAAAATTTTTATTCTCATATTATTTGCTCCGCACATCAGTTTTCTCAATTAAACGTATTACCGCTTTTTTATTTAGTAAGTTTTCATATTGCTCTATAAATGGTTTTATTCTATCAGGCATATTGCCGATTGAAAAACTTGTAAGATAGCGGCTCCCTTTAACATTAAGAGTTTCAACAATAATATCGCCTGCATAAACCATCTCTCCTGCATTTAATTTTATACTTCCCACCAATCCGTCATAAACCGATAACCTGCCATCACTGCTGACAAGTTTTATAGCAGAGATATTGTATATGCCCGGTGAGAGCATGAGAACAAGCGGAGCGCGCTTTTGAGAATAGTCTGAAATTATAAATTTAGTTTCAGGCATAACATCACCACTTACAATTCCTACTTGAATATCCATGCCTGAAAGTTTACCTTGAGAATCTCCTGATATTATCAACAATGCTTTGTTATTGGTCTCAAAAGCTTTTTGATTATACACAACAGCGGAATAAACAAGATCGCTTTTGTAAATTGTGTGCGGCATACCGCAACCATAAAAAACAACAGCGATCAAAAGAAAAACGCTATACTTATACATTCTGTCTCCAAATGTTAGATTTTTACAAACAAAACCGATATATTTAAAAATTATTTTTGTACTGGCTTATATTTATCTATAGCGGACAAAAAACCTTTTATATAAAATTGCGGTATATGGAAGGTTCTGCTAAGATTTTCAGCTTTCAAAAATGCTGTTCCAAAACCCTTGGCATGTCCATCTGTAGAACTGATAAGGTCTATAACTATTGCATTGTCTTTATTAGCTTCTACATACTCAAATGGTAAATAAATCGTATACAACTCTGCATATGTGGTATAATCATTAAATAAATTATTTTCAGGCCATAAATGAGTAAATCCAAATTTTACTTCGGATTGATCTAAAGCAGACTCAAAGTAAAAATTAGAATCCGTATCTATAAGAACTAATATTACGTCTGGAGTAGAGTAATCATAATAAAATCTATATCTAAAAAGACCATATTCCTTATCAGTTTTATCAGAATATTTTAGCCTTTCTTTTTTGCTTATAGAACCATAACCTATTTCATCAGCATATATAACATTTTGCTGCACCTTAACGCCATCTACTTTTCTTTTTTTACTTTTAACTCTGATTTTTGATTCAACATCTTGCTGCGTTTCAACATTACTTATGCCTACCATTTTTTGTTTTATATACGTTAAATCTCTAGCTACTGAACAACCGCTAAAAGATATAATTGCAAATGCCAACAATAATAATCCTACTCTCATACAATCTCCTTTGATTTTTATACCATATATCCTATTCATGCGAATTACAACGTCTCTTTGATATATTTTTTCTATCAATTGTCACTATCAATTGTCAAGCTTTAATTTATTTTTATCTTCCATATGTTTATTTTTATCTTCTTCTAAAATTTTTGTTCTTTAAATGATAAATGCTATATTTAACTTGCTTTTGTCTTCCCCGTTTTCGGCGTTGGCTATTACTGATCCTTTGTTTGTTAACCTATCCCCTTCTATGTTTACTGATTCTGTTCCTATTATGCTTGTTTGGTTGTTTACCCATGCTACATCGCTGTTGCTTTTTTGGAAAACTATTTCATAAAAAGCTGTAAACATTGACGGGAAGTAAGAAGAATAGCCAAGCGTTGCGGTTGCTTGGCTATTCAATATTATTATTGATAGTAGTGATATTAGGATTTTTTTCATTTTAATAGTATTCATTTTATTGTGGTGAAAGTTTTACTGTTTGTTGGGGTAGTTGCCCCGTCCCTTTTTACGCTATCTCATTTCTTGCTAAATTTTTCAATCATTTGTTTTTTATTCATTTCAACTATTTCGTTAAGTTTACTAATAGTTATTTCCCTATTAGAAGTATTGAATGCTTCAAAAATTTTATCTTTATTTTTTGCTATAGCTTCTGAAGATATTTGTACCATTTCTAAAAAATCATCTGTTTTTTTGACATTTGGAATGTTTAAATATTTAAAAACATCTTCAATAAAATAATTTGGTTTTTTATATCCTATCTGACACCATGCGACATCTCCCCTTTCATTCATAAACATCACAGCTATTTCTTCTCTTGATAAGACATAAATATACGAACTGCCAAATGATACTTCGTCGTAAAATACCGACTTCTTTTCATCAATAACAAATAAGTTATCAGATAAAATATCTTTAGCAGCAGCTGTAAATATTTCTTTTGTAATCACAAATACCTCCTATTTTGTAAATATCATTCCATCTGAGGTTTTATATAACAACTCATTGACTAATTTATTCACTTCCCATTCAGTCCAACTACCTGTTCTTATCCCTGTTTCAGGAGTTGCATATATAAAAACTGCATTTTTATTAGCACCTCTTAAAAGAAACGTTTCATTTGCTCCAGATTTTTGTGTTACTGACCATGTCTGCCAAATTTCAGGCTTAACAGAATATGCATGAGTTCCCAATACTTCCGAAAGAGCTTTATATGCCGGATCGGGTCCAATAATTCTCACTTCTTTTCCTAAACTCAAAGCTTCTATGCCTGCATTATATGCTGCTTTATTAACCATTACTTCTTTTCCTGTTGTCTTTGATACAACTGGAATAAGTTCGCCAAGTCCATCTTTCACAACGCTTTTCCCTATAACCCCAACCCCTTCTTTTACCGCTCCTTTTGCTATTTGTTTGCTTGTTTGCCCTGCTATGCCTCCGAGCGTTGGCATATCCATTGCTATTGAGCCTATGCTATTTCCTTCTGACGATAGTATCTTGTTTAATACTCCATTTTCCAACATCAACCCCGAACTGGATCCCCTCAATATTGATACAATTGCAAACGCTGCAAGTCCATCTTCTACTATTTGACCCATTCTTGTTTCTTCATCACTTGTTTTTACTCCCGGCACCAACGGAGGATTTGTAACTCCTTTTGGATCTTTATCTCCATTGTCCTGTTTATTAGATTGATTAAACTGGTTAGGATCCGCAGGCGTTGATATATCTAATGCTTTCTCTATAAGATCAAGTACATGATCTTCTGCACTGTTTATATATACAGAAACCTTACTATTTTCTATATTATCTAAAAGCGCTACTATTGCTACCGCCACACCTGTTGCTCCAATTGCTTTTATTACTGTGCTTACTGTAGGAGTATTTGCAAGACTATAAAGCATTGGTTGATACTGATACGCCTTATTCTCATCTGCAACTGCGTTTGCTGCAATTGTATTTTCTTTCAGCAACGTATTATTGCTTGTGTTATATGTGTTATTCCAACTAAGTTGCGTTAGCGTTCCATATCCGCCTGTGTTGCTGTTGTTTTCTGTTATTGTTTTTCCGCCGGTTAGCCATGATACTGCGTTGTAGTATGTCAGCTCGCTTTTTGCCGCTCCTTTGGCTATGTTTTCGTTTCCGGTGTAATTGTGCGCTCGTTCTTCTGCGTCCGTTAATGCAAACGTCAGCGCGTTTGTTGCTGCTCCGTTTCCTAAATTTACGTAGCCTTGGTGTTCTTTTATATCGTTAAACCCTAATACTACTTTTCCTGCGCTGTCTATCAACTCGCCTTTTTCGCTATACATTAAATTGCTTTTTCCGTCCGCTGTCATTTTCGCTAACGCTTGTATTTCTTCCGGACTTGCTTTTCCTTCTTTGATTTTTTCTACTATTGTTCCCGCTTCTTCGCTTGAACCTCTTAATATTCCCGTTGCGTTTGCACTTTGGTTGGCTTTCCATACGCTTATTATATCCGTTTTATCATACGCCGAATTTTCGCCGTTTTCAGCATTATTTTTTGATGCCGTTATGTTTGCGTATATTGCTGTTAGCGGGCTTGCTGCTGTGCTTAATGCTCCTGCTGTTGCTTTTACTGCATTTCCGGGTAAGTTCTCAAAATCGTTGGCTATGCTTTGGTAGCCGGTTGTGTAGCCTATTACTTTTCCGTCTTTGTCTTTTACTTCTGTTTTTATGAAACCTAACAGCGCTCGGTTGTCTATTGTTGCGCTTGCGTCCAGCGCGCCGGTTATTATATCTTTGGTTGTTTCTTGGGTGGTTTCTGTGTTTCTGTTTAAGCCCTGCAGGTCATTTTCTGTTTGTTCCACGCCGCCTATTATTATTGTTCCGTTTCCTATTGTGGCTTTTGTTTTTTGTTCTTTTTCTTCGCCGGTGTTTTTTAGCGTTAGCGTTGTGCTTCCGTTGGGGGCTACGTTGGTTTTTCCTTTGTCGCTTTGCGTTGTGCCTATGCTTGTTGATAAGCCAAAGCCTTTGCTTTCTGTTATGTTTCTGTCTTCTATGTCGCTGTGTTCTAACTCTTTGGTTGTTAGCGTTAGGTTGTTGCTTTCCGAATTTATTACTGCTCCCGTTACTGTTGTTTTGTTGCCTACGTTTATGTTGACGTTATTGCCGCCGGTTAGACTTGTCTGTTCGGTTACCCATGCGCTGTCTGTGTAGTCGTTGCCTGTGTTGAAGCCTGCTCCTATGCTGTTGTTGCCCGCGTTGCTTTTCTCGCCGCCTAACAGGCTGCCCATGCTTTTGGTGCCTATTCCTACGCTTATGTTGGCGTCCCAGCTGTTTCCTTTGCTGTAATATGTGTCTTGCAGACTTTCTACTGTTAAATTATTTCCTACTGTTACATCTAAATTATTTTTTGCCGTTACGTTTGCTCCGCTTAATGTTGCGTTGTTGCCTACGTTTATTTCTATATTATTTGCTACGCTTTCGCTGTTATTATATGTTGTTGCTTTTATCTTGCTGCTTGACTCGCCTGCGCCGGCGCTCACTTGCACGGAATTATTTCCTACGCTTACCCCTGCGCTTGCGTGCTCGCTTTTGTCTTCTTGCGCATACGTGTCTTTGCTTGCTTGTATTATTAAATTATTGCCCACGTTGTAACTTAACGTTCCGTTTGTTGCATAGGCGTTTGTTCCTTCTTGTATCATGTCGTTTGCGGATTTGAAATTTATATTTCCGTTACTTGCTATGTTTCCTTGCACACCTAATATACTTTCGCTTTTGCTTTGTTGGCTCATTGTGTCGTAATTTGCAAACGCGGAAGCATACATTCCCGTTCCAAAGCTGCTGCTTGCTGCCGATGCCGCTCCTGCTATGCTTGCCGCTAATAATATTATTAATACGATTGAGAGTTTTTTCATAGTTTTTCTTGTCTAAAATTTTCTTTTGATTTTTAACTAATATTATGTTGTTATCAGTTTAAATATCCAGTAAAGTATTCCAACAATATAGAAAGCTACCATGTATAGTAAGAAAAAAATAACCTTGAGAAATCCTGATATTGCAGCAATAATTATAAATGCTGTAAAATTACATGAGTATATTATTAGTTTTTCTTTTTGTTCTTTTTTTTCTATTATGCTCAAATACTTGAATATTGCACAGATTACCAACATGGTCAATATAAAACAAATATTTGAGCCTCTTATTGTAATTTTATTGAGCACCATAAAATATATTATTATCCAAATAACGATCGCAATAATATTTTCTTTTAATATTTCATAGATTACAAGTTTATGATTCATTATTACCTCTGAATAAGAGTAGCGATTTATATAATATTTTGTTGCTTACATTGGACGAGAAGGGTTAATAAAAGAAATTGCCGCAAAAATCATACATAACATTAGTATTAAATTAACAAATAGTAATATACTACTTGCTATTATTTTATTCCTTATTCTTGTAAATACAAAAAAATTAATTGCCGCTATAAAAATCACAGAAACTGGATACCAATAACGATCATTTGATGATCCACAATATATAGATAGATATATATATACTCCTATTACTACAAAGATGATATTGAAAAATATTAATATGCTTTCTACAGCTTTTTTTACTATTCTTTTAGTCATATAAAATTTCCTCCTATTACTTCGTAAATAATTGAAAAAAATTTCATTTTAATGTTATTAATTGGAACAACTCAAATGATATTCCGGCAATCCAAAAAAATATCATATATATCATGAAATAAATAATTTTAATAAACCCTGATAAAATAGCAAGAATTACAAATACCATAAAATTACACAAAAATACCACCAGCTTTTCTCTTCGTTTTTTCTTTTCTACAATATGCAAATATTTAAATATTGCTCCGACCATTAATATAGTTAATACAAAGCAAAGTAATTTTTCCGCATGTATATCAATTTTAAAAAGAACAACATAATATATTATTGCCCAAAGAATAACCACAAGAATATTTTCTTTTAATACTGTGTAATTTGCACATTTACGACTCATTATTGCCTCCATAGAAATATTAGTAATTTATACGATATTACTGGCTATTCCGGATAAAAGTAACGAACAAAAGTTGCTGTATAAATCAATAACATCAATGACAAATGAAAAAGTATCAATATAATATTTGCTATTATCTTATTTTTGATTCCCATAAACACAAAATAATTCACTATAGTTACAAAGATTACAAAAAATGGATAATATGATTTAAATAATAATAATAAAAATATCGTTCCTAACATACAAATGATATTTAAAGCTATTGATACATATTCCACAACTTTTTTTACTGTTTTTTTAGTCATATAATATTCTCTCTTATTACTTTATAAATAGCATATTATTTATATTGTATAGTTCAAGTCTTAAAGAATTATTTTTTTCTAATATTCCATTTATCATTTTTTGATTTTGTGCATTCAACGCTACTTGCTGCTGTAGCTTTTGTTTTGTTTGTTCTTGAAGTTTTTTCTCTGCTTCAAGATTATTTTTCTGTTGTTGCTCAAGAATACCAAGCTTTATATGTTTAGCTGCTTCATCTGTTTCTCCCATGCTATCTAGTATGTTATTTAAAGATAAGTATTCTTTTATATTAATATCAGAATGATTTGAGCCTTGGTGATAACCACCAGCTAATAACTGTGAGCCTATATTTGGAAGGTTGATATTTTCTATATTTCTTCCAAACAATATATTACCCAAGCCTCTTCCTGAAACTATTTTCCCATTGTACAAATAGCCATTATAATCGCCCAAAGACTTTTTAACATCATATTCTCTTCCACTCCTTGATTTCCCTGCTATAACCCACAAACTCTCTCCTAATGCTTGTTCCACTTTGCCGTCAAGCAGCGCTGTTTTATCATTGCCAAGGGAAATATTGTAGTCGCCTATCGCCAAAATATTATCAAGGAAAATAGTTGCGCCTATTGCAGCTCCAAGGTCTCTGTTGGTGCTATCATGCTTTACGAACTCATCATCAAAAGGCGTTTGCCCTATAATTTTATTATATTCATTATATACATTAACATCGCCGTCTTTTTTAGCTCCTAATACTTTATAGCGACCTATTCCTACCCACTTCGTTTGTGTGCTATAGCTTTTGTCTTCAAGTTTTACTTGGTTTGCTTTTTGCGTATTTTCTTTCAGCAACGTATTATTGCTTGTGTTATATGTGTTATTCCAACTAAGTTGCGTTAGCGTTCCATATCCGCCTGTGTTGCTGTTGTTTTCTGTTATTGTTTTTCCGCCGGTTAGCCATGATACTGCGTTGTAGTATGTCAGCTCGCTTTTTGCCGCTCCTTTGGCTATGCTTTCGTTTCCGGTGTAATTGTGCGCTCGCTCTTCTGCGTCCGTTAATGCAAACGTCAGCGCGTTTGTTGCCGCTCCGTTTCCTAAATTGACGTAGCCTTGGTGCTCTTTTATATCGTTAAATCCTAATACTACTTTTCCTGCGCTGTCTATCAACTCCCCTTTTTCGCTATACATTAAATTGCTTTTTCCGTCCGCTGTCATTTTGGCTAATGCTTGTATTTCTTCCGGCGTTGCTTTTCCTGCTTTGATTTTTTCTACTATTGTTCCTGCTTCTTCACTTCCGCCTCTTAATATTCCCGTTGCGTTTGCGCTTTGGTTGGCTTTCCATACGCTTATTATATCCGTTTTATCATACGCCGAATTTTCGCCGTTTTCAGAACTGTTTTTTGATGCCGTTATACTTGCGTATATTGCCGTTAGCGGGCTTGCTGCTGTGCTTAATGCTCCCGCTGTTGCTTTTACGGCGTTTCCGGGTAGATATTTAAAATCGTTGGCTATGCTTTGGTAGCCGGTTGTATAGCCTATTACTTTTCCGTCTTTGTCTTTTACTTCTGTTTTTATGAAACCTAACAGCGCTCGGTTGTCTATTGTTGCGCTTGCGTCTAATGCGCCGGTTATTATATCTTTGGTTGTTTCTTGGGTGTTGGTTATGTCGCGGTTTAAGCCATGGATTGCTTCGCTTTCGCTCGCAATGACTTCGCCGTTTATTATTATTGTTCCGTTTCCTATTGTGGCTTTGGTTGTTTGCTCTTTTTCTTCGCCGGTGTTCTTTAGCGTTAGCGTTGTGCTTCCGTTGGGGGCTACGTTTGTTTTTCCTTTGTCGCTTTGCGATGTGCCTATGCTTGTTGATAAGCCAAAGCCTTTGCTTTCTGTTATGTTTCTGTCTTCTATGTCATTGTGTTCTAACTCTTTGGTTGTTAGCGTTAGGTTGTTGCTTTCCGAATTTATTACTGCTCCCGTTACTGTTGTTTTGTTGCCTACGTTTATTGTTACATTACTGCCGCCTGTTAGACTTGTCTGTTCGGTTACCCATGCGCTGTCGGTGTAGTCGTTGCCTGTGTTGAAGCCTGCCCCTACGCTGTTGTTGCCGGCGTTGCTTTTCTCGCCGCCTAACAGGCTTCCCATGCTTTTGGTTCCTATTCCTACGCTTACGTTGGCGTCCCAGCTGTTTCCTTTGCTGTAATATGTGTCTTGCAGACTTTCTACTGTTAAATTATTTCCTACTGTTACATCTAAATTATTTTTTGCCGTTACGTTGGCTCCGCTTAATGTTGCGTTGTTGCCTACGTTTATTTCTATATTATTTGCTACGCTTTCGCTGTTGTTGTATGTTGTTGCTTTTATTTTTGATGAGCTTTCCCCTCCGCCGGCGCTCACTTGCACGGAATTATTTCCTACGCTTACCCCTGCGCTTGCGTGCGCGCTTTTGTCTTCTTGCGCATACGTGTCTTTGCTTGCTTGTATTATTAAATTATTGCCCACGTTGTAACTTAGCGTTCCGTTTGTTGCATAGGCGTTTGTTCCTTCTTGTATCATGTCGTTTGCGGATTTGAAATTTATATTTCCGTTGCTTGCTATGTTTCCTTGCACACTTAATATACTTTCGCTTTTGCTTTGTTGGCTCATTGTGTCGTAATTTGCAAACGCGGAAGCATACATTCCCGTTCCAAAACTGCTGCTTGCCGCCGATGCTGCTCCTGCTATGCTTGCCGCTAACCCTACCGTTGCGTTTGCTAAATTCAAACTTGCCATTGCTACGTTTGCCGTTGCGTCGTCCACCGCTTCTTGGCTGGCTTTGCCTTGCTCTTGCAGCTCTTGTATTCGCTTTAGCTCGCTTGCCGCTTTTTCTACCGCTTGCTCCGCTTCCACTACCGCCGCGGCCGCATAGCCGGCGTCCACGTATGCGTTGCCTATTTTCACCCCTACCGTTACCGTTGTTTCGTCGTGGCGGCTTTCGCTGCTTTGACTGTTTTGCGCCGACGCTAATATTATTTTCCCGTCCGCCGTTACATTTATATCCCCGTTGGCTTCTATTTGGCTTCCTGCGCTTATTACGTCTTTTGTTGATTCTATGTTTACTTTCCCCGCTGCGCTTATTTCGTTTACTTGCGCTACTCCTATTTTGCTTGTGCTTTCATCCACGCTTTCTTCGTAGCTTGTTGATGCTTCTATTCCACGCCCGCTTATATCTATTTTTATGTTTGCAGGGTTGATCATATCCAACAGTCCGCCGCTCTTTTTATGATAGCTGTAGCTGTTTTCATAATCCTGCGCTGCCAATAAATTTATTTTTCCTTCTACATTATTCCCCTTTTCATCTTTTGCTCGTTCCAATTCCCCTTGGCTGTTTATTACGTATCCGCTTATTAAATCTACATCTTCCCCAGCTTCGTATTTTCCGGATATGCTCGTTATTGCTTTTGCCGATATTAACCTTATATTTTTACCAGACAATATGCTTGTTGATTTGTTGCTTCCCGTTTCTTTTGCTTTTATATCCGTTTCTGTTCCCGTCAACTTATTTCCGCTTTCTTTTTTATTATACGCGCTTTGCGTTTCTAACGCCGTTAGTATATTTATTGCCCCTTGCTGCGCTACTACATCTATTTCCTTTGCCGCTATTTCGCTGCCTGTTATTGTTATATCTTTTGTTTCCGATTTTATTAACAACGCTCCTGCTATATTTATACTGCTGCCGCGCTCTTTTGTTGTTTCTACATTTTTTTCTTCGCTATCTTTATTCTTAAATGCATTCCCTGCTACTATTCCCCCTACAAGTCCGCCAAACATCGTTCCTGCTAATGCTCCTAACGCATTGAAACTTTCTTTTTCATGGTGATAATAACTTTTCTCGCTTTCTTCAAAGCTTAATATGTTTATGTTGGTTTTGGCTTCTATCCTACTATCGCCTCCTCCTTCTATGTCGCTTCCTATTATGTTTACTTCGTTTCCTGCTTTTATCTTTATTCCTTTTGCTCCGCTTATTTGGCTTGCTGCCGCTGTTGTTTTTTCATTTCTTGTTTCTTCTTTCTCATAGCTCAGTCCGAACGTGCCGTTTTCTATTTTTATTCTTTCTGCGCTTTCGTAGTTTGCTCCCGCAAGAATATTTACGTCCATTCCTGCTGTTAATTCCATTATTCCGTTCAGGCTTTCTAATGTGCTTGACAGTATATTTATGTTATTTCCCGTCAATATTTCCACATTCCCCGCTACGCTTACTACGCTTCCTACGTTCCATTCTTTGTACTCGTGCTCCCTGTGTTCTTCCCTTCTTCCCCACCCTTTGTTTTGTTTCTCTATTACTTCATACTCGCTTCTTCCCATCATGCTTAATATATCCAAACTTCCGTTAGGCAAATGCCAATACAGATTTCCTCCTACCCCTATCATGTATCCTTTCAGTTCCATGTTCGCTTTCTCGCCTTGGATGTACATGTCCCCTCCGCTTCTTAACACCCCTAACAGCGGTCTTGTTACATCTTCGCCGAACTCGTAATGGTACTTTATGTAATATTTGTCCCTCTTTTCTATTCCTTCTAATTTTATATCACCTTCGCTTTCCAGCCTCACTTCCCCTGCTCCGTATATGCTTAGATATTTTGCGTTTATTTTTCCGCCGCTATATATGCTTAAATTCCCTCCGCTGTATATTTGCCCGCCTTCGTTTATGTGTGTTTTTCCGTATTCTATTATATAGCTCGGTATCCCAAAAAACGCCAATTTTCTTCCGTTGTATCTGCCTCCCGTTTCCTGCTTTGTTGCCGCTCCTTCAAAATTATTTCCCGCTTTTATTTCTACTTCTTTTAACCCGCTTATTTCCCCGTCGTTGTTTGTTATGTTATTTATTGCTTCTATTGCTGTTTTCCCGCCCGCGCTTAATCTTGCGCTGTTATTTATATTATTCGCCGTTATTGTTAAATTATTTTCCGCTTCTATACCGCTCATTATTAGCTTGCCGTCTTCGCCCGCGGTTCTGACTATTGCTCCGCTAAACAGCTCTTGTTCCAAATCACCTTGCAGATTTATTTCTATTTCCCCGCCTACTATTTTCCCCAGCACGTCGCTTGTGTATATATACTTGCTCCATATATCGCCTGTTACTGTTCCATCCTTCATATACTCATCGCCGAAAAATCCGTTTGCCGCCCACTGATTATACGAGCTCCATCTTGATTTTAATAAATACTCAAACTTCCTTGCTCCGTTTATTAAATTATTTCCCGTTATACTTAATTTGTTTTTTCCCTCTATCGTTGCGCTTTCGTTTACTATATTCCCCGCTTCTATTTCTACCTCGTTTGCTCCTATATAACTTCCTTTATCTTTCCCCGCGCTTTTTCCTGCGTATTCTTGCCAATACTCATACTGTATCACATGTCTCTTCCACTGCTCTAATGTTTTGTTTACATACATCGTCCCTATCCCTTCTATCTTATCCAACCCCGCCGTTTTTATCGCCTCATTCTTTATTTCTTCCGCTTTTATCGTTAACTTGTTTTCTGCTTTTATTTCGCTGCCTATATTATTTACTTCTTTTGCTTTTTCTTGCGTTAGTCCTTCTATATTTATATTCCCGCCTTTTATTTCCCCGCTTTTCCATCCTTCGTCGTTTATCTTATTTATTAGCCCTTCTACCCCGTATATCCCGTTGTTTATTTTGTCCGCTTTTATATTAACTTCGCTCCCTTCTATTACTCCGCTTACATTATTTAATTCTTTTACCCCTATTTTTACTTCCCCCTCGCTTCCTATATATCCTGCCGATAATACGTTTTCTGCTTTGTCCGCACTTATTTCTACTTGCTCTTTGGCGTATATTTCTCCGCCTTCGTTTTTTATCTCTTTGGCTTCTATCTTTATTTTTTCTTCGCTGTTTACTTTTCCTTTTATTTCTACTTTCCCGTCCGCTTTTATTTCTATATCGCCTGCATCGCTTATTAAGTTGCTCTTTTCAGACGTCTTTACCCCAAACCCTTCTTCCGTTGCCACTATCTTTATTTTATTCCCATACATACTTCCAAATCCGCTTGCTTCTACTGCGTATTTGTTTTCTGCTCTATCCCCGGCTTCTTCTCTTGTTATTTCTTCGCTTTCATTATCATATTTCCCATATCCCGCTTTTATTTCTATTTCTTTTGCTTTCAACGCTCCGCTTATTTTTGTATATCTGCTTACCAGCTTTACTGCGTCCTCATGCTCTAACCCTTCTTCCCCTATTTCTATTCTCCCAGCTTTCCCCAAATTAAAAAAAAGCCCATCGGAATTTTCTTCCGATGAGCCCGTTATCAATTTTATTTGCCCTGTATTTATAAAATTACTGCCGTTTACTGCTATCCCCCACGGGTTGGCTATTATTATATCCGCTTTTTTCCCTGCTATTTCTATCGCCCCAAAGATTGTGCTTCCTGCGTTTCCGCTTATTACTTCGTTTATTATTACTTCCGCTTCTTGCTGCGTTAAATTTACATTGCCTTCTATTTCTACGTCTTCACCGGCGCCGCCTTGTCCTTTAAATAGTTCCGGCTTTATACTGTTTTTTGAATTGTTCAATATTAAATTGTTTTCATCTACGTTAAACTTATCATACTTATTATGCGATATTCCTTTTTCATTCGGCGCTGCTACATTCACCACCGGCGTTCTTTTCGCTCCAACTTCTTCATACCTTACGTTTGCTCCCGCTCCTGCAGATACTTCTATATTATTTGCGCTGAAGGCATAGTTCACTTGACCCGCTACTATTGCCGTTGTTATTAGCAGGCTTACTAACTTTTTCATTCGTTTCTTTTCCTTTTTATGGTTTGTTAGAATTGCGACTATCGTTTAAAGTATTGCCAAATTGTCTCTGTGTATTACTTCATCTTCGGTTTGGTCTATAAGTTTTTTTATTTCTGCGGTTTTTTTGCCTTTTATTTTTTGAATTTGCGCGCTTGAATAATTTGTTAAACCTCTGGCAAATGCGCAGCCTTTATCGTTCAATATTTCAACAGTGTTGCCGCGGTTAAAATTTCCTGAAGTTTTAACAATTCCTATAGCCAGCAAACTTTTTCCTTTTTTTACAAGAGCTTCTTCGGCTTTTTTATCTACAAAAATATTTCCTTTGGATTTTTTCCCGAAAGCTATCCACGATTTTTTGGCTTCAAGACAGGCTCCCTTAGCCTTAAAACAAGTGCCGGCGTTTTTTCCGCCGACTATAACTTTTAACAGCTCAAGTTTTGAACCGTTTGTAATAACTGTTTCCACTCCTGATGCAGCGGCTATTTTTGCGGCTAAAACTTTTGTTTTCATTCCGCCGGTTCCGCGGCCGCTTGCGGATTTTGACGTTGCAAAATTTTCTATTTCGCTTGTAATTTTTTCAACTTGCGAAATAATTTTGCCGCCCTTAGAGGGATGTCCGTCGTAAAGTCCGTCAACATCCGTAAAAATTATAAGTTTATCGGCTTTAACTGCAACCGCAACCAAAGCGCCCAAAGTATCGTTATCGCCGAAATTTATCTCTTCTACGGCAATGGTGTCGTTTTCATTTATAACCGGAATTATATCTTTTGAAACAAGTTCCGAAAGAGTGTTGCGGGCGTTAATATATTTTACTCTGTTGTCAAAATCATCTCTGGTAAGCAAAATTTGCGCTACGGTTTTTCCGTATTTTTTAAACGCTTTCTCGTAAGCGTCCATTACAATAGGCTGACCCACCGCCGCAAGAGCCTGCTTTTCTCTTAAGGTTTCCGGTCTTTTTTTAATATTTAATCTTCCAAGCCCCGCGCTTATAGCGCCGGAAGAAACAAGTAAAACTTCATGCTTATTTTTTTGAAGACCCGCTATATTTTGCGCCAAGTCGGATATATACTTCTCATTTAAGAGACCGTTTTTATCCGTTAAGGTGCTGGTTCCTATTTTTATTACTATTTTCATTTATTTTTTAAGCAGCTCTAAAAGAATTTTATTTACAAGCTGCGGATTTGCCTGACCTTTAGATTTTTTCATTACCGCTCCAACTAACGACCCCACCGCTCTTTCTTTGCCCGCTTTAAATTCCGCAACGGCTTTCGGAGTTTCGTCAATTGCTTCCTGCGCAAGTTTTATAAGCGCAGACTCGTCGGAAATTTGCACCAAACCTTTAGCTTTTACAACGTCTTCAGGTTTGGAAGAGTTTGCGTACATATCGTCAAAAACCGTTTTTGCGATTTTGCCTGAAATTGTTCCGTTTAAAATAAGTTCTATAAGTTTTGCAAGATTCTCGCTTGTTACGGGAGAGTCGCAAATATCTTTTTTCTCGGCGTTAAGTTTGCCGTTAAGCTCGGTGGAAATCCAGTTTGCAAGAGGTTTTGCCGCCGCTTTTTTATCTTTAGATGCGGCAAGCGCGGTTTCGTAATAATCCGCAATTATTCTTGTTGAAGTTAAGTAGTCCGCGTCGTAATCCGACAGCGCGTACTCTGCAATAAATCTTGTTTTTTTGGCTTTCGGAAGCTCCGGAATTTGCGCGCGGATTTCTTCTATAAAAGAATCCGGCAAATTAAAAGGAACCAAATCCGGCTCCGGAAAATATCTGTAATCTAACGCGCCTTCTTTTGAACGCATAGATTTTGTTACGCCTTCTTCGGCTTCCCACAGACGCGTTTCCTGCGTAAGTTTTCCGCCGGAAATTAAAACTTCTTTCTGTCTTTGGGCTTCGTATGTTATTGCGGCTACAATTCCGGAAATAGAGTTCATGTTTTTTATTTCAACTCTTGTGCCAAGCTCCGTTTGCCCGACGGGGCGAATACTTACGTTTACATCGCAGCGCATTTTTCCTTCTTCCATAGAACATTCCGACGCGCCTAAATACTGCACTATATTTTTAAGCTCCGTTAAAAACGCTTCCGCTTCCTGCGCCGAAGTAAGTTCCGGCTCGGTAACAAGTTCCATAAGACCTACGCTTGCTCTGTTTAAATCTAAAAGAGAATAATCTAATTTCCGCGCGCCTATTTCGTGCACAAGTTTGCCGGCGTCTTCTTCAAGATGTATTCTTGTAATGTTTAAAATTTTTTCTTTTCCGTCAACGGTTATTGCAATTTTACCGTGCGAACACAAAGGCGGTTCAGCCTGCGTTATTTGATAATTTTTAGGAACGTCGGGATAAAAATACTGTTTTCTTGCAAACGTGCATTGTTTATTTATTGTAAAACCCAAAGCAAGACCGGTTTTAATTACAGCTTCAACGGCCTTTTTATTTAATATAGGTATAGCGCCGGGCTGCGACGTGCAAATTACGCACGTGTGTGAATTGGGCTCTGCGCCGAATTCCGTGGAGCATTCGCAGAAAACTTTAGATTTTGTATTAATCTGCATGTGCACTTCAAGACCGATAGTTGTTTCGTAAGCTGTCATATTTTTCCCTTATTTTATTTGAGGATATTTGTTTAAATCAAAACCTGAAATTTTTTCCCAAGCCGCGGCAAATTTAAAAAGTTGAGCGTCGCAAAGACGCGGACCCATAAAATGCACGCCCATAGGCAAACCTGTTTGCGTAAAAGCGCACGGAACCGTAATTCCCGGAAGTCCGCCGAGATTTGCGGCAATTAAAAATATATCGCACTCTTCGGGAAGTTCTTGGCCGAATTTCACGGGCATCTGCAGCGTTGCCGGAGTAAATATTACGTCGCACTTTTTATACGCGTCGGTTAACTGGTTTATTAAAAGCGTTCTTACCTTTTGCGCCTGATGGTAACATCTGTGATAATTTTTTGCGCCTAAAACGTAAGTGCCGAAAAGTATTCTTTTTTTAACTTCGTAACCAAGCGACTCCGCTCGGGATTTTGAATATTCGTCATTTAAACTTGTGCCGTTTGGCGAACGGTATCCGTAGCGGATTCCGTCAAAAGTTGCAATGTTTGCGCTGACTTCCGCGCACATAATAACTTTATACAAAGCCGGAACGTATTTATAAGCGGGAACGTCAATTTCCACAATTTCCGCCCCTTCAAGTTTTACTCTTTCAACAGCTTCTTTAAAAGCTTTTGATATAACTTCGTCGGTTTTATACTCCGCAAGCTGTTTTGGAATTCCTATTTTTTTACCTTTAAAAATATCAGAGTCGTTTAAACCGCGCGTATAATCCGTGTTTTCGGTAGGCTCGCAAACGGGGTCTCTGTAGTCTTTACCGGCAATAACGCTTGTTAGAAGAGCAGCGTCGTAAACGTTTTTTGCAAACGCGCCGATTTGATCAAAAGACGACGCAAGCGCGCAAACGCCGTATCTGCTGATAAGTCCGTAAGAAGGTTTATATCCGACCACTCCGCAAAAACCCGCAGGCTGGCGAATAGATCCGCCGGTGTCGGAACCAAGCGCAAACGGAACCATTCCGCTTGCAACGGCAGCCGCGCTTCCGCCGGAAGAACCGCCGGGAATGCGCGTAATATCCCAAGGGTTTGCGGTTTTTTGATACGCGGAAGTTTCGGTTGAACCGCCCATGGCAAATTCGTCCATATTTAATCTTCCTACTAAAACCGCGCCAGATTTTTTAAGTTTTTCTATTACGGTGGCGTCGTAAGGAGAGATATAATTTTGAAGATATTTTGAGGCGGAAGACATGCTTTCGCCTTGAATCATTATGTTGTCTTTAATGCCTACCGGAACGCCTTCAAGAATTCCGCATTTTGCGCCGGATTTAGTTTTGTCGTCGGAAATTGCGGCTTGTTTTAGAGCAAACTCTTCGCCTGTTTTTAAAAAAGCTTTTATTTTAGGCTCAGCTTCTTTAATTTGTTTATAACACGCTTTAACAACATCCGTGCTTGTAACCTCGCCGGAACAAAGCTTTATCCGCAGCTCTTTTACAGAAGTTTTAAGAATATCGTCCATTTTATATAGCTCCAAATAAATTCAAGATTCTAACATTCAAGTTTTGCGTTAAAACCATTTTTTCTTTTTAAAATAAATTATCATAGCCACAACTGCGGCAATTATTATTGAGACGGCAAAATACCACGAGCCGTCTTCGCCGAAAAAACTATACTCGGGAAAGCGCACGTTCATGCCGAAATATCCGGACACAATAAGCACGGGCATCAAAAGCGTTGCTATAATTGTCAAAAATTTCATTACTACCGTAAGGCGCACCGTAACGCTTGACATGTAAACTTCAAGCAAACTGACTACCACTTGGCTTCGCATAACTATGGACTGGTTAACTCTTAAACACTGCGTGAAAATATCGCGAAAATAAACAAGATTTTCTTTTTTCACCAAGTTGTCGGGATTTAATCTTGTAAAATACGCGTAAGCCATTTGCTGCGATTCGGCAATTTTTCTCATGGCAAAAATAACTTTTTTCGTGTTTAAAATTTCTTCCACGTTTTCAGTTTCCGGATTCTCAAGAATTTCGTCCTCAAGATCTTCCATTTTGTCGTCTATTTTTTCAAGGGTGGACTCGTAGCTTGAAATAACTTTTCCGAAAATGTTGTATAAAAGATTTACCGCGCTTTTTAATTCCACGCCCGGACGGGCTTTTGTTTTTTCAAAAAGAGTTTCAAGAAAAAACAACTCTTCAATATGGACGGTAACTATAAAATTTTTGCCTATAAAAAGATTTAACTCGTATATGCTGTCGTCAAAATCTTCGTAATATTTCGGTTTTAACTGTATGCCGTGAAGCGCGCCGAAAACGTAATTTTCAAACTCTTCCATTTTAGGATAATACTGGGGAAAAAGGCAGTCTTCAAGAGACATCTCGTGAAACTTCATTGCGCCCGTAAGAAGCATGGTTTCGTCGCGGGTAAACTCGTGGCTTTCAAGGTGTATGTCAATCCACATAAGCTGCGGCTTTTTTTTATAAATTTCCGCTATTTTGATTGCGTCTTCTTCAACGTAAAATTTATTTTTTACAGAATAGATTGCTTTTATCATAACAGGCTCTTTTAAACTTTATTGTGCGTCTATTACTTTTTTAATTTTGTAAAAATTCCCTTCTCTTTCGGGCGCGCGCTCCAACATTTTTTCTACGGTTTCCGGCGGGCACGGGCGCACAACGTCGTCCCTCCAAACGTTTCTGAGTTCCGTTACGTGCGTAGTGGGCTTAAGATTTGAAACGTCTTCCCCCTGAAGAATTTCTATATACTCCATCATATAGTTTAAATCTTTAAGGTACTTCTCTTTTTCTTCTTCTTTAACGGCAATTCTTGCAAGAAACGCCGTTGTTTCAAGTTCTTCTTTTAACATAATTTGCTCCTTAAAATGTTAAAAAATTATACTAAAACAAGATAATTGTTTCAATGAAAAATTTTGTATAATGTTGCAATTATGAATTTAAAAAAGAAAACGTTTTATTTTTTTACCGCTTTATTTATTTGCGCCGCAGCTTTAAACGCAAACGCGCAGGAATTTGACCCGAATGAAAATCAGGAAACTTCCGATAGGCAGCTTGCATCTGAAGCAATTATTACCGCGCCGCAAGAAGCGACAATTTCAACCGACAACGGCGACAACAGCGAGCCGGTGATAACAACTCCCGAGGAATCAGTATCGCTGTCTTGGCAGGAAAGCGCAGATCCTTTGGTTAGCGCAATAACTTCTGCGCTTGCGGACGCGCCGCAACAGCAATCGTCAAAAAAAGCTATTCTTGAAGCCTCGTCGGCATACAGAAAATCCGTGGAAGCTTACAAAAAGGGAGATTTTAAAACCGCAAAAAAACAGTTTTCAAATTTCACAAACAAACTTGAGAAGGCGGAAATAAATTCCGAACTTTATTATTTTCTATTTGACGATCTTGAAAGCATTCTTACAAAACTCAACAGAATTTATTCCATAGACGAGCCTTTGCCCTACAACGGAAAAGACAAACCGTCCATACCTATGGAGTGCGAAGACAACTCTCTTGTTGAAAAATACATAAACGTTTATTCCGTTACCGCAAAAAAAAATATGCAAACTGCCCTTGAGCGCAGCGGCGCATACCGCGCTATGATTTTGAAAACTCTCCAAGAATTTAATTTGCCCGAAGAACTTTTATATTTGCCGATAGTTGAAAGTTTATTTTACAACGGCGACGTTTCTCACGCAGGCGCAGTGGGGCTTTGGCAAATTATGCCACACAGAGGAAGAGCGCTGGGGCTGCAAATAAACTATTGGATTGACGAAAGAAAAGATCCGCAAAAAGCTACAAGAGCGGCGTGTTTATATCTTAAAGAATTATACATTATGCTTAACGACTGGCATTTGGTTTTAGCCGCTTACAACAGAGGCGAATACGGGCTTATCCGCGACATGAAATTTTCTAACGCCACAAATATTACCGAGATGACCGACAGAAACGCAATACCCAAAGAAACGCAAAGATACGTTCCTCAGTTTATTGCCGTTGTTACGGTTGCAAGAGATTTGAAAAAATACGGTTTTACAAATTTAAATTACGCAGCGCCTGCCGCATACGACGTTTACAAAACGGATAAAGTTATAGATTTAAAAATAGCGGCGCAGTGCGCTCAAACCACAATTGAAGAAATAAAAAAGTTAAACCCCGCGCTTAACGCGTGGTGCACGCCTCAAGGATATCCGGGGTTTGAACTTAAAATTCCTTACGGTTCAAAAGAAAAGTTTTTAGAAAATATTGCAAAAACGGAAAATTTAAACCCGTCGCCGGGATTTATAAAACATAAAGTTGTTAAAGGCGAGTATCTTGAAAAAATAGCAAAACTTTACGCCACAACGCCGTCGGAAATTAAAAAAGACAACCCGCAGCTTAACAAACAAAAATATTTAAAACTAAATCAGGTTTTAATTGTGCGCCCCGGAAAGAAATACTTTAAATAAGGCAAAGTGAAAAGTGACACGAAGTGTCATCCCGGAATGTCTTAATCCGGGATCCACGTTTGCTAAATATTATACGTGTTCATTATTTAACGGTAAAGTGGAAAGTGAAATTAACGGCAACGACAAAATTAAATATTTTTCGCTGCGTTTAGGATAAATAAAAAAAAGAGCCCTGCACATTGTGCGGGGCTCTTTTTATTTGTTTTTGTCATTAATTCCACTTCTCACTTTCCACTTTTCACTTTTTCTTTTTCAAGTTAATAACTGCAATTTCGCTTGTGTTAAACAATCTCATAGGAGGCCCCCATAGGCGCGTTCCGGAGGTTATATACATTACGGAGCCGTTTTCTTTGTAGAAACCGTAATTATACTTCATGAAAAATCTTCTTATAATTTCTATCGGCGGAATTTGTCCGGCGTGGGTATGTCCGGAAAGCTGCAAAATTTTTGTTATCTTTGAGGCTTTATCAAAAGATTCCGGTCTGTGGCTTAAAAAAATTACAGGGTATCTTTTATTTACATTTTCCAAAGAGTCCGCAATAGCTTCGTCGCCGTTCCACTGCGTATCATTTATTCCCGCGATGTTAATTATATTACCCGCCAAAACGCTTTCGTTGCTTAAAACTTTTACGCCAAGCGAGGCAAACATTTGCGTAAAAGTTTTTACGCCCGTATAGTATTCATGGTTTCCGGTTACAGCATAAACGCCGTAAGGCGCTTTGAGTTTTTCAAATCCGTATTTTATATACCTGCCGTCCGTAAATATATCCGCGTCTATTACGTCGCCGGTTATAACAATAATATCCGGTTTTAAACTTTCAACTTTATCAAAAATTTTATTTATGGTTTTTTGTGACGTGTAATTGTTAATATGCAAATCCGAAAGCTGAACAACTTTTAAAGATTCAACGGGAAGATTTGCAACGGCAACTTCAACTTCCGTAACATTAAGTATCATCGCAAAATTTATAAGCGCCCACACCGCGCAAACGGAACTTACAGTTACGGCCGCAAGGGTGGAATAAAATCTAAAATTTTTTATTTTAAAAATAAGCGCCGCCAAATTTACTATATCGTTTAAAATAAAAACTGTTATAAAAATTCCAAAAACGCCCATGCACACGTATCCTGCGGGCACAATTATATTGCCCGCCGGAATGTAATGTCTTGCTCCGAAAAACGCCGCTATAGACAAAATACAGGCAAAAGCAAACGCTATATATATGTATATGGAATTAATATTAAGTCCGGAACTTATGCGTTGGGCAATATAAAAGCAGCCCGCAAAAATAATTAAGATTATTACAATAAGAAACATAAGCATTCCCCCGTTTTTCATTTTATATCTTTTAATTGTTTCAAAAGTTTTGCTCTGGCCTTAAGCAAAAAATCCGCCGCGGTTTGCGACATGTAGTCTTGATAAGACCACGGAAGTTTCATAAAACCGTCTTTTTTATAAATTGTAGTAACTTCGCCGTATATTCCTTTTGACAAGTAAATTCTATGGCTGAAGTCTTTTGTTGTGGCAAGAATTACGGTAGCAGGCGTAATGTAACCCGGGTCTATATTAATTTTTCTTTTCTCGCCGTCCGCAAAAGAATCTTCCGCCGAATTTGTCCAAATTTTTATATCTGAAATTTCGTCGGCGTAAATCAGTTTGTCAAAAGACACCCAAAAACGCCGAAGAACCGCGCCCATTTCGGGATTGTAATAATTGCTAAACTGCGTAAAATCTATAATTTCGCTTTTAAAATCTATTTCGCCGAATTTTTCTTTAAGGCGGTTTAACGCTTTATTTGTAACGTCGTCGCCCGAAGTTATTATTCCGCAAAAAAGTTTCACGCGGTTAGCCGTTGAAATTTTGCCCATACTTTCCTCTTTTATTTTGCTCTTTGTTATTGTAAAATATAAAAACATTTTACAAAATAATAAAATTTGAGGAAACCATGAAAAAAATTTTTATTTCGCTGTCGCTGCTTTTAATTCTTTCCTGTACGGCGTTTGCCGCCGATAAATTTACCGAAGGTTCCGACTATAGCGTAGATTTTAACGTAAACACAACAAGCAAGCCGGCTGTGCTGCATATAAATTTTACGGCGGTGGTTCCGGACAGTTCCGAAGCTGAAGACGTTTTAAAAACCCAGCTTTCCGCTTACGGCAAAAAACAAAATAAAAATATTATCGGTTCGGTTTGGTATCCGGAAAGCGACGTAAAATCAAAAGTAAAATTTAAAGAAGGCGTAAGCTCTTTAGTGTGGATTTCAAAAACAAAAAAAATAGTGCCGTTTCCGGAATATGTGGCGTTTTTAAAAAGAGAAAGAATTTCCAAAAGAGATAAATCGCTTGCAAAAATTAGAGAAGCCAGAGAAGCTGCCGAAGATACCGAGATATATCAGGAAGGAAGATAAAAATAGCGGCTATGGAAGAAATTAAAAAAGAAAAATTTGAACAAATAAAAAATGCCGTTTTGCGGTGGTCTGTTTTTTTTGCGGCGCTTATCGCTATTTTTATAGTTATACAGTTGTCGGCGGCTTTCATATTTCCGAAACTTTACGGCGCGCCTAAGGTAAAGCTGCCTGTTTTTTCCGCAGAAGAAATTCTACAAGACCCGCAGGCAAGAATGATTTATCTTGCGCCGCGCGTTCGCGGAGTTCATTTTTCCGTGTATAAAATTCAGCCCAAAGATAACCTTTGGAAACTTGCCGGAAAATACGGTTATTCTGTCCACACCATCATAGGATGCAATCCCCAGCTGACAACTTATAACGTAAATACAAACCAAAAGATTTTAATTCCGTCCGCAGGCGGCTCTCTTCACCCTGTGCGCAAGGGCGACTCATGGGAAAAAATTGCGGAGAAATACGATATTGAAACCGACGTTTTAAAATTTGAAAACTACGGCGTGTCAAGTTTTACGGAGGGCGACTTTATTTTTATTCCCGGAAGAAAACCGGCGATAGATTTAATGAATGAATCAATGCAAGAAAAATATTCTTTGCGTTCGCTTTTTGTTTCCCCTTTAGGCGGAAGACTTTCAAGCGTTTTCGGAAAAAGGAAACATCCCGTAACCGGAAAAGTAAGTTTGCACGGCGGTATAGACATTGCAGTTAAATCAGGAACGTGGGTTGGCGCCGCGGCAGACGGAGTTGTTATTCTTGCAAGCTACGACGCAGGACATTACGGCACAGCGGTTTTTATAGATCATCAAAACGGATATATTACGCATTACGGACATCTCTCGTCAATAAACGTGCGCGTAGGGCAAAGGGTTAAAGCGCACCAGCTGATAGGCAAAAGCGGCGCAACAGGAAGAGTTACCGGCCCGCACCTTCATTTCACCGTAAAAAAAGGCAATACCTCAATAGACCCGCTGAAATTTCTTTGGTAGTTAGAACGGCAAAACTCGCCGCGCTGATGAACAAAGACGAAGTCCCGAAGACGGGTAAAAATTTAAAAACATACAATTTAAGTAAGGATAAAAAACCGGAAGAGTTAAAATTCTTCCGGTTTTTTATCCTTACTTACACTTTTATCTTTGCAGCCATAAGAAACACATCCTATACGCAGACCACACCGTATTTAGACACTGCGGTGCAGGCTACTTATGTCTGTGTTGCTTTTTTGGGAAACTATTTCATAAAAAGCTGTAAACATTGACGGGAAGTAAGAAGAATAGCCAAGCGTTGCGCTTGCTTGGCTATTTAATATTATTATTGATAGTAGTGGTATTAGGATTTTTTTCATTTTAATAGTATTCATTTCATTGTGATAAAAGTTTTACTGTTTGCTGAGGCGGTTGTTATGCCCCATTGACCCATTCAGGTCAGATCTTTTGTGCTTTTTTTAAATATTTTTTTAAAAAATCTACATCCGCTTTGTGTGTGGGTTGTATACCTAAATTTTTATATTTCCAGAGCATTTGTCTTTGTACAATATTTATTCTACTCTCATCAAACTCACTATAATCAAAATAGATATTGAATTTACCTACGTTGAACAACTGCATCGTCAAACTACTCCATACCTGTTGCTTTTGAGTTCTAAACTCCTCCCATAAAGACCTTATATATTCCATAAGATCATCATATAATGAATTGATATATTGTTTATCAATACCCGGAAAATCTTCTATATCTAAACTATATACAGGCTTGTTGTTTTCATCTGTATAATAATAAAATATAACTGTACTTCTATCCTCTTCTACCTCTGCATATAACATAACTCGCTGCCACTTTTCAGGTATCATAGCACTTACTGCACTTCCTATTTTTTGATACAACGCTTCTATTCCTTTTGTATTCATTTATTTGCTCCCAGATTTATTCAATAATACATCAGAGAATTTCTCATTATCAATTGAATATTTGATATCCAATTTACTAGGACGCAAAGAAGTACCTTCATATTTAGGTTGAATATTAACAGTTACACTTTTTCCATCTTTCAACGCTTGTGCCAATATATTCTCAAGTTTTTTATATGCGCTTAAATTCAAATTTGAATCCCCTGCAACTAAATTATCCAAATTACCAGAACCACCAAATCGTGTACCTATAAGATGTGAACCATGATCTGTTATCAGTCTATCTACCCCACCTGCTGACAGTTGAGCATTTGGATTACGAATGCCTTGTTCTAACCTCAATGTACCACCAGACTCTATTATTCTTCCAAACTTATCTGATTTGTATTGATATCCATTAGTCTTATATGCTATTGAGCCGTCCGCCTCTTTTACTATTACTTATTATTTTCGGATAATACTTTCTTGTTAGCAATATATATTATTTGAATAATCCAGAAACCAACCATAATCCAAACTCAAATATTATATGTGCAATAAAAATCATTGTTTTAAAAAAAACATCAAAGAATCCAGATATAACACCAACAACTATTAATGCTACGCAATTACATAGATATATTATTAGCTTTTCTTTTAGTCCTTTCTTTTCTATAACATGCAAATATTTAAATATTAAACCGACTGCCAAAATATCTAATAGAACTGACACAAAACAAATATATACTGACATATTTCTTTGAGGCATATTAAATTTTAATTGGGACAATATAGTCACGAAATCAACCTTATAAAAAACAATAAAATATGTTATTGTCCAAAGAACAACTGCAATAATGTTTTCTTTTAATTTTTCACCAATTATAAATATATTATTCATTATCTACTCCATATAGAGTTGAATTATTTCAATATTTTTTACTATTTATGCACTACGTCAATAGAAGCAATAACAAAAACAAAAGTAATTGCTACTATCATGGAATTAACGCATAACAAGATACTCTTTGCAATTATCTTATTTTTTATTTTTATGAATATAAAATAATTAATTATGGCCATAGTAATTACAAAAATTGGATAGTAATAAAAAGCTAAAAATGAAATCAAAAATATCGCTAACATACAGATAATATTTAAAAATGTTAATATGCTTTCTACAATTTTTTTTATTGACTTTTCAGACATATAATTTACCCCTCTTATTACTTTATAAACAATGGTTTGTTCATATCGTAAATCTGAAGTCGCATAGATTGCCCTTTTTCTAATATCTTTTGATTTTGAGCATTCAACTCCACTTGACGCAATATCTCTTGCTTCGCTTGTTCTTGAATTTTTCTCTGTTCCTCAACTTTATTTTTTTGTTGTTGCTCGGCAACCCCAAGCAATATATGGTTAAATGCCTCATCAGTTTCTCCAAGATTACGCAGCCCATCATTTAAAGATCTATATTCTTTTATATTGATATTAGGATAATTTGAGTATTGATGATAAACACCAGCTCCTAATTCTAAAGATCTATTTGAAAAGTTTATATTTTCTATATGCCTTCCAAATAATATATTACCCAAGCCTCTTCCTGAAACTATTTTTCCATTGTATAAATAGCCATTATAATCACCCAAATACTGTTTAATATCGTGTTTGCCTCCACTTCTTGATTCCCATAGTGTTATGCCTCCAAAATCCCCTTTTGCTTGTTCCACATTATCATTAATCAATGCCGTCTTATCATTGCCAAGGGAAATATTGTAGTCGCCTATCACCAAAATATTATCAAGGAAAATAGTTGCGCCTATTGCAGCTCCAAGGTCTCTGTTGGTGCTATCATGCTTTACGAACTCATCGTCAAAAGGCGTTTGCCCTATAATTTTATTATATTCATTATATACATTAACATCGCCGTCTTTTTTAGCTCCTAATACTTTATAGCGACCTATTCCTACCCATTTTACTTGTGTGCTATAGCTTTTGTCTTCAAGTTTTACTTGGTTTGCTTTTTGTGTATTTTCTTTCAGCAACGTATTATTGCTTGTGTTAGATGAATATAGACAAATCATCTTTGGCGTCATTTAAAATTCCTATTAATTCCATATTTTTACTTTGCTCAATACTCTCAATGTTTTTTTTAAAAATATTGACATTATCTAAACCATACACGCGAGCAATATGCCCCATGCCAATAATACCAATTTTTTTTATATCTAAATCACTATGCTCCATAGCCCAGTTAGAATATTTTATCGCCAACACCTTATCTATCTTATTTGTAAACAGTGATAATAATGCGGAAGTAATTTTATCTTTATCACCTGATTGGATATAAGATGTAATTATTTGTTTATCTAAAATGTCATAGCTTTTATATATCATGGAAGTATTACTCCCTTTTTTGTTGCTTTGCCGGATTTTATTAACACATTTTTCATTTCTTGGGTTTTGGTTACGTCGCGGTTTAAGCTCTGGATTGCTTCGCTTTCGCTCGCAATGACGGAGCCGCCTATTATTATTGTTCCGTTTCCTATTGTGGCTTTGGTTCCTTAGTAAATCTAAAAGAGTCGCTTGTTAAAATTTATTTCAGCTTACTTATTATTAAAGGTTTCTCACAATCATTATTATTGCCATTTTCATTGTACTTAATGGATATCATTCTTTGATATTCCCAATTATCTTCTATATCGTCTTTATCCCTAAAAAAACTATATTCCACATAATAATTACTACCAAAGATCCCATTTAAATAACTATCAAGCAAAGGATATGTATATTCTTCCCAGATATAGTTATTTACAATGTTTCTTTTTTTATATAGGCAAATCTCAGGCGGTCTTACACTCATATCTTTAATTATATCTTCTAAAGAATTTATTGTATGTTTTTTTATTTTCGCCTTATCTGTCAAACTTATCCTAAATACTGGAATAAATTTATCAAGCAAGTTGTTTTCTTTGCATATATTTACTAATGCTTTTAAAAATCCAAACCCATGCTCTAAAAAAATTTTATAATTGCTTTTTTTATTTTCTATTTCTAGTATACCATCCATATGATCATCAACGGTTTTTTTAGAAAGATCTTTTTCAACATAATATTCATTTAACCATTTTAAAACTTCCTTTTTATAATCCATACATTCTCCCTCTTCCTCTATTTTGGCAATGTCCAACCATTCTTTTCTATCCATTCTTTTGTTTTATTAGTAATTTTAAAAGAGTCGCTCGGTTCATGTCTCCAAGTGCCATCTTTATTTAATGCCGTATTCTTATTGCCATCTTTAAAATGAATGTGATCTTGGTCTCCTATAGTCCTATTACCCTTATCAACTCTCGTTATATCTTTGGGGGCATTTCCCTTTTGAACATCTCGGTTCATTTGACTTGTTGTTTTATCTTTTTTAGTCTCACCTTTATCTTTTTTATCAGGTTCTTTTCCATTATTTGGACTACCGCTTGCCGATGTTGTTTCTGCTGAAGATGCCCCTGATGTTTCTGCGTTTACACTATCATTTGCCATAAGAATAAGTGTTATACCTGCTATTACTGCATTTTGAAAATTTAAATCTGAAATGGAAAAATTTGTTTCCTGTATTGTTTTCCCAGTTGCATATGCTATTGCAGCTGCTCCAATTGCTTCTATAGCATAAACACCTATTGCCGCAGCAGGATTATACGCCTTATTCTCATCTGCAACTGCGTTTGCTGCAATTGTATTTTCTTTCAGCAATGTATTATTGCTTGTGTTATATATGTTATTCCAATTAAGTTGCGTTAGCGTTCCATATCCGCTTGTGTTGCTGTTGTTTTCTGTTATTGTTTTTGCGCCGGTTAGCCATGATACTGCGTTGTAGTATGTCAGCTCGCTTTTTGCCGCTCCTTTGGCTATGCTTTCGTTTCCGGTGTAATTGTGCGCTCGCTCTTCTGCGTCCGTTAATGCAAACGTCAGCGCATTTGTTGCTGCTCCGTTTCCTAAATTGACGTAGCCTTGGTGTTCTTTTATATCGTTAAACCCTAATACTACTTTTCCTGCGCTGTCTATCAACTCGCCTTTTTCGCTATACATTAAATTGCTTTTTCCGTCCGCTGTCATTTTGGCTAACGCTTGTATTTCTTCCGGCGTTGCTTTTCCTGCTTTGATTTTTTCTACTATTGTTCCTGCTTCTTCGCTTCCGCCTCTTAATATTCCCGTTGCGTTTGCGCTTTGGTTGGCTTTCCATACGCTTATTATATCCGTTTTATCATACGCCGGATTTTCGCCGTTTTCAGAACTGTTTTTTGATGCCGTTATGTTTGCGTATATTGCCGTTAGCGGGCTTGCTGCTGTGCTTAATGCTCCTGCTGTTGCTTTTACGGCGTTTCCGGGTAAGTTCTCAAAATCGTTGGCTATGTTTTGGTAGCCGGTTGTGTAGCCTATTACTTTTCCGTCTTTGTCTTTTACTTCTGTTTTTATGAAGCCTAACAGCGCTCGGTTGTCTATTGTTGCGCTTGCGTCTAATGCACCGGTTATTATATCTTTGGTTGTTTCTTGCGCGTTGGTTACGTCGCGGTTTAGACCTTGCAGGTCATTTTCTGTTTGTTCCACGCCGCTTATTATTATTGTTCCGTTTCCTATTGTGGCTTTGGTTTTTTGTTCTTTTTCTTCGCCCGTATTTTTTAGCGTTAGCGTTGTGCTTCCGTTGGGGGCTACGTTTGTTTTTCCTTTGTCGCTTTGCGATGTGCCTATGCTTGTTGATAAGCCGAAGCCTTTGCTTTCTGTTGTGTTTCTGTCTTCTATGTCGTTGTGTTCTAACTCTTTGGTTGTTAGCGTTAGGTTGTTGCTTTCTGAATTTATTACTGCTCCCGTTACTGTTGTTTTGTTGCCTACGTTTATTGTTACGTTATTTCCGCCAGTTAATGTTGTCTGTTCGGTTACCCATGCTATATCGTTGTTGCTTTTTTGGGAAACTATTTCATAAAAAGCTGTAAACATTGACGGGAAGTAAGAAGAATAGCCAAGCGTTGCTTGCGCTTGGCTATTCAATACTATTATTGATAGCAGTGATATTAGGATTTTTTTCATTTTAATAACATTCATTTTATTATGATGAAAGTTTTACTGTTTGTTAGGGCGGTTGTTATGTCCACCATGATCAGAGTTTCATATACTTATTTTTTAAATTCAATAGTTCTTCACCTAAATTTTTACTAAAAATCCAAGAATCAACGACATTTCGTCCATAAGAAGGATTAAATTTGCTACATGACAAACTTTGCATCATATTTTCAATTTGATCTTTTATTGATCGTAACAATAAAACATTATTAATTTCGCCTTTATCAAAATAATAGATTATCTTATCTGTCAACAAACCCAAAACAACCATAGAGTTTTCCAAAAAAATTTTCTCCTTGCTTGAATGAATATTGGTTGTATTATATTCCTTTAATTCAATAGATTTAAGCAATATAAAATAATTATAAATATCAAAAAGCTTTTGAGTTAGCTTTTGCGGAATATCTAAAGATTCTTTAATTAACACCGGATATTGAATATTTGATATATTAATATAATTAAATTTTTTAATTTTGAGTAGCTCATCCTTGATAAAATTCAATATATTAAAATATTCTGAATTACTCACATTCTTTAATATTTCATTATCAATATCTTTTATTGCGTTTTGTATATCCAATAAAAGTAAGCCTCTATAATAATCTATTTTACTTGTAATAAATTGTCTAAATTCTGTATATACCATTGTTCTGCTCCTCCTACATATTGACTTCCATATTGTAATTGAGAACCAGCTTTACCCTTTATAATCGTAGCACCTTCTTTAATTTGAAATTGATTTACCCCACTCATTAAACTCCATTGAGGTGGAACAGCCAAATTTGCTCTATTTGTTAATGGCGTAAAAGTATCAAATAAATAATGCCCAACAGGCAATGAATTTTGATTATCAAAAAACCTTAATCCATATGTTGCATTATCAGCTTTACTAACAGTGATAGTTCTAATATCAAAAGAATTTAAAATTTCAATTCTTCTATTTCTTGAAACTCCTTGCGACATCAGATATGCAGAAGCCTCTTTTACTCCAGCATATTCTACTGCCTTTCCTGCTGTCTCTGCTATTGCGTGTTTTGCTATGTTTTTTGCTATGGCTTCTGTTGCTTCTTTTTTTATTATTCCTGCTACTGCTTGTTTGCTTATTACTGCTCCTTCCCCTATTATTGGCGCTACTGTCGCAAAATCTAATGCTCCTCCTACTACTCTGAATATCCATCCTAATATCGGTCTTCCATTGTCTATTAATATTCCTCCGTCTTGATATAACGGATAACTTGTTAGATTATCCCTCAATATCACTCCTCCTATCATTACATCTTTCTTTGCTTCTGCCCTAAATGTCGGGTATCCGTTTTGCGCTTCTACTTCCATATCTCGTGTAAAATTCGCAAACACGTTATTTATTATTTCACCAACTATTGCGCTTGAGTCTATATTGTCGTCATATGCGTTCATTGTTCCTATTCCAAAGCGGTCGTTTACTGCATTTCTTATTGCATTGTTGTTTCCTGTATTTAATACTGCGCTTCCTGCGTTGCTTGCATTCCATTCGCTGCTTGTCAGCTTGTTTGTGTTTGCATTCCCAAAGTTCTTTAAATCCCATATCGCTTCCGCTGTGTTTCCTCGGTTTATTGCCGTTTGCTCGTTTGCGTGACCTTCAATGCTTTCTGTCTCGTGAAACACTGTATTTATTACGTTTCCGCTTTTTGTTAAATCTGTTTTATTTGTGTTTATCCCTATTGTTTTATTTTCTCCGTCTTCATACGCATATCCTCTGTTTTCTATCCCCTCATTATACAGCTCTACTTCCCCGGCAAAACCTCCGCCTGCTGCCGCTATGTCTGCCGTTTCTTGTAATGCATCCCTCACGCCTTCCGCTTCATAATTTGTTAATCCGTTCAATTTATCCGTCAGCTCTTTGTTTGCTTGTATCTCTGCCGCTTTTTTATCGTCCTCTATATACTTCAACGCCGCTTCTATTATGTTTGTTTCGCTGTCTAATAATGCATTTTTTATTGACTGCGTTACTATATTGTTTGTTAAACCTTTTCCTATCTGCGCTAAATTTGTATCCAAATTTGCAAAATCGTTGGCTATGCTTTGGTAGCCGGTTGTGTAGCCTATTACTTTTCCGTCTTTGTCTTTTACTTCTGTTTTTATGAAACCTAACAGCGCTCGGTTGTCTATTGTTGCGCTTGCGTCTAATGCGCCGGTTATTATATCTTTGGTTGTTTCTTGGGTGGTTTCTGTGTTTCTGTTTAGACCTTGCAGGTCATTTTCTGTTTGTTCCACGCCGCTTATTATTATTGTGCCGTTTCCTATTGTGGCTTTTGTTATTTGTTCTTTTTCTTCGCCGGTGTTTTTCAACGTTAGCGTTGTGCTTCCGTTGGGGGCTACGTTGGTTTTTCCTTTGTCGCTTTGCGATGTGCCTATGCTTGTTGATAAGCCAAAGCCTTTGCTTTCTGTTATGTTTCTGTCTTCTATGTCGTTGTGCTCTAACGCTTTGGTTGTTAGCGTTAGGTTGTCGCTTGCGCTTGCTATTACTGCTCCTGTTACTGTTGTTTTATTTCCTACGTTTATGTTGACGTTATTTCCGCCGGTTAGACTTGTCTGCTCGGTTACCCATGCGCTGTCGGTGTTGCTTTTTTGGGAAACTATTTCATAAAAAGCGGTAAACATTGATGGGAAGTAAGAAGAATAGCCAAGCGTTGCGGTTGCTTGGTTATTTAATATTATTATTGATAGTAGTGATATTAGGATTTTTTTCATTTTAATAATTCGTTAATAATTGCATTCAATGGTCTGTTTTTTGACATAAATTCATTAAAAGATAAGTTTTTTTCTTTTGAAACACTTATGTAGTCTTTTAGGATTTCTTTTATTTCTTCTTTGTTAGTTTCTAACAATAATATATCAAGTGCATATAAACCATAATTGAATTTTTTTTGATTTATTTGTCCTACATCTTCACTTACTTTCCATTTCGCAAAACTACTAAGGACTCCTTGTATATTTTTATTATTCTCTATTTCTTCTTTAAATTTTTTCATTTCATCATTATTTAACTTACAATATTCACGATACCAATATAAAAAATTAGAAGTAATGTCATTTTTATAGTTGTCGCTCATTTCACTAAATTTTCTCATTTTGAATGTGCCAATATCAATTGTTGCATTATAAGCAGATTCAAATTGCACTAATATTGCATCATAATGCACAATATTACTTTCAGGAGATAAATCTACTTTCACACCCCAATCAACCATTGCTTCAGATATATTACGCAATACTGTTTGTTTTTCTTCTATTGATATTTCTTCATCTTCATATGGATAATTCCATGTTTGGACATTTCTTAGTGATAAAACTTCAGTGGCTTTAGGTAAAAGTTCTATATATAAAAGAAGTTCTTTCCCATCTTCTGTTATGTATTCTATGCCCTGAGCTCTTCCCCATATTTTTACTTGAAATTTTCCCATCTTAATAATTTCTCCTTGCTATCATAATAATTTATTTGCAAAACATTATCATTTGCTTTGAAAGTTGGATATTCAATCTTCTTAAATATTCTATCAGGACTCGCTCCTTCAACGAATGCGTTTACAACGCCAGAAGCTTGGCTTGCATATTTTTCAGACAATGCGCCCCAATATGTATCTCCGATAGTGGGGTTTATATTATATAAATCATAAGTCTTTAAAAACTTTCCTCCTGCTGTATCGTCAATCCTTATCAAATTATTCTGTTGAGCAAATCTCATTGCCGCTTCTTCATTAGCTATACTACCACTATAAACAACTGATTTGTTTAAAGGTGTATATGCATCTAATAATGTCGAAACTAAACTTTTTGCATCTTTTTCAGTCGTTCCAATAACAGTTCCTGTTGGCGTCACATAAAAATCCGGCAATGCTTTTGTCGCAATATTTAACTCTGCTTTCTTCACTGCTGTCTCTGCTATTGCGTGTTTTGCTATGTTTTTTGCTATGGCTTCTGTTGCTTCTTTTTTTATTATTCCTGCTACTGCTTGTTTGCTTATTACTGCTCCTTCCCCTATTATTGGCGCTACTGTCGCAAAATCTAATGCTCCTCCTACTACTCTGAATATCCATCCTAATATCGGTCTTCCATTGTCTATTAATATTCCTCCGTCTTGATATAACGGATAACTTGTTAGATTATCCCTCAATATCACTCCTCCTATCATTACATCTTTCTTTGCTTCTGCCCTAAATGTCGGGTATCCGTTTTGCGCTTCTACTTCCATATCTCGTGTAAAATTCGCAAACACGTTATTTATTATTTCACCAACTATTGCGCTTGAGTCTATATTGTCGTCATATGCGTTCATTGTTCCTATTCCAAAGCGGTCGTTTACTGCATTTCTTATTGCATTGTTGTTTCCTGTATTTAATACTGCGCTTCCTGCGTTGCTTGCATTCCATTCGCTGCTTGTCAGCTTGTTTGTGTTTGCATTCCCAAAGTTCTTTAAATCCCATATCGCTTCCGCTGTGTTTCCTCGGTTTATTGCCGTTTGCTCGTTTGCGTGACCTTCAATGCTTTCTGTCTCGTGAAACACTGTATTTATTACGTTTCCGCTTTTTGTTAAATCTGTTTTATTTGTGTTTATCCCTATTGTTTTATTTCCTCCGTCTTCATACGCATATCCTCTGTTTTCTATCCCCTCATTATACAGCTCTACTTCCCCGGCAAAACCTCCGCCTGCTGCCGCTATGTCTGCCGTTTCTTGTAATGCATCCCTCACGCCTTCCGCTTCATAATTTGTTAATCCGTTCAATTTATCCGTCAGCTCTTTGTTTGCTTGTATCTCTGCCGCTTTTTTATCGTCCTCTATATACTTCAACGCCGCTTCTATTATATTTGTTTCGCTGTCTAATAATGCATTTTTTATTGACTGCGTTACTATATTGTTTGTTAAACCTTTTCCTATCTGCGCTAAATTTGTATCCAAATTTGCAAAATCGTTGGCTATGCTTTGGTAGCCGGTTGTGTAGCCTATTACTTTTCCGTCTTTGTCTTTTACTTCTGTTTTTATGAAACCTAACAGCGCTCGGTTGTCTATTGTTGCGCTTGCGTCTAATGCGCCGGTTATTATATCTTTGGTTGTTTCTTGGGTGGTTTCTGTGTTTCTGTTTAAACCTTGTAAGTCATTTTCTGTTTGTTCCACGCCGCCTATTATTATTGTTCCGTTTCCTATTGTGGCTTTTGTTGTTTGCTCTTTTTCTTCGCCGGTGTTCTTTAGCGTTAGCGTTGTGCTTCCGTTGGGGGCTACGTTGGTTTTTCCTTTGTCGCTTTGCGATGTGCCTATGCTTGTTGATAAGCCAAAGCCTTTGCTTTCTGTTATGTTTCTGTCTTCTATGTCATTGTGTTCTAACTCTTTGGTTGTTAGCGTTAGGTTGTTGCTTTCCGAATTTATTACTGCTCCCGTTACTGTTGTTTTGTTGCCTACGTTTATTGTTACATTACTGCCGCCTGTTAGACTTGTCTGTTCGGTTACCCATGCGCTGTCGGTGTAGTCGTTGCCTGTGTTGAAGCCTGCCCCTACGCTGTTGTTGCCGGCGTTGCTTTTCTCGCCGCCTAACAGGCTTCCCATGCTTTTGGTTCCTATTCCTACGCTTACGTTGGCGTCCCAGCTGTTTCCTTTGCTGTAATATGTGTCTTGCAGACTTTCTACTGTTAAATTATTTCCTACTGTTACATCTAAATTATTTTTTGCCGTTACGTTGGCTCCGCTTAATGTTGCGTTGTTGCCTACGTTTATTTCTATATTATTTGCTACGCTTTCGCTGTTGTTGTATGTTGTTGCTTTTATTTTTGATGAGCTTTCCCCTCCGCCGGCGCTCACTTGCACGGAATTATTTCCTACGCTTACCCCTGCGCTTGCGTGCGCGCTTTTGTCTTCTTGCGCATACGTGTCTTTGCTTGCTTGTATTATTAAATTATTGCCCACGTTGTAACTTAGCGTTCCGTTTGTTGCATAGGCGTTTGTTCCTTCTTGTATCATGTCGTTTGCGGATTTGAAATTTATATTTCCGTTGCTTGCTATGTTTCCTTGCACACTTAATATACTTTCGCTTTTGCTTTGTTGGCTCATTGTGTCGTAATTTGCAAACGCGGAAGCATACATTCCCGTTCCAAAACTGCTGCTTGCCGCCGATGCTGCTCCTGCTATGCTTGCCGCTAACCCTACCGTTGCGTTTGCTAAATTCAAACTTGCCATTGCTACGTTTGCCGTTGCGTCGTCCACCGCTTCTTGGCTGGCTTTGCCTTGCTCTTGCAGCTCTTGTATTCGCTTTAGCTCGCTTGCCGCTTTTTCTACCGCTTGCTCCGCTTCCACTACCGCCGCGGCCGCATAGCCGGCGTCCACGTATGCGTTGCCTATTTTCACCCCTACCGTTACCGTTGTTTCGTCGTGGCGGCTTTCGCTGCTTTGACTGTTTTGCGCCGACGCTAATATTATTTTCCCGTCCGCCGTTACATTTATATCCCCGTTGGCTTCTATTTGGCTTCCTGCGCTTATTACGTCTTTTGTTGATTCTATGTTTACTTTCCCCGCTGCGCTTATTTCGTTTACTTGCGCTACTCCTATTTTGCTTGTGCTTTCATCCACGCTTTCTTCGTAGCTTGTTGATGCTTCTATTCCACGCCCGCTTATATCTATTTTTATATTCGTTATCGCCGCTAATATTCCGTCCCACTCTTCATGGTAGCTGTAAACGTTTTCATAGTCTTGCGCGGCAAACAGGTTTACGCTGCCTTTGCTTTCGGCTTTTTCTAATTTTCCTTCCTCGTTTACTTTGTAGCCGCCTTTTATGTTAACATCCCCTGCGGCTGTCAACGCGGCTGATATTGAATTTACATCCTTGCCCGCTATTAAATTTATGTTTCCCTTTGTTGTTATGTTTGTCTTTTGGTTTACTCCCGTTTCCTTACTATTTATATCTATGCTTCCGCCTGTCCACGCGTTGCTCTCTTTTTCCATTGAATAATCATACGTTGTGTCTAACGCCGTAGTTAAGTTGATTTTCTCTTTTGCAGTTAACGTTACGTTGCCTTGCGAATTTATTTCCGTGTTTTGCAGCGTTATATTTTGCCCGTCCGCTTTTATGGCTCCGTTTATTGACGTTATGTTGCTTCCTATATTTTTTAAACTTTCCGTTTCCCTCTGGCTTGTTGTGCTATCCTCAAACCAAAATCCGTCGTAGCTTACCTTGTTGTATTCCCTGTTGTAATCTTCCACTACCCCTGCGTTTATATTTCCGCCTGCCTTCATATCTACTTCTTCTACCGCAAGCATTGAGCTGCCTTTTAAATTTATATCCCCTTCTGCGTTTATTGTAAGCTTTCCTAAACTTGCTATTTGCCCTGTTGTTCCTACTGCCGTTTCTGTGTTTGAATACGACAGCTCCTTATTGATTATAATTTTCCCAAATTTATTATACGTATATGCCTCATACGTGTCCGTTCTCTTGTCCGTTTCGTTGTTTACTTCTTTCGCGTTTATCTTTATTTCGCTGTCGGCTTTTGTTGTTGCTATTAGCCCGCTTTCATTATTGACTATTCCCAATGCTCCCGCGTTTAAATATACTAAATCGCCCGCCGTTATTACCGCTTGCTCTCCTCCTATTGCGTTTGTTGCATTGTTTATCTTTTCCATTGTTACTACTACCGTTTTGCTTGCCAGTATTGCTCCCGCGTTGTTTAATTCCCCACCGCTTCCGTCTTTGCTTTTTATTATTACGTCGCTTCCGCTTATTAACGTGTCCGTATTTAATTTTGCGCTGTTTTTCTGCTGCGCTTTTTCCAGCTCTTGCGCATAATATACCCCATACCCTTCTTCATAGTTTGTTTTATATATCTTCTCAAAATCAGTAGCTTCTATTTTTGCTTGTTTGCTTTGCTGGTAGTATTGCTCTTGTTTCTCCACTGCATATTCTTTAAACAACTCTTCTTTTGCTTTTTCTTGCGCTTCTTTTAAGATTTCTTCCCCTGTTTTGGCGCTTAGCATTAACTTGTTTTGTATAAACACTTTTCCTATATCGGTATTATACGGATATACTTCTTTCTTTGCTTGTTCTACTAACTTTTGATATTCCTCTTGGTTGTTATTTATGTACTCTTCTACCTCTTTATTTATTTTTTCCTGCGCTTCTTGTTTTGCTTGCAGCTCTATGTTTTTTATTTCGCCGGTTACCGCCGCATTTGCTTTTTCTTGCGCCCTTATATCCCCTTGTTTTCCCGCCTGTTGTTGGCTTAACAATGCTTGCGTTTTTTCCAACGCTTTTTCCTGCGTCATTAATAGGTTTAACGTTGTTTGGCTTAAATATATTTGCGGCACCAACGTTGTTGTTTTCTCACCGTTGGGCAGCTGCACTTCTTTTAACACATACCACACTATATCTTCTTCTAACTCGTTTATTTGCTTTGCCGTTAATTCTTTCCCAAACTCCAATTCCAACTTGCTTACTTTTTGCGCGTCTAAACTTTCATAGGCTTGGTTTATAAACCCTTCCACATCTTGCCCTGTGTAATGCAGATTTTCTAAAAATCCTTTCTGCTCCAAACTGCGCTTTAACAGGTCGTATTCCATATACCTGTCCCCTAAAAATTTTGCGTCTATTACATACGGGTCTAACCCTATTCTGTTTAAAAAATACTGCGACCCCAAAAACGTTGTTTTGTCCGTAAGCAACGGGTCTGTTTCATACAAATAATGCGCATTTACCGAAGGTCTATACTTTCCGTATTTGCTTTCCGGAAGCTTAAACCCTGCTAAAACGTCTATTACCGCTCCTTTATATTCTACTGCCGTTGCTTGGCTTGGGTTTTTATTTGCCGCGTTTTTTGCGCTGCCGCTAAACGGCTTTTTATCCGGATGCCCTGCATTTTCTTCGCTAATGCTTCCTTTTTTATCCGCATTTACATTTCCCGTTGCGTCGCTTATTACTCCGTTATATATTTTGTTCGCTTCTATTTCTACCAACCCGCCGGATACTATTCTTGCCGCTCCGTTTGTTGTTTTTAATGTAACGTCTATTTGGTCGCTTCCTGCATTTTTGGTTATATGTCCGCTTTTAATTCTGCCAAGATCATACCATTTTCGCGATTCACGCTTCTTGTAATACCTCGTTGCCTTTACGTTAAATTCCGATACGCTGTTTACTATTGTTTCTGCTTCTAACTTTACTCCGCTTTGCCCGTATATCAAACTGTTGTAATTTATTATGTTGTTTAACGCTTCTATTCCTACTTTCCCTTCGTTTGACACTATCTGTGACTCTTGCGTTGTTAGCTTTGAGCTGTATATCTGCTCGCTTGTCATTTTTGTTCCGTTGCTTGTCGGGTTACCGTAATTTGCCATTACATATTCCGCTGCCGCATACGGATTTTCATATATATTTATATCGTCGCTTCCGTAATTTACCGCCTCTTGCGCTTTTATTTCTATATCTTTTTCCGCTTCTATTCGCCCGTTATAATTTATTAGCTGCCCTACTTTGCTGTTTATATACGCTTTGTCTCCTCCTACGTATATATTTTCTCCCGAATATATTCCCGTTCCTACTTCGCTTCCTCCCGCGTTATTAAACAATACTTCCTTTATATTAAAGTTTATATTCCCGCCGGCGTATATTAAACTGCGCTCGTTGTTGTGCAATACGCTTTGCGAATTTATCTCCATATTTTTGTCCGAATATATTCTTCCGTAATTGTGTATTCCTGTTTTTTCTACGCTTGCCGTATTTTTATTATCTATTCTTAATCCACGTATATATTGCTGCGCGCTGTTTAACGATTTCGCCTCGCTTACAAACGTTTGCAGTTTCCATTCTTCTTCTACATAATTATTTGTTCCCTTATACCCTTGCGCCAATAGCCCTTGCGCTTTTTCTTCAAAATCGCTTTCATTTAAATTTATCCAGTTTATATTGTCATACAACGCCAAGCGTTCTTGCTCTTGCGTTATTTTTTCCTCTATCTTTCCAAGACGCTCTTGTTCGTCCGTTTTTACCTGCTCTTGTCTTATTTCTTCTTTCTTTGATAATATCAAGCTCGTTTGATAATTTGCTATTTCCGAAAGCTGCTCCGCCGTTAGGGTTGCTTCTTCCCCTATGCTTGCTACGTACTGCTCTACCAACTGCTGTATTTCATTTGTTTGCTCTGCATTTAAATTTATGTTCTCTATCTTTCTTTCCGGCAACGTCCACTCTTGCGCTTCATATTTTACTCCTAATATTTCCGCCAATCTCTCTTGCACAAATTCTTCGTTTATTATTACTGTTTCTGTTCTTGTTTGCCCGTTTTCCGTTTCTTCCCCTACCGTTACCTGCGCTCCCAACGTAAAAATATCCGCGTTATATACATACTCTTCTTTTAACTCTTCTATTTCTTCTTTTATTCTTAACTCTCTTATTTTCCTTTCTACTTTGTAATAGTTCTCTTCATCTTTTACTTCACCTAATATTTCGTATAACTTATCTATATCTGTTATGTTTGCTATATTTGCTATCTGCGCAATTACCTCCGCCGCCGTTTGCGGCTGCTGCGTGCTATCTCCGCCTTGCTCCCCTATATCGTTTAGCTTATAATATCCATTTATTTCTTTACTGCTCTCTAATTTCATATCTCCTAACGACTGCATATATCCGTAATTCATTATCCGCTCGCCCGATTTTAACGTTAATCCTTTTCCTCCCGTTATTGTCGCTTCGCTTCCTATTGCCGCTCCGTTATATATTCCTTTTATTGCGCTTGCCTCTATCTTGTTTGCCGCATATATCTCTCCGCTGTTTCTTATATCCCCGTTTACTACCGCGTTTATATCGTTTGCTTTTATATACCCGCTTTCTTCGTTAATAAAATTTCCTAACCCTACGTCTAAACCCATCTCCCCGTCGGAATATATTTCCCCGCCGTTTACAAACCCTCTTGCCGCTTCTATTTCTATTGCGCCTCCGGTTATGCTTGCCCCAAAAATATTTCTTATTTCTTTATTTGACTTCAACCCAAACTTTTCCCCTGCATACATCTTATTGTAATTTACTATTTCGTCCGCTTTTATTTTTATTTCTTTTTCCGACGTTATTTCTCCCGCGTTATTATTATTGAAGTCCTTTTCCGACGTTATTTCCAAAAGGTTTTTTGCATATATTGCGCCGTCATTATTTATTTGCGCTTTCCCCGCTATGCTTATATTATTGCCCGTTATTTGCGCATTTATCTCATTTATTATACTGCCTGCCGCATTTACTAACAACCCTTCTTTTGCGTATATCCCGCCGATATTTAATATATTAACGCCGTCTATTTTTATTGCTTCCTCCGACGATATTTTTCCCTCGTTATTTACTTCTTTTCCCGCTTTGATTATTATTTCATTGCTTGCTTGTATATCGCCGCCGTTGGTTATTTCTTCGCCTGCTGTCACCGTTATCTTTGCCGACTCTATTGCCGCTCCCGCCGCATTGCTTATCCCTTTGTCCGTTTTTATATTTAATACGTTTTGCCCGTATATTATTGCATCGTTGGTTACTTGCTTTTTTGCCGTTATTGTTACTTCATTGCCTGCGTATATATTCCCGTAATTGTTTACTTGCCCGCCGAGCGTTGCAATGCTTATTTTCTCTGCGTTAATTATCCCTGTTACGCTGTTTCTTATTTCCCCTTCCGATTTAACATTTATTTCTTTTCCCGCATACATTACTCCATTGTTTTCTACTCCGCCTTTTGCTTCTATTTCTATTGCTTCCTCTGTTGCTTCTGCTCTTATTTCCGCTCTGTTTTCCAATTTTCCCTTCACTTTCATCTTCACGCCTTTCTTTCCGTTTACTTCCATTTCCTCCAACATCAAATTCCCGTTTACATCAAACTCTATTTCGTTTACATCGCTTATTAAATCTTTTCTTAACCTTACTCCCACTCCATCCTGCGTAGCTATTATGCTTATTCTTCCCGCATAGATCCCTCCAAATACGCTTGAATCTATCCCGAACTCCGGCTTCACTTCTTCCGCTACGCCTTCCTCGCTTGTTACTTCAAACCGCTTCTTTTCTTCATTATATACCGCCTGCTTATTTCCGCTTATTACCTGTATTTCGCTACTTGCTCCCCCTACTATATCTCCGTTTATCTCTATTATTGCCCCAATTATTTGCGCGTAATCTACTTCCCTTGCGTCTATACCTAAATTATACGCTACTATATTTCCGCTTTTATCCGTTACGTTTCTTCCCACTACGCTTATTATTGCATTGGCTTCTTTTGACATCATAAACGGATTTAATTTTCCTTGAGCGTCTAACGTATTGTTTGCATCCCCCATTCCGCTTGCTCCGCTTATCAGCGACAGCTTCTGCGTATTTATAAATCCCCCGCCGCTTATCATTATTCCGTTTGGGTTGGCTATTATCAAATCCGCTCTCTTTCCAGCTATCTCCACATATCCGTTTATTTTTGTTTGTTTTACTCCTGTTACTTCATTCAATATTATTTCCGCTTCTTTTCCGCCTTCCTTATTATAATTCGGGTTACCGTATATTACCCCGCCTATATTCGTGTTTGTCGCTTCCCCTTTATAATTATTTATTATCAAGTTCTCTTCGTTTACATTGAAATCTTTATAGTAGTTTGCGCTCACCCCTCCTGCGCTTGGCCTGTTTATTTGCACCACCGGCGTTCCGTTTTGCGTTCTGTCTATCTCTATTTCTCCCCGTCCCCGCCCATTATCCGCTTCCAGCCCTTTCACAGGGTTATCTGCCGTATTATTTAACGAGTGGTTTACTATGTTTGTTGACGACGAGTTTTCTCCCAACTCCGCGCTCGCCGCGTAGGCTTTTTCTTCTCCCAATATTCCCGCTACGCTTTCTACTATTATCCCTTGCCCTATTGATATCATTACCGATATCATTATTGCTATTACCTTTCTCACTCTTTCCCTCGCTTTCATTCTACTGCCCCTTTATTTTTTTATTTATTTACTCTATTTTTTGTTCTTTATATTTCCCGTCTTTGTCCCAGCCATTATTTCCTATTTTCTAATTCCTAACTCCTAATTGTCGTTAACTACCAGCTTACTCCAACTTTCCAATAAACAGCTTCTTCTTCTTTTGACATATTGTCTCTTGTTTGCAAATATTTTGGGCTATGCAATCCTTTAGCGTAAACTAACGACATATTTATATATTGCCCGTAATAATTTAAAGACGCTCCCGCTCCCATCATATAACCGCTTTTTGAATTGTATTCTTTATCGTATATATCTTCATATTTATCTTCTACATATCCGAAATCATAAAACACGGACAAATGCGTTTTTGCAAGCAGCGAATTTAACGAATCGCCAAGCAAAAATACCGTTTTATATTTCATTGCCGCGCTGCCGGTTAAAACATTCGGCATAAGCTGCAACGCGTTTACCTTAAAATCATTCCTTGCGTAAAATCCGTTATCGCCGCTTATAGAACTTTCTTTAAAACCTCTTGTAGAATACTCTCCGCCTACGCTAAACTGATTTGCTCCGTAAAGGCTGTTAAAACTATACTGCGAATCTATTGTTAAAGTATAAGACAGCGGAAGTCTATTTCTAACGCCGGAATTTTTGTTTTTTGTAAGCAGAGGAATAGAAAACCCCGTATTAAAATACAGATACAATTTTAACAAATTATACTCAAGTCTTGGGTCGCTGCTGAGCATTTCATAATTCATGTAAGTGTCGGCATCGGTCTTTGACCCAAACCAACTTACTCCTCTTTGGTAAGAAGGTTTTAATATTATCGTTCCCAAACTTGTATATATTACGTTGTTAAAATATACGGACACATTGCTTCTTCTGCCGCTTCCCGTTTCGCTTCTTACGTCTCTTATATAACTTTCGGTATCTTTTATTTCCACTCCGCTTCCAAAATTTAATTTATAAATCTGCGTTCTGTATATTACTCTGTCCAAAGTATAAGCTTGGCTTAACGATTGCCCCGTTATATGAAAACGAGTGTATTGACCTTCAACCGTGCTTTTATAGTTAGAATAATTTAAAGACGCGTTAAGCGTCCAATACCCGAAAGGAAACGACACGGCGCCCTGCAACGCTTTGCTGAATTTCTTTTTTTCATCGTCATTATTAAACATGTCCAACGTTTTATACGCGTGGCTTTGTCCGTAATCTACAGACGAATCTTTTTTATCCAAGTTAAATAAACTGTCGCTGTTTTCCGTGTAACTTATATATATGTTGTCGTTAATAGAAAGCAAATTATCCTGACTTACGCTTAAATTCAAAACTTGTTCGCCTGTAGATTTTGAACCGCCGTTGTTGTAATTTAAATTTAGGAATGTAGTTCTTGCGCCGGAGGCAACTCCGCCGGCAAGCGGGTTTTGATTGTTAATAATTACAATATTGGAGTATGCTTGCTCTAACGCACGTTTGTCTGCAGCCGGAGCAATTTCCATTGTAACGTTGTTTGACTGCAGCCTGTTCATTTGGTCTAAACCCTGCTCAAAAACATTCATATTAACAGGCTTATTGACGGCAAACGGGAATGCAAAAAAAAGGCGGGCGTTATTTCTAAATTTTCCGATTTTTGAAACGGTTTTGCTTGCGTTATCTTTTGTAACCTGCTCCAGTGATATCTTGCCGGTTTTTCCTTCTTCTACTATTACAATAAAAGTCGTTTCCGTTTGTCCCGTTTCTTTATTGTCTATTATATTTATTTGTTCCGGGTCAAAATAGACTTTTGTCGTAATATACCCTCTGCTGATATAGTATTTTAAAAGCATAGATTGCAGCAGCGAAACGTTATATTTGTTTATAGGTTTGTTTAGGAATTGCTTTAATACGGCTTTATGCAATGTTTTGCCGGAAAAAATTTTATTTCCAATTACTACTATTTTGTCAAACTTATAAATAGTATCCGCGTCGGACTGCATAATATCTTCCGCAGCGCCGCCGCCCTCAGGAAGCACAATGCCCTCTTTAACCCTGCTGTCTCTTACCCTTTGCGTTTCCAAAATATTTCTTATGTTTTCCTTGTACTGCTTTTCCTGCTCCTGCTGTTGAAGAATCTGTTGCCGCTCATGTTCCCCCGGCGGCAGCACAGATTGGGCAAATGCAAAATTAAAAGACGCCAACACAGTTAACATAGCTAAAAATACGGAAATACGCTTTTTCATTTTATTCATAGTTTTTTTCACGAATTCATTTATAAAAAACTGTCTAAATCAAAAATTTCCGCGATATTATTTGAAGCGTTTAGAAGCGCGACGGTTTTTCTGCCGTAGCGCGACCCGCAAGCTTCGCCCGGGTTTAGAAACAACGTTTCTTCGCTTTTTTCTATCTTTGGTTTATGCGTGTGTCCGTAAAAAATATAATTATATTCTTTGCTAACATGTAAAAGAGGTCTGTGAGACATAACAAATTTTTTATTTTCTATTGTAAACTCAAACGGCTCCGGTTTTATAATTCCAAAACTTGAAATTATATTTTCAAGCGCCGCGCGTTCAAAATCGTTATTGCCGAAAACAGCTTTAAACCCGCAGTTAAGTTTAGCAAATTCTTGCGCCGCAGAAGGCGAAAAAATATCTCCGCAATGTAAAACCAAATTTACATTGCGGAGATTAAAGAACTCTATTGCCTGTTTTATACAAACTAAACTGTCATGAGTGTCTGAAAGTATGCCTATTAACATATTATTTATAGGAAGATTAGGGAGCCGGAAAATTTGAGAGTTTAGAGAAGCTATAGTCGTTAAGTTTTTGCCGTTGCTAAACATTCCAACGTTCTATCTTCCCTCCTTCTGCCGTTTCTACACCGACTGCACTTCTTTTACTTCCGCAACAGCGTCTTTAATAGCTTTTGTTACGCCATACTGCAAAGTCATTGCCGCCATTGGGCAGCTGCCGCAAGCGCCCACAAGTTTTACTTTTACTATTCCGTCGTCCGACACATCAATAAGTTCAACATTCCCGCCGTCTGCCTGCAAGTGCGGACGAACGGTATTTAACGCCGCTTCAACTTTTTCTTTTAATGACATAATATTCTCCCAAGTTTAAATTTTAATGCGAATTTGCCGCGCCTGCCGCAACCATTGCCGCTATAAAAAAGAAATATATTAAAACCCAGCCGATAACGCTGAGAGCCGACAAAATTATTCCGGCAATTCCCAAATTTCTGTTATCCTCTTTTCTGCTTAAACCTATCGCCCCGAAAATAATTCCTAAAATCGGCGGCACGCCGCACAAAAGCGACCCGCCCAAGAAACTTACAAGCCCCAAAACAAAAGACGCTATGTTCATACTATCGCCTCCGTAAAACTAAAAAATATAAAAAAGATACAACAACCGATTTTTACTTTGAGTTTTTTGATTATGCAAGGCTTGCCGCGACGAAGTTTATCTTAAATATAAATGAGAAGCGGCATAACGCGGCTGAATCAAAAAAATAAAAACAAAAACGCGCCCAAGAGGAGTTGAACCTCTAACCTTTTGATTCGTAGTCAAACGCTCTATCCAATTGAGCTATGGGCGCATAAATAAAGAGATTTTATTTTACTTAATTTTAAGACAAAAACAAAGAGGCAGGCAATAGCTGCAACAGCAGATTCCGGAAGGTTCAATATACAATAAAAAAACAGAGTAAAAAATGAACCAACTTTTGACCTGTTTTCTATGTAAAAACGACACTGTAATTAACAGATAAATAAAAGTTGCTTCACTGTCAATTGCCCCGTGACATTATTATTGATAGTAGTGATATTAAGATTTTTTTCATTTTAATAGCATTTATTTCATTGTGGTAAAAGCTTTACTGTTTTTGGGGCGGTTGCCATAGACTTCACTTATAGTTGCGCTTGATGTCATGACTATTTAAATATGTTCTTGACTTTATACACTACCCTATCAATGAATCCTTTTTTTTCATTGCTTTTATTGTCAGGCAAATCTTTTCTTATACCTTTACAAAATTCTTCAATCGATAATATTGTTTTATCGCTTGGGTCTGCTCCTGTGTATATTTTTTTTATGTCTTCAGGAGTATATGAAACAATATCCAAGTCCAAACCAAAAGAACCGAAAGGTTCATCATCTATTTCGCCAAAAGTTTTCATTAGAAATTTTAAATAATAGTAATGCTCATACATCAATACTTCCTTTTTTGAATAAGTTTTACCTGTTTTCTTATCTTTATAATAATACTCTATAAAATCTTTTGATAGAATTATTTTATCTTTATTAAAACTTATAAATTCACTGCCTCTTATGTGAACTTTAGTTCCATCCCTGAAACCACTATCTACCTCGCTTTCATAAATTTTTATTTCTGCATTCTTGCTTTTATTTCTACCAATTCCATAAGGTGTTATATTTAATCCATCAACATATAAATATCCATCATCTATATATATTGTATGTTCTATTCCACCATATAACCGATACTTAAATGTTTTGCCTGTCCTTTCATCTATGGCTATCATTATTTGATAACTTGTAGCTTCATCAATAAAACTATGCAGTATATATATATCATTTTTTATTTTATAAGCGCTATAATTCCATGCGTTCCCATCTGAAAAATAATTTTTTGTTATAGCTATTTGTACTTTTACATCATCCTTATTTATTTTGTAAAAATCATATCCATCTTCTTGAAATGTATAGACATTACAATTTAAATTAAAAATTGGAGTTAATTTTGGCAAGCCTTCTTTGAATTCTTTACTATTCAACATTTTTTTTAATTGCTCATCGTACTCTTCCCAATCAACTGAAATCGTAGCACATACTATTGATATTTGAGCTATGAAAATTAATATAGTTATAATTATTTTTTTCATTTAATTACCCCTATAAATATTCAATATTTCACTCTCAAATTGAGGAAAGAATAAATTCTCTTCATTTATAGGTTGGTATTTCCCTCTTGAACCTATAATACTTAAATATGGGTAATAATAATCTTTAGGATCCTTAAGATTATTATTTTCTCTAATTTCTATATGGACATGAAGAGGTGTCGGAGCTTCCCCAGGTTTATCATGCCTACTTGGCGATTCTATTTGAATATTTTGTAAAGTTCCTATTATATCCCCTTGTTTCACATAAGATCCTAATTGTATATAGTTAGCAGGTTTCACATACAACAATTTATCAGCACCATTTGCTGTTTGTATTGTGATTGTTTTTAAATTACCATTTTTAGTTTCATATGGCTGCCCTGTACGTATAATTTTACCATCTGCAGGTGCATAAACATATTCCCCCTCAACAGCATATATATCTAATCCTTGATGTGCATACCCTCCAGCTCTATTTGCCCCGATTAAACCAACCCCTCCTCCATCTTCAATACGAACATCTCCAGTTACCGGAGCAATATGATCACGTCCTTCTATAGTAAAATCTCCCAAATACGCTAATGTATTCATCGGATTTCTTATTCCAATATCTATTAATGTATCATAAAGGGTAGGCACAAAATTTCCTAACAATGAATTATCTGCCTCACCATTTCCAATATGCCATCTCATAGCATCTCTGAGAACTTCATTTCCTCCACCATTCTGGATAAAATCAATTATTGTTCCTGTAACTGTTTCATCATTATTAAAAAGTGAAAGTAATCCTATATCAGAATGCACTTCTTCATTCATAAATTTATTCTCAACGTCTGTAAGTTCTTTATCTGTCATCTTATCTATTTGGTCTTTATCAAGAAAAATTGAAGCATACGATATCTGTTCATCTTTATAATCTTCCTCCATATTCTTATCTATCTCTGTAACATCATCAGATACTCTGTATGCATTAAAATCTGACATGTCTCCAACATGGACTATTTTATTCGCGCTATTTACAAATAACGCATTTGCTTTATTACCATCGCTGACACTATTAGCCAAAACTGTATTATTTAGCAGCAACGTATTATTGCTTGTATTATATGTGTTATTCCAATTAAGCTGCGTTAGCGTTCCATATCCGCCTGCTCCGCTGTTGTTTTCTGTTATTGTTTTTGCGCCGGTTAGCCATGATACTGCGTTGTAGTATGTCAGCTCGCTTTTTGCCGCTCCTTTGGCTATGCTTTCGTTTCCGGTGTAATTGTGCGCTCGCTCTTCTGCGTCCGTTAATGCGAACGTCAGCGCGTTTGTTGCTGCTCCGTTTCCTAAATTGACGTAGCCTTGGTGTTCTTTTATATCGTTAAATCCTAATACTACTTTTCCTGCGTTATCTACAAGCTCCCCTTTTTCGCTATACATTAAATTGCTTTTTCCGTCCGCTGTCATTTTGGCTAATGCTTGTATTTCTTCCGGCGTTGCTTTTCCTGCTTTGATTTTTTCTACTATTGTTCCTGCTTCTTCACTTGAACCTCTTAATATTCCCGTTGCGTTTGCACTTTGGTTGGCTTTCCATACGCTTATTATATCCGTTTTATCATACGTCGTATTTTCGCCGTTTTCAGAACTGTTTTTTGATGCCGTTATGCTTGCGTATATTGCCGTTAGCGGGCTTGCTGCTGTGCTTAATGCTCCCGCTGTTGCTTTTACGGCGTTTCCGGGTAGATATTTAAAATCGTTGGCTATGCTTTGGTAGCCGGTTGTTGTTTTTGCTATTGGTTCCCCGTTGGCGTTTGTTTTTATTGAGCCGTCTTCGTTTTGTTCATAGACTGTGTTTCCGTCTTTGTCTTTTACTTCTGTTTTTATGAAACCTAACAGCGCTCGGTTGTCTATTGTTGCGCTTGCGTCTAATGCGCCGGTTATTATATCTTTGGTTGTTTCTTGGGTGGTTTCTGTGTTTCTGTTTAAGCCCTGCAGGTCATTTTCTGTTTGTTCCACGCCGCTTATTATTATTGTGCCGTTTCCTATTGTGGCTTTTGTTGTTTGCTCTTTTTCTTCGCCGGTGTTTTTTAGCGTTAGCGTTGTGCTTCCGTTGGGGGCTACGTTGGTTTTTCCTTTGTCGCTTTGCGATGTGCCTATGCTTGTTGATAAGCCAAAGCCTTTGCTTTCTGTTGTGTTTCTGTCTTCTATATCATTGTGTTCTAACTCTTTGGTTGTTAGCGTTAGGTTGTCGCTTGCGCTTGCTATTACTGCTCCTGTTAGCGTTGTTTTGTTGCCTACGCTTATTGTTACGTTATTTCCGCCGGTTAGACTTGTCTGTTCGGTTACCCATGCGCTGTCTGTGTTGCTTTTTTGGGAAACTATTTCATAAAAAGCGGTAAACATTGACGGGAAGTAAGAAGAATAGCCAAGCGTTGCGGTTGCTTGGCTACTCAATACTATTATTGATAGTAGTGATATTAGGATTTTTTTCATTTTAATAGTATTCATTTTATTGTGGTGAAAGTTTTACTGTTTGTTGGGGCGGTTGCCATAGACTTTTGACCCAAAGTTAAACACGACCACGAATTACAGGTAGCACATTAATTCCATTATCTGGATTCCTTTTTAATTCTATATATTCACTATAATTACCTGTATTTTTGTATATTACCTCGCCTTCCTGCAAAATTGTTGCATTCAATAATTCTTTTTTTTCTACTTCTTTTGTTTGCTTTAGATCGAAATATTTTTTACCAACTTCATCATTTATCAAAGCGTACCCTTTTTGAAACAAATATACATTTAAAAATGCCTCCATAAACTCCTCATCTTCATGCATGACAAATCCAGACCACACCCACACTTCATCTTGGGATTTTAATTTCCCATGTTTGGGATATTTTATTGGTTGTTTCGTATAAAATTTAGCATATTCTATACCTTCACTCTTTGCTTCTTCATAAATTTTAGTGAACATGTCTTGATCAGATAACTCTAAAAATTTGAAGTTTATATTTTTATTACTATCTATAACAATCTTACCCATAAATTTGACTTCTGGATAGTATTTCACTTTGTTAAGATTTGGAATATTATTAGATTGCATGTAAAAATAATTATACCTCCAATCATTATTATGGTTTTTTTTCGCTTGCTGCAAATACTCATGCAAACCAATAGAATCCGTATATTTAACAATATATAACACATTTGAATCTTCCATAATCTTTTGTTTTCCTCCTGTTTCAGCAGTTTTACAAGACATCACAACAACCACAAACATGCTTATCAATATAATACATGAAAAAGAAATTATACTTTTCATTTGCCCCCCATTTTTATACCTTGTTTATTTATTTGCTCAAGATATTTTTGGAGGACGCTTGTTCCAGCTTCTCTTGCTGCGACTTCTTGCGGATTACTTTCATATCTATTGAATCTTGCTTCTGAATCACCTATATTAAAATCATATGGTAAATACAATATGTCATCATTTAATCTAAAGATTTCAACTTGTTGCCGGATACCTGAAAAGGCATTATACTCAAAAGAATATAATTGTTTTATACTATTATTTAATGGCTTATTTACAATACCATCAAATATAGGGTTAAAATATGTATCTAACACTTCATACTTATTTAATTTATTTATTAAGGAGTTTTGATTAGCGTGCTCTCCTTCATGAATGATAGTGTCAAATATTCCGTTAAATTTATTACTATAATCTAATGTGTTATAGTTGATAGTAAGTGTTTTCGAAATAGAATTATACGAGCCTTGTAAATCTTTATTCCTATCATATCCAACAATTGCTCCGCCTTGTAATGAATCTTGAGAATTATAAACTTCCGATTGTAATTCAATTATTGTTTTTATAATTCTTTCTTTCATTTTATCTTGCGATTGCAATGCTTTATCGTATTCATCCACTGAATCATATTGTTTCCTGTCAATCTCATTCCAAATGGCAGGATCCTTCATCAAACTTACTATTTCTGAATTTTTGGCTAATTCTTCAACTAACTTATTATCTAAGTTTTTCTTATAGTCTATATAGTTTGGATGCAATGGTAACTGCGCATATATATCTGCAGCAACTAATTTTGCATTTGTTATTTCCTGAATTATTTTATCTTTATCTTTCTGTGTTTTTGCGCTTGTTTTTTGTTCTTCAAGCTTTTCTATTTTATTTTTTAAGTCGGTAAGTTCTTCTATTTTTGTAGCAAAATATACGCTTACCGCTTGTTTATCATCCGGATCTATACCTTGTTTTTCTAACTGTTCCCGAATCTCTTCGTTTGTTTTTTTAGTTGCACTTTCCTGTAACTCTTTTACAAATTTCAAGTTCCTTTTATATTCTATTTTCTTTACTATTTCTTCTCTTTGCGACGGTGTTAATATGCTTAATCCTTTGATTAACTCATCTTTCAGATAGTCAAGTCCTTTGCCAAGTTTGATTGCATCTTCTACCACTGACCATTTTCCTATATCACCAGTATACAACGCTTCTATTCCACTTACTACAAACCTTACATCTACATTAAACTCGGCGTTTAGGGCGTTTGTTGTTTGGGCTCTCGTTATTTCTTGGGTGTTGGTTACGTTGCGGTTTAGTCCCTGCAGGTCATTTTCTGTTTGTTCCACGCCGCCTATTATTATTGTGCCGTTTCCTATTGTGGCTTTGGTTTTTTGTTCTTTTTCTTCGCCGGTGTTCTTCAACGTTAGCGTTGTGCTTCCGTTGGGGGCTACGTTGGTTTTTCCTTTGTCGCTTTGTGATGTGCCTATGCTTGTTGATAAGCCAAAGCCTTTGCTTTCTGTTATGTTTCTGTCTTCTATGTCATTGTGTTCTAACGCTTTGGTTGTTAGCGTTAGGTTGTTGCTTTCTGAATTTATTACTGCTCCCGTTACTGTTGTTTTGTTGCCTACGTTTATTGTTACATTACTGCCGCCGGCTAATGTTGTCTGTTCGGTTACCCATGCGCTGTCTGTGTTGCTTTTTTGGGAAACTATTTCATAAAAAGCTGTAAACATTGACGGGAAGTAAGAAGAATAGCCAAGCGTTGCTTGCGCTTGGCTATTCAATATTATTATTGATAGTAGTGATATTAGGATTTTTTTCATTTATTTCTTTTGACTTGCAATTGTCAACGCCAAATTTTTACTTGATGTTGATACCTTGCAGTTTGTGATGTATTTTATTTTTGCAATATATTTCTATAAGTTTAATGATTTATGCAATAATTTTTTCAAAGCTATTATCAAATTTTTCTTTGAAATCAGATATATAATAATTTTCATCTAAAAAATAATTGTTATTTACAAGAGCATATATATAAACATCTTTATTTGTTAGAAATTCCTTTATTTCATTATCATTTTTAAAACAAATTTCAGATTTAATTGGTACAGTTAATATATTATCAGACCATATATATAAACATTTGCAATGATTTTTTACTGTTCCTGTTATAAAACAAGATTTATATTTCTTACTTTTAATAAATGCAAATTTTTCACAAAAAAGTTGGTCATAGTGATTAACATGAGTTGCCACAGTAAAATTTATATAGTTCTTGTATTTTTCTAAATATTTAGATAGCGCATTATAAATTGTCCATTCTTCTATTTGCTTTTCCAATGTATTACGCGCAGGCATATAATATATCAGCCCCTCAGTTCCTTCAGGGTATTTAAAAAAGCCACATATATAATCAACATACAAACTTAACTCTTGAGCGTTAAAATCAAATTGTTTCAACTTCATTAAATACAAATATAAAATTCGATTTTTACATACTAATAGATCTGCCTTTTCAAAAAAAGATAACTTGTATAAAAACTTTTTTAAATCATCATATTGATAACCATTTCCCTTCAAATAATTATCAACAGAAAAATCTTTTGCTATCCCTATTTTTATAGAAAAAAGTAACTCTGTAAAAGAAAAATTATAATAAATACTACTGAAATCTAATTTATCAAAATCAATGATCATTTTTTACCTCCAAAATTATTAGGAATGCCATTGATTTTTCCATTCTCTATAAAGAGTTGATGAGTTATTTCATTATTTTCGTTTACAACATATTCAAACACTCCATTTTTACCGTTAACTACACCTTCCGTTTGAATAAGATTATAATTTTTACCATCGTTACCTTTTATAGCAAAGTTTTTCGTGCTATCATTAGTAATAACCTCGTTTTTTATAAGCTTACTATCAGCAGCTTTATGATATAAATCCTGTTTATTTGCACTTCCAACTATACCAGCATCAACAAATTTACTACTATCACTTACAATTTTAGTGCCCAAGTTATCTGCTTCTTTTTTTATTGTATTCCCAACTGCTTTTACTGCTGCAGTTACTTCCATCCCCGCTGTGTTCCCCAACAACGTATTTATAACACGCGACCTCGCGGCAGCACTTGCTCCGCTTGCTAATACTGTTGCATTTAAGCCGTCCCTTAATGCTCCGCCGAGTATATACTCTACTCCCTCATATTTATATCCGTTTTTATATAACTCTATTCCCGTTTTATAATACTCTGCATGCACAAAATAATCAGGATGTTCTGTTGCTATATACGCTGCCGTGTATAGAAATGGCAACGGAATTTTTGACGTTATCTTTTGAGTCGCAGAAAGGTTATAACCTACTTCTAACGCCCTTTCTCCTTCTCCCATATAATCGTATGCTGTTACTGCTTTTCCTATTCCCCATTCAATTGTTCCATATGCATTTATTAGCGGGTGAAACCAAAACTTATCTTGCATATAATCCATCGCATCGCCTATATCTTCCTTTGTTCTCTTATACCCTGTTGCTCTTTCTTCTTCTATGTATGTATTCGCTTCGCTTACATAACTATCCACCGGGGTTGAAAGTTTTGTAAACGGATTGAAATGCAATCTGTTTTCATCGCTAATTTTACTTACTGCTAATGTGTTTGTTTGCAGCAGGCTGCTGTTTTTATTGCTTTCATACCAACCGCTTATTGTTTCTGCGCCGGTTGTGTTTACGCTTGTAAAATTCAGCACGTTTCCTAATCCCCACATAAACTTTGCTAAGCTTCCTGCGTTTTTTGCTATGGCTTCGTTTTCTGTGTAATTATGCGTGTATTCGTGCCCTAACGTTTCTATGAATTTTTCTGTGTTTGTTACTGTTTCTTTTGCTGCATTTATATAATTATTGTTTTCATTCTCGTCGCCTTTTTGTCTAAATCCGTTCGCTTCGTCTTGCTCATCGTAATATATTTTTGCCGTGTCGCCTGACCCTGCTTGTATTTCTTCCGCGCTTTTTCCTTCGCTTAAATTATTTATTGTTTCCCTGTTATAGTTATTTTGATTTACAAACGTTTTTTGATTTGCTTTCCATTCATCCGCTATTTCGCTTACACTTATTTCTTTATCCCCTATTACATCATACAGCGTTTTCCCTGTTGCTATTGCTGTTCCCGCTGCTCCTAATATTGCTTTTGCTGCATTTCCGGGTAAGTTCTCAAAATCGTTGGCTATGCTTTGGTAGCCGGTTGTTGTTTTTGCTATTGCTTCCCCGTTTGCGTTTGTTTTTATTGAGCCGTCTTCGTTTTGTTCATAGACTGTGTTTCCGTCTTTGTCTTTTACTTCTGTTTTTATGAAACCTAACAGCGCTCGGTTGTCTATTGTTGCGCTTGCGTCTAATGCGCCGGTTATTTGGTCTTTGGTTGTTTCTTGGGTGGTTTCTGTGTTTCTGTTTAAACCTTGCAGGTCATTTTCTGTTTGTTCCACGCCGCCTATTATTATTGTGCCGTTTCCTATTGTGGCTTTTGTTGTTTGTTCTTTTTCTTCGCCGGTGTTCTTCAACGTTAGCGTTGTGCTTCCGTTGGGGGCTACGTTGGTTTTTCCTTTGTCGCTTTGCGATGTGCCTATGCTTGTTGATAAGCCAAAGCCTTTGCTTTCTGTTATGTTTCTGTCTTCTATGTCGCTGTGCTCTAACGCTTTGGTTGTTAGCGTTAGATTATCGCTTTCTGAATTTATTACTGCTCCTGTTACTGTTGTTTTGTTGCCTACGTTTATTGTTACATTACTGCCGCCGGTTAATGTTGTCTGCTCGGTTACCCATGCGCTGTCTGTGTAGTCGTTGCCTGTGTTGAAGCCTGCTCCTATGCTGTTGTTGCCCGCGTTGCTTTTTTGGGAAACTATTTCATAAAAAGCTGTAAACATTGACGGAAAGTAAGAAGAATAGCCAAGCGTTGCGGTTGCTTGGCTACTCAATACTATTATTGATAGTAGTGATATTAGGATTTTTTTCATTTTAATAGTATTTATTTCATTATGGTAAAAGTTTTACTGTTTCTGGGGCGGTTGTTATGAACTTTACTTATAGTTGCGCTTGATGTCATGACTATTTAAATATGTTCTTGACTTTATACACTACCCTATCAATGAATCCTTTTTTTTCATCGCTTTTATTGTCAGGCAAATCTTTTCTTATATTTTTACAAAATTCTTCAATTGATAATATTGTTTTATCGCTTGGGTCTGCTCCTGTGTATATTTTTTTTATGTCTTCAGGAGTATATTGAACAATATCCCAATCAAACCCAGTTTCCCAATACGGATACTCTATTTTTCCAAAAGTATTTGTTAAAAATTTTAAATCATAATAATACCAATACATTAATGCTTCTTTTTTTGAATATGTTTTGCCTGTTTTTTGATCTTCATATCTATATTCAACAAAATCTTTCATAAAAAATACTTTATTTTCATCATAACTTCTAATATAAATATTATCTTTATCATCAACATCTAAAACAATATTTTTACTGATATTGTTTCCTATTCCATATGGTTCTATGTTAATAGTTTGCATTTCAGTGTAATATCCAGCCTTTGCTATATATTCAAAATGCTCTCCAAAATAAACGCTCCCTATATCAATTGCATAAGGTGAAGACTTAACGCTAAATGGTTTATATATCAAGGAATTGATATATAAATGCCCATCATCAATGTAAGTTGATACTGAATCAATAGAAAAATCTCCACCATCAAAATATTCAAATATACAATTATTTCTTTCATCTATCGCAAACACTCTTACCCACTGCGTATCAAAATCATCGCAGCTCCATACAATATATAATGTATTTCTTGTTTTAAAAGCCTCATACATCATCCAAGAACTATCAGATAATTCCACTTTCGCTATCTTTACTTTTTTACTTTCTCCTACTCTTTTATATATAACACCTTTATCCACATCAAGCTCATATATCTGCCCTTTAAAATCAATTATAGGAATTAACTTTGGTTGATTTTCTGTATATTCTTTACTTTTTTGCATTATTTCACGTTTTTCATAAAAATCTTTAGGAACTTCTGCATAAACAAGTGTGTATGATAATATAACAAAACTCAATAGATATAAAACATATTTTTTCATTAGTAATCCTTTATTCGCATAGCGTAATAGTTGTAATAAATCTCTACACAACAAACTGATAGGTATAGATTTAATAATCAAATATTATACTATTGCCCAACGATGGATCTGCTACAGGGAAAAAATAATCTTTATCATTTGTATCAATATATTGTTTGTATTGCGGTTTTCCTATTATATTAACATTCAGTGAAGGATATAATACATTTTGCGGATTTTGAATTGTACCATTCTCTATAATAGTATAATGCACATGTACAGGTGTTTCAGCATGTTTAACTGGAGATTCTGTTTGAATATTTTGAGAAGTACCTACAAAATCTCCTTTATTAATTTGTACACCTGTTTTTAATAAGCTTGTACTACCTATTTTCTTGCCTGCATCTAAATATATCCAGTCTGCAGGCATAACATATAACAGTTTTTCTGTTCCTGTAACAGTTTTTATCTCAATCAACCTCAAGTTCCCGTTAACATCTTTACCATCTTTATCTTTATCATATGGTTGTCCTATTTTTGTAATTACACCATCTACAGGTGAAAGAACATAGTTTCCTGGAAAAGAATATATATCAAGTCCTTCATGTTGCCCTACTCCTGCATCTCTAATTCTTGATGCCCCATATAAACCCCATCCAGCGTTATCAACAATACGTAATTCTCCCGCTACTGGAGCAAATCCAGAATCAATTGAAAAATTACTTACATTCAATAATACATTAGTAGGATTTCTCACACCAATATCTATTAATGTATCATATATATTTGGGATTGATGTTCTCAAAAGAGAAGTTTCATATTCCCCATTACCTATAATAGATTTAAATTGTTCTGTAGTTGCGTATTTGCTCTCCCAACCTTTATATATCAAATCTATTAATGTTTCCGTCACAGTTTCTCTATTATTAAAAAGTGAAAGTAATCCTATATCAGAATGCACTTCTTCATTCATAAATTTATTCTCAACGTCTATACGTTCTTTATCTGTCATCTTATCTATTTGGTTTTTATCAAGAAAAATTGAAGCATACGATATCTGTTCATCTTTATAATCTTCCTCCATATTCTTATCTATCTCTGTAACATCATCAGATACTCTGTATGCATTAAAATCTGACATGTCTCCAACATGGACTATTTTATTCGCGCTATTTACAAATAACGCATTTGCTTTATTACCATCGCTGACACTATTAGCCAAAACTGTATTATTTAGCAGCAACGTATTATTGCTTGTATTATATGTGTTATTCCAATTAAGCTGCGTTAGCGTTCCATATCCGCCTGCTCCGCTGTTGTTTTCTGTTATTGTTTTTGCGCCGGTTAGCCATGATACTGCGTTGTAGTATGTCAGCTCGCTTTTTGCCGCTCCTTTGGCTATGCTTTCGTTTCCGGTGTAATTGTGCGCTCGTTCTTCTGCATCCGTCAATGCAAACGTCAGCGCGTTTGTTGCTGCTCCGTTTCCTAAATTGACGTAGCCTTGGTGCTCTTTTATATCATTAAATCCTAATACTACTTTTCCTGCGCTGTCTATCAACTCCCCTTTTTCGCTATACATTAAATTGCTTTTTCCGTCCGCTGTCATTTTCGCTAACGCTTGTATTTCTTCCGGCGTTGCTTTTCCTGCTTTGATTTTTTCTACTATTGTTCCTGCTTCTTCGCTTCCGCCTCTTAATATTCCCGTTGCGTTTGCGCTTTGGTTGGCTTTCCATACGCTTATTATATCCGTTTTATCATACGTCGGATTTTCGCCGTTTTCAGAATTATTTTTTGATGCCGTTATGCTTGCGTATATTGCTGTTAGCGGGCTTGCTGCCGTGCTTAATGCTCCTGCTGTTGCTTTTACGGCGTTTCCGGGTAGATATTTAAAATCGTTGGCTATGCTTTGGTAGCCGGTTGTATAGCCTATTACTTTTCCGTCTTTGTCTTTTACTTCTGTTTTTATGAAGCCTAATAAAGCTCGGTTGTCTATTGTTGCGCTTGCGTCCAGCGCGCCGGTTATTTGGTCTTTGGTTGTTTCTTGGGTGGTTTCTGTGTTTCTGTTTAAACCCTGTAAGTCATTTTCTGTTTGTTCCACGCCGCTTATTATTATTGTTCCGTTTCCTATTGTGGCTTTGGTTTTTTGCTCTTTTTCTTCGCCGGTGTTTTTTAGCGTTAGCGTTGTGCTTCCGTTGGGGGCTACGTTTGTTTTTCCTTTGTCGCTTTGCGATGTGCCTATGCTTGTTGATAAGCCAAAGCCTTTGCTTTCTGTTATGTTTCTGTCTTCTATGTCGTTGTGCTCTAACGCTTTGGTTGTTAGCGTTAGGTTGTTGCTTTCTGAATTTATTACTGCTCCCGTTACTGTTGTTTTGTTGCCTACGTTTATGTTGACTTTATTTCCGCCGGTTAATGTTGTCTGCTCGGTTACCCATGCGCTGTCGGTGTAGTCGTTGCCTGTGTTGAAGCCTGCCCCTACGCTGTTGTTGCCGGCGTTGCTTTTTTCCCCGCCAAGAAAGTTGCCCATTCCTTTGGTGCCTATTCCTACGCTTATGTTGGCGTCCCAGCTGTTTCCTTTGCTGTAATATGTGTCTTGCAGACTTTCTACTGTTAAATTATTTCCTACTGTTACATCTAAATTATTTTTTGCCGTTACGTTGGCTCCGCTTAATGTTGCGTTGTTGCCTACGTTTATTTCTATATTATTTGCTACGCTTTCGCTGTTGTTGTATGTTGTTGCTTTTATCTTGCTGCTTGACTCCCCGCCGCCGGCGCTCACTTGCACGGAATTATTTCCTACGCTTACCCCTGCGCTTGCGTGCGCGCTTTTGTCTTCTTGCGCATACGTGTCTTTGCTTGCTTGTATTATTAAATTATTGCCCACGTTGTAACTTAGCGTTCCGTTTGTTGCATAGGCGTTTGTTCCTTCTTGTATCATGTCGTTTGCGGATTTGAAATTTATATTTCCATTGCTAAATATATTTCCTTGCACACCTAATATACTTTCGCTTTTGCTTGTTTGGCTCATTGTGTCGTAATTTGCAAACGCGGAAGCATACATTCCCGTTCCGAAGCTGCTGCTTGCTGCCGATGCCGCTCCTGCTATGCTTGCTGCTAACCCTACTGTTGCGTTTGCTAAATTCAAACTTGCCATTGCTACGTTTGCCGTTGCGTCGTCCACTGCGTCTTGGCTGGCTTTGCCTTGCTCGTGCAGCTCTTGTATTCGCTTTAGCTCGCTTGACGCTTTTTCTACCGCTTGCTCCGCTTCCACTACCGCCGCGGCCGCATAGCCTGCGTCCACGTATGCGTTGCCTATTTTCACCCCTACCGTTACCGTTGTTTCGTCGTGACGGCTTTCGCTGCTTTGACTGTTTTGCGCCGACGCTAATATTATTTTTCCGTCCGCCGTTACATTTATATCCCCGTTGGCTTTTATTTGGCTTCCTACGCTTATTACGTCTTTTGTTGATTCTATGTTTACTTTCCCCGCTGCGCTTATTTCGTTTACTTGCGCTACTCCTATTTTGCTTGTGCTTTCATCCACGCTTTCTTCGTAGCTTGTTGATGCTTCTATTCCACGCCCGCTTATATCTATTTTTATGTTTGCAGGGTTGATCATATCCAACAGTCCGCCGCTCTTTTTATGATAGCTGTAGCTGTTTTCATAATCCTGCGCTGCCAATAAATTTATTTTTCCTTCTACATTATTCCCCTTTTCATCTTTTGCTCGTTCCAATTCCCCTTGGCTGTTTATTACGTATCCGCTTATTAAATCTACATCTTCCCCAGCTTCGTATTTTCCGGATATGCTCGTTATTGCTTTTGCCGATATTAACCTTATATTTTTACCAGACAATATGCTTGTTGATTTGTTGCTTCCCGTTTCTTTTGCTTTTATATCCGTTTCTGTTCCCGTCAACTTATTTCCGCTTTCTTTTTTATTATACGCGCTTTGCGTTTCTAACGCCGTTAGTATATTTATTGCCCCTTGCTGCGCTACTACATCTATTTCCTTTGCCGCTATTTCGCTGCCTGTTATTGTTATATCTTTTGTTTCCGATTTTATTAACAACTCTCCTGCTATATTTATACTGCTGCCGCGCTCTTTTGTTGTTTCTACATTTTTTTCTTCGCTATCTTTATTCTTAAATGCATTCCCTGCTACTATTCCCCCTACAAGTCCCCCAAACATCGTTCCTGCTAATGCTCCTAACGCATTGAAACTTTCTTTTTCATGGTGATAATAACTTTTCTCGCTTTCTTCAAAGCTTAATATGTTTATGTTGGTTTTGGCTTCTATCCTACTTTCCGCTCCTCCTTCTATGTCGCTTCCTATTATGTTTACTTCGTTTCCTGCTTTTATCTTTACGCCTTTTGCTCCGCTTATTTGGCTTGCTGCCGCTGTTGTTTTTTCATTTCTTGTTTCTTCTTTTTCGTAGCTTAATCCGAACGTGCCGTTTTCTATTTTTATTCTTTCTGCGCTTTCGTAATTGGCTCCCGCTAAAATATTTATGTCCATTCCTGCTGTTAATTCCATTATTCCGTTCAGGCTTTCTAACGTGCTTGACAGTATATTTATGTTATTTCCCGTCAATATTTCTACATTCCCCGCTACGCTTACTACGCTTCCTACGTTCCATTCTTTATACTCGTGCTCCCTGTGTTCTTCTCTTCTTCCCCACCCTTTGTTTTGTTTCTCTATTACTTCATACTCGCTTCTTCCCATCATGCTTAATATATCCAAACTTCCGTTAGGCAAATGCCAATACAGATTTCCTCCTACCCCTATCATGTATCCTTTCAGTTCCATGTTCGCTTTCTCGCCTTGGATGTACATGTCCCCTCCGCTTCTTAACACCCCTAACAGCGGTCTTGTTACATCTTCGCCGAACTCGTAATGGTACTTTATGTAATATTTGTCCCTCTTTTCTATTCCTTCTAATTTTATATCACCTTCGCTTTCCAGCCTTACTTCCCCTGCTCCGTATATGCTTAGGTATTTTGCGTTTATTTTTCCGCCGCTATATATGCTTAAATTCCCTCCGCTGTATATTTGCCCGCCTTCGTTTATGTGTGTTTTTCCGTATTCTATTATATAGCTCGGTATCCCAAAAAACGCCCATTTCCCTCCGTTGTATCTGCCTCCCGTTTCCTGCTTTGTTGCTGCTCCTTCAAAATTATTTCCCGCTTTTATTTCTACTTCTTTTAACCCGCTTATTTCCCCGTCGTTGTTTGTTATGTTATTTATTGCTTCTATTGCTGTTTTCCCGCCCGCGCTTAATCTTGCGCTGTTATTTATATTATTCGCCGTTATTGTTAAATTATTTTCCGCTTCTATACCGCTCATTATTAGCTTGCCGTCTTCGCCCGCGGTTCTGACTATTGCTCCGCTAAACAGCTCTTGTTCCAAATCACCTTGCAGATTTATTTCTATTTCCCCGCCTACTATTTTCCCCAGCACGTCGCTTGTGTATATATACTTGCTCCATATATCGCCTGTTACTGTTCCATCCTTCATATACTCATCGCCGAAAAATCCGTTTGCCGCCCACTGATTATACGAGCTCCATCTTGATTTTAATAAATACTCAAACTTCCTTGCTCCGTTTATTAAATTATTTCCCGTTATACTTAATTTGTTTTTTCCCTCTATCGTTGCGCTTTCGTTTACTATATTCCCCGCTTCTATTTCTACCTCGTTTGCTCCTATATAACTTCCTTTATCTTTCCCCGCGCTTTTTCCTGCGTATTCTTGCCAATACTCATACTGTATCACATGTCTCTTCCACTGCTCTAATGTTTTGTTTACATACATCGTCCCTATCCCTTCTATCTTATCCAACCCCGCCGTTTTTATCGCCTCATTCTTTATTTCTTCCGCTTTTATCGTTAACTTGTTTTCTGCTTTTATTTCGCTGCCTATATTATTTACTTCTTTTGCTTTTTCTTGCGTTAGTCCTTCTATATTTATATTCCCGCCTTTTATTTCCCCGCTTTTCCATCCTTCGTCGTTTATCTTATTTATTAGCCCTTCTACCCCGTATATCCCGTTGTTTATTTTGTCCGCTTTTATATTAACTTCGCTCCCTTCTATTACTCCGCTTACATTATTTAATTCTTTTACCCCTATTTTTACTTCCCCCTCGCTTCCTATATATCCTGCTGCTAATACGTTTTCTGCTTTGTCCGCTCTTATTTCCACTTGCTCTTTGGCGTATATTTCTCCGCCTTCGTTTTTTACCTCTTTGGCTTCTATCTTTATTTTTTCTTCGCTGTTTACTTTTCCTTTTATTTCTACTTTTCCGTCTGCTTTTATTTCTATATCTTCTACGCTGCTTATTAAGTTGCTGTTTGCAGATGTTTTTACCCCAAACCCTTCTTCCGTTGCCACTATCTTTATTTTATTCCCATACATACTTCCAAATCCGCTTGCTTCTACTGCGTATTTGTTTTCTGCGTTGTCTTGCGCTTCTTCTCTTATTATTTCTTCGCTTTCATTATCGTATTTCCCGTATCCCGCTTTTATTTCTATTTCTTTTGCTTTCAACGCTCCGCTTATTTTTGTGTACCGGCTTACCAGCTTTACTGCGTCCTCATGCTCTAACCCTTCTTCCCCTATTTCTATTCTCCCAGCTTTCCCCAAATTAAAAAAAAGCCCATCGGAATTTTCTTCCGATGAGCCTGTTATCAATTTTATTTGCCCTGTATTTATAAAATTACTGCCGTTTACTGCTATCCCCCACGGGTTGGCTATTATTATATCCGCTTTTTTTCCTGCTATTTCTATCGCCCCAAAGATTGTGCTTCCTGCGTTTCCGCTTATTACTTCGTTTATTATTACTTCCGCTTCTTGCTGCGTTAAATTTACATTGCCTTCTATTTCTACGTCTTCACCGGCGCCGCCTTGTCCTTTAAATAGTTCCGGCTTTATACTGTTTTTTGAATTGTTCAATATTAAATTGTTTTCATCTACGTTGAACTTATCATACTTATTATGCGATATTCCTTTTTCATTCGGCGCTGCTACATTCACCACCGGCGTTCTTTTTGCTCCAACTTCTTCATACCTTACGTTTGCTCCTGCTCCTGCAGATACTTCTATATTATTTGCGCTGAAGGCATAGTTCACTTGACCCGCTACTATTGCCGTTGTTATTAGCAGGCTTACTAACTTTTTCATTCGTTTACCTCGTTTAATTTTTCTTATATTATAAACCAATTTGTATTATTTTTCCACTAAAATATTACTGAATAACCTGATCATACGGATATACATTGCTTAAATAATTATTTACCGGCGACGTATCGCCTCCGTAAACATTGCTTTCAAAGAAATAATATTTGTTGTTGCCGCTTTGCGCAGAGTTAAAAACGGTTGTGCCGGTTAAATACAATCCAAAGTAACTTCCGACGGGTTGCGCCGTAAGTATGTTTTGAGATAAAATACTTCCGATATTATCTTGCAGCCATATGCCGTGCCCTTCGCTGCTTACAGTGATATTGTTTTCTGATATTGGAGAAGCGCTGCTTTGCGATTTAATTGCAAAATTTTGATTACCCGATAAATTATTCTTCTCGACAGAAGAAGCAGATCCTAAAATATTTTGTATAAAAATTCCGCCGTTTATTCCCGTATTATTTCTTACAGTATTTGCTTTTATAATAACGTCGCTTGAATTTTGCGCGTAAATTCCGCCTGTTTTATTTCCCGCGACGGTATTTCTGCTTATTTCCGTAACATCGGAAGCATTTGTTAAAGTTATTGCGTTGCCGTCATTTTGCGAAATTTCATTATCTGAAATTTTTCCGTTTGGAGAAGCCGAAACAAATATCCCGTCGGACAGATTGCCTGCAATAGAATTAAAATTTGCCGTATAAGCGTTTGTGTTATATAAACTTATGCCGTTATTATTTTGGATAACGGTATTCATGCTTAACGTTGCATTTAACCCGCCGGTAACAAAAATTCCGTCAAAAACATTAGAGAATATTTGATTATTTGAAACATAAGTATTTGACGTATTCTGTAAAAATATTCCGCTGCTGTTATTGAAAATATAATTATTTGAAATATAACTTATCTGCGACGCCGCATCTTGAATACCGACTTGATTATCACTTATTTCATTACCTGATACGCCGACGCTTTTTGACGCATTAAGATAAATACCCGCTAAAGAGTTTTCAACAATTGTATTTTGATTAATATCGGAATTCTGTAAATTATTTGCATAAATTCCGTTGCCGCTATTGGCGCTTATTATATTTGACGCCACTGTTATACTGCTTGAATTTAAAGCATATATGCCGTTAGCGCCGTTATAATACGCGTCGTTGCCGACAATTTGTAAATTTGACGAAGCTGAAATAAACATTCCGTCGCTTGAATTTGAAGAAATGTTATTTTGGAAAATAACGAAATAAATACCGCCATTTACAAACACGCCGGTGCTGTTTTCTATTATATTGTTGCCCGCAATATACGTTGAGCCGCTGCTGTTGTAAATATTTACGCCGTATTTATAATTATTATTTATATCGTTTGAATATATTTCCGCATCGGCGTTATAAACTTCTATTCCCGTTGCATTGCCTTGTAAAACGTTGTCAAAAATTACAGGCGCCCTTTGGGAAGAGTTTACTTCAACGGCTTTTGCAAATCCTTGTATGGTATTTTCAAAAACCGATATACTTCCGCTTGAAAAGTTTGTTATATAAATTCCGCTTTTTGTGTTTGTGGAAATATTGTTAATGTTAAAACCCGAAATATACACATCCGTAAGCAATCCTGTAACAGCTATTGCATTTACATTGGAGCCCACATTTATAACGCTTTCTTCATTTATATTAAAATTAGGCAAAGCTACATTTTTTGACGCCAAAGATTTATACGCCAATATTTCAACCCTTTGCGACAAGTGACCGGAAATATTTATTTCTGAACTTTGATTATACTGTCCGGGCAAAAATAACAACGCTGCATTGCTTTCCGTAACAAGTTTGTTTAAAGCAATGCCGCTTGAAACGCCGGCGGGGTTATCAAAAGTGCCGTTTCCAGTTCCGTTTGGAGAAACAACGGTAAAATAATATTCGTCGCCGTTATCGTTTAACAATAAATCTTCATGATGTTTTTTTCTGCTTTGCGCGGTGCGCACATACATGTCTCTTTGAACGGTTTCGCCCATTCTTTCAATAACAGGTTTAGGCGTGTTTTTTATATATTTTATAACCCCGAAAAAAGGATTTTTTGCCTGCAGCAATTTTTTAAAATCAAACGGCAAACTTATTTCGGCTCCTGCTTGCCAATTTGCGCCGTTAAAATTTTTATTGTCATATACCGCATAATTTAATCTCAAAATTTTAATCGGTTTATATTCCGCTCTGCCTTTATATCCTTTAAGAATATCTCCGCCATTATTTTGCGTTTGATAATAGTATCCTCCGCCGAAAATTTTTAACTCGCCGAGAATTTCGGGAAAAGGTATTTTAAAACCTATTTCTCCGTCAAAACCTTTCATTGACGATTCATATCCGTATGTGGCGGCAATATGATGCCCAAGAGGAATATCGTATATTTTACCCGTATAATAACGCGTGTTTGCAAATGGAATATATCCGTTTGCTCTAAAATCTATCCATCTGCTTAAAAACTCTACGCCTACGCCTGCCTGCTGAAAGCTATTTCCCGCTTCGCTGTTTCTTATATCGTAATAAAGGTTTGCTCCTACTATTGCTCCGGTTTCTAAAATATTTAAATATTGTCTAAAGCCCAAACCTAAATTTGTTTCGTGAGCATTGCTTGCAAAAACGCTTTTACCGGTAACGCTAACTCGCGGCGAAATAAATAAAAAAGATTTTTCGCTTCCCGCAACAGGAAGAAGCAAATCAATATAAGAATCCCAATTGCTGTCGTTACCGTTTATGCCGCCGGATAAATCGCCGGCATAAGGAAACGCTTTTGCATAAGACAAATATGCAAAAGACATTAGAAAAATAAAAATTAATAATACGCGTTTTATTATCTTCATTTTTTAAAAATAAATTTTACCTTCAATATTAAAATACACAACGTCGCCCTCATTTGGCAAATGACTTTTATTATAAACGCTTCTGCTCCAATATACGCCGGCATTTATATATTTGGCTCTGAAAGCCGCGCCGGCTCCTGCGCCGGCAAGAGAATACTTTTCTTTATACGCTAAATTTTGAACATATCCGTAATCGGCAAAACCGGAAATAGAAGTGTAAGCTAAAACGTTAAATATCCCGTTTCTTTGAAAAATATCCGCAAGCGTCCATGTTAAATCGTTTTTTAAATAAAATCCTTTTTCGCCGTTAACGCTTCCCTCTTTAAACCCTCTAACCGAGCTTTGCCCGCCAATTGATATTTGTTCCGAAGAATATAAAATATCGTCGCAATAATGCCCGTTTGCCGTTAATGCATATTTAGACTGCAATTGTATTAACGGTATTTTAAAATACTGCGAATATTGAGTATATAAAGAAACCGACGAGAACTGACCTTTTGGAGAACCTTCAATATCATAGTTTTTAATTGCTCCCAGCCAATTAAGCCCGCAGTTATAAGACAGTTTTCCGTAAATACTTGAAGCGTTTAAATAATATAAAAATGTTAAAAAACCGGAAGACACGGTAAGCTTTTTGCTTGACGCGTCTATGCGAATGTTGTCAATAAAATTCTCGGTTTCTTTTACCGACAACTCTCCGCCGAGAGAAATTTTATATGTTTGTCCTCTTTTTACAATAACTTCAAGACTTGCGTTTTCATTTTGAGTGGTTCCGTCGGACACATATTGAGAACCGAAAGAAACGCCCATTGGAGTATTGTAATCGCTTTTAAAAAAAGACGTCATAAAAGTAAAATACCCGAACGGAACGCTAAAAGAAGCGAAATAACCGTTGTTTCTTTTGTCGTCTTTATTGCCGTCTATATTTCTTGAATAATTAAAATATAAATTATCGTTAAGCATTAAAAGATTATCGGCGCTTATTGAAACTCCGGCTTTATAATAACCCGTATTTTCCGTTCCGCTGTTATCGGCGCTGAAAGAAAGATTGAATCTTTTTCCTATATCGTTTGTAACGCGTATAACGGAATAGCCGTCTTTGCTTGCCGGAAGAATTTCCATAGACGCGTTATTTGACGCAAGCCTGTTCATTTGCTCAAGCCCTTGGTCAATATCGGCAATATTTAACAAAGATCCCGCGGCAAAAGGATAAAAAGAAAAAGACTGCAGCGCATTAAAAAATTTAGGATACTTTTTACCAGCCGCATTTTGAAAAACAACGTCTTCTATATATCCGTCCATAACGACAAAAGTTAATATATCATCGTTAAGCGTATTGCCGTCTATATAAACTCTTGCAGAAGCATAGCCCGCGTCAAAAAACAGTTTTTGCAGTTTCTCCTGAATTTCGGATATTTCCTGTATCCCCATCATTTTTTGTTTATACAAATCCAAAACATTATTTATTGCCGATTGCGAAACGCCCGGAATATCGGAATTAGTAATTTCTATTTTTTTAAACTGTTTTTTATTTGTTTTGGCAGTATTGTTTGCCGGTTCGTATTGCGGTTCTTTATAGCTGTCTTTTATAAAATTTGTTCTGTTGTCAATTTCCTGCTGCCTTATTAATTCATTATAATGAGAATCTATATTGCGCTGTATATCATCCGTTACAGCCGCATAAACGTTTACATTTATAAAAAATAACAATAGCGCAGTAAAAAAATTTTTCATATTTTATTTTTCGTTTTTTAATATCATAATTTCCGCGCGACGGTTACGTTTTTTGCCGTCTTCGGTTTTATTATGGCTTGCAGGCTCTTTAGAGCTGTATCCGGCAGCGTTAATTCTTGTTTTATTAATTCCATTGCTAACAAAATAATCTGCTATTACTTTTGCTCTTGCAAAAGATAAATTCTTATTTAATTTTTCCTCGCCGCTTGAATCCGTATGTCCGATTATTAAAACCTTATTTTCAGGATACGACAAAAGCAGCGAAACAAGTTTACGCAAAGCCGTTTCATACTCCGGTTTTATCTCAACCTTTCCGGTATCAAAGAAAACGGCGCTTGCAAAAACAGAGAAAGCGTTTTCATTTTTTAAAGATGCAGAACTGCCGCCGGCATAAGCGGCGTGATTAAAAAAGATAAATGAAAAACAAATTTGGAAGGCAATAACGCAGGCAAGTTTCATTTCAAATACTTTTTTACGATATAAGTTACAAACTCCGCCGCTTTTGGAAGAGCGGACTCGTCTATGTTGAAATTAGTGTGGTGCCACGGGTTTGATGTTTTTTTATCTTTTGACGTGCCTACATACATGAAGTTGCCCGAAACTTCTTCCAAATAGTTTGCAAAATCTTCGCCGCCCATTGACGGTTTTTCTATAAGTTCTACGTTTTTTTTGCCGTAAAATTCTTCGGCGGCTTTGTGGCAAAACTGCGTAACTTTTTTTGTGTTTATAAGCGGCTCATCAACAAAAGCGTAATCGGCGCTGCATTTAACGCCGTAAGATTTCTCAATACCTTTAAGTTTATTTAAAATACTTTTTTTGATAATTTGTCTTGTTTTATTATTAAAAGTGCGCACCGTGCCTACCAAAGTAACTTTATCGCAAATAATATTATAAGCCTGACCGCCGGAAATTTTCCCGAAAGTTATAACGGCATTTTCAACCGGAGCAATTTCCCGCGAGATAATGCTTTGCACGGAATTTACAAAAGCAGACGCGGCAACAATTGCGTCTTTGCCTAAATGAGGATACGCGCCGTGCGCTATTACGCCTTTAATTTCTATATTTACTTTATCTACGGCTGCCATCATCTCGCCGTATTTTATGCCGATTTTTCCTGATTTTATCCACGGGCAAACGTGAAGCCCTAAAATTATTTCAGGTTTAGGATTTTTTAAAGCGCCGTCATTAATCATATTTTTTGCGCCGTCGGCGCTTTCTTCGGCAGGCTGAAAAATAAAGCGAACCGAACCGTTAATGCTTTCTTTTTGCGCTGACAAAAGTTTTGCCGCGCCAAGCATTATTGCAACATGCGCGTCATGTCCGCAAGCGTGCATAATTCCGCGGTTAACAGATTTGTAATCTACGGCATTTTCTTCCAAAATAGGAAGCGCGTCTATATCTGCCCTTAACGCTATTGTTTTACCTTTTTTATTTCCCGCAATAGTCGCTATAACGCCGGTTTTTGCAATTCTTTTATAAGGTATGCCGAAAGATTTTAATTTGGATTCTATATATTTTGCGGTTTTATATTCGCAGCCGGAAAGCTCCGGATTTTTGTGAACGTCTCTGCGAATTTGTATTATTTCTTTATCAATGCTCATTATTTTCTCCTAATATTTCAGCAACCCATACAGCTTATATTTTACCGAAATGTTTTATTATTGCGTTTGGTATATTTTCAATTATATCGCTTGCAATAACGCTTGTTACGCCTTTCTCTTTTTCCGCAAGTTCCCCTGATAATGCGTGAATAAAAACTGCTGCGCATACCGCAGAATATAAATCGCGGCTTACGCAAGCAAATGCGGCAATAATTCCGCCCAAAACATCTCCGCTGCCGGCAGTTGCCATGGCCGGCGTGCCGCTATCGTTAACATATATACTTTCCCCGTCTGAAACAGCAGTGTTATGTCCTTTAAGCGTAAAAATAATTGAGTGATCTTTGGCAAACTTCTTAACGATATTTTTGCGGACTTTGAGATCCATAATTTCTTTTGACCAGCTATTTAACGCTGCAAGTTTGTTGTTCTTGCCAAACAGAAGAGCTTTAAATTCCCCAATGTGCGGCGTTAAAACAAGTTTTGCTTTCGCATATTTGAATTCGTCTGTTTTTTCATTAAACGCCGAAAGCGCGCTTGCGTCTAAAACTATCGGAATATTTACGGAACATATAATTTCTTTTGCAAGAGCGTATAAAGAACCGTAGTTTAAAACCATCCCCGGACCCAAAACTACCGCGGAAACTTTTTTTGCTTTTATAAAATTTATTATATCCTGCGCATGCGAATAAACAAAAAACATAATTTCAGCGTTTGCGACAGCTTGCGCATTAAGCAAAAATTTTTCTTCAACCGCGTAAGTTACAAGCCCCGCCCCTGCGCGCAAAGCCGCGTTGCAGCACAAAACGCCGGCGCCGGGCATAGTTTTTGAACCTGCAATAACAAGCACATGCCCGTAATCGTATTTATTACTTTCAAGACTTCTTTTTAAATTTTTAGAAAAACCTTCTATTTTTTTATCCATAAAATTTGCAAAACAACAAAAGCGGCATATCCTGAAACAAATTTAGAATGACAGATACTAAACCTTAAAAAGCTACCGCTACTGCTACTACGTATTTTTTAGTGTGCGACAGAGAAACGTCTATTTTCTTATATTTTTTATTTTTAATGTAAACTTCCGGTTTTCCAAAATCCGTATTTTTTATGGATATATCGCTGACAATAAGTTTTTTATTGTGCGAACTTAACGCTTTCCAAACGGCTTCTTTAGCGGCAAACCTAACAGCCAAATGTTGCGCCGGGTTTTTTTTAGGAAGCGAGTAAGAAATTTCTATTCCGGAAAAAATACGCTTTAACGCATTCTTATCCGAAACATATTTTTTAAACCGCACAACTTCTTCTATATCTATACCAACGTTCATTGTTGCCGCCTATGTGAAATTATTACAACTACCCCTCACCCTACCCTACCCCGCAAGTGGCGAGGGAACTACAAAAAATAAAGCGCCTATTCAACTGTTACGGATTTAGCAAGATTTCTCGGCTGATCTACGTCTTTACCTAAAACTTCCGCCACAAAATACGCTAACAGCTGAAGAGGAATTACGGTTATAAACGGCGAAAAAAGTTCGCTTGTAGCGGGAACGTAAATTTGCGCGTCGCTTTTTTGTTTTATTTCTTTATCATTTTCGCTTGCAACGGCAATTACTATTGCGCCTCTCGCTTTAGCTTCGGAAATATTAGAAAGAATTTTTTCGTAAACGTCGCCCAGCGGAGCAATTGCAACTATAGGCATGGACTCGTCTATTAAAGCGATAGGTCCGTGCTTCATTTCTCCGGCGGCATACCCCTCGGCGTGAATGTAAGAAATTTCTTTAAGTTTTAACGCGCCTTCCAAAGCTATAGGGAAATTTACGTGTCTTCCCAAATATAAAAAATCTCTTTTTGCGGAAAAATTCTTTGCAACTTCTTTTACATTGTCTGAAGTTTTCAAAAAATCTCCGACTTTTACGGGAATACTCCACAACTCTTTTATGTATTCTTTTAAAACATCTTTTGATAAAGACTCTTTTTTTGCAGCCCAGTCTAAAGCAAGAATATAAAGCGCGGTAAGCTGCCCTGTAAATGCTTTTGTAGAAGCAACCCCAATTTCAGGACCGCAGCGCGTGTAAATTACATGCTGCGCTTCGCGGCTGATGCTTGATTCCATAACGTTACATACTGCAAGAGTCTGGCATCCTTTTTTATTGGCAAGCCTTAAAGCCGCCAAAGTGTCGGCGGTTTCGCCCGATTGAGAAATAACTATTACCAAAGTTTTATTATCAATAACTGGTTCTCTGTATCTAAATTCCGACGCAATATCTACTTCAACGGTAACTCTTAAAAATTTTTCAAACAAAAATTTTGCAACAAGTCCCGCGTTATAAGAAGTGCCGCAGCCGATAATGCATATTTTTGACAAATCTTTAATAAACTTTGTTTCTATTTTAACTTCTTCAACATATACTCTTGCTTCGTCGGGAAAAACTCTTCCTTTCAAAGTATCTTCAATTGTTCTGGGCTGTTCAAAAATTTCTTTAAGCATGAAATGTTTATAGCCGTCTTTTTCCGCGGTTACCGCGTCCCACTGAATATTTTTTACATCTCTCTCTATTTGCTTTCCTGCGGCATTTTCAATTTTTATTGATTCTCTTGTAATTTCCGCAATATCGCCGTTTTCAAGAAAAATCATATTTCTTGTATAACTTAAAAGCGCCGGAATATCCGAAGCAATAAAATTTTCACCTTTGCCTACGCCAACAATAAGAGGAGCGTCGTATCTTGCGCAGACAATTTTATCCGGTTCGTCTTTGCAAATAACGCCAAGCGCATAAGAACCTCTAACATCTTTAAGCGCCATTTTTACCGCTTCAAATAAATTATTTTTGTAATATTTTTTTATAAGGTGAGCTACAACTTCCGTATCGGTTTCAGATTTAAAAACGTTTCCTTCTTTTTGGAGTTTTGTTTTTAATTCTATGTAATTTTCAATAATTCCGTTATGAACTATAACAATGCTTTTTGTGGGGTCTGTATGAGGGTGCGCATTTTCTTCCGACGGTTTGCCGTGAGTTGCCCAGCGGGTGTGCCCTATGCCTAAATCGGAATGCAAAGGTTTTTCTTTAAGAAGTTGGGCAAGGTTACAGAGTTTTCCTACGCTTCTTCTTATATCAAGTTTGCCGTCTGAAACCACGGCAATGCCGGACGAATCGTATCCTCTGTATTCAAGTTTTTTTAAACCGTTAAAAATTATATCAGAAGCATTTTTATTTCCGATGCAGCCGACTATTCCGCACATATTATTTCCTCCGTGCACATCGTCTTTTGCGTTTATGCGCTGTTACACATTAAAAAATAAACTTCTTCACGGTGACGCCTATCCTAAACGCAAAATATTTAGCGCTTAAAAATTATTTAAGCAATACTTTCATCTCTTTAACAGCGGTTTCAATTCCTACAAAAACTGCGCGAGCTATTATTGCAAAACCTATATTAAATTCGTTCATCTTTGCCACGGAACATATCGGCGCTATATTATCATAGTCAAGCCCGTGTCCGGCGTTTAAAACAAGCCCTGCGCCGACAGCTTTATTTGAAGCCTCCGAAATTCTTTTTAATTCGCTTTTAAACTCTTTTGAATTTTTACCGAACCGTTTAAAATATTGCGCGTATTTTCCTGTGTGAAGTTCAATGCAATCCGCGCCTATTTCATGCGATGCCAAAACTTGTTTAATATCCGCGTCTATAAACATGCTCACAAAAATTCCGGAAGCTTTAAGCTTTGCAACAATTTGGGCAAGTTTCTTTTTTTGTCCCGCAACGTCAAGACCGCCTTCGGTAGTAAGCTCTTGCCTTTTTTCCGGAACAAGACAAACATAATCCGGCTTAACGTCTAAAGCTACGGCGACAATTTCTTCATTTGCCGCCATTTCAAGATTTAATTTTGTTCTCAAAGATTCTCTTAAACCGTAAACGTCTTTATCCTGAATGTGTCTTCTATCCTCGCGCAAATGCACGGTTATGCTGTCCGCGCCTGCTTTTTCGCAAGAAGCCGCCGCAGCTATAACGCTTGGAAACTCTTCTTTGCGAGCCTGTCTTAAAGTGGCGACGTGGTCTATATTTACTCCGAGTTTTATCATTTTACAATTCCCAAAATTTCGGCATCCGCCGATTCTATTATACCTTGCGCTATTTTTTTTATTTCGCTTTTATTTTTACCCTCAACCATAACGCGCAGCAAATTTTCCGTTCCGGAGTACCGGACAAGAATTCTTCCGTCGGAACCTAATTTTTTTTCATATTTTTTTATCAAAACGCCTGTTTTGGAAAGCTTCTCAACCGGAATTTTAGCGGCAACTTTTTTATTTATAAGTATCTGCGGAAATTTTTGCACGCCGCTTACAAACTGCGAAAGAGTTTTATTTTCTTTAGCAAGCGCCGCAAGCAGCTGCACTGCGGACAGCAACCCGTCGCCGGTGCCAAGCAAATCGCTGAAAATAAAATGTCCGGACTGTTCCCCGCCAAGCGACGACTTGAATTTTTTCATATCCTCAAGAACGTATCTGTCGCCGACTTTTGAAACAACTGTTTTAATTTTAGCTTGGCTCATGGCTTTTAAAAGGCCGATATTTGCCATAACGGTTGTTACCAAAACATTATTTTTTAATTTGTTTTCGCTTTTTAAAAATTTAGCCATAGACGAAAGAAAATAATCGCCGTCCCGAACAACCGCATTTTCATCTATGCAAATTAATCTGTCGGCATCGCCGTCAAAAGCAAATCCGCAAAACGCTTTATATTTTTTTACGGCGCTTGCCGCAATTTCCGGATAAAGCGCGCCGCAACATTTATTTATATTTTTGCCGTCCGGACTAACGTTTAACGCTACAACTTTTGCTCCGAGTTTTTTTAAAACGCCGACGGCGCATTTATACGCCGCGCCGTTTGCGCAATCGGCTATTATTGTTTTGCCTTTTAGAGAGCCGTGCCCAAAACTTTCAACTATGAAATTTTCGTAAGCTTTTATCAGCGTATTATCTTCATGCAGATTGATATTTTTAGTTTTTATTGCGATTTTTTCGGCAAAGTACTTATTTATTTTTTTCTCAATTTTTGCTTCGGTAAAATCCGTAAGTTTAGAACCTTTAGAATTGAAAATTTTAATTCCGTTATCAATGTAAGGATTATGCGACGCCGAAATTACAATAGCCGCAGAATATTTTCCGCTTCTTAAAAGAAACGACGCCGCGGGCGTAGGCATAACCCCGCCGAAAACCGGAACTGCTCCGCCGGACAACAAACCAAGAGCCAAGTATTTTTGTATTCTTTTGCCTGACTGCCTTGTATCGCGTATTATTAAAATTTTATTTTTTGAATTTTTAAGCGTTTGGGCAATAGCTTTGCCTATAACCGAAAGCGAGTAGTTGTCAAATGGAAATTCCGAAGAGTTGCCCCGTATGCCGTCCGTGCCGAATAGTTTCATTTTTTTACCTGTAAACCACAAATATCCAAAGAACTACGGCAAGACATAAAGCCAAAAGTTTAAGATGCCAGTTATGCATTATTCTTAATAAAAATTTTTTCATTTCGTAAAATCCTCGCCGTTGGTCTCAATAATTTCTTTCAGCTTTGCGCTTGAAACGTTTGAATGAAGCTTATTTTTATAAGCCACCGAAACATTGCCCGTTTCTTCAGACACCACAACTATTACAGCGTCCGTTACTTCGCTAAGTCCAAGCGCCGCTCTGTGGCGTGTTCCGTATATTTTTACATTTGTGTTGTGGCTAAGAGGCAGCACACAGCCGGCGGCGGTAATTTTATCGTTATAAATTATTATGGCGCCATCGTGAAGCGGAGCTGATTTATTTTTAAAAATAGAAAGTATAAGCTCTTTTGAAATATTGGCGTTTAAAATAACTCCCGTTTCAGCATAACTTTTTAAACCTATTTCATTTTCAACAACTATCAGCCCGCCTGTTTTTGTAGAACTTAAAATTTCAACGGCTTCTAAAATGTCGTTAACATATTCGTCTTTAATTCTTGCGCCTGAACCCCAAATATTTGCGCCTATCTGCGCAAAAACATTTCTTATTTCGCTTTGGAAAACGACGGCAAAAATTATAACTGCGGCAAGCCAAAATTTATTTAAAATCCAAGCTAACGCTCTTAAATGCACCACGTCTCTGGCGATGACGGTTAAAATAAGCACAAACAATATTCCAAGAAGAATTTGCGTGGCTCTTGTGCCTTTAATAATTAAAATAATGCGGTAAAAAATAAAAGCAAGTATAAGAATATCCAAAGCGTTTACTATATACAAATCGTATATGTGTCTTAACATCTGCATCAGACTCTCCTTATGCTTGTTATAAGTTTTAAAACATTAACGGTTTCTTTAACATCGTGAACGCGCACAATATCCGCGCCGCAATATGCCGCCAAAAAGTTTGCCGCCACAAAAGCGGTTTTATCTTCAGACGACGATGCCGCCCGGATAAACTTTTTTCTTGACACCGCTCCTACAACCGCGCCGAGAGAAGAAAACGCGCTCATATTTTTGACAAGCTCTAAATTGTGTTCTACGGTCTTGCCAAAACCCGGCCCCGGATCTACGGCTATAAATTCATTTTTTATTCCGAAAGAATTAGCGTATTTTTTTCGCTGCGAAAGAAACTCAAAAACTTCGCTTACGCAGTCTTTATAAGACGGATCTTTCTGCATGCTTGCCGGAACGCCTTGCATGTGCATTAAAATTACGCCGGCTTTAGAGTTTGCAATAAGCTTTGCAAGTTTGTCTTTGCCTTTTTGAAGAGCAAAAATATCATTGATAATATCCGCTCCTTCGTTAAGCGCCGCTTTTGCGGTTTCGTATTTATACGTATCTATTGAAACGGGAATTTTAACCGCTTTTTTAATTTTTTTTAGAGCCGGCAGCAATCTTTTAATTTCTGTTTTTGCGTCAATAAGTTTTGCTCCCGGACGGGAAGACTCCGCGCCTATGTCTAATATTTTTGCTCCGGCTTTTTCAAACTCTATAGCCCGCTTTACTGCCTCGTCGGCATTTGTAAGACCGTCGCCGGAAAAAGATTGCGGATCCATGTTTATTATGCCCATTACCGCGGGGCTTAAAATATCTATAAACGTTTTTTTATATTTCCAGATTTTTTTATCCGCAAGCAAACTGTCTTTTATTTCCGACAAATGCGCCGCAACTTCTTTAAGACCAAACGGCTGGAAGCAAAGTTTCTTAATTAATATTTCAATTTGTTTAACCGTTGCAAATAAAACTGTGTCGGAAAAACCTTTTTTAAATCTGCTGACATTTTCGTTTACCGCAGCGTCCGCGCCCGCGGAAAGAGCTTCTTGTTTTAAAATGCTTGCCGCTCGGTTATCTATAGCGTCTATAACAACCGCAATAAGAACGGCTTTTTTTGCAAGTATTTTATGCGCAAATTTATCGCTGCCTGTTTTTTTAACAAGCTTTAACGCGTCTTCAAAGTTGTTAACTGCGGCTTTTCTTATAATCATTTTAGTAGAGACATCGCTTCCGTTCTTGTGCGAGCGTCTTTTAAAAATATTCCGCGCATTGCCGAAGTAACCATTTTTGACCCGGGCTTTTTAACGCCGCGCATTGTCATGCACAAATGTTCGGCTTCAAGCACAACCATAACGCCGCGCGGGCTGATAGATTTCATTACTGTATCGGCAATTTGTTTTGTAAGACGTTCCTGAAGCTGAAGTCTGTTTGCAAAAACTTCAACAAGCCTTATAAGCTTTGACACGCCGATAATTTTATCTTTTTTTGGAATATAAGCTATATGAGCCGTGCCGAAAAACGGCAGCAGATGATGCTCGCAAAGAGAATAAAAAGATATATCTTTAACCAAAATTATTTCTTCATGATTTTCCGTAGAGTAATGAACGCCAGCAACTTTCAGCGGATCTACGGCATTGCCGGACAAAGCTTCTTTGTAAAATTCCGCCACTCTTTCGGGCGTGCGTTTAACGCCTTCCCTGTTTAAATCTTCCCCGAAAGATTCAAGCAAAAGTTTTACCGCTTTAGCGGCTTTTTTTTCGTCAAAATTAAATTTTTTCATTTTTAAATTTTATAATGCCGCAAGTTTTTCGCCTTTAACTATTTTATCCAAATCCTGCCCTGAAAGAGTTTCGCGGTCAATTAAATAATCTACGACTTTATCTAAAATTTTTCTGTTGTCCGTAAGAATTTTTACCGCTTTTTTGCTGGCGGCGTCTATTATTTTTTTAATCTCGTAATCTATAAGTTCCGACATTTTTTCAGAAAGATGAGAATCTTTTGAAATATCTCTGCCGAGGAAAATTTCTTCTTTGCCTTTATCTAAAGCCATCGGCCCTACTTTGTCGCTCATACCGTAAACGGCAACCATTTTAGTGGCAAGTTTTGTAGCTTCGGCAATATCCTGCGTTGCGCCGGAAGTAATGTCTTTATAAACTATCTCTTCAGCCGCGCGACCGCCGAAAAATATCGCTATTTGATTTAACGCTTCTTTTTTTGAAATGGTGTTTTTATCGTATTCCGGCAGCTGCATTGTATAACCCAAAGCCGCGCCTCGGGGAATTATTGTAACTTTATGGACAGGGTCTGTGCCCGGAAGAAATTTTGCAACAAGCGCGTGCCCCGCTTCGTGATATGCCGTCATCTTAATTTCCTTCTCGGTTCTAAGCATAGATTTTCTTGCGGGTCCCGCGTAAACTCTGTCTATGGCTTCTTCAAAGTTTTTCATGGTAACGTTTTCCTGCCCGTATCTTGCGGCAAGAAGAGCGCCTTCGTTTATAATATTTGCCAAATCCGCGCCGACAAAGCCCGGAGTTTGTTTTGCGATAACATTCAAATTTACATCATCGGCAAGTTTAACTTTTTTTGCGTGCACTTCTAAAATTTGTTCTCTGTCTTTTAATTCCGGACGGGCAACTACAACCTGTCTGTCAAAACGTCCCGGACGAAGTAGCGCCGGATCTAAAACGTCGGGTCTGTTTGTGGCGGCAATTAAAATAACGCCTTCTTTTGTATCAAAACCGTCCATCTCAACAAGCAGCTGATTTAAAGTTTGTTCTCTTTCGTCGTGACCGCCGCCAAGACCCGCGCCTCTGTGTCTGCCTACGGCGTCTATTTCGTCCACAAACAAAAGGCACGGCGCGTTGCGTCTGCCCTGTTCAAATAAATCTCTTACTCTTGACGCGCCAACGCCTACAAACATCTCAACAAATTCCGAACCGCTTGAAGAAAAAAACGGAACGCCGGCTTCTCCCGCCACCGCTTTTGCAAGAAGCGTTTTGCCCGTTCCCGGAGCTCCTACAAGCAGAACTCCTTTAGGAATTTTTCCGCCAAGCTTTTGAAATTTTGCCGGATCTTTTAAAAACTCTACAACTTCGCTTAACTCTTCTTTTGCTTCGTTTGCGCCGGCAACGTCTTTAAAAGTAACTTTTGTGTTTCCGCTTCCGGCAAGTTTGGCTTTTGATTTTCCAAAAGACATGGCTTGTTTGTTTCCGTTAGACATTCCCTTCATCATCCACAAAAAGAAAATTATAAGAATAATTATAGGGCCGAAACTTATAAGCGCGTTTAAAAACCATTTATCGTTTAAACTGGCGGAAAAATTTTTAATTTTCGCGGCTTCCATATCTTTTATCAAAGACGGATCGTTCATCGGAACGGTTTTAAACTTCTTTACGGTTCCGTCGGCGTCTTTAAACTCGCCTTTTATAACTTCCGGAGAAACGACAACTTTTGTTACCGCGCCGGATGTTACGTATTGCTTAAACTGCGAATATTCAAGTTTTTCTTCGCCCTGTTTTTGTTTGGCGGAGTTCATAAGCATAAATATCATGGCAAATAACGCTACCCAAAAAATAACAAACCACGGACTTCTCTGCTTCATTGCGCGCCCTCTCTTATAAAAAACTATTTTTTAATTTTTGAAAATACGGCTTTGTTACCCTTTACGGAAAAACTCCACTGCGAGGAAAGTTTAAAAACGGATTTATCTTTGGACAAAATTTTATCGGAAATTAAATCTATTACGGCGCTGTATTTTTTGTCCGGAATTAAATTTTTCAGTATTCTAAACCTTATTGTTTCATTATACCGTAAAAACGTTGGTAAATCAAGCAAAATCCTGTTTTTTGATATTTTAGCGCATTTTTTCAAAAAATTGATTGAAATTGCCTCTAAATACGCATCTTCGCGCTCTTGAATTCTACTTAAGGAAAATATTCTTTCTAACGCAAGCGGATTAATCTTTTCAACGGCAGGCACAACGGTGTGTCTTATTTTATTTCTTGTATATTCAAGCGAAAAATTACTTTTGTCCGTAGAAAAAGGGAGTTTTTGTTTTTTAACGTATTCGTCTATAAGCGTTCTTCTTACCGAAAGCAGCGGACGAATTATTTCTATTTTTTTACTTATTTTTCTTGTTTGCGGAATGCCGGAAAAATTTCCGCTTCCTCTTAAAAGCCACATTAAAACCGTTTCAGCGTTATCGTTTGCATTATGAGCAGTGGCAATTTTATTAAACTTATGCTTTGTCGCCGCATCTTCCAAAGCCGCGTATCTTAATTCTCTTGCGGCGGTTTCAATTGAAATTTTTGCAGCCTTTGAATACTCTTTAACAAGAAGTCTGCCGAGCATGCACGTAATTGCGAGTTTTTTGCAAAAATTTAAAACTTGCTTTGCCTCGCGCGAAGATTCTTTTCTTAATCCGTGGTTTAAATTTAAAACGGCAATATCTATTTTTATTTTTTTTGAGAGACGCCAAAACATATGAAGCATGCTCATGGAATCCGCGCCGCCGGAAACGGCAAGCAAAATTCTGTCGCCGTTTTTCACAAGTTCCGAACGAATAATATTTTTATAAAACCCTTCCCACGCTTTCATCTTACAAAAAACCTTTTTAAGAACTGTCTCATATTTTTTTCTTTCGGCGGCGAAATTAACGCCGTAAAATTTTTCAAAAACATCACTATGTATTTATCCGGGTGAACCGCTACGTATTTGTTGTGCCACACGGGAGAAAATTTATTTTTAAACTCGCGCAGTTTTGTTAAATCGTAATGAAAATGTTCCGCAAACATGAAAATTTTTGCAAAATGTCTAACAGCGTCGGCGTCTTGAGAAACGTCCGGAAAATACGCAAGACCCAAATCAAACCACTTAAAGCCGTTGGATTTTGCCCATAAGATATTTTTAGTAAGAATGTAAGGGAAAATATCGTCGGCAATTTTTAAATATCTAACTACTCCGGTGGACATTTCATATTTATTTTTAGCTGCCGCAAAAACTGAAAACGCGCAAATTTTGCCGTCCTTTCTTATTATGCTGAAATCCAAATCTTTCATGTAAGACTCGTCGTATTTGCCGGGAATAAAGTTTATACGCAAGTATCCGTGCTCTTGTTCCCACGTTTTGTTAATTTGAGCAAATATTTCTCTGTATTTTTCAAAATCCGCGCTTTTAACAACCTCATATTCAAAACCCGAAGACTCCGCTTGCCGCTCAACCGACTGCATTGAAGTTAACAACTCTTTATTTTTATCAAAAGTTCTTAAAGGAATTTTAGCTTCCTGACCGATATTAAAAATATCAAGCCCTATGTCGTCGTAAAGCTGTTTGTATCTGTGATCTATTCCCACAAACGCCGGCTTTACGGATTCTTTATCCGCGGCTTCTTTAAACTTCCACAAAAGTTCGCTCTTGTGAGAATAACCTCCGCCGACGGGATCTCCCAAAGATATAAGACTGTCTCCCGACTGCGCATACATTATAAACGCCGTTTTTTCATCGTTTACCATATAGCTTTTGCCCAACGCTAAAGCGTCAAAAGCGTAAGCGTAATCCGACGAGTAAGTAATTCTTTTTATATCGTTCTCGTCAAAAACCACGGGTTTTTTGAAATAGTTTTTAAATATTTGCTCAAGCGCCACTATTATAAATATAACAACAAGCCCGACAGTAGCTCTTAAAAACCTCGCGGCGTCCGAGGCGCCGAATAAGTTTTCGTATAACACGTCAAAACGTATCCACGAAAAAATATCTTGTTTGTTTATGAAAAAACCCGTCCACACAACAAGAACAAACACGCCGCCGATTGCGGAAAACCACCACATGCTAAGAGAAGCGTCAAGTATTGATATGTTTCTGTAAAAATATTTTTTTGCAAAAAGAAGCGCTATAAAAAGTATTATAAACGCCGCAAGAACAAGGGGCGGCTCGCCTATAGCCAAAATTAACAGTATTGCAAATCCGACGAGAAAACACGTCCATTTATACGAACCCTTTATTCTCAGCTGCAGCGCTCTGGACAAGAAAAGCAAACTTGCCGCTGTTACGCTTAAAAGAAAATGAGATAAATCTTTAGTCCATACGGGAAGAAGTCTTAAAAAATTTTGTATCTGTTCTACGTTAAAAGGCGTTGACGCGGAAAACATGGCTATCATGCCCGCAAAAAAAGTTGAAACCGCAAGAACCTGAACAACCGCCGAAGAAACTGTTTTTCCGAAAATTCTTGTTTTGTCGTCAAACTTTTTCACAAGACGCGCGATTTCATAAAAACCAAACATGGAAAGAGCTATTACAAGCGGACAAAAATAAAATATGGCTCTGTATGCAAGAAGTCCGCCGATAACTCCCGGGTGCTTTGCGGCCTGGGGAAGCAAAAGCGCAATAGACGCTTCAAAAACTCCCATTCCTCCGGGAACCTGACTGATAATGCCTAAAAGCTGCGCCACAAGAAATACTTTCAGCAAAATAAAATACGGTATCTCGCCCGACGGCATAAGCATAAAAAGAGTAAGCGAAGCTATAATCCAGTCCGCGGTGGCAAGAAGTATTTGCGCGGCAACAATTTTAATATTAGGAAAAGAAATTTCCCATTTAAATATTTTTCTCGGTTTAGAATTAAAAGCGCTTAAACCAACGTAAGCGACAAGAATGAGAAGAAAAAATATTCCTATGCCTCTTGTGGACATTGCATATTTTGTTACGCCTTCAAGCGACACAGGGGTAGCCGTAAAAATAAGTCCGCCCACGGCAAGAAGCCCAAGCCAAATTGTTGCCGAAGAAAAAAACAAAACTTTGGTAACGTCCACCATGGAAACTTTATGCAAGGAATAAAGTCTATAGCGAATAGAGCCGCCAAAAAGCATTGAGTAGCCCGTATTGTTTCCTAAAACGTTGCTTATAAAACACGTAAAGAAAATATCTTTTGGTTTAAGAGGCGCTTTCGCATTAATGTATTTAAACGCTACAATATCGTATCCGCCAAGAAGCAAATAATAAGACAACGCAAAAAGAAGCGCTAAAATAATTCTTACAGACGGAATAGCCTGCAATGCGTTAACTATGTCGTCGTAACTTAAATCTTTCAGCTGATTGTTAAGAAGCGCAAGCGCGCCGACAAAAACCAAAAAACCCAAAGGAACCAAAATAAATTTCAACCATTTTTTCATTATGCGTTTCCCGATAAATTAAGAATCACTTGCCGTTAAGCCAGCAAAATCCGTTTTTTTGCGTAAGTTCCACGTCCATGTCAAAAAGCTGCGATAATTTTTCGCTTGTAAAAACTTTTGCTCGCTCGCCGTCGGCAAAAACTTTTCCGTCTTTGAAAAATATAAATCTGTTTATTTCCGGAATTATATCGGACGCCAAATGCGTAACCAAAATAATTTTTGTTCCCGCTGCCGCAATCTTTCGCATTACGGCGTGAAGTTTTGCCGCCGACGCAATATCAAGGCTGTTTGACGGCTCGTCCAACACTAAAACTTTAGGCTCGTTAACCAACGCTCTTGCTATTAAAAAACGACGCGCCTCGCCGGAAGACATTGTGTCAATTGAATGTTGTTTAAGACGGCTTACTTCAAGAAACTCTATCATTTTGCGCGCTTTTTCTTCCATCTGCAAGGTAACCGTGTGATTTTTTGCAATGCCCACGCTTGAAAAAAACCCGGACAGCACAGTTTCAAAGCCTGTTATATCGGTTTGAAATTTATTTTGAAGCTCGCTTGTAACTATGCCCAAAGACTGCCTTAAATCGCTTATATTCCATTTATCGCGCCCAAAAAGCCTGCACAGCGTGTTGTCGCCGGTGTAAGACGGGTAAATATTTCCCGTAATAAGTTTAATAAACGTAGATTTTCCGGAACCGTTAGGCCCTATAACAGCAACGTTTTCATCCGAGGCAATAGACAAGTTTACGTCGTTAAGAATAAATCTGTCTTGACGCAGAACCGACACATTGCGAAATTCTATAAATTGTTTATCAATTTTTTCCATAAGATTTCCTATAAACTATAGCAACAGATTTTATAATATATGACATGATTATTCAATAAAAAAGACCGGTTTAAACCGCAAACCGGACTTCTGTTTAAATATTAAAATTATCTTAAAAAATTAATTCAGATTCAAAATATATTTTGCAGCATCAAAATCACCGGCGGAATATCTGGTAGGTTTAACGTAATAATCTTTCGAATCTTTTTTACTTTCCTGTTCAAGCAAATATTTTGCCGCGTCAAAATCCGACTTTTTAATCTTATCGGCTATTACATATTTTACAGTGTCATCTTTTATAATAACGGCCTCTTTCATTTTTTCTTTACTGTGTTCAAACGTGCCCAAAAGAAGCTCTTTTGCAGCGTCGTAATTTTCATCATCGTACGAAAGCGATTTATAATCGTCAACTACTATTTCTACGGAATAATCATATTCAGGTTCAGGCTGGGTTGGTTGAAATTTTAATCTGTCGGCTTCGGTTAGATGTTCGTTACTTTCAGGTATTAAGCTGTCGTTAACTATCCATTCTATTTGAAATTTAGATATATCGTAATCGCTGTCATAGTCGGCAGCAACCCAAGACGGAAAAATACCTATAGAAAACAATATTGCTACAAGTATCTTCTTCATAATGACCTCTTCAACGATAATGCATAATTATTATAACACAAACTTGAAAATTTGCAATTGCTTTTTATTTTTAAGCAAAAAAAGACCCTCCGGAAGAGATTATCCGGAGAGTCTTTTTTAAAATTCAAAATATTAAAATAAATACCCTATGTATGCGCCCAATTTGCTGAATTTAACATCTTTATCAATATCCGCAGCTGTAAGATTGCGCGATAAATGAGAACTTGACACAGAATACAAAGCCTGAAGAACTACATTCCCTACCGATATTCCGCCGCCGAAAGCGTAATACAAACCGCCTCTGCTTTTTGCGTCGCCGATGTAGTCGTTATTTGCAAACATGAAGCTGTATCCTGCCTGACCTAAACCGTAAAGAGTAAACCAGCCCGCATCTATCGCTTTTAATTTTAAAGTTGCATAAACGGGCAGAAAGCTAAACGTTCCGGGAGTTTTTTCAAGATGTCTGTTAAACTCGTAACTTACGCCAACGCCCAATGCCGCCCAACCCAAAAAATATCCGTATCTTTCAATTGCAACGCTAAATCCGTAGTCTGTATTTTCTTTACCGAGATCTTTTGCGACTGCGCCGATAATTTCTTTGCCGGAGGAGTCAAACTGTCCTTTTAAATCAAAAGCTACACCTACAAAAGTCTCATATTTTGCTTTTTCTTTGACAGGCTTAACAGGTTCAGGTTCATTATCTGCAACCGGGGGCGCTTGCGGAATACTGACCGCCGCTTCGCCAAGTAAAAATGCCGCTGCGTCAAAACCGTCATCTTCCACAGAAGCAGCAGCTTCAGGTTCTTGCACAACTGCCGAAGCTTCGTCTTGCGGCGCTGCAGGTTCAGCGGAAACTTCAGGCTGCCAAGGCTGCGCATCAGGAACCTGCTCCGGTTCTTCCGGCGGTTTTGGAACTTCTACCGCTTTTACATTGTATATTACAGACCCTGAATTATAGTCTGAAACATAAGTCTGCGAGCCTTCCAAAGGCTGTGATGCGTCGCTGGTAAATTGTGTTTTTGCGCTGAAGTCTTCTTGGTCAACTTTTACAGGCGCGACAGCAGCAATTTCAGGTTCCGCGGGCGCTGCGGGAGCCTCAACCTGCACGGGCGCTGTCACAACAATTTTTTTCGTTTTAGTTATATCTATAATTTCTGAAATTTTAATTTTTCTGTTTTTCGCTCCTACTTTAACGGTTATACCGGAGTTTGACTCGGCGGTTATTTTTCCTTCCACCACTTCGCCGGAACTCAAATATATATATTCCGCATAAGAGAAACTTACGCAAAACAGCATAACATAAAATATTGACGCTATTTTCTTCACTGTAAAACCTCGTTCGGCCTAATTTTAATATTCGGCCTAATTTATAAGCTTTCCGGAAGAGTCATACTCTTTTCCGCCGATAAGCTCTCCGTTTTTCATAGTTCCGGAAAACTGAAGCTTGCCGCTTTTAAAATATTTTTTAACCTGACCTTCTCTCATTCCGTCAACTAGGGGGACTTGTTCGTAAAGCTCGCCTGTGTCATAGTATAGCTTGCTTATTCCGTTTCCGCCACCATCCATTACAACTTCCTGCTTTTTGTTGCCGTTGGGGTAGTAAATAACTTCCGCCATTTTTTCTAAAGCTCTGCCGTTCCACTGATTTACCGTTACGGAAAGTTTAGCGCCGTTATCGTAAAATTCGGCTTCGTTTAACATAAGATTTGTTTTATACAGGGCTTTGCTTTTAACGGTTCCGTCCTGAAAATATTCCATAATTATTCCGTCGGGAATTCTGCCCTTTACTCCGGAAGAACGCCCTTCTATATGATAATATTCTCTGGCTATTTCCTTGCCTTCATCGTTATAAAAAACCATCTCTTTTTTAGGATTTCCTTCATAATAATGCGTTGCAACAACTTTTCTGGTGTTTTCGCCGTAAGCCTGCGCAACAAGCGGCAATATGCAAAAAATACTTGCAAATACAACTAAAATAAATTTATTCATGTTTAAACTCCCTCAATTAAATAATAACATCAGTTAAAAATTAGACATCATATACTCTAAATATGTTACTCTTTTGGAAAGCGGTTTGCAAGATTTAGTTATAAAGATATATAATAGTATAATTTTCCCGAGGTCACTATGAACACGTTTATTACAATTAAAAACAGCTGGAACTCGCGCGGCGGGCAGCTTGAATTTTTAAAAATAGCCGCTCCTCTTATTATATCAACGGGAGCATGGGCTTTACAAAATTTCATCAACAGAGTTTTCTTGGCATGGTACAGCCAAGACGCTTACGCGGCGTCCCTTCCCGCCGGACTTTTAAATTTTACAATTTTAAGCATTTTTATAGGAACTATTTCTTATATTGACGTTTTCATTTCGCAATATAACGGAAATAAAGATTACCATAAAATAGGTTCCGCCGTGTGGCAAAGCTGTTATTTGGCGGTTATAGCCTCGGCAGTTGTATTTATATTTTCTTTGTTTTCAGACGCTATTTTTAATTTGTCAGGGCACAGCCAAGCTGTAATAGCCGAAGAAATTAAATATTTTAAAATATTGTGCATGGGCTCGCTGCCGCTGCTTGCAAGCAACGCTTTAACCGGTTTTTACGCCGGTCGCGAAAAAACCGGAGTTATTTTGTTTGTAAATATAATAGGCATAGCCGTTAACGCTATAGCCGATTACGTTTTAATTTTCGGCAAACTCGGCTTTGCGCCAATGGGCATAGAAGGCGCCGCAATCGCAAGTATTTTAGCTTCGGTTGTAATGCTTTCCACATTTTTCCTTTTAATTTTTTTAAATAAGAAAAACAGAATTTACCAAATCAAAAACTTCAAGCCGGATTTTACTTTTATAAAAAAACTTTTTAAATTCGGTTTTCCAAACGGCGTGGAATTTTTCTTTGATATGGGCGCTTTTACTTTTTTTGTAATACTTATGGGCTCCATTCAGAAAGATATACAATCCGCCACAAATATAGTAATGAATATAAATCAGTTAATTTTTATGCCTTTGGTAGGGTGCGGAATTACGACATCCATTATGGTGGGAAATTACCTTGGGCAAAACAAACCGGAATTAGCGTCAAAAAGCGTGAGAACTGCGTTGAAAATAGTTTACTCATATATTGCGCTTGTGGTTTTGGCTATTGTAATTGTTCCGGGATTTTTTATTTTCCCGTTTGCAAACGGCGCCGAAGCGGAAATTGTTTTGAAAATAAAACCTTTAATTATAGAGCTTCTGCGTTTTGTGGCAATATACACGGTTTTTGACCCGTTAAACGTAATTTTCTGCGCGGCAATTAAAGGCGCCGGCGACACGGCTTTCGTTATGAAAACTTTTATTGTATTGTCGGTTTGCGTTGCAATTGTCCCCATTTATTTTGTAATTTCAATTCTTCACCTTAACTTTTATATCGGCTGGTCTATTTTTGTTTTCTACGTGATAATGCTTGCTACAACATTCTTTTTAAGATATAAAACAGGCAAATGGAAGAAGATGCGCGTAATTGAGATGAAAATTATAGAGTCTTAACGACAAGTAGAAAGTAGGAAGGAGTAAGGAACAAGTAAGAAGCAACACAATAAAAAGACGCAGCAATGATTAGAGTTTAGGCAAGGCTTGCCGCGACGAAGTTTGTTGGACACAAATGAGGAGCGGCGTAACGAAGCATAAATCCAAAAGACACAGCAATGCGGCGGTGGCGGAATGGCAGACGCGCAGGTCTCAGAAGCCTGTCCCGAAAGGTGGTGCGGGTTCAAATCCCGCCCGCCGCATAAAAAAAACAATAAAAAAGCCGAAAGATTTAAAAATCTTTCGGCTTTTTTATTGTTTTAACGACTAACTATTTATCTTTTTTTAGTTCTATTTTTTCGGAGACTTCTTGGCCGGTTTCAGGGTCAATGCCGTGAAGGATGTAATAATATACTTTAGGAATGCCAAGCATTCCGTCTTTTGAAAAAACATAAACTTTTTTAAGATAGGCTTTTTTATTGTTTATAGTAATTTCAGCAACAGCCAAACCGTTGTGCGTGAAAAGTTTTATAGCCCTGTCTTCAACAGCTTTGAGAGCAAGTTCAAAATGTTTTTCGTTTGTATGTTTTGTTTTAAAACCGTAGGCTTTTTTTTCAAAAGCGCTAAGCTCTTCTCTTCTGCCGTCAATAGCGTGCAAAAGCCAATAAGCGTCTATAGGATTTTTTTCGTCTATCTTTTTATCGGTAATATTGGCGTCGTAATAGACAACGTTGGCGTTTTTATTTCTTTCAATAGTAAAAACGGTATGGTTTGCAAAAACAGAAGAACAGCTTAAAATGATAACGGCAAATATTATTGTAATTTTCATGTCGGGTATTTTAACATTTTATCTGCAAATATAAAAGTACTTACAAGAGGCGCAATTTTTAAAGTCTTGCGGATCGGCTTCAAAATAGTCTCCTTGTGAAATTTCGTCTAAAATATATTTTAATACTTCAATACACTTTTCATAGACGTCTTCATCCGCAGGAAAATCCGCTATTTCAGCTTTTTTTATATCATACAAACCGCAGCTTATAACTTTTTTGCCCGTCTCTTTTTCAAAGACATACTTATACAACGGAAGCTGCAAAGATTTTACCGCTTTCTTTATATTTTCTCTGTGAATATCGCTTAAAAGAAGCTCGTTAAATTTTGCGGAAATTATAGGAGCATCCACTTTGCCGGTTTTATAATCGTAGAGCGCGTAACCGGAATCCGTTTGGTCAACTCTGTCTATTATGCATTCTAAAGCATATTCTCCCAAAGAAGATTTATATTTTGCTTCGCTTTTATATATAGTTTTAAAAGGTTTGTTTTTTTCAAGCTCTAAAAATTTTCCCATTCTGTAGAGCAAAACTTTTTTTATAAGAAACGCGTCTTCTCTTGAACGCATACCCAAAGACACGTCAAAAGATTTTTCAAGTTCGCCCATATACGCTTTGTTAAAATTCTCGTCTTCAAATTGCCGGCGCGTTAAATTTTCATGAAACGTATTTTGCAAAAATTTGTGAATAAAATTTCCGATATCGCTGCCGTCAAGTTCCGCGCCTATTTCAACGTTTTCGTCAAGTCCTAAAACGTATTTAAAATAAAACGCAAGCCTGCACTTTAAATATGCGTCTATTTTGCTGTATGAATACGGCATTTTTTTTAAGTAATTTTTTATTTCTTCCGTTTTTTCGTATTTTCTTTTAAGAGCATTCTGTTTTCCTATAACGCCCAAATCAAATTTTTTTACCTCTCCCGCGGTTAAATCTTTTTTCTCAAATTGTTTTTTCCATACGAGAGATTCTATAAATCTGCTTCTTTCTTCCTTGCCGTTATCCGGATAAATCAGAAAAACTTTTTTCGCTCCAGCAACGAGTCTTTTAAAATGGTAAGACTGTATTTCAAATTCTTTAGCGACTATTTCTATACCCAAAGCCTGCATAATTTCTTTCGGTATAAGCGGAAAATTTTTTGATATTTGAGGCACGACGGAATCCGTCATGGAAACTATAAAAACATTTTCAAACGAAAGATTTCTTGACTCTAAAAGACCAAGCACCTGAAGACCTTTAAGAGGGGAACCGGGCAAAGAGATATTTTGTTTTTCAATAAGATTTAAAAATATATTTATAATTTCCACCGGAGAAAACTTATTTTTTGAAACCTCCCCATATTTCAATTCGTTTGCGCAACTTATTAAAAGCGCCGCCGACTGGGAATTAAGCGCATAATTTCCCGCTGCGCTGAGCTTTAAAATTTTATCCGTAAATTCAAGCAGCACGGCAGAAAATTCCGACAAAGTTTCTATATCTTCCCACTCCGTAAAAAACGCGTCAAATGCTTTTTTAACGGCGCTTTTTATTTTCTCGCCTTGAACGAAATCCCACGCTTTTGTTACCGTTAAACCTATTTCTTTTTGAAGTTCTTCGTCCGAAAGCAGCTCTTGGCAGCTTACAAAAAGTTTTCCGGCTAAAATACTTTTTGAAGAAGAGTCTAAAGCGTTTTCTATTTTATGCGCTATTATTCGCGAAACCGACGGATCTCCGAAAAATCTCATATTTTTAGACAAAGGGTTTGAAAGAACTTTCATTAAATCTTTAGAATAATAATTTTTACCGTTTCTTGAAAGCTGCGCGCCTAAAATATCTTTTATCAAAGAAAACAAAGCCGTTTTAGACGCAGGGTATCCCGCGGACACATTGTAATCAATACCGAGCGATTCAATTTCGGAAATTACCGATTGAACGCTTTCCGGCTTTGGAACTATAACAACGGTTTTGTCAGTTTTATCTTGCGGAATTTTTGCGACAAGATTTTTTAAAAGCCTTGCCTGCGACTGCTGGTCAAAAGCGCAGAAAATTTCAGATTCAAAATTCTGCTCGTCTTTAACTTCGGAAGGCTTAACTTTGAAAAATCCGTATATTTCTTTTAAAACAGGAAAATCTTCCGGATTTCCGTGAAGAATAATCGTAAGTTTTCCGGCAGCAAACAGCTTTTTATAAATTTCAATTTCGGTTTTATGCAAATAAAACGGAGCAAGCAATATTATCTCGTCAAATCTTTCAAGCAACGCGCCAACGTCGCTTTGCAAAGATTTTATAAAAGTATATCCCGACGTTCTTTTTGCCGAACTTTCCAGTTTTGCGTGAAATACTTTTCTTATAACGCTGATATTTTTTAAAATATTATTTATATTTTGCGGAACTTCAAAACCTATATCCGCGTTAGCTTTAACGTTTTCAAGATGTTGGTCGCCGATATTTTGCATATCAAGCTGATCTATAAAAGAAAGAATTTCATACGCCCACTGCAAAAAGTTTTCAAAAGAAGCTTTACCTTTTAAAAGCTCGGGCGCGCTTTCGCCTATTACCTGATACAAAATATAAGCCGCTTCCAAATCCGGCATTTTCTCAAACGGAAAACTTTCAAAAACCAAATTCTCTATAAAAGATTCGTTTGTAAAAAATTCAGGCGGATAAAAAGCTTTGTTTATTTTTTGCGCGAGCTTTTTCTTTATAAAAAGCTCAGGGCGTTTTCCTCCGCTTATAACGGCTGTTTTTTTTGCGGATTTTAAAATGTAATCCGCCGTAAAATCAGTTATATTTTCATGCAAAGCAATGTTTAGAACGCGCGAAGCCATTTTACACCTTTACTATTTTTTTTGAATTAATTTCCACCAAAAAGCCGAATACCGGTTTTTGTCCGTATATTTCACCGAGATGCTTTTTATACTTCTCAACCTGCCTTATATTTTCTTCGGTTATCTGCGAACTTTTAAAATCGTAAACAATAACCGCGTCCGTTTTTTCAATCAGTTTATCTGCTCTTAAAGTATCGCCTGAGGCGGTAACAATTTCTTTTTCGTTAAAAACTTCACGCTCGTTAAAATTAAATATTTCTTGTATTTTATCGTTTTCAAAAAAGGATTCTAAATTTTCCGGAATGTTTTTTAAACCGTCAAACAAAAATTTTCTTTTCGCGCAATCCGCCGCCGCGGAAATTTCTTTTTTGGCGTCTTTATTTTTTAACGTCGTTATTTTTGACAACGCAAAATGCATCATAGCGCCGTAACGTTTGGCGTCGTCGCAGTCAACGGCTTGCAAATCGGTTTCAGGCAAGTTATAAGATACCGCTTTATATCCTCCGGAAACGTCGTCTGAAATTTTTTCATATTTAACTTCTTTTATCTTATATATTTCTTTAGAACCGTCCTTAAAAACGTTTGAGCCTAAAAGCGCCGCGACCGTGTTTTTAGTTCTTCCTTTTTGCGTTGTTATAGCGTAAAGCTCGCACTCCGCTCTTGTCATGGAAACATATAAAACGTTAATTTCCGAAAGCAAAAGCTTGGCTTTTTCCATATCGTAAATATTTTTTATTTTCTTTGAAAATTTAGCGGTGTCTTGGGAAACATATAAAAGTTTTATATCTCCGCCAGAATTATCAAAATAAGGTTTGTCTATTTTTTGTTCCGAAAGTTTTAAAAAAGGAAGTATAACAACTGGAAACTGCAGCCCCTTGGCTTTATGAACCGTCATAACTTTTATTGCGTTTGCCGACGAATTTTTTACATATAAAATTTCCTCATTCGCATTCAGCAAATTAAAATACGCCAAAAAATTATTAATTCCCGAATCTTCTTTTTCAAACTCTTTTACAAGCTCTAAAAATCTTAACGCAAAAATTTTATCTTCCGGAAAGCTTTCAATAATTTTTAATTTTTCAAAAACGGATATCGTAAGTTCATATACGGGAATAAAACCGGCTTTTAAGAAAAATTCTTCAATATACGCATTCCAAAGTTCCGGATATTTATCCTGAAAAGCTTTATAGAAAACTTCATTTTTTTTATTTTTATTTTGTTCAAACAAAAATTTATCGCACTCTTTTGAAGAAATTCCGGCGGCTTTCTGAAAAACTTCTCCCGATATAAAAGACGCAAAAGAAAGCGCGTCAAGCGGAGAGTTTATAAAAGCCATAAGCGAAATTATTTGTTTTACTAAAGAATTGTTTTTTAAATTTAACGTCTGTTCCGACTCTACGTTATAACCTTCTTCCAAAAGCCATGCGCCGGCTTCAAACGCTTCGCCGTTTGTTCTGCAAAGAACTGAAATATCCTGCGGCAAAAATCTTTCAAGAGCGCTTTTGACATGCTCTAAAAACTTAAGCTTTGGCGCATCTTCCGACAAATCGCCGTCAAGAACTTCAATATCCACGTATCCTTTTGTTTTTTTTGCGTTAAAATTTTGACCGGAAGAAGAATAAACATTAAGAATGTTGTCGTAAATTTCCAAATTATCGTCTTCATAAACTTCTTTTAAATAACGCTCTAAATTTTCGCGCGAAAATATTTTATTGTTAAAATCAACTATTGTTTTATGACTTCTATAATTTTCGCCAAGCGTAATAACTTCGCTTTCTCTTTGAGGGAAATCCTGCAGCGCTTTATAAAATATTTCAGAACTGCCGCCGCGAAAATCGTAAATAGACTGTTTTGCGTCGCCAACGTAAAAAAATGTTCCGCCGTTGGCCAGCGTTTCTTCCAAAAATCTTTTTAAAACAGACCACTGAACAAAACTTGTATCCTGAAATTCATCCACTAAAAAATGCTTATACCTTTCCGAAAGCCTGTAATAAACTTCCGGCATTATAGAATCCGCGCTTTTAAAAAAATCGGTGGTTTTTCTGTTTATCTCGTTTAAAAAAACTATCTCTTCATTTTTTGCCTGCCTGTCAAACTCAACGCTGATATTAGAAAAAATCTTTCCGTAAACGCCGTAATAATTTTGCGCGTAAAACTCATACAGTTCCGACACCGCGGAAACAATCTCTTCCCATAAAGAATCAGCGGCAATATCGCGAGCGGCGTTTGCATTATATTTCAGTTCCGTTGAAGAGAATTTTTTCGGAACTTTTAACCGGTGAAATATTTTATCGTCTTCTTCCAAAACTTTTTTAACCGCATTTTTAAAATGTCCGTTAATATCAAGCTTTAAATATTTATCCGCAAACGTTTGCGTTAAATTTCGTATCTTAACGCTTCTTGACACAAGCCCTTCTTCAAAACCGGACTCAACGCTTTCTATATTTTTACCAGTGTATCCCGTTTTTCTGAAAACATTTTTAACTTCGTTATAAATATCGTTTTTTGGAAACCAGCCGGACTTCTCCAAAATAAGATATTGCATTATATATTCCGACAATAAGTTTTTATACGACGAAGATTTGGAAGCTTTTTTTAAAAAAGAATCCACTGAAAAGGAAAGATTTTCGGATATGTCTTTTTCTATTTTAAAGTTTGGAGATATTCCTACGTTTATCGCGCAGGCTTTTAATATGCGGTTTATAAAACTGTCTATAGTGCTAATGTTGAAGTTATCGTAATTTTCAAGAATATCGTTTAAAATTTTTGCGCTACAGACGGATTTTTCTTTTTCGGATAAATTCAAATCCTTTAAAATGTCGCCGGTATCCAAAGACAACGCCGCTTTTTTCAGATATTCAATTACTCTGTATTTCATCTCTACTGCGGCTTTATTTGCAAAAGTTACGGCTATAACGTTTTTAATTGAAACAGGCGAAGCGCTATCGGAACGCTCCAAAAGAAGAGTTATGTAGCGCTTTGCGAGATTGTAAGTTTTTCCGGACCCCGCAGACGCCTGAACGGACGTAATTTGAGGTTTATCATTTTTCATTTAATGGCTTTTGAATTGTTTTATATAAATCGTCCAGCCAAACAAAACGATTGGACGCAATATTTTCAATCCAGATTTTTTCTATTTCGGCAGTCACGCTTATTTTACTGTTTCCCCAATTGTAATGCGCAAACATCCCTTGAGCGTTCCAGTCGCAGTTAATGTACGAAAACGCTTTAATGTTTCTTTCTTCTATAAATTTAAAAAGAACTTTATACCAATACGGTTTTTTTGCTTCCGTAAGCCCAAACCACGTCATCGGCGCGCTTTCGGCAATCATCAAAGGTTTGGAATGTTTTTGAGAAAATTTCAACATGGGAAGCCAGTCGTTTCCCGCAAAATACGATATTGCGCACCAATCCACATACTCGTCGCCCGGATACCAAACGTCCAGCCCTTTGGGGTTTGACGCCGCGTAAGAATGCCACACGTATGCAACATTTTCAACTTTTAAAGAATCCATTTTTTCAATTATGTATATGAACGCTTTTTTATAAATTTCAGGCTCGTAGCCGTTTTCAGGATTATCAAACTCGTAGCCGATTCTAAGAAAAACAGGCGACTTCGTTTTTTTTATCCACTTGGCAAATTCCTTAATATTGCCGTCTAATGTGCCGTTTACAATATTTTTAAGAGAACCTACAAGATAAAGCCCAATCTGTACTGCCGCGCCGGGATATTTTTTAACAAGTTCGTCCGCAAACATATCGCCGGTGCCCACGTTATTTATCTCGTCAAGCCCCTTTAAGTCGGAAAGGGCGACGTAAGTCATAAAACCTGCGGGAACTTTTTTATTTACCGCAACAAATTCGTCAAAATCAGCGTTGTTTTGTCCGGCAAAAAGTAAAGTTTTACCGTCGGGAGGCACAAATCTTCCGGTCATATTAATGCTCCTTGCAGCTTGCGCTGCGGAAATAAAAATAAATATCGTAAACAAAACCGTAAAAAGTTTTTTCATTTTAAAATTTACGCACGCCTTCTCTTGCCAAATCTCTTTTAACGTCTTTAGCTTTTATGGTTTCTTTTTTATCGTAAGCGGCCTTGCCCTTGCCAAGCCCTACAAGAAATTTTATTTTGCCTTTGGGCGAGATATAAACTTCAAGAGGAATCGCCGTAAGCCCTTTTTCTTTTATTTTCTGCGAAAACTTATTTATTTCATCTTTGCGCATAAGAAGTTTTCTTTTTCTTTTTGCGTCATAATCCGAAACATGTGAAGACATATGCTCGTAAGGCGCTATAAAAACGTTATCGGCAAACGCCTCTCCGTTTGAAAAACGAACCACGCTGTCTACAAGACTGATATTTGATTTTCTGGCAGATTTAACCTCATAGCCCGACAAAACCGCGCCCGCTTCTATTTTCTCAAGAATTTCATAATTATGAAAAGCCTTTCTATTGGTATTAAGTATCTTTTTTTCCATAGTTATATGTTACCAAAAATACACAAATAAAAAAACAGCCCTGAAAGGCTGTTAATAAAACAACTTATAGAAACCCTTTTTTACGAAGTATTTTAAGTTTAGGCAAAACCTAAATGGCAAGCGGCGCAACGCAGCATAAACTCAAAAGACGAAGTAAAAAACAGCCGACGATAGGGTTTGAACCTACGACCTGCGGTTTACAAAACCGCTGCTCTACCAGCTGAGCTACGTCGGCATACGGATTATTGCGCTGGCGGTTATGATATAAAAAAATACGAATAAAGTCAATTTCATTGATTTAGCGCATATTTTTTGGTAGAATTACTGGGCATTTTAATATGGAGAGTCTCAAATGGCAAAAAAAGATTTGTTGTCTATTTATGATTTAACTAAAAAAGAAATTGAAGCGTTACTTGCAAAAGCTTTTGAATTAAAATCAAAAAGAAAACATTTAACCGACCTGACGGGAAAAACGTTAGGGCTTATATTTGAAAAACCTTCAACAAGAACCATGGTTTCTTTTGCTGCCGCTATGGCGCAGCTTGGCGGAACCCCCATCCTTTTAAACGCGCAAAACCTTCAGCGTAAAAGAGGCGAATCCATACACGATACCGCTCTTGTGCTTTCAAGCTATGTAAGCGGTCTTATGATAAGAGCTTTTAAACATTCGGACGTGGAAGAGTTTGCGAAATACTCGTCTATTCCCGTGATAAACGGACTTACGGATTACGAACATCCCTGCCAAATTCTTGCAGACATTATGACCGTAATGGAGCTTCTCCTTAAAACAAAAACAGTTGAAGCGCTGAAAAAACTGAAAATAGTCTTTGTGGGAGATTCTAATAACGTTGCAAACTCTCTTATTGCGGTTTCGGCAGTTTTAGGCTTGGATTTTACTTTGATATGCCCTAAAGATTACGCTCCTAAAAAAGCTATTTTAGACAAAGCGTTAAAATACACCGCGCAGACCGGCGCAGAAATAAAAATAACAAGCGACATAAACGAAGCAAAAAACGCAGACGTAATATATACCGACGTTTGGACTTCAATGGGCGCAGAAAGCGAAGCAAAAAAAAGAAAGAAAGCTTTCGCTCCTTATCAGGTGAACTCGGAACTTCTTAAAAAAGCCTCTTCAAAATGCATAGTTTTGCATTGCCTTCCCGCATTACGCGGAGAAGAAATAACCGCAGAAATTATGGACAAATACGAAACCTCCATTTTCACGCAGGCGCAAAACAGACTTTATGCGCAGAAAGCAGTGCTTTTATCTTTATTAAAATGAACTTCTTAACCGTATTTGTCACCGTCCCCAATCTTAAAACCGCAAATAAAATTACCGATATAGTTTTAAAAAACAAATTGTGCGCTTGCGTAAGCGTTTTAAAAAACGCCGATTCTTATTATTGGTGGAAAAACAAAATAACCCGCTCGCGCGAAGCGCTGCTTATAATGAAAACTTCCCGCAAAAATTTCCGCAAACTTGAAAAACAAATCAAAGACGTTCACCCTTATGAAGTTCCTGAAATAGTATCGTTTAAAATAGACAAAGCAAGCAAAGATTACCTTAACTGGATAAAAAAATATGCGGGGTAAAAAAATAATACTTGCTTCGGCTTCTCCCAGAAGAATCTCGCTTCTTAAAGAGTGGGGTCTTAAATTTGAAGTTTTGCCAAGCAATATTGACGAAAGCACAAAGCTGTCCAAACCTTCTTCCATAGTAAAAAATCTTGCGCTGCAAAAAGGTTCCGACATTGCCTCAAAAATAAAAGGCGACGCAATTATTATTTCCGCCGATACGATAGTTGTTTTAAACGGAAAAATTACAGGCAAACCAAAAAATAAAAAAGATTGCGAAAGAATTGTCCGCGAGTTAAACGGCAGCAAACACAAAGTATATACGGGCGTTGCAATTATAGACCGCGCTTTAAAAAAAGAAACCGTATTTTACGACTGCGCCGTTGTGAAAATGAAAAAGCTTCCCGAGAATAAACTCAAGAAGCTTTTTGGAAAACATATGGATAAAGCCGGCGCTTACGCCGTACAAGATTCAAACGACGGCTTTGTAGATACAATTTTCGGCGATTACTATACCGTAGTGGGGCTGCCTTACATAAAACTCAAGAAAGAACTTAAAAATTTCAGCGTTATAATTAAATCTCCCCGAGAAGTTTCTCATTAACAATAATTTTTCCGTCGGCAAATGCGTCGTTTAGCAAACCCATATACCATTCGTTAAGTATTTGATTGCTTTTTGCGCGCGCCAAATCGTTAAAAATAATTTTAGAATTTACTTTTTTTGCCGCGGCAAATTCATTATCAAAAACTTTTACGGATGCAAATAAAAATCTCTGCAACTTAATTCCCGCTATCTGTTTTCTGGTAAGCTCTTCGTATTTATTAGGAGTCATTCTAAGTTCGTTTAAAAAAGCAAAATACGCGCGAGCGTCAAAAGCGTTGTTGTTTCTAAACATCGGGTTGCTCTGAAGATACGAATCAAGCTCCGCGTCTGAAACGGTTACTCCGTATTTCTTAGCCTGCGCCGACATTACTTCCGTTTGAACAAGCTCGTAAAGAATAGAAGTTTTTATGCGGTTTTTCTGCTCGTCGGTTAAATCCGTTTCGGAATTGTTTGACGCCGTGCGCACGGAAATACTATACATAGACATATAAGTTTCAAACGGAATTTTTTCTCCGTAAACTTTGGCAATGCTTCTGTCGTCGGCAGCTCCTCCGCCCAGCGATTGCGCGCCTATCCAAAAAATGCTGCCCACAAACACCACAATAACTAATATTAAAATCTTACGGTTGTGCTTCCTTAAAAAATTCATCATTTGCTTTCGTCCTCGCTGTTTTCCTCGTTAGCTATCATGGAAGATTTGCCTTCAAAATACGCGCCTTCTGCTATTGTAAAAATATTGGTTTTAATATTTCCTACAACTTTTGCTTTACTTAAAATTTCAACGCTGTCCGAAGCGTTGATATTGCCATCCACGGTTCCGCCAACCATAACTATTTCGGCTTTTATGTTTCCGTCAATGCGAGCATCCGCGCCTATAAGAACTCCGGAAGCGTCAATATTTCCTATTATTTTACCGTCTATACGCACGGTTTTATCGGTTTTAATATTGCCTTCAAAAAAAGAAGACGCGCCGACGATTGTTTCTACCGAATCCAAAAGATTTTTTGAACTTTTCTTGCTGATCATCTAATATTTCCTTTTATGACAAAGAATTATCTTTAAGATAAGACATAGGGTTTACGGCTTTGCCTTTGTAATGCACTTCGTAGTGAACATGCGTTCCCGTAGCTACGCCGGACGCGCCCATTTTGCCTATTTCCTTGCCGCGCTCAACATAATCTCCGACTTTAGCAAGTCTCTTTGCAAGGTGTCCGTATGCAGTTCTTAAACCGTATCCGTGGTCTATAACCACAATATTTCCGTATCCCGACTGCCAGCCTGAGAAAACAACTCTACCGTTGGCGGTACAGTAAACAGGAGTGTTTAATTCGTTAGCTATATCAAGTCCGGAATGAAAATCTTTGCTTTGGAAAAACGGGTGAAACCTGAAACCGAAATTGGAAGTTACTCGTCCTTCGGCCGGCCAGCCGCGAGGCGTTGCCATAAATACCGCTCTTTGGTATTTTATATTATTCATTATTTCGCTGTAACTCTTTTGCATAAACTCGTATTTTTTATTCAACTCAACAGCCTGATTAGCAAGAGAGGTGTAATTTACTTTATTAATTTTTCCGGATAAAACAAGAGCAAAAGCGTTAGACTGATTCAAACTTGGTCCGCCCGCGCCTGTGTAAGACTGCGGAGCAAGGTCTCCCTCAATAATGGCTTTTTTAGTATCCAGCGCCAAGAGAGAACGTATTTTATCGTCGTTATTTTGCAAACGTTCAATAAGATTTTTGGTGTTTTCAAGCTGCGTGGCAAAAAGCATAAGCCTGACTTTCATTATTTTATTATCGGTTTTAACTTTAAGATAATCTATATGTCTGCTTGCCAAATAGCCTGACCACACGGTAACGCCTGTCCAAGAAACCATAAAAACGCAAAAAAGCAACAACGAAACGCTTAATTTCACAGGTTTTAATTTACCGTGAGGTATAAGCATTATGGTTACTTTGCGTTTTAATTCTTGTTTAAACGTTTTAAACAAATTCATAGCTATAAAAATGATACCAATAAAAGATTTTGCTGTCAAGAAAAACAATTGAAAATATATGAAGATTTTCAAACTTCCCGTGTTGCGCAAAAGCTTGATAATATCGCAATAAAAAGGTATGATATTTGCTTATATTTAAGGAGGTATTAATATGTTAACTTTCAACAAAAGAACAAACAAGCTTGAACTTGAAGCATATCATTTTGAACTTCAGGACGTAAAGGAACCGAATCTTTTCAGAGAAACGTTTCAGTACACCGATGTTCCAAAGATTTTTTTCAACAATGAAGTAGTCCCGATGAATCCTCCGGACGACATTTGGATTACCGACACAACTTTTCGCGACGGCCAGCAGGCAATGAATCCGTTTACCGTAGAGCAAATTTTAAAACTCTACGACCTTATGCACAAACTCAGCGGACCTAACGGCGTAATTCGCGCGACGGAATTTTTTCTTTATTCGGACAAAGACAAAGCCGCCGTCAGAAAATGTCAGGAAAGAGGCTATCAGTTTCCGCAGATAACATCTTGGATAAGAGCCACAAAAAGCGATTTTAAACTTGTCAAAGAAATGGGTCTTAAAGAAACGGGAATTTTAACGTCCTGCTCGGACTACCATATATTTTTAAAACTTAAAAAAACGCGCAGAGAAGCGCTTGATATGTATTTAGATATAGTCAAAGCGGCTCTTGCCGAAGGGATAGTTCCGCGCTGCCATTTTGAAGATATTACAAGAGCCGACATTTACGGCTTTGTAGTTCCTTTCGCAATGGAGCTTATGAAACTTTCAAAAGAAGCAAAAACGCCTATAAAAATAAGAGCTTGCGATACGCTCGGGTTTGGAATAAGCTACCCGGGGGCGTCGCTGCCCAGAAACGTCAACGGAATTATGCATGCTTTAACGCATTACGCGGGCGTTCCTTCGGAATACATTGAATGGCACGGGCATAACGATTTTCACAGAGCGTTAAGCAACGCTACCGCGGCATGGCTTTACGGCTGCGCCGGAATTAACGGAACTCTGCTTGGAATAGGCGAAAGAACGGGAAACACTCCCATTGAAGCCCTCGCTATGGAATACGTAGCTTTAAGAGGAAGCAACAACGGCATGGACTTAACCGCCATAACGGAAATTGCCGAGTTCTTCAAAAAAGAACTTCATTATGAAATTCCAAAAAACCAGCCGTTTGTAGGCGCAAACTTTGCAATGACAAAAGCCGGCATACACGCCGACGGTCTTTTAAAAGAGCAGGAAATTTACAACGTATTTGACACGCAAGCTATTTTAAACCGCCCGCCGGAAGTTGAAATTACCGACAGAGCGGGGCTTGCGGGAATTGCGTATTGGTATAACACGCAGCTTACAAAACTTAAAGACAGCAAAAACAAGCTGGACAAAAACGACGAAGCAATTGTAAAAATTAAAGAAGCTATAGACGCGCTGTTTAAAGAAGGAAGAGTTGCGGCAATGTCTCATGAAGAAATGTTTGAACTCGCAAAAAAATATCTGCAAAAGTATATTTAAAACTTAACGCATAAAAAAGCCCCGGAACTGAAATTCAGTTTCGGGGTTTCTGTTTTTATTTAATATTATTTTTCCAACTTATCAATTACAGTGTTATCGCTTTTAAAAATACCCCAATGCGTAAAACCTACGGCTTTTAATTTTTCAAGCTGGTTTGCCATATTTTTCTGACGCTCAAAAATTGAAACAACATCATATTTGCTTCTAAAACTTTCGGACAATTTAATAATATCGCAATAGTTATCTTTATCGGAAGAATATATTAACGCGGCTTTTTTTACTACGCCGGCATTTTGAGCGTCTGAGCCGGAAAAGAAAGCGTCAATTATTCTTTCAAACCCCAAAGAAAAACCGCAGGCTGAAATATCTTGTCCCGAAAAGCCGCCTATCATATTATTGTAACGTCCGCCGCCGCCGAAAGATATACTGCCGTTTATTTCGTTAACTTCATAAATTGTGCCCGTATAGTAATCCATACCGCGCACAAGCGCAGGGTCAAATCTGATACTTACATCGCCTAAAAGAGTTTTAACGGTTTCAATTATTAACTTTAAGCTATCGCTTGATTTTAAATAATTTTCATGCTGATTATTTTGTCCGGTTTTCAAACTCTCAAAAGTATTTTTTATCTTTAACAAAACGTCTTCGGCAAAACTTTTTTTTCTCAACTCCTCAATAACGTCATCTAAAGATTTTTTATCAAGCTTATCCAAAGCTATCAGAAAATCTCTATACTGATTGTCGTTGTTAATACCGCAATTTTCGCTGATTTTTTTTAATATCTGTCTGTCGTTAATTCTTACTTCAAAATTTTTTATTTTAAGTTCCTGAAGAGTTTTGCACGTAACATAAATTAATTCTATTTCACAATTAGCAGTAGGGTCGCCGATTATGTCTATATCGCACTGGGTAAATTGTCTGTAGCGGGATTTTTGCGGTCTTTCGGCTCTCCACACATTGCCTATTTGAAATACTTTAAAAGGTTTTGGAAGTTTATCTTTATAGTGCGCATAATAACGAGCAAGCGGAACGGTAAGGTCATAACGCAAGCCGAAATCGGCTATATCGTTTTCATCGGCGCTGCCGTTTTTTAACGCCTCTTTTAATTCATCGCCGCGTTTTAATATTTTAAAAATAAGCTTTTCATTTTCCCCGCCTTTTTTGCCGACAAGGTTTTCAAGCTTTTCCAAACTTGGGGTTTCAATAGAATTAAAGCCGTATTTTTTATAGCCGGAAGTTATTTTATAAATAACGTCGTTTCTGATTTGCGCGGATATCGGTTCAATATCTCGCGTTCCGGTAGCCGGTAAAAAACTTTCCTTGCTCATTTTGCTTGCCTCTGTATTTCAAAGTTCTTATTTATTTTTTGTAAACAAATTCTTTTCCGGCTTTCAAAAGTTTATTTAATTTTACCTGCGTGTCGGATTCCGCATAAACGCGCACAACTGGTTCCGTGCCGGAAAGTCTGAAACCTATCCACGTTTTATCGTCTAAAATAAATTTGTCGCCGTCTATAGTAATTTTTTTCTGAACTTTCAAACCGGCTATACTGTCGGGAGAATTAGTTTTAAGCGTATTTCTGAAATTTTCCATAACATCCTGCGGCAGGCGGAAATTAAGCCGGGAAGTTAAAACTTCTCCCGTTAATTTTTTTATATCTTTAATAATTGCGCTTACGGATTTTTTGCTCATAGCTACGGCTTCGGCAATTAGAAGACACGCTAAAATTCCGTCTTTTTCGGGAACGTGTCCGCGTATGGTAAGCCCGCCGGATTCTTCGCCGCCGACGATAAATTCTTTAGGACGTTCCGTCATAATTTCGCCGATATACTTAAAACCTACCGGAGTTTCGGCAACTTCAACGCCAATCTTTTGGGCAAGCCGGTCTATCATATGGCTTGTCATAACGCTTCTTGCGGCTACGCCTTTCCAGCCTCTGGTTTTATTTAAGTGGTAAAGCGCAACGGGAATAACTTCGTTGGGAGTTATAAACTCTCCGTTAGAATCTACTATGCCGAACCTGTCTGCGTCGCCGTCGGTGGCTATGCCTAATTTAAACGATTCTTTTTTAACTATCTGGTAAAGCTCCGTAATATTTGCGCTGTTTGGTTCCGGCGCGCCGTTAGGGGCAAACATTGTGTCTCTGTTTTTATTTATTGTTTTTTGCTTTATGCCGGCTTCGTCAAGAAGCGCGTCAAGATAATCGCTGCCGGTGCCGTGCAAAACGTCTACCGCTATTTTAAGATTTGCTTTTTTAATGGCTTTAAAATTTATAAGCTCTTTAATTCTCTTTAAATACGCCGGACGCGGGTTATAAAGTTCTATAAGTTTATTTTTTACGCCGTCTTCATAGGAAACTCTTTTAACGTTTCCCGCTGAAATCGCCGCGCAGTATTTTTCTATTCTCTGCGTTGTTTCCGGTAAAGCCGGACCGCCCCACGACGGAGAATATTTAAGACCGTTATATTTATAAGGGTTATGACTTGCCGTAAAATTTATTCCCCCGTCAAGCTTTGAGCGGATTATTTCAAAAGCTATTACAGGCGTGGGCGTATCTCTTTTGCAAAGAAGCGCTTTTATGCCGTTAGCCGCCAAAACTTCAGCCGACGCCTTTGCAAAATCTTCCGACATAAAACGCGTATCGTAACCTATAATTACGGAGCCTTTTTTACTTTCTTCGTTTACAAGCTTTGCAATAGCCTGCGTAACTATGCGCACGTTTTCGTAAGTAAATTCTTCGGCAATAATGCCTCTCCAACCCGACGTTCCAAATTTAACCATTTTATTCCTCTTGTAATATTTTCAGCCGTTGTTTTTTTAATTTGTAATTTGTAATTACTAATTGCCGTTATTCCTGCCACTGTTTTATTTTTTCGGAATATGTTTCTAAAAAACCGGTTGCCGTTGATTTGTCTTTTGCCTCCGCCCAAATGTGAAAATACGCTTCGTCGGGATCCGGAACCAAAAGAACCCAGCCGTTATTTGCGTATATTTTTACACCGTCAATAAGTTCAACTTTTTGACCTTTTGTGTCTTCTATGGCTTTGCGCATTGCCTGCCCTTTTTTATCCCACGAGCACGGCACGGTTTTATGCAAAACTTCAAAAGAAGGAATTTCTCTGCTTACTTTGCTTAACGAAATTTTTTCTTCCGCCATCATCTCTATAACTTTTCCTATTGCATACATAGCGTCAAAAGCGTTTTGAAATTCCGGAAAAATAAATCCACCGCGGCCGTCGCCTACAAAAACTACGTCTTTATCTTTTGCGGCCGCCATTATATTTCTGGGGTCGGTGGCGGTTCTTTTTACTTTTACGCCGAATTTTGCCGCAAGCTCGTCTATAACAGAAGAAGTGTTTACGGGAACGGCTATTGCAGCATTTTTATTTTTGCTGTCTTTCATAACAAGGTAGGCTACTATAAGCATAGCCAAATCGTCCGGCAAAATTTTACCTTTTTCATCAACCAAAAACAGCTTTTCTGCGCCGGTGTCTATTAAAAAACCCGCGTCGCTTTTAAGCGTTGTAACAATATCCGAAAGCTGATTTAAAGAGTTGGCAAACTCTTCCTGAGATTTTGTAATTTTTGAAGAATTTACAAAAGCGTTAAGCGCCACAACCTCTACGCCGAGTTCCCCGAGTATCGCCGGAAAAATCATTGATACCGACGAATACGCGTAGTCTATAATAATTTTAAGACGAGAATTGCGGATGTTATCTTTTTTAATGGTATTTAAATATCCTGTTTTATAATATTCCACGGCGCGCGGAGGAACCGTAATTTCGCCGACTTTGTCTATATCGGCGCGTTTAAAATCTTCCCTGAAAAAAAGCTGTTCTATGGCTTTTTCCTGACTTATGGAAATGTCGCCGCCTTTGGAATCGAAAAATTTTATATCAAAAAATCTCGGATCATAAGGAGACTGCCTCATGTGAACTCCGCCGGCTTCGCCCTCGTTTCCTATTTCATAGCGGACAACGGGAATTGGAGAGCTGGTTAAATCGCCTACTTTTACGCCTGCGGACAGAAGTCCGGAAATGAGTCCTCGTTTTATCATTCTTGTGGTGCGGTGATCGTCTCTTGACGTTAAAACATAAGCGCCCTGCCCAACGTAAGCTCCGTAAGCGGAGCCTATTTTTGCCGCAAATTCCGGAGTAATTTCAATATTTCCAAGACCTGTAATTCCATAGGCGTTAAACAAAGCTTTGTTCCACTTTTCGCCCCACACAAGACTGCTTGAAAGAATTGCGCCGGCTTCTACGACTTTATGAGGCCAAATTCTTAAATTTGTTCTTATTACCGCGTCGGCGCCTATGGTGCAGTCGTCGGCTATAATGGTGCCAACCTGCACAACGGCTCTGTCGCCTATTTTTGTAGAACTGCCGATGACGTCTTCCTTAAGCCTTGCTTCGGTGCCTATGGTTACGTTATCCCAAACAATTGCTCCCAAAACATCGGCGCCCGCCCCTATTTTTACGTTTGAACCGATAACCGAGCGCGAAATTCTTGCTCCGTCTTCAATTGTAACATTGTTTCCGAGTATAACCTGCCCGTCAACCTCAACGTTTTTTCCGATAACCGCGTTTTCGCCCGCAAGAATTTCTTTGGAGCCGACAATAATTTTTTTACCTTCAAGCCGCATATCAACTTTACCGTCTAAAATATCGTAGTGGGCAAGCCTATATTCGTCGTGATTTCCTATATCTTTCCAATAACCTTCGGCCACATATCCGTAAAGCGCTTTTTTATTTTTTAACAATTCGGGAAATAAATTTTTGGAAAAATCAAAAGATTTGTCCGACGGAATATAGTCAAAAACTTCAGGTTCTAAAATATAAATGCCGGTATTAATGGTGTCTGAAAAAACTTCCCCCCACGACGGTTTTTCAAGAAATCTTTCTATTTTACCTTCTTTATCCGTGATAACAACGCCAAACTGCAAAGGATTGTTAACGCGCGTAAGCACCATTGTGGCAACCGCTTTTTTTTGTTTGTGAAACTCTATTGCTTTAGACAAATCAAAATCCGTCAACACATCGCCGGAAATAACTATAAACGTATCTTTAATGTTTTTTTGCGCAAATTTTACGCTGCCCGCCGTGCCGAGATCCGCCTCGGGACGCAAATATTTTATATCAACGCCGAAATCTTTACCGTCGCCGAAATAATCCGTAATTATTTCCGGCTGATAGTAAAGCATCATTGTTAAATCGTTAAAATTGTATTTTTTGAGTAGGTTTAATATGTGCCAAAGCATCGGCTTGTTAGCCGTAAGCGCCATGGGCTTTGGAATGCTGCAAGTGATAGGTCTAAGTCTTGTGCCGAAACCGCCCGCCATAATTACAGCCTGCATAGCGCACCTCTCGTAGAAAAGTTGCTGATTTGTAGGTAAATTTTACAAAATTAGCCTTAAAAAGACAATTAATTGACCGTTTCTTTTTGACACCTTACTCTTTATAAAATATAATCAATCTTTAGAGAAAAATTTTTGGAGAAACCGATGAAAAAAAATAAAAAATTTAAACGTGTTTTAAAGATTGCCGGATTTGTGGCGGTTCTGGCGCTTGTTTTTTGGATTGCGCTTGAAATAATGCTTGCGGATTTGCCGTCAATAAGCCGGCTTGAAGATTATACCCCTAATCTTTCTACAAAAATTTACGATAAAGACAACAATCTTATAGCCGAACTTTTCACCGAAAGAAGAGTTCTTGTGCCCATAAACGATATTCCGGTAAATCTTCAAAACGCTTTTATAGCAATTGAAGACAATGATTTTTTTGAGCACTGGGGCATTTCTACAAAGGGTATAATGCGCGCGTTTTCAAGAATATTTATTAAAAGAAGAGTTGCCGAAGGCGGTTCTACAATAACGCAGCAGCTTGCAAAAACCATATTTTTAACTCCTGAAAAAACCGTAACCAGAAAAATAAAAGAAGTTTTACTGACGATACAGCTTGAAAAAGAGTATTCAAAAGATGAAATTTTACAATTTTACATAAACCAAATTTACTTCGGAAACGGCGCATACGGAGCGCAGTCTGCGGCAAAAATATATTTTAATAAAAACGTTGAAGATTTAAATCTTGCGGAATGTGCAACGCTTGCGGCTATGCCGAAATCTCCGAATTATTACAATCCTTTTAAAAACCCGAAAGCCTCTTTAAACAGAAGAAACACGGTTTTAGACAGAATGCAGAGCCTTAACTACATAACAAAAGAGCAGGAAGACGAAGCGTTGAAAGTTGCTTTACCCGTAAAAGAAACGCCGGAAAACTTTGTTGCAGGCAACTACTTTGTAGAATTTTTGAGGATAATGCTTGAACCTAAATACGGAACAAACGTTTTATTTAGAGGCGGGCTTTCCATATACACAACGCTTGACATGCAAGCTCAAGGCGCAGCGGAAAAATCTCTAAACGAAGCGCTTGCAAAATTTGACGAAACCAGAACCGGATATTTTGAAGCGGCAGGCAGAGAACCGGTGAAAGTTCAGGGCGCGCTTATTGCCATGGACGTAAAAACAGGCGCCATACGCGCAATGGTAGGCGGAAGAGATTTTAAAGATTCTCAATTTAACAGAGCCACGCAGGCTAAACGCCAGCCGGGTTCTTCTTTCAAACCGTTTGTATATCTTGCGGCAATAGAGTCCGGGCTTAACGCCGCCACGCTTCTTGACGACGAGCCGATGGTTTTTGTGCACAACGGAACAAATTACGATTTACTTTCAAGAGATCCCGCATACATTGAAGATATTGCGGAAACAATAACCGAAGAAGATTTAATTGACACAAATAAAATATGGATGCCCTCAAACTACGGCAAAACTTTCAGAGGTTCGGTAACTTTAAGAACCGCGCTGGCGCTTTCAATAAACATCTGCGCGATAGAAACTATAATGAGAGTAACTCCTATGGCGGTAATACGCGAAGCAAGAAAACTCGGGCTTACAACGCCGCTTACAAACACAATGTCTTTGGCTTTGGGTTCCAGCGACGTAACGCTTCAGGAAATGGTTTCGGCATACGCCACTTTTGGTTCCGGCGGAGTAAAAACTACTCCCTATGTTATAAATAAAATTACCGACAAAGACGGAAAAATTTTAGAGCAGAATATTCCCCAGCAGCAAGAAGTGCTGTCGCCGCAGGTTTGTTTTGTTATGACCAACATGCTTAAATCCGTAATAGAAAGAGGAAGCGGCTGGTATGCAAAATATTTAGGAAGACCCGCCGCCGGAAAAACAGGAACCACAAACGAATCAAGCGACGCATGGTTTATAGGATATACTCCGCAGCTTGCCGCAGGCGTTTGGGTAGGATACGACGACAGAACTATTTCTCTTGGAGAAAAATCTACCGGCGGAGCTCTGGCTTGCCCTATATGGACAAACTTCATGAGAGACGCTTTGGCCGGAAAACCGGTGTTAGATTTTAACCAGCCCGATAACATAGAGTGGGCGTTAATAGACGCAAAAACCGGACTTCTTGCATTAAGCAAAACTCCCGGCGCGTTTCTGGAAGCGTTTATAAAAGGAACAGCCCCGTCGCAATATTTTGACAGAGCATTTTCAGATTCCGAAAGACAAGCGCTAACCATTGAGGAAGCGGGATTTTAAACGACAATTAGAACAGCAAAGTGGAAAGTGAAAAGTGAAATTAACGGCAACTGCTAAACGGCAATTACAAATTATTAATAAAAAAGAGTCGCGCATAATATGCGCGACTCTTTTTTATTATTTGTTATCCTAAACAAAGTGTTCGTAATGGTTTTATCTAAAGTAGTCAAAAATCTGTTTAAAATTTAAATTGCCTTTTTTAATGTTTGAGTATTTATCATAAACGGTTTGTTTGGATTTTAGAAGGGTTTCGGATTTTATTCCGTATTCCAAAGACATTGAGGCTTCAACATAGGCGCAAAGTTTGTCGCAAATTTCAGTGAGCGTTCCGTCAATAGCGTTATATTTTGCATCGTTAAAATCCGCGGCGTTTTTTACTTCTTTAACTTTCCCGTTTTCCGTTATTTTATCCGCAAATTCGTTTTCTATAAAATACTGCATTTGCGCATGCCAGCTTTCGGGAATTAACGGAAGAATTTTTTCATCAACCTGTTTTTTCTCATAAATTTTTATTATATCTTCAAGCCCGGCTATGGAAGATTTTATGGGTTTTACTATATCTTTTGTAAGAATCTCCGGCAAATCGTGAAAAAGCGCCGAATAGAAATTATTAAAAATTCTGGCGTCTGAAGCATTCATTTCTTTTGAAAATATATAAGAAAAAATAGCCGCGGTAAGCATGTGCCCAAGAACCGTTGTTTTAGGAATTCTGAAAGCCTGCGCCCAGCGCTGCTGAAAACGCAACTGTCCGCACAAATCCAAAAAACCGTAATATTTTTTATTTATTATCAGCTTTCTTATTCCTGACAAATCGTCAAAAGTAGCGATGGCTTCGTCTATTGACTGTTTAGTTTTTTCTATGCCGTAAAGCATTGCGTTCCAAGGATATATTATGCCGAACTCCCACTTTGTGGACATGCAGTGAGCGGCGCTTAAAATTCTTTTTTCAAATTTTGCATAGTCAGGATTTGTAAAATATTCGTCAAAATTTTCTCTTATGCCGCCGCCCAAAGCGGACAAATCTTCATCAAGATTTTCAACCACCCATTTGTGCAGCTCTTTTTCTTTTTTGGACATTAACTCGTGAAAAACTTCAGGTTTTAAATCCGTAAGCATTATACGCTGGAAAAATTCAAAAATTCCGCCTTCTATTAATTTTATCCAGTCAACGCTGCGCCCGTTTTCTTCCTCAAATTTTGCCACAATATAAGCAATAATCATTTTGTGAGCCTGTTTATCAAGCTCAAAAAAATCAAACGGGCGGATATGGTCGTTCCACCTTAATATATTTGCGGCGGAAAAAATTCTTAAAACTAAATCTTTCGTTATCATTTGCGCTTCCCGTAAACTTTAATTTCGGCGTTATTTGTTCCGATAAACAAATTTAAAATTATACTTACTATGCTAAACACTGCCGCTCCCCAAAACGCGCTCCAAAAACCCGCTACATAAAAACCTTTCACTAATTCCGAAGTTAAATACAGCAAAAAAGCATTTATTACAAGAGTAAAAAGTCCGAGAGTTAAAATATTTACGGGCAAAGTTAAAATTAGAAGTATCGGTTTTATTACGGCGTTAAGAATTGCTATTACAAGAGCTGCCGCAATGAGCGTTCCCCATTGCGTTATGCTTGTTCCGCCGACTACGTTTACAACCACAAGCAGAGCGAAAATATTTATTATTATTCTGATGATAAAGTTTTTCATTATTTTTTCTCCATGTAATATTTTCTCTTTTGCTGCGGCACTTTCTCTAAAGAATATCTAAGCATAGTTCTTGGCATAACAGCGGCGTATTTATCTAAAAACCCGTAAAGCGCGCCTATATTGCGCTTGCCTGCTTCTCTTAACATCCAACCGGACGCTTTATGCATTAAATCGTGTTTGTGGTTTAAAAAAAATTCGGCAAGCTTTAAAGTTTCAGCCGTTTTACCGCGCTTAATAAAATAAAAAGTTGAAAGCATTGCAATTCGTTCTTCCCAAAGGTTTTTGGATTTGGCAAGTTTCCACAAATCTTCAGACAAATTATTATACCAATACTCGCCGGTAATTAACGGAGCGGTTAAATCAACCAAGTCCCAATTGTTGATGTATTTTGTATTTTTTAAATATATTTTTACTATCTTTTTTTTCTCTTTAATGTCTGCGCGTTTATATTTTTCAATTAAAACAGTCAAAGCAAAAAAACGAACTTCGTGCACTTTATGTTTTAAAAAAATTTCCGTTTCCTTAAGCGTAAGTTCTTTATAATACTTTTTAGATATAGCGCGCGTTTGAGGAACCGTTAAACCCCAAAATAAGTCGCCCTCGCCGTATTCGCCTTTTCCGGTTTTAAAAAACCTAAGGTGATGCTGCGCCAAAACTTTATTTCCGTGTTTTTTAATTTCAGATAGTATATTTACCGTTTTTTTATCTGACATCTTTCCAGTTCCACCATTTTAATTTTTGAGGGTTTCTGCCGCCACGGGCAAAATAGACGGCGCACCTATATACATAAAGAACGCATCTGTCTTGTTTTTTAGAAGTTAATTCGCAGAGACGGTCGTATAACGCTTGCGGATTTTTATTTTTTAAATCTTCCGCAAAATTTATCCCAAGCGACAGCAAATCTTTTTTTGTGCTTTTGCCTACGCCCGGGATAGTAAGTAAATCTGTTTTAATCATTAGAAACTAAAATGCACGTTGCTTACAAAAAGCCAGAAATACAATAAATAGACGAGCGCGGAAAAAATTAAAACCGACACAAATTTCGGTTTAAAACTTTTTTGGAAAATAGGAAACAAAAGCGCAAAAACAACGCCGAAAATTAAAGCGTAAACCAAAAGATTAAGCGACATGTTTTTCTCCTTTTTAAGGACACCGTCTTTTTTTAGCGCAACAACATTGCGCTGAGATGTTATAATTTTATCAAATTAAATTTAAAAAAATACATATATTATATTATGTTGAAAAATACGCCTGAACAATGATATAATTTCAAAGCTGTAACGGAGAGGTGTCCGAGTGGGCGACAGTCTGACGAATAAGTCAGACGCGTCTTGGAGCGGGCGCGAGTCGGTGAGCGCACCGGAACCAACTCATGGGCAAGATGTAAGTTTACAATTTGATTAATGAGTTTCATATAGTTGCAACATACATATATGTTAATACCTGGAGAGGTGTCCGAGTGGTTGAAGGAGTTAGTCTCGAAAACTAATATACGGGAAACCGTATCGGGGGTTCAAATCCCCCCCTCTCCGTCGATTTTTGAGAATTAAAAACCGGACATGTAGCAAATAAGCCAAAGCGCCGAAGACGGGTATGCCGCTGTTTGTCTATATTGATTAAACGCTCACAGGACTTAAAATGATTAAAGAATACAATTTTGAAAAATACTTTGATTGTCTTTTAAAAATAATTCCTATCAGCATAGCCGCGCTTATAGCGCTTAGCGTTTATAGGATTTTTTTCTTTTTTCATTTTGCGGATTTTACAACGCTTAACGCAATGACCTTTTACGTTTTAAAAGCTTTTTGGCTTGGGTTTCGTTTTGATCTTGCGGTCGTGGCGTATATTAACTCTTTCGTAATAGTTATTTTAACATTCATTCTTCTTTTTAGAAGTTTAAAGGTTTTCAAGTTTACGGTTTTTATAATAAAAATATATTATTGGGTAGCATTTAGCTTTTTAGCGTTTCTGGCGGCTGTAGATTTTGGTTTTTACACATATTTTAACGAGCGTATAAATATTTTAATTTTTGAATTTTTCCGCGACGACACACCGGCGCTGATGTCCACAATAGTAAAAGATTCTCGCTTTCCCGTAGCGGTAATAATACTTTTTACCGTAAGCGTAATTTCTTACAAATTAAGCTCGTGGACTGCAAAAAAATTTTTAAACAGACAGTGTATAATAGACACGTCTTTCTGGGGCGGGTTTTTAAAAACTTTCATTATTATTTTTACGCTTTTTATAACTTTTGTTTTTATGCGCGGAACCGTTTCAATGTTTCCCCTCGGTATTTTCCACACGCAGATTTCTCCGAACATTTTCATAAATAAAATTTCAATTTCGCCGGCGCACGCGCTTACCGACGCTATACAATCTAAAGCCGAACAAGCGAAAACCGTGGACGTTGCGGAAAAAATCGGCATTCCCAAAGAAGATATTAATATTTCAGCGTTTTACAAAACTTCGCAATTTAACAATGCCGCGCAAGAAATTCGCCCTAACGTAGTTTTTATAGTTATGGAAGATTTCGGCGAACTTCCCGTTTTATACAACAGCAAAAAATTTGACGTTTTGGGCGAGCTCAAAAAACATTTTGACGAAGATATTGTTTTCTACAACTTTTTAGCGGCGGGAAGAATAACCATTCACGCGCTGGAAACCACAATTCTTAATATGCCGCAAAGACCGTATGCGCTGCAGATTACGCAAAGCCCTGCCGCTTTTAACAAGTATGCAAGCGCCTCGGTTGTGCCGTATAAAAATTCAGGATACAATACTTCCGCAATTTACGGCGGAAGTTTAAAATGGCGCGCAATAGATTCATTTTTTATTACTCAGGGGTTTGATAATATTTACGGCGAGGGCGACATAAAAAATGAATATAGGCATCAGTGGGGAATAAACGACGCTCAATTTTTTGAACTTGTTTTAAGAGAGCTTAAAAAAGAAAGCGATGCTCCGAAATTTATTTACGGCATGTCCACCGGCGCACATGTGCCGTATGAAACGCCCCCTTATTACAAACCGCTGCCTCTTGAAACGCCTAAAGAACTTTTAGAAAAAATGCCCGGCATGTCAAAAGAATATATTGACCAAATGTTTAAAACCTATCAGTTTGCAAACAGAGAAATTGCAAAATTTATAAGCGCGGTAAAAAAATCAGAGCTTGCGGACAACACAATAATAGTTGTTACCGGCGACCACAATTTAAGAGAATTTCCGGGGCTTACGCGCGAAGAATTATTTAGAAAATACGCCGTGCCGCTTTATATTTACGTTCCTAAAAAATTAAAAAGACCCATGAACATAAACGAAGCCGGCAGTCATACGGACATAATGCCTACGCTTTACGATTTGTCGCTTTCAAGACAAAAGTATATTTCAGCCGGAACAAGTTTGGCAGACAACGGTAAAAAACACATAGCTTTTAACAGCGACGGTTTTATTTTATCGGGCAATAAAGCGGCGCTCTATAACGTAGATTCTAAAACCGCTCAATATTTTATTTTTGATTTGAAAACAAAACTTTTATCCGAAACCCAAGCAACAAAAGAACACAACGACATGATTGAATATTACAAACAAACCATTGCCGCAGCCGACGTTTATTTAAATCAAAAAAATCAAAACAAAGGAGAGTAAAATGCTTAACGCAATTTTAATTATTTTGATAATTCTTATACTTATCGCAGGTTTGTATTTTTTAGCTACATACAATAAATTTGTAACTTTAAAAAACAGGGTTAAAGAAGCATGGAGCGACATTGAAGTTCAAATGAAACGCCGCTATGACCTTATTCCTAACCTTGTGGAAACCGTAAAAGGTTACGCCAAGCACGAAAGCGGAACTTTAGAAGCCGTAATAAAAGCAAGAAACGCCGCGATATCGGCAAACTCGGTTGAAGATAAAGCAAAAGCCGAAAACGTTTTGTCGGGAACTTTAAAATCTATTTTCGCGCTTTCCGAAAGTTACCCTAACCTTAAAGCCAACGAAAACTTTTTAGAACTTCAGCGCGAGCTTACCGACACGGAAAATAAACTTCAGGCGGCAAGAAGATTTTATAACTCCAACGTTTTAGCGTTAAATACAAAACTTGAAATGTTTCCAAGCAATATAATAGGGAATGCGTTTGGATTTAAAGCGCAGGAATTTTTCAAACTTGACGAAACCGAACAAGCCGCAAAACAACCCGTAAAAGTTTCTTTTTAACAAATGCCAAAAATAACAACTTACGATTTTATAGATTCCAACACAAGAAAAACCGCATTGCTTATGGTTTTATTTCCCATAAGCCTTGCGGCTTTAATTTATATTGCGCTTTTAATTTTAGGCGCCGCGCATTCCGCCGACACAACGGCAAACGCGGCAAAACTTTCGCCCGTAATGTTTGCCAATGAAATTGCAATTTACGCTATCCCCGTAATTTCCGCGGCTGCAATTTTGTGGGTAATAATAAGTTATTTTTTCGGACAGAATTTTATTTTGTCTGCCGCGGGCGCAGTTGAACTTACAAAAAACAACTCTCCGGAAGTTATAAGAATTGTAGAAAATATAGCGTTGACCTCAGGGCTTCCAATGCCGAAAGTTTACGCAATTAACGACGAAGGTCTTAACGCTTTTGCCACAGGAAGAGATCCGAAACATTCTTACATAGCTTTAACAAAAGGCATTATAAATAAATTAGATAAACCGGAACTTGAAGGCGTTATAGCGCACGAAATGGCGCACATAGGAAACAGAGATATCAAACTTATGCTTATAACGGTTGTGTGCATAAGTTTTGCCACAATTGCCGCGGAAATTCTATTAAGAGTAGCGCTTTCAAAAGGAAGAAGCTCTTCAAAAAATAAAGGGCAAGCGCAGCTTTTATTTTTAGCTCTTGCTTTGGTTTTTTACATTTACGGATACTTTGTAGCCCCGCTTATTAAACTTGCTCTTTCAAGAACAAGAGAATATCAGGCAGACGCAACGGCAGCGTTAATAACAAGAAACCCTCAAGGGCTTGCAAGCGCCCTTCGCAAAATTTCAGAAAATTCAACGGTTGAAAAATTAAAAGATAAAGAAACCGTAGCGGCAATGTGCATAGAAACCCCGTTGTCTAAAGAAAAACAAAATTCTCTTTTCTCAAAAATATCAGGACTATATTCAACCCACCCGCCAATTGAAAAAAGAATTAAAGCTCTAATGGAAATGGATGGGCAGAGAACGTAAAAAATAATTTTAATTTATATAATAAAACAAATGCTTAATGTAAATTTTTTGCAACTTTGCGGAGGCGTTATGAATTTAAATTACATTAAAACTCCTCAAAAATTTGTTCAGCCCGACTTATTTTCTTCCGAGAATTTTATTTACGCCAACCTTGACGCAGAATTCCCTTTATTTTTTGATACCCTCGTTCATTGGCAATTTAATGAAAATCTTTTCTATCTTGTATCAAAAGATTTGTCGCACCTTATTGTTTCAGGATACGGCGTTCACTTATCAAAAAAATCCGAGCGGCTTATTATTAAAGATAATAAAAAATGTATTTACGAACTTCCGTTTTTTAGACTAAAAACAGTGGCAATTATGTCAAAAGGCATCGGTATATCTTCGGACTTAATAGAAGAATTTTCAAAAGCGCAAATCAATCTTTCTTTCCACGACTTTTCCGCAAAACCGCACTCTTTACTGCAATCTCTTTGTTTCTCGCAACACGCCGACTTAAAACGCAGGCAAATTTTAGCTCAAAATTCAAAAACCGGCATATCTTTTATGGCAGCCGTAGTGTGCGGAAAAATTTCAAATCAAGCGGCAGTTTTAAAATATTGCGTAAAAAATATTAAACCCGACAAAAATATAAACATACACAAATTACAAACCGCCAAAGAAGCATGCGCGCAAATGCAACAATGCTATAACCAGTGTTTAGCTTTATCAAGAAATATAAGCGATATTTTTGAAGCCCGTCAAAAATTTATGGGCTACGAAGGAACTGCGGCAAGAATTTATTGGAATGCGATATCTGCAATTATTTCTGAAAAAATTGAATTCTCGGGCAGGCAAACAAAACCGCTTCCCAAAGATGCCGTAAATACTTTATTAAATTACGGATACGGTATTTTATACTCAAAAATATGGAGCGCGGCGATAATTGCCGGATTAGACCCTTATGTCGGGTTTTTACATACCGATCAATCAGGAAAACCGGCCCTTATTTTTGATTTAATAGAAGAGTTTCGCGCGCCTATTGTAGATAGAGCGGTTATTGCTTTTATTATGCTAAACAGAAATATTCAAATAACTCAAAATTTACTTGATATAAAAACAAGAGAAAAATTCAGCGAGAAAATTATTGAACAATTAACATCCGCGCAATATTACGAAGGTCAAAAAGTAATGGTTTCAGATATTATCCTCTCTCAAGCAAGAAAACTTGTCGCTTTTATAGAAGAAAGACAAAAAGAATATTCCACGTTTAGTTTTAAGTGGTAACACGGGAGACGCTTGCATGGAAGAACTCACTACTCTTGTTTTCTACGACTTGCGTAAAGAAAAACTAAAAATTAAACTTGCGGAAAAATGTAAAGATTACGGTCTTAAAAAAATGCACAAAACCGGTTTCTGCGGCAAATTAAGCAGAGAAAAAAGAGAACGCTTAAAAAAAGATTTATCAGAAATTATCTCTGATAATAAAGCAAGATTAATTATTCAAACGGTTTGTTCAAGATGTCTTGGAGAAGTATTTATTTCCGACTCTACCGCAAAAAATAAAAAAACAAAAGAGAAGCCATCGGCAATACATTTTGGAATGAAATTAAACAAAGCATACTTACACGATGAAAATTAATTAAACTTTTAGGCTAAAATTTCTCAACCATTGAGCATTTTTACAGCTTTTTGACAGTTGAGAAAAAACCACATTTAAAAAAACACATTGATTTTACTATTCTTATGTTAAAATTTTAAAACAATTGCAATTAACGACGACAGCCACCGCTTGAGTTATTATTTCCCAAATACTGCAAAAAACCTATTGATAAATATAGTTATTTTTTATATACTTTGTCCTATAATAATAGTTATGTTTAGTATACGAAAACAAAAACAATCTACATCGCCGGAAAAATAAACGGCGATAAAAACTACAAGGCTAAATTTGCCAAAGCGGAGCGATATTTGAGGCGCAAGGGGTATAACGTGCTTAACCCCGCAAATATAAACGCTAAAGGCAACGGCGACGCCTTTATTAGGGCTTTAAATTTGCTGTTTAAGGCGGACGCAATATATTTGCTTAAAGACTGGGCAAGCAGCAATGGAGCGTTTATTGAGCGCCACATTGCTATTTATTTAAATAAAGAAGTTTTATACGAGGATTAAAATGGAAAATTTTTTACCGATTAGATTTAAGCACAATTTTTTAAAGTTGGAAAATCAAAGCAGTGCACAGCTGATTTTAGCTAAAGAAATTAATTTTAAAAATGATAAAGATTTTGTTTTTGTAAATTACGACGCAGCGTATCTCACCGACGATTGTAGTATTAAATTTCATGATTTGCCCGACGGAAAATATCTGCTTTTGCTGTTTGTTGGCTACGATAACATACTGTTTACAACTTTGCGAAAAAACAATAAAGAAAACAGGGAAAAATACGCAAAAAACGTTGGAAGATATTTTGAGATAATCATAGAGGAATAAATGGCAAATCCACAGAAAAAGAACGGTTTTACAAAATATCCGAATGATTTTTTAGAGAAGATTACCGCATCATCCTTAACGAAAGAGGAAATACGGATAGTTATGCTTATAGCCCGATACACGTGGGGTTATAACAAGGAAATGGAAATCATTGAACAAAAATTTATTGCCGAAAAATTGGGGCGCAATAAAGGCAACGTTTCAAGAACCGTAAAAAACTTATTTTTAAAGAATGCATTAATCTACAATTCCACAACCGGAGCCGTGGGAATTAACCAAAATTATGAAGCTTGGATTAAAAAAACTATTAAGGAAAAAACCCCCAAATTGTGGGGAGTTGCAGAAATGACAACCAAAAATGACAACCAAGAATTACAACCAGAAATGACAACCAAAAATGACAACCAAGAATTACAACCAAAAATGACAACCAAAACACGAAAAAATGACAACCAAAACACGAAAAAAGCACAACCTAACTATAAGGTAGTTAAAGAAAACAATAAAGAAAACATAAAGAAAGAGTGCGCGCGCGCGAGTTTTGGGGAATTTCAAAACGTAAAACTTTCGGAAACCGAAAAACAAAAATTAGAAAACGAAAATGGAAAAGAAAAAACCAAAGAGGCAATAAATTTTTTAAGCTTATACAAAGCCGAAAAAGGCTATAAAACAAAATCAGACTATCTGACCCTTAATCGCTGGGTTTTGAAAGCTGTTGAGGAAAGGCAGGCTAAACCGCCGCCGTTGTCTTTTTCGGCTAAAATAGCCGCCGAAGAAGCCAAAAAACAAGAGCAGGAACGACGGCGCGATAAAGCGTTAAAAGAATTTGCTCAAAGGCAAAGAGCAATAGAAGAAAGTAACAAAACCGGCGTTGAAATTGACGCTGCGTTAAAAAAATTACGAGAGGAGTATAAAATATGGCTGACGATATAACAAACAATTGCAAACTGTGCGGCGAGTCCTCGGAGTGTTTTAAATGCGCAAGCAATTATAACAACACCTGTTTGTCGTCGGGAAAATATAAAAATTGCGAACGATATAAAAATAGCTATTTTCGCAGCAGAGGGTTGATTGCGGCGGAACAAATTATCGGATACTTTGTCCTATAATAATAGTTATGTTTAGTATACAAAGATATTAACTTGGTTTGGTATTTCCCAATTTAATAATCTGCCGTTTAAAATTAAATACCAAAATAAAACAAAAGGAGAAGTCAAAAAGTGAAGAAAAAATTGATGTCTGCAGTGTGTTTGGTATTGTTATTGTCATCTGTAAGTTTTGCGGCTACGCCGTTTAAACTTTCGTTGCTGGGACCCATTACGGTGCCGGCTAATCAAGATGTAACAGGTTTGGCAATCGGTTTAATAGGGTCTAATGTCAATACGCTTCAAGGCGTTCAATTAAGTTGGATTTACAATGTGGCGGAAAACGGCGCCGGAGTTCAAGCTAGCGGTATATATAACAAGGTTGCTGGAGAATTTACCGGTGTGCAATATGCAGTTGTAAACATAGCGGGTTCAGTGAAAGGTTTGCAATTTGGTTTCTATAATCAGGTTAGAAGTATGGCAGGAGTTCAAATCGGACTTATAAATATAAATCCGAAATCATCGTTTCTAGCATTCTTCCCATTCATTAACTTCCAGTTTTAGTTAAATAAAGAAAACAGAAGTTATAAACAAAAAATCCGCGCCGAATTTTAAAAATTCGGCGCGGATTTTTAACAGTTAACATGCAAATTATTAAACCAACGATGCGCCTATATTCTTCATTGCAGTTTGCAAGTCTTTTTTTTCTTGAGCCGGTTCGCTTCTTGTGCCTGTAATTACTGCCGCGTCTTTTACATCAAATTCCAACAGCTGAAACATTTTTTTGTGTAATCAATATATGTTTGAAAGGGTTAATGTTCAAAAAGTGTGGTTAAAAGCGGCATTTTTCTAATCAGATTACGACGACAAAAAGAAATATTGATACAATGATTATCAAAAAGGTTTGATAAACGTGTTAAAAACGCTGTCGGTATTGTAAAAGCAATGCCGTAAGAATTCATGGAAAAACAAAGCAAAACAAAACAAGATTTAAGTGTCTTAAATGCTTAAGAAAAATGATGGTGTAGTAGAAATGTTTGTTTTTAAAAATGGCGGACATACATTGAATTCAGAAGCATATTATAAAGCTATAATAAATTTGTCTAATCTTAACTGAATAAATGTAAAACTCATCAAAAAATTTGATCTGTGCTTGTACGGCATGGTTTTATGTGCAAATAGTTTTTTGTTATACGGTAAATTTATACTTGCCCTATAATACTAATTATATTTAGCATACAGTGTACCTCAACATAAATCTTGTTATTTCTTTTGTATATGATTTTATAAATATATCCTGAATATCTTTCCATATTGTTCTCCTTTATTTTAGTAAATGATTAAAATGTATAACAAAAAAAATCAACAGAATTATGGATAAGAGCGATATAAATTGGTTGTTAAATCTATTTTTTATATAATTATTATATCGAAATTTATCTTTTAGGAAATTACAGAATGGAAAACAATCATACGAAATATAAAGAAACATTAACTGATGATTTAGAGAAAGAAGTTGTTTCTTTTCTTAACTCTACAGGCGGTGAAATTCATATTGGAGTTAAGGATAATGGTGAAGTTATTGGTGTTGCCAACTCTGACAAACTTCAATTAAAAATCAAAGACAGGCTAAAGGATAATGTTCGTCCAAGCATTATGGGCTTGTTTGATATTTTTACACAAGAAATAAATGGGAAAACAATAGTTATAGTTAATATTGCAAGCGGAGCAGAAACGCCTTATTACATAAAACAAAAGGGTCGTTCTGAAGCAGGCTGTTTTATACGCATAGGAAGTTCTTCTCAACCTATGACGGAAGAAATGATACATAAGTTAATGATGAAACGCCATCCTATCTCTTTAAGAAATTTGCCGTCAAGAAACCAAGAATTAACATTTACGCAATTAGCCATATATTATGCAGGCAAAAACAAAACTTTAAATAAGAATTTTGCTAAAACGCTTGATTTTTATACTGATGATAAAGAATATAACCAAGTAGCATACTTATTTGCTGACGAAAACAGAGTTTCAATCCATTTGGCAAAATGGGCGGGCAAAGACAAAACCAATTTAATACAAAATGAAGAATATGGCGACCAGTGTTTGATAACGGCATTAAACAGGGTTTTGGATAGATTGGATGTTGAAAATATTACCCAAGCAAGAAAAGGATTTCCTTATCGCATTGAGAAAAAATATATTGACAGCGATGTTTTGAAAGAAGCCGTTATAAATGCTTTTGTTCATAACGATTATTCGCAAGGCGACACTCCTATTTTTGAAATTTATGATGATAGATTTGAAATAACAACTTATGGGGACCTGTTTGATTGGATACCAAAAGAAGATTTTTTTGCAGGTTCATCAAAACCAAGAAACCCTGAAATTATGAGAGTTTTCAAAGATATTGAACTCGTGGAACATTTAGGCTCAGGTATCCCTCACATAGTAAAACTATACGGTAAGGGCATATTCCATTTTTCAAAAATCATAACAAGAATGTCTTTAAAATTTGATAAGAGCATGGAAAAAGAAACGCTGAAAAAAACTATAAAGAAAAGTAGCCTGAAAAGTAGCCTGAAAAGTGACCTGAAAATTTTTGAAGTAATAAAGAATAATCCGCAAATAACAATTGAAGAAATCTCAAAGATAGTCAAACTCTCTATTGCAGGTATAAAAAAGAATATTATCAAACTTAAAGAGCAAGGCAAAATTCGCCGTGTAGGAGCCGATAAAGGCGGACATTGGGAAATTATTGAGTAAATGAGATATACATTATCATTTTTGATATAAGTATACTAAACATAATTACTATTATGGACAAATTATATGGAAATGATCCACAACATTGACTAAGCCGCTGACGAAGCGCACAACCTTGTCTGGACTGCCTTCCGGAAGGCAACGGGAAAGTAGGTTTTTTGCCGGAGCGTCTGTGGATTTCCGGACACTCCGGTTTGTGGGAAAAAACCAATGTTCCGGAGTGATGCAAAACGGTGAAGCAGATACGGAATGCCAGGCGAAATGCCCTAACCGTAAAAAATCAATAATAATATAAAAAAATAAGGTTTGTTCCAAAGGGGACTTGACAAAAGGAGATTTTTGAGTATAATGACAACAACCAACAACCAACAACCAACAACCAACAACCAACAACCAACAACCAACAACCAACAACCAACAACCAACAACCAACAACCAACAACCAACAACCAACAACCAACAAACAACAAACAACAACCAACAACCAACAACCAACAACCAACAACCTTCATCATTCTGAAGCAAGACTTATTCCGTTAGATGGAATAAGAGGTATTGCGGCTCTAATTGTTGCGTTTGTCTGGCATTATCAACATTTCGCGCCGGAAACATATCCTTTTAGTAAAATATTGTATTGGCCTTATAATTTTGGTTGGATAATGGTTGATTTATTTTTTATATTATCGGGTTTTATATTTTATAGCATTTATCGCAAACATATAGAAAACCATACCTTGTCTTTCAGGAATTTTGCTGTTTTACGAGTTAGCAGATTATACCCGCTTCATTGGCTTACTCTAATTGTAATTCTATTGTTCCAAATATTCCGCAAATACAATGGACTTGAAAGCTTTCCAATTTATTATAGCCGTAATCCTATTTTGTTTTTATTCAATATTCCAATGTTGCAAAACGGGTGGCTGATAACAGATATTTCATATAATGGCCCAACATGGTCTCTTTCAATTGAAATAATGATGTATATACTGTTTTTTGCGGTTTTTTGTCATGCAAAATCAAATAAAAATTACATCATCTATTGCTTGTTATTAATATGTCTTGGTATAATAATGACCTTTTCTGGACAAAACATTCCTTTCTTCAATGGTCAGGTTGCACGAGGATTAATGGGATTTTTCCTTGGGTGTATCACTGGAGAAGTATATATTTATTGTAATAACAATCGTAAATTTGGAAATATGCTTACTGTATTTTGTATATTTGTGGCATTATTCTTAATAATTGTGCCTATTATATTTGGATACGGTATTTTAAGAAATTGGGTGTTAGTTTATACATTTGCTTTTTTCCCTGCATTTATACTTATTGCATTGAGAATTGGTTTTATCGAAAAAATATTTTCATTAAAACCATTTATATATTTTGGTGAATTATCATACTCAATATATTTATTGCATTATCCAATGCAACTTATTGTAAAAACGATAGATGAATATTTAGGTTTGGTAATTGATTATTCAAATCGGATATTTTTTATAGGATTTAGTATTATAGTAATAATTGTATCGCATTTTATACATTATTATTTTGAAAAAAAATACAAAAATATATAAGAAATAAGTTTAGAGCATAATGTGTAAAGTACGGGCACTGCACATAATATGCGCTATGCGAAATGCCCCAAAGACACAAGTGTATAAAATATGATACACCAAAAATATGACGCCGGGGGAACGGGCAAAGTACGACAATAAGGTATACTAAACATAATTACTATTATAGGACAAAGTGTTATTTGTTTGATATTAAAATAAGGTTATTGAATATGATTAAATTTAGTTCCTCTGATGAAGATTCTTTTATAACTATAGACAAGAAACCTCGTACCCACGAAAAATACAGGGCTGACGGTGATTTTTTTATTAAAAAACGTTCTTTGGCTATTGTCATGCAAGGAAGTATTTTGCATGAAAATGACTTTACTTTAGAAACGGTTAAAATATATAAAGAAACCTTTGCAGAGTGTCCAATTATAGTTTCTACATGGCAAACAGAGCCGCAAGAAGCTATTTGGGCATTGGAAAATGCAGGCGCTATAGTGCTAAAAAATGCGCCGCCGGAAGTAAAATGTTTTGACAATACAAATTATCAAATTAAATCTACTCAAGCAGGCTTGAAAAAAGCAAAGGATATCGGCGTTAAATACGTTATTAAGACAAGAACAGATCAGCGTATGTATGAAACAAACCTTCCCGAATATTTTATGGATTTACAGGAAACCTTCCCGTTAGATACAGATATAAAAACACAACAGAAAAGATTGATTGCCATATCATTAAATACATTTAAGTATCGTTTATATGACATATCAGATATGTTTTTATTTGGTACTATAGACGATGTTTTAAATTTTTGGAGTTGTGATTATGAGCGCAGAACAGTTTTTCCTCCGTTTGAAACGATTTTAGATTATTGCAAAAGTTGTCCTTGCGAAATAGGGTTTACTATAAGTTACTTGGAGCGTATAGGTTATAATCCTACATTTACGCTAAAAGATAGTTGGGAATCTTATGCAAAGTACTTTTGTGTTATTGATGCCTCTTCTGTCGGATTATATTGGCCGAAATATACAAATGAGACCTATCGTTGGCGTAATTTTTTTGGAAACAATCGTTTATTAGAAGAGCTTACATTTAAAGAATGGCTTTCCCTTTACAACCATACTAAGAAGTATATTCCTGAACACATATTAAAAATGCCATATAATCAACCCTATAAAGAAAAACCTTCTATATTACAAAGAACTGCCTGTTTAGGCATTTTTACTTTACAAAAATTAAACACATCAGTTTTTAATTGTATCTCATTTCAAAAAAATCGCATTGATTATTGTTTAGAAGTAAAGAATAATCCTGAATTTAGAGTTGATATAGATTCTCTGGAAAAATACGCTAAGAAGGAATGGACGTTATCATTATTATTTCGGACACAACAAAAAGATATTTTTGGAGTTAAGAATGCAAATATTTTGTTAATGGATTCTTTTTCTGAATTAACCGATAAGCTCTTTATAAATAAAAAAACAGGGAAAAGATTTTGTGCTCATTTTAGTGATATTAACACCGATACGGATTTTAATGAGCTGTATAATTGTTTAGGAATGTTATCTTTAGAAGAAATGGAAAAGGCTTATGATAGCTTCTTTTCTCAAATTGTAAAATCTTATGGCAATATTCCAATAATTTATCTTCACTTTCCAACAGATTTTGAAACAAGAGAGGAGTTTATCTTGCGTGCCCGTAAAATAAAAGAGACTATTGCTAAACTGTCCGAAAAATATAGTAATATTCTTTCTATAAACGTTGATTTTTTAGAAAGAGCGCCGGAAGATGATTTTCCATATCATTTTTCTGAGAAAACATATAATTATATAGCGCGCAAACTGGCGAGCACCAAATTATTTGAACTACCTTGTATTGTTATGCCAAAAAGTTTAAAAAATAGATTTCGATATAAAATTTGGAGTTATTTAAAAAAGAAGAAAAAATGTGGTTTTATTTCTAAACGAATATGGAAAGCATTAGATACAAAACTTAGGAAGAAAGGACTTACAAAGTGATTCAATTGTAAATAAAAAGGCCAAATAAGCAACCTGTTGGATTATTATTTTATTTTTAATTTTGTTTTGCAATCCTTTCAACACGCCATGTTATTTGCGCGAGTGCTTCGTTGTACCCGTAATATTGAAATCCAAACCGAGTTGTTGATACTGTTTGTTCTGAAATTTTAATTACAGTTCCGCCATTCAATAATACTTTGTCCTATAACAGCAATTATATTTAGCATGCAAATTATTAAACCAACGATGAGCCTATATTCTTCATTGCAGTTTGCAAGTCTTTTTTTTCTTGAGCCGGTTCGCTTCTTGTGCCTGTAATTACTGCCACGTCTTTTACATCAAACTCCAGCAGCTGAAACATTTTTTTTGTGTAATCAATATATGTTTGAAATAAACCGGCATCAGGATTGCCTTGTGTAAACGCAAGAACCAGCTTTTTTGCGGCATTTTCTTCTTTAAATTGCGGAGAAAATCTCGGAGAAAATTGAGCATACAGTCTATCGGTAAATATTTTTGCCTGAGCGCTCATTTGCCCCATATAAATTGGCGAGCCAAAAACAAGAGCGTCGGCGGACTTTAGCGCGCCGTAAAGTTTTTGCATATCATCATTTATAATGCACCCTTGATTGCCTTTCTTGCAGCCGTAACAGCTTTGGCAAGGCTTTATATCAAGATCATTAAAATAAAAAACCTGAATTTTAGCGCCCTGTTCTTTAGCGCCTTCAAGTATTGCGTTTACTGCCCACGCAGTGTTGCCTTTTTTGCGAGGACTTGCAACAAACCCTATAATGTTCATTTTTTCTCCGGTAGTAAAATTTATTTCCGGTCAACACATCTGCCAATGACCTATTTTATTTCAATTGATATCGGGCAGTGATCGGAACCTTTTACGGCAGTTTCTATGCTTGCGGATTTTAGGTTTGAAGTAAAGTTTTTTGAAATGAAAAAATAATCTATTCTCCAGCCTACGTTTCTTTCACGGGCGGCGGTTTTATAATCCCACCAGGTGTAGTTATCCGGTTCTTTGTGAAAGTATCTGAACGTATCTACAAAACCTGCGTCGGCTAAATTGTCTAATTTTTTTCTTTCAGCAGGCATAAAGCCGGAAGTTTCTTCGTTTTGTTTTGGTCTGGCAAGGTCTATCGGAAAGTGCGCTGTGTTGTAGTCGCCGCAGATAATTATATTCTTTTTTATTTTTTTGACAAAATCTATAAAGTAATCGTAGAAATCTAACTTATATTGCAGCCTTTCTTCGCCCGAACCGCCGTTAGGAAAGTAAATATTGAAAAGGACGAAGTCCTCAAAATCTAACCTTACTATTCTGCCTTCGTTATCAAACTTTTCATTTTCTATTGATGCGCTTGCGGCAACGGGTTTTATTTTAGACCAAACTGCCGTGCCGCTGTAGCCCTTGCGCCCGCCGGCGGAAAAATAAAAATTATACCCGTCTATTTCACGCAAATCTTTTGGAAACTGCTCGCCGTCCGCCTTTGTTTCCTGAATACAGACAATGTCCGCATTTTCTTTTTTAAACCAATCCAAAAAACCTTTTTTGTGAACGGCTCGTATTCCGTTGACATTCCACGATATTATTTTCATTATTTTAATTCTTTTAAAGCTTTTTTTGCTTCGCCGATATTTACATTTACTTCCGCGGCGCCTTGAGTATCTTTTATTTCTTCGTATATTTTAAGAGACTCATTAAAAAGTTCTAAAGATTTTTTAATTTGCGATTTATCTTTAGCCTTGTCTGCAATTGCAAAAACATTCAACGCCTGATTGTTTTTTATTTTTGCAATTAGCTTTTTATTGTCCGGTTTAACTTTCCCCAAAGCCTTCTCGTATTCATTAAGGCTCTCGGAAAAATTTCCGCCGGCATAAAATTTCTCGGCTTTGGATATGCTCCATGCTGAAGAAATTCTGCCGGCGGAAGAACTTGCGGCGATTATTAAATCTCCCAAAACTCCGGAGATTGCAAGACCTGCTATGAAGCCTATGATAATAGTCGCCGGTCTTTTCATTAAATTATATCTTTGCGTTTATGAAAGGGAACCAGCCGTTCAATACTTTTATGCTTGAATTGCCGATATAGTTTATAAGCCCTATCTGAATTGCAAAATCTCCGGCGCTTTCGGCATAATTAATAAATCCGAAAGCAATTCCCGTTAAAGTTTTGTTGTAGTTAAGAAAACCAAAGTGCAAACCTGTAAAATCTCCGCCGTAGTTAACAGCTGCGCCCTGCAAGCCTGTAACTGAACCGGTGTTATAAGTTACAAACGCGCCCTGAAGACCTGTGAAATTTCCGGTTACCTGACCGAGTAAACCTATTTGCCATGCAATAGGAGCATCATTTGTTTTTGCCCAAATAAGATTCCACTGAAGGCCTGTTACGCTTGAAAGATTTGAGCCGATACCAAGTTCAATGCCGGCAACTGCGTTGTCAGCCGGAATTGCAATTTTGTCCCAAAGAAACAACTGAATAGGAGTCGTTGCAAAAGAAACTCCCGCAAAAACCACTGCCGCCACCAAAGCCAATAATACTTTCTTCATTTACTGCTTCCTTTTTTAAGGTGAGATTGCCCACCTTGAACTACTTTAAAAATTTAACTATGTCCGCGCGGAACTTATCAATGCCGGTATTTTTTTTTGCGCTTACGGCAAAAACAAAATTTTGCCCGACTTCAAAAATTTCCGCTGTTTTTTTTATTATTTCGTTTAAATCAGGCTGAGAAATTTTATCGCATTTATTTGCAACTATTTTATAATCAACATTATAGTCTTTAAGCCAATCCGCCATATTTAAATCTAATTCCGTAGGCCCTACAAGCGCGTCTATAATTATATATACCGTTTTTTTGCTTTCTCTTTCTATAATGCATTCTTCAATCATTTGCTTCCAAAGTTCTTTTTCCGCAGGGCTGACCCTTGCAAAACCGTATCCGGGTAAATCTATAATCCACTTTCTCATTACAACGCTGTAAACGTTTACGCTTCTTGTTCTTCCCGGAGTTTTAGAGGTGCGCGCTAAATTTTTTCTGCCGCACAAAGCGTTAATTACGCTGCTTTTGCCAACGTTAGAACGCCCTGAAAAAATTACTTCCGCAACGCTTTGCGGTAAAGTTTTCACGTCGGTTACGGCTCTAAAAAATTCTGTTTTTTCTAACACCATATTAATCTCTTGTTTTTGCCAGCAGTCTTAACATTTCAAGGTAAAGCCAAACAAGCGTTACCATAAGAGAAAAAGCGCAATACCATTCAAAATATTTCGGCGCGCCGCGGCGGGCTCCTTTCTCTATCATATCAAAATCTAAAATAAGGTTAAACGACGCTATTGTTACTATAACAAGACTGATAATTATTCCGCCTGTTCCGGAATCGTTAATATACGGAAAACGTCCCGCGCCGAAAGCGCTCAACAGTATATCTATAAGGTAAACGACGGCAATTGAAAGCGTTGCGATTATTACAACTTTTCTAAACATAGGCGTCGCTTTTAAAAGCCCTGTTTTATATGCACCAAGCATACACAACAACGCGCACGTCGTAAGCAAAACCGCGTTTATTACAATTCCGGGATAAGATTTATTAAATGACACTGATATAAGCCCTAAAACTATTCCCTCGCACGCCGCATAAACAGGCGACAGCAACGGAGACGCGGCTTGTTTAAATATTGAAATCATTGCAAGAACAAAACCCGCAATAAGCGCCACCCAAATGTAAGGCATAAAAATATTTGCGTATGTCCAAGGAAAATATGCGCCCGCCAAAAGAATTATCAGCAGGAAAATACTTTTATTTATAGTTCCCGAAACGGTCATGCCTGCGGACGCGCGTTCGGCGTTTTCAAAAACTTTCTCACTTATTAAAGGATTGCTCATATGCCCTCCGTTTTTATAATTGCTTCGTTTGCAAGCTCAAGCATTTTTTTTTGATTTTCAAATGATAATTTATTTTTTGCGTCAGCCTTGTTAAACCACGCAACTTCGGAAATTTCATTTACGTCGTATTTTTCCGTTTCGATTAAAGCTTTTGCTAAAAAATAAACCGAATGTTTTTCTACGGGCTTGTCTTTTGTTTCTTTCAACGCACCGCTTATAATATAGGTGTCTTCCGCTCTGAAATTTCCTACAAATTCTATTTCCGATATTCCCGTTTCTTCAAAAATTTCCCGTTTTGCGGCGGATTTTTCAGTTTCGCCGGATTCAATATGCCCTTTAGGAAATCCCCAGTTGCCGTTTCTTTTGGAAAATACCAGCAAAAAAACGGGCTGTCCGGATTCAACTTTATAAACTACCGCGCCGCATGAAAATTCTTTTAACATTCTATTCTCTTAAAACAAATTAAATGACAACCCGAGCGACGCGTAAAACATGGTTTCAACATCGTTTGGCCAGCTGTGCGCTGGAATTCTTGAATTATCAAAATAAACTATATAGCCAAGCTCCGTAGTAAACCACGGACCGGTTTTTAAAAACAAACGGTTTTGCCACTGCAAATTTTCGCCGTGCGCAAAAGTTTCAAACACTCTTGCTTCAGACGTAAATTTTAAAACTTTCAAATACTGCAAAGTGTAATTAGCAACCGCTTCCGCGCCCGTTTCTCTTTGATTACCCATCAATGAATTATCAACCTGACGCGCTGCCGCTCCGGCGCGCGTTTTTAATGTGTGAAGCTTATTATCAAAAACAGTAAAACTTAAACCTGCCGATTCCATGTATGTTATCGGATCCCAAAAAACATCGTTCTGCGTTAGAAGGTAAAAAGAAGCGTATGGCTGCAAATACTCATAAAATTTATAACTCCACACGGTGTTAAACTCAATCATGTCCGTAAGTATAGAGTGAATTCCCGCCGCTTGGCTTTCTCCGTATTTTTCCTGAAACGATGTAGTCCAATTAGTTTTTTCGCTTATTCTTTCAGCCGTAAGGGTAAGACCCAGCTGCCACGACCTTACAAAAGTTTCTTTGCCTGTCCAATTACGGCTTACGTCGGTTTGATTATAGCCCCACGTAAAAATTCCGGACGTTTTCCAAGTTGCGCTGCTTTGCGCGCGCGCTGCCGTGGCTGCGGTAAAAAGTAAAATTCCAATGATAAGTTTTCTCATTTTCGCCTCAAAACTTTTTGATGTTAACTTTTTTCTTATATTTTGCAAGAACATCTTTTATTTTTTCCGTTATTTCGGCCCTCGGCAACATTTCATGTTTTTTAAAAAAGTCCTGCGTCTGATTTTTATTTTCCGCCGAGCCGATAAAAAAATTTATCTCATCGCATTCGCTAAGAAGTTTACCAAGCTCTTCCCCTGTTTTTGACAAAACTTCTCCGCAAGAGAGAAATTTAAAACAATGATTTAAAGTTACAGCGCCTTCAGACGCAAAATCTATTCCTTCAATATGGTAATAAGCCGGGTTGCCTTCTTTAAAACTTTCAAAATTCGCCGCGGAATTTTTTTCTGTTACTCTGCAAAACGCAGCAAGCGTTGAAGAGCCGCAAATAATTTTTTTACCGTCAAGCGCAAGGAACTTTTTAAAAACTTCTCTGTCGCCGCTTTTATCTTTCGGCAAACCGGAAAGCAAATTTACTTTTTTCATTTTTATTTTTTGCCGACCGCTTTTTTGTTTTTTACCGGTTCTTCTTTTTGCGACAGTTCTCTTCTTAAAAGATCAAGCGCGGCGTTAGATGAGCGTTCCCTTATATCTTCCCTTGTTCCAAAAAAATTATATTTAAAAACTTTTGTCCCTTTTTTTGAAGCCATGCCTATATAAACTAAACCTACCGGCTTTTCCTTAGTTGCGCCCGTCGGACCAGCAATGCCCGTTATTGAAACGGCATAATCGCTTTCTGAAAATTTTAAAACGCCCGCCGCCATTTCAACGGCAGTCTCCGCGCTTACCGCGCCGAAAGAATTAAGCGTTTCTTCTTTTACCCCGAGCATTTTTATTTTAGACTCGTTAGAATACGTTACGCAAGAGCTTTTAAAATATTCGCTGCTTCCGGAAACGTCCGTTATTTTTTTTGCAATAAGCCCGCCCGTGCAAGATTCTGCAAAAGCTACGGTTTTTTTATTATGCAATAAAAGTTTTCCGCAAACCGACGCCAAAGTTTCGCCGTCTTGACTGAAAATATTATCTTTTAAAACTTCTTCAAAACCGGATTTAATATTGCTTACCGTTTCGTCAACAAGCATTTCATCCGTTCCTGAAACGGAAAATTTAACATCTACAATTGATTTATGCGCAAGAATTCCAAACTCCACAAACTTTTCTTCGCCAAAAGACACGGCATTGATAACAGGTCTTATCATTTCTTCAACCGCAGATTCGCCAAGTCCAAATACGCTTATTACAAAATTTTTTCTAATTCCCGAAGCGTAACTTCTAAAAAACGGCACGGCGTTTTCTTCAAACATCGGCTGCAATTCTTTAGGCGGTCCCGGAAATAAAAACAAAGTTTTTCTTAAGCGTTTTTGTCCGTCTAAATATTCAAAATGCAGCATTTGCCCCGGAGCGGTTCCGTTGCGGTTTTCTAAAACTTTTGCGCCTTTTATTATGTTTGCCTGTCTGTCGTTATTTTTTGTGGGAGAAGTTATATTGAGCTTTGCAAAACGTTCGGCTATGGCTTCTAAAACTTTTTTATCCTGATAAATTTTCAGCCCGAAAGTTTCCGCCATGGTTTCAACGGTTATATCGTCAAAGGTAGGGCCTAACCCGCCGGTAAGTATTACCACGCTGTTTATTTCAAACGCTTTTTTCAGCTCTCTTGAAAGCTCTTCTTTTCTGTCGGCAATATCGGTAACGCAGGAAAGTTCAAGACCTAAAGAAAAAAGTCTGTCGCCGATAAAGGCAGCGTTGGTGTTGGCTTTGCCCGTAAGAAGTTCGCTGCCCGTTGAAATAAGAGCGATTTTCATATTTTTAATTAATATATTCCGGTTTGGAATTGCCTGCACGCGCCGCAGATTCTTTTATAACGCCGTATTTAGCTTCGTATTTTGCCGTGTTTTCTTGAAGCGCGGCTATAAGGCTTTTAATGTGCGCCGGAGAAGTGATAATTCTTGTTCTGACTTTTGTTTTTGAATTCTGTTGCGGCTGGAAAAATAAAAAATCAAGTATGAACTCTGTTTCGGAATGACTTATCATGGCAAGGTTAGAATATACCCCGTTTGAAGTTTCTTCATCTATTTCTATTTTTATCTCGGCATGTTTTTTCTCTTCCATGTTATCCCCCGGAATTTATAAATTTATAGCGGCAATTATTTCTTTTATGTCGGCTTTAACTTTTTTTGGACTAACAGCATTTGAAACCGCTGTGTCGGGATCTTTCAAACCGTGGCCGGTAAGAATACAAACAACTTTTACTTTTTTAATATTTTTGAAATATCCCTGTTTAATATATTTTATAAGTCCGGCAAGCGATGACGCCGACGCAGGTTCGCAGAAAACGCCTTCGCAAGCCGCAATCAATTTATAAGCTTCTAAAATTTCTTCATCGGTAACTTTGTCTATAACGCCGCCGGACTCGTCTCTGGCTTCTTCCGCGCTTTTCCACGACGCAGGATTTCCTATTCTTATAGCCGTAGCGATTGTTTCCGGTTTTGTTATAGGGTGTCCGTCAACTATAGGGGCAGACCCTGCAGCCTGAAAACCCATCATTTTAGGAAGAGGATATCTGTCGGAATCCGACGTGTAGCATTCTTTATAACCTTTCCAGTAAGCCGTAATATTTCCCGCATTTCCCACGGGCATAAACTGATAATCCGGAGTGCGGCCAAGCGCTTCGCATATTTCATAAGCCGCTGTTTTCTGCCCTTCTATTCTGAAAGGATTTATTGAATTTACCAAAGTAAGAGGGTATTTGTTGCTTAACTCTTTTACAAGATTTAACGCTTCGTCAAAATTTCCGTCCACAGCCAAAACTTCCGCGCCGTGCATAACAGCCTGCGAAAGTTTTCCCAAAGCAATTTTACCTTCGGGGATTAGAACCACACATTTGATGCCGGCTCTTGCCGAATATGCGGCGGCCGACGCCGAAGTGTTTCCCGTGGACGCGCAAATAACGGCTTTGCTGCCTTCTTCAACGGCTTTTGAAACGGCAAGCGTCATGCCTCTGTCTTTAAAAGAACCCGTCGGATTCATGCCTTCAAATTTAAAATATATCTCGCCTTTAAAGCCTAGTTTTTTTACAAGATTTTTTGCGGCAATAAGCGGAGTATTGCCTTCGTTAAGAGATATTACCGGAGTTTTTTCAGTAACCGGCAAAATATTTCTGTATTTTTCAATCAAGCCTTTATATGCTGCCATTTCAATTCCTTTTACTGCAAAATATTAACAAAACCTCAAGTTAAATTGTATTATTTTTAGCGTCGCAAATCAAATAATTCTACGTCTAAAAAACAAGCGACAGCTGTCTTTCTTCGGTTTTATTTTTTCTGTATGAAAAATAATTGTCCGCGCCGCAAAAAGTACAGCCGCAATGAACGGAAATATCTTTTACGCCAACCGCTTTAAGTTTGCTTTCAGCGGCTTGCGAAAGCGAAAATTTATTGTTTATAAGAGCAACGTTAAATATTTTTTCAAAATCCGAATTCACTTCGTAACAGCATTGTTTTATATGCGGACCTACGGCAACTTCTATGTCTTCCGGCAAAACATTAAAATCTTTCTTAAAAATTTCCACTGCGTTTTCTATAATACCGTCCGCCAAACCTCTCCAGCCGGCGTGCACCGCGGCGCGGACATACCCGTTTTTTGAAGACATCAAAACCGGCATGCAGTCGGCGGTAAAAATACCAAGGATTAAGCTTTTGTCGCAAGTTACAAGCCCGTCGCAACTTTCCGCAAATTTTCCGGCGTCGGCGCGGTTAACCGCCGCAACACGGTTTCCGTGAATCTGCTTTGCAAGCACTAAATTTTCAGGACTTAAATTTAGAAACCGCAAAAGAATATTCCTTGACGTTTCGTCTTTCATATTCCCTTGCGGTTTTGAAGTAAAATATTTATTCATTAACCTAACTTTCTGTTTTTCCAATGAAGATACGCCGGTTTTGACCAATCAGGCTGCGAAGAAGACGCAGGCTGTGCGGCAGGTTGAGAATCGTCAAACAAACTCGCCTGTCCAAGCCCTCTTTTTTGCACGGCGGCATGTTTGAAACCGGCCGCTATTACCGTTATTTTAATTTTTCCGTCAAGCCTATTATCGTATGTTTGTCCGCTGTAAATGTGGCCTTTCATGTTAAACTTTTCTTTAATGGCGTTAAAAATTTCTTTCGCTTTACGCGCAGAATAATTAGAGTTTGACGTAATATTTATTATCGCTTTCTCAGCTTCCAAAATATTGTAATTATCAAGCAGCGGGTCGGAAATTGCGCCGTTAATTGCGTTTTCGTAGTCGTCGCCGTTACTTTCGCCTATCCCCACAAGCATGCTTCCGGCATTTGCAATAACGGTTCTCACGTCCGCAAAGTCCATATTTATTTCGCCGGGAATAGTTATTATATCGGTAATAGCCTGAATACATTTTCTTAAAACATCGTCTATAAATTGAAACATAAGATACATAGGAGTATCTTCTTTTACCAAGTTGCTTGTAAACACTCTTTCATTGGGTATAACAATTAAAGCGTCCGTCTGCTCTTTTATATTATCAACGCCTTCTTTTGCCTGAGTTATTCTTATTTCCGCTTCGTGATCAAAAGGGGTGGTAACAACGCCGACGGTTAATATTCCTTCTTCTTTTGCAATTTGCGCTACAATCGGCGCTGCGCCGGTTCCTGTTCCGCCGCCCATTCCCGCGGTAACAATAACCATATCGGCGCCTTTAACAATTTCCCGTATATATTCCGTATTTTCTTCCGCAGCTTTTTTGCCAAGCGCCGGATTTCCGCCCACGCCAAGTCCCTTTGTCATCTTCTCGCCGATTTGAACTTTCGTCGGAGCTTTAGAACGCATAAGCACCTGCGCATCGGTATTTATGGCTATAAAATCCACGCCGCCCACGCCGGCGTCAACCATTCTGTTGACGGCGTTAGATCCGCCGCCGCCCACGCCTATCACTTTTATTACGGCGGGCTGGCCGTTAGAATTATGTTCGGAAGGAAGTATTATTTTCATTTTTAAATTCCTTCAAGCATTCCTTTGAGTTTAGTAAACCAGCCTTTTGCCGACGATTTTTGTCTGTATAAAGGATACGTATTTGAAAACGGCGAAGCAATTGCGCCAATCGCCGCGGTATATACGGGGTTTTCAATTATTTCGTCGGCGCCTACTACTTTTGACAAGTCCGGTCTTCCCGGACGCGCCGCGCAGCCGAAATATTTTTCAAAAGCTTTCACAATTCCGTCAAGCCTGCTTCCGCCGCCCGTAAGAATTATTCCGCCCGATAAAAACTCCGCTCCAAACGAACTTTTTTTCATAGCGTCTTCTATTGCAAAAAGAATCTGCTCTACTCTGGGCTGAATTATATCCACAAGCTGAAACTTATCAAATTTTTTCACGCTTATTCCATCGGCGCCGTCGTAATCAAACTCCGCATTTTGAAACCCGTCGTATTTAAACGCCGCGCCTCTGGTTTCTTTAACTTCTTTGGATACGGAAAAAGACGCTCTCAGCTTATGCATTATGTCTCTTGTTATATGGTCGGAACCTACCTGAACTTCATTTGTGTATCTTATTATTGCTTCTGCATAATGAACAAGCCCCGTCGTAAGCCCGCCGAAATCAACCACAAGGCACCCAAGCTCTTTTTCTTCTTTTGTAACAAGAATTTCGCCGGCGGCGTGATAAGAATAAACTCTGTCGTCGCAATTAACGCCTGCAAGATTCATAGCTTTAAAAATATTTCCTATATTGCTGCTTGAAGCCACAAGCGCGTGCACATCCACTTCAAGAACGTTGCCTTCCATGCCTATAGGGTTTTGTATGCCTTTTTGTCCGTCTAAAATAAACTCTCTGGGAATAATCTGCAAAACTTCATGATCGGAATTAATTTTAATTTTTTGTCTTGCGTTATCAAGCGCGTTTATCACGGTGTCTTCGGTAACTTCTTTATCCGAATGATTAATATTTGCGCTCGCCTTAACGCTTCTTGATTCTATAAAATTTCCTCTTATAGCGGCCGTTACGGAACTTATTTGTCCGCCGGCGGATTTCTCGGCTTCTTCAATAGCTTTAGAAATAGCCATGGCGGCTTCCTGAATATTTATTACCGCGCCGGATTTTATTCCGTCGCTGGAAGGCACAACCGCCGAGCCCAGCACTTTTACAAGTCTCGTTTGATCGTCTCGCACTCCGGCAACGCAGCAAACCTGATTGCTTCCGATATCAAGCCCGGCTATAAGAGTTTGTTTTGCCATTTTGAATTCCTTTGCCTTGAAATTTATATTTTGGGTTTTATAACGGCTCTGCCGAAATCGTAAAGAGCCATATTTATATACTCTATTTTTTTATGTTTAAGCACGGCGTCGGCGTAAATTTTTTGAAATTTATCAAATCTGTATTTCAATCTGTCGGCTCTGTCGTCGCCCCAAAAAATAAGAGTTCCGTCGCGGGTTACAAGAATTATATCGTCGGTATTTGAGAATTTAACTTCGTCTATTGTGTCAAGAAAATCTCTGCACACAGGTTTAAACGCTTTAAGAAATCCTAAAAGTCTGGCTCTTTCCTGAGAATCTTTGCATATTATTTTGGGAACTTTCATCCCGCTCATAAACCCGCGCAAAGGAAAAGGTTTATCGTCAAAATCCACGCCCGCAAGCTCTCTGCCCGAATACACAAAAGCTTCCGGAGTTCTCTCGTAAAGCCGCACGCGGACTTTTTTCCAACGTCTGCTTATTGTTATATCTTTAAGTTCCGGCTTTATCTTTTTTATTTCGTCTTCGGCGTCGGATAAATTTATTTTTAAAAGATTGTCGCCCACGTCAAACGGAAGAAGCTCTTTTATCTCCGTCTTTGTAACGTTTTTGCCGCCGACAATTTCTATGTCTTTTACCGAAATACTTTCCGAACCGTATGCGTAATCTACAACTTTTCCGCAGCCTTTATACGCAAAAAAAACAATCAAAAATAAAATAATTAAATATGCCGAAAGTTTAACGGCTTTCCGTCCTCTTTTTTTAGGAGAGCGCGAACAATAATTATGGCTTGCCGTAACTCTTCCGGTGTAAGAATATCTCTTTTTTTTAAATATTCCCATTTCCCAATGAACACTCTAATATTTTTAAAATTAAGTCGGCAAACGTTAAACCTGCGGCCTTCGCCTCGTCGGGAAGAAGCGACGTTTCCGTCATTCCCGGCAAAGTGTTATTTTCAAGCGCCCAGACTTTATCGTTTTTATCTACTATAAAATCTACTCTGCACACGGCGCGGCAGTTAAAAGTTTTAAAAACTTTTTTTGCATAATTCTGGGCGGCAGCGTAAGCTTTCTGGCTTATGCGCGCCGGAATTATATGCTTTGAGCCGCCCTTGGCGTATTTAGATTTAAAATCGTAAAACTTACCCTTGGGAACTATTTCAACAACCGGAAGCGCGCCGCCGTCTAACACGCCTACCGTAATTTCTTTACCTTTTATAAATTGTTCAATTAAAATTTCGTCGTCATATTTAAACGCTTCTTTAGCGGCTTTCGCAAAATCTTTACGCGATTTAACCACCGACACGCCTATTGCAGAACCTTGCGTTGCAGGCTTTACGACTATCGGAAATTTTTTTATTTCGGGCACAGGTTCAAACTTTCTTACAACCGCCCACTCGGGCGTAGGAACTCCGGCGCTTTTAAAAAATATTTTTGAAATATTTTTATCCATAGACGCGGCGCTTGCAAAAACTCCGCAGCCGGTATAAGGCACGCCCATTATTTCAAGCATTCCCTGAATAGTTCCGTCTTCGCCCATAGGGCCGTGAAGCATTATGCAGGCAATATCAATTTTTGCTTTTTTTATTTTCTCGGAAACGTTTTTGTCAACGTCAATACCTACGGCGTTAAGTTTTAATTTTTTTAAAGCGTTTAAAACAGCTTTGCCGGATTTGAGCGATATTTCTCTTTCGCTTGAGGTTCCGCCGTATAAAACGCCTATTTTTTTATTTTTAAGTTTTTGAATTATCATTTTATTATTTTTATTTCGTATTCTAAATTTATATTAAATTTTTCTTTAACCGTTTTTTTTGCAAGTTCCGCAAGATATAAAACATCGTCGGCTTTTGCAGCGCCCGTGTTAACTATAAAATTTGCGTGAATTTCCGATATTTTGGCGCCGCCGTAACTTTTGCCTTTTAGCCCCGACTCGTCTATAAGTTTTCCTGCGCTTGCGTCTTTAGGATTTTTAAAAATACAACCTGCGTTTGGAGTGTTTAACGGCTGCGACTGCGCGCGCCTGTTTATGCTTTCTGAAATCTCTTTTAAAATATCATTTCCGGCTGCTTTTTTCAAGGTAAAATTGATTTTTGTAATGACGACATTTTTTAGATTGCTTGATCTGTATTCAAAAACAATTTCTTCTCTTTTTAACAACTCTTTTTTTGCGTTTCTAAATACTTCAACGCTTTCTACCGAATTTGATATCCACTTTGCAGCGCTGCCCGCATTGCCTAAAACCGCGCCGCCGACAGTTCCGGGAATTCCCGCAAGAGATTCAAACCCTGACAAATTATTTTCTGCCGCAGCTTTTACAACAAGAGGCAAACTTGCCCCCGCGCCGCAGGTAACTGCGTTACCTTTTATAGAAAACTGCGCAAACTCTTCCGTTAGTTTTACAATTGCGCCTCTATAGCCGTTATCCGAAAAAAGTATATTTGTTGCGCCGCCTAAAATAAAAAAATTTTCTTCGCCGATATTTTGCAAAAAAACAAGCAAGGCTTTTTCCGTGGGAATTTCAACAAAAAAATCGGCGCCGCCGCCGATTTTAAAAGAGCAGCGTTTGCTCATCGGTTCGTTTTCTAAAATTTTACAGCCTGCCAAAGATAGAGTTTTTATTAAATCAGCGTTAATAACTCTTCTCCTTTTTTCCACACGTCTCCGGCGCCAAGCGTTAAAATAATTTCTCCGCCTTTAAGCGTTTTAGACAACGCTTGCGCGGATAAAAATTTTTCCGCTTCGCTTTTATTTGCTTTTAAAGCTTTTAATATTAAATCCGAGCTGACGCCTTTTATCGGCGGCTCGCCGGCGGAATAAATATCCAAAACTTTTACAAAATCAGCGTTGCCAAAACTTTTGCCGAACTCTTTATAAAGGTTGCGCGTTCTTGTGTATCGGTGAGGCTGAAATAAAACTATAAGTTTCCTTTTAGGCCAAAAATGTTTTATGGCGCTTATGGTAGCGGCTACTTCCGTAGGGTGGTGCCCGTAATCGTCAATAACCGTTACGCCGTTTTTTTCGCCTTTAATTTCCATGCGGCGACCTACGCCGTCAAATTTATTTATAGCGTGGGCAATGTGGTTAAATGAAATATTAAGGCAAAGCCCTACGCCTATAGCGGCTAAAGAATTTGTAATGTTGTGCAGTCCCGGAACTTTTATGCAAACTTTCCCGAGTTTTTTGCCCTTGTAAATAACGTTGTAAGACGTGCATTCCGCAAGCGTTTTTATATCGGCAGCTTTTATATCCGGGTTGCCGGTTAAGCCGTAAGTAATATATTTTCTGTTTATACGCGGAAGAATTTCCCTGACAAGAGCATTATCCGTGCAAACTATTGCGGCTCCGTAAAACGGAACGCTGTTTATGTGGCGCACAAAAGCGTCTTTCAAATTTTCCATATTTCCGTAATAATCCAAATGGTCGTTATCAATATTTGTAACAACCGTAATTACGGGAGAAAGTTTTAAGAACGACCCGTCGGACTCGTCGGCTTCCGCAACTATGTATTCGCCGCGCCCCATACGCGCGCTGGTTTTAAGATTTTTAAGTTTTCCGCCTATAACTATTGTGGGGTCTAAACCGCCTTCGTCTAAAACTAAAGACGTAAGCGAAGTTGTCGTAGTTTTTCCGTGCGTGCCGGCAATGGTAACCGCATATTTAAGACGAGCAAGTTCCGCAAGCATTTCAACGCGCGGAATAACCGGAATTTTATTTTTAAGGGCGGCAACTACTTCGGGATTTGTTTTGCTTACGGCGGTTGAGGTTACAACTACTTGGGCATTTTTTATGTTTTTTGCGTTATGACCTATAAAAACTTTTGCGCCGATATTTTTTAAATGTTCCGTAACGTCGGTTTTTTTCAAATCCGATCCGGACACATTGTGCCCCAAATTAATTAAAACCTCTGCAATCCCCGACATTCCAGACCCGCCGATACCGACAAAATGTATGTTATTTTTTTTAAACACTGTTAACTCCAAAGTGAAATGTGTAAAGTGAAAAGTGAAATTAACGACAAAGACGTTAAATCTTTTTATTCAAATTAGTTCTCACCGTTTTTGTAGTAGCAGACAATATTCTTCTCAACTCTTCACAATTTTTTATAGTATTTGCAAACTCTTTTTCATTTATAAACTTAGTCGCATATAATAATTCAAGCCAATATTTTGTTTCAGCGCATTCTTTTAATGATATATATATTTTTAATAAAAAATCCTTTCTGCTAATTGCGCATTCCGATTCAGCAATATTTGCGCCAATACTTGTTCCGCTACGTAAAAGCTGCTTTGACATAACAAATTCTTTTTTAACATCATATAGATACTTGTATAAATTTATTACCTCTATAGCAAAAATCTTACTCTTATCTTTAACGATATTGTCTTTCATAAATCTCTCTTTCTTTTTAGTTGCCGTAAAATTCCACTTTCCACTTTTCACTTTCCACTTTGCCGTTTACAGTATTGCGCGGATACCGTAGTAGTTATTCCACCGCGGATGCCGAATTCAATGTCTATGGTTAATTCTTTCGGGGATATTGCTTTTACCAAATCGTTGAGTATATTATTGACTACGCTTTCGTGAACCATTCCTACGTTTCTGTAAGACTGAAAATACATCTTAAGAGATTTTAATTCTACAACGGTTTTAGACGGCGTATAGTTGATAACAACATAAGCAAAATCCGGCAAACCAGTCCACGGGCAAAGGCATGTAAACTCTTCGGTTTCAATGCAAACGTTAATGTCTTTTCCGGCGTATTGATACGGCATGGCTTCCAAAAGCTTTGGCGTTACTTTGTCAAAAACAGGCGTATTTTTCATAAATTCTCCATTATGTTTTTTACGTCAACATTATAGCATTTTAATAATGCCAAAAATAAGCGGTTTGCCATTTTATACTTTGTGTGGTAAAATAACGCATCTCAACATAATAAGTAGAAAGTAGGAAGGAGTAAGGAGCAAGTGGAATATGAAAGACGATATATCTCAAGTTAAAAGCGAATTGTTTGCTGTTAGGATTATAGAGCTTTATAAATATTTGAGTGGCAGTAAGAAAGAATTTGTTCTTTCAAGACAAATATTGCGTTCAGGCACAAGCATTGGCGCAAATATTTCGGAAGCGGGATATGCTATAAGTAAAAAAGATTTTTTGTCAAAGAAATATATAGCTCTAAAAGAAGCTGTTGAAACATTATATTGGCTGAGATTATTGCACAAAACAGCTTTTTTGCCTGAAACTGAATTTAACAGTCTTTATAAAGATTGCCAAGAACTCGTAAAAATTTTAGTTGCAGCTACAAAAAGTATAAAAACAAAATTATAGGAAGGTTGTGCCGTAAACTTGCTCCTTACTCCTTCTTACTTTCTACTTTAAAAAAAGGATATTAATGTTTAAACCAAAACTGTTTACTTTACTTAAAAACCGGTCGCAGGAATTTACGGCAAAGCGGATTTTTACCGATATTAACGCCGGGCTTATAGTTGCATTTATCGCTGTTCCGTTGTCTATAGCTTTAGCTATAGCGTCGGGCGTTATGCCGGGCAAGGGGCTTGTTACCGCTGTTGTCGCGGGGTTTTTAATTTCTTTTTTCGGCGGAAGCCGCGTTCAAATAGGCGGACCTACCGGCGCGTTTGTAATAATTGTTTACGGAATAATTCAAACTTACGGGACTTCCGGACTTATTACCGCTACGGCAATGGCGGGAGTTTTTCTTATTTTAATGGGACTGTTGAAATTCGGGAAAGTCATAAAATATATTCCCGACCCGATAATTATAGGTTTTACAAGCGGAATAGCGGTTGTGCTTTTTTCTACGCAAATTAACGATTTTTTAGGGCTTGGTCTTACAAGCGTTCCGTCGGAATTTATTGCAAAATGGGCGCTTTATTTAAAGAGCATTTCACATATAAGTCTTCCAACGCTGGCAATAGGCGCAGGCTCTCTTTTGCTTATGGTTTTTTATCCTAAAAAACTTAAATTCTTTCCGGCGCCTTTAGCTGCCATTATACTTTCAACGCTTATAGTTAAATTTTTCGCGCTCCCCGTGGATACAATTTTTTCACACTTCGGAGATATAACAAACTCCATGACTTTTTCTCCCGAAATGCCGGCGTTTAGCGTTTCTATGATGGGTAAACTTTTCCAGCCTGCGCTTACAATAGCTTTGCTTGCGGGCATAGAATCTTTGCTTTCAGCGGTTGTTGCCGACGGAATGATAGGCAAAAAACATAATTCCAACACAGAACTTATAGCGCAGGGGATAGCCAACATGGGCTCTGCTGTTTTTGGCGGAATACCCGCCACCGGCGCAATTGCGCGCACAGCCGCAAACGTAAATAACGGCGGAAGAACCCCTATAGCCGGAATTGCGCACGCTGTTTTTATACTAATAATTATGCTTGCGTTTATGCAGTATATTTCGCTTATCCCAATGGTAACTCTTGCGGCAATACTTTTTAGCGTAGCATATAGAATGGTGGATTTTAGAGCGTTTCAAGAGCTTATCAAAGCGCCAATGAGCGACTCGTTGGTTTTGCTTATAACTTTTTTTCTGACTGTTTTTGTAGATTTAGTTTACGCCATAGAAATAGGAATGATTTTAGCGGCGCTGTTATTTATGAAAAGAATGGCAGACATTACCGGCGTGGAAGACGATTCCGACGACATATACGAAGGCATTGAAGAAGACGACATAGAAAATAAAAAGAAGCTCAAAGACGTTGTAGTTTACGAAATTAACGGGCCGTTCTTTTTCGGAGCGGCAAGCGCTTTTATAGACCGTTTGGAAAAAGTCAAAGACGATAAAGTTATAATTTTAAGAATGCGAAAAGTTCCCGCAATAGACGCCACCGGATACCACGCTCTTTACAAAATTTACAAACGCTGTGCGGCAAACGACACAAGACTTATACTTTGCCAAGTGCAAAAATACCCGCTGAAAGTTTTAAAGAAATTCGGATTTACGGAAATTATCGGAAGAGAAAACTTCGCCCTAAACATAAACAACGCCTTCAAAAAAGCCGAAGAATACATACTTGCCATGGAAGAATACGAAAAGACTTTTCATTTGAAAAGATAATTGATGACAAGCTGCCAAAACGTGTAAATAAAATTATATTTTATCAGCGGCTGCGTCCATTTGAGACATCAAGGCTTTCCTGCATATATCTATATACTATTGATATAATTTTTTTGACATCCTCATTAGTGTTTTTATAATATAAATTTTCAAAAACTGTGTTATAGAATTTGCGAATAGGGTCGCTAAGCAAAGCATGTATAAAAGACTGGGTTACCCCGCTAACTCCGTCAAAATCAAAAGTTACCGCTTGGACTTTTAACAAAAATGCGATTGTTCATTTGCAGTTTTAATAATAGTTAAAGGAACAAACCGTCCAGACGACTCTTTTTTATCATACGCAAACGGCGATGAAGTATTGGTAAGAGAATACAGCCCCATACGGTCAAGATATAAACCTGTTTTGGGTACTTTGCCTAAAATACATGCATTCTTCCTACCAACTTTTAATGCCAATGCCGCTGCAATTACTATATTTGCAGGGTGGACAGCAATCCATTTGTCATGTGTAGAAATTTCAAGTTTTTCAGGCTCTGAAAAGTCCACAGAATTAACAAAATTACGAAAATTTCTTAAATTACCTTGATTTGAAAAATGTATTTTCATAGTTGCATTATACCCGTTAGACGCTTTTTTGTCAATAAGCGCTCTACGGGTATTTTTTACCCGTTAGACGTTCTTTATAAAACAAGCGCTCTACGGGTAATTTTTGGGCACCCATCCCACTGACCCATTATTTTTATGTTTTTTTGATTGCTTTTAATCCCAATCGGCTTTTTTGCCAAATGGAGTGAGTGGAAGTTTGTTGCCAAAAGTTATTTTTTTTGGCATCTCATGAGTTGTAAAGGAACTTTTTATAAATTGATATACACTCTTTTGGGCTTCTTGTACATCTATGTTGTCCTTAAGCACAATAAAAGCTTTCAATCTTCCCTTGCCAAGTCTAACAATAACATCGTTTATAAAAGGATGCGTTTTCAGTATTCTTTCAACCTTTGTCGGAAAAACATTTACTCCTGCAACTTGCACAGCATTATCTTTTCTACCAATCACAAAAAAAGACCGTTCGCCGTCTAATTTGGTAATATCTGGAACTTCAATTTTTAAAGTAGTATTTTTCCTCTGTATCTCTTTTATCGTTTTATTCTCTATCGTAAAATTCCAAAAAGGTAGAAGTTCAAATGATGAACCTGCCTTTTGTCTAAATGCTATTGCTCCGCTTTCTGAAGCTCCATAAATTTCTATTACTTTCTCTACGCCGTTTGCATACAGTTTTTCAATTAAAGCATCAGGGCAAGGAGCTGTTGAAGTTAAAATTGTAATGCTTTTTGGAAATTTAAAATCAAGATCGGCAAGATATTGCAAAAACAGAGGAAACGAAACAAGTAAATCATTTTCTTGAAGTAATTTACCCCAGTCCAAAAATGGTATAGGCGGATGCATTACGATAGGAACTTTGAGAAAATCAGGCATTTTAAGTGTAAAAATAAATCCATAGGAGTGGTGAGCGGGAACCGTTGCAACTATTCGATTGACTCCTATAAATAAAAAAGATAAACCTTCAACTTCTTCGTCTATCATGTCTTTTGAATGAATACAATTTTTGGCAACGCCGGAGCTTCCTGAAGTAAAAAAATTTATCCGTTTTTTATCATTCATTGATTTAAAACATTGTTTTTCATGCGTTTTGATTGACTCAATATTATCGTCTAAAGAGCATAAAAGTTTTAACCCTTCAAAAACTTTTTCTTTTTGAGCAAAACCAGTTATTAATTTTTCTATATCCTGATTTTCAAAAACAGACATAACATCCGTCTTACTTCCTGCTATATAAGTTTTAATATAGTCTTTTACTATACGGCTTGTTTCTTCTTGAGATACAAATTGCGAATATTGTTTTGATAAATTAAATGCCGTCATTGACGGATTAAATTCATCAGCCTCTTTTGTATTAACAATCAATTTTGCATTATTTTCATCCAATGTAAAAACGAAAGCAGCGGCTGCATCAACAGAATGTATTTTGTTTTTGTATTGTTCAAGAGTTACAGGGTTAATTTCATCAATAATGCACAAGAGAATATCTTTACATCTTTTTGATTGCAGCCAACTTTCAGCAGTAATCAATGCGCTCTCAAAAGAGTTTGCGCCATCGCTGATTGTTATACAATGTCCTCTAAAATTCAAAAGCCTTGTTATCACTGTTTCAAAAGAATTGTGAACTGATGCAGAAAAAGCCAATGGAGACGCCAAAACATCGCCGTCATAGATTATGCTGTCCATAAAAGCACAAACCTGTTTTACCGGACCTTTAGCAGTTGCAATTATAAGCCCAATATCTTCTTTTTCCGCTTTTAAATCTATGCCTGCCTGTGACAAAGTTTTTACCGCTGCATAAAGAGCAAGTTTTTGAAGATTATCTATGCGGCGTAATTGCTTTGCTTGAAAAAAAGACGCAAGCCCTGTAGTATTATTAATATAATTTGCGCTTTTAACGTATAATTTACTCATAATTTTTTCCGCCAAGCGCCAATACAGCATTACATCCGCCGAAAGCCAAAGAATCTGAAATTGCAGCTTTTGAATTGTCAATTTTTTGCGTCAATAAAGCAGGAACTAAATTTAATTTATCATCGACAGTTATAAAATTTTTAACCGCTGGAATTTTGCCCTCATTTAAACATATTAAAGATATGCAGGCTTCCACCGCACCGGCAGCGCCCAAGGTATGACCGGTAAGGCTTTTTGTCGCGCTAACAGGAATATTTTTTAATACTGAATTAAAAACAACAGCTTCCGCCATGTCATTATCTTGAGTGCCCGTGGCATGAGCGTTTATAAAAGCAATATTTTCAAATTTGATATTTGATTGTCGTAAAGCAAAATTCAATGCTTTTCTTAACCCCCTGCCCGAAGGTTCCGGAGAGGTAGTATGATAACCGTCGCAAGCATTGCCATAACCTAAAACTGCCCCTATTTTTTTAGCGTTTCTTTTTGCCGCAAACTCTCTGGATTCCATTATAACAATACCTGCACCCTCGCCAAGATTGATTCCGGCTCTGTTTTTATCAAAAGGTTTACACAGTTCTTTTGAAGCTACCATAAGCTTTATAAAACCCGTATAAGGAATCATATTAAGTTCATCGCAGCCGCCTGCTATAACAACATCACACATAGAATTTTCAATCCACTCGGCGCCAATTCCAATTGCGTCTGTTCCGGAAGCGCACGCAGTTACAACCGTCTGAGAAATTCCGTTAAGTCCGAGTTGTTTTAAAACTTCTTTAGCAGTAGAATAGTGGATATATTTATCTAAAGGTTCAAGCGGTGGATTTTTTGCAGTTTTCAATTCTTTATAAAAATCAAAACAATTAAAAGAAACATCTACAGTTGTGCCGATACAGACGCCAATTCTTGCATTTTTTAAATCCGATATTTGCAAACCGGCTTTTTCAATGGCTTCCTGCAAAGATTTTCTCAAAAATAAATAACTGTAACTTTCGTCTTCTTTCTTTTGAGCAAGAATTTCTTTTGAAACCTGAAACACTGGATATTGTGCGCAATAAGAACTTTTAAGCCTTTCACAAACAATCGATGGCGCGCTGTTTCCAACAAATAAATTTTTAGTAATTTCTACTATATTATTTCCTAAAGCGCAAATGCAGCCGCAACCCGAAACAATTATTTTCATTAAGAGTGTCCCTATTTATTATTAACTTAGATACTTCCACCCGCTTGCCTTGTTCACCATTACAAGCTGACACAAAATCAGCGCGGCAATTCAAAACAAACGAAAAAGCCCGCGTAAAATACGGGATAACGGCAGAAGAATGAGGTCTTGCAACAATCTAAAACATCATTTTTTTCTGTTGGCTTCTATATGTTTTCTCAATGTTCCTATCGTCTGGAAAATATTTCTTCCTTCATCCATATTCTCTATTACAATATCATAATTTTTACGCAAAATTATCACAAGTTCTATAGCGTCCAAACTGTCTAAACCAAGTCCGAAAAACAAAGGAGTATCCTCATTTACACTATCTAAATCAATCCCCTCAATATCTAAGTTTGCACTTAAAACTTTTTTAATATCGTCTAACGATGTAGGTATCATTTTTTCTCCATTGTTTCTTTATTTTTAGCGGACAACACTCACTCTTTGCATATCGTTTTAACTCCACATATCATAGTAATTATAAAACTGATAGGGGTATTTTTTTGTAAACTCTTCAAGAGATTGTATAAATTTTTGCGCTTCTTGAAAATAGTTTTCACGGGCGTGACCTTTATCTTCAACAAAGAACGCAGCAGGTATTAAAGAATCTACTTTTCCACTTCCTTGATATGGGAAAAAAATTACTGCAATAGGAACGCCTGTTGCGCCCGCAATTCTATAAATACTAAAAGGTATATTTATTTTACCGCCGAGAAAATCTACTTTTATAAAATTCTCTTTGCCTATTTTTCCGCCGAAAGTTCTATCTCCCATCATACAAACTATACCTTTTTTAGCAAGTACAGACATAATCTCTATCGTTCCGCCCCCAAAACCGTTTGGATCTATAAATTGAACCAGAGATTGTTTACCTGACAGCTCATGAGCGTGTTTATCAACATCTTTTTTACTTCTGTGATAAACAACATATTTTTCTCCTTCTAAAAAATCAAAAGAAGACATTGCCGCCTGCCAACAACCGCAATGAGCGCTAATAATTATTAATCCTTTGCCCTGCGCGACTAAATCGCGGCAAAGTTGCTGGTCTTTTTTTGAAGAGATAATTTTTATATCCCCCCTTATGCCCAAAACCGCTCTGTCAATGAGAATTTTACCGAAAGTAAAATTTAACTTATAAGTTTTAAACCAAAGGCTTATTTTACCGCTGTTTGGAAATCTGTGTTTTAAATAAAAAGAAGCCTTTATTCTCACTGAAGGTAAAAACGTATAAAAAAGAACTATGGGGTACAAAACAAAATATGCCGTCCATCTTCCACCATATTTTATAAAAATACCAAGCAGGTTTTGAAAAAATCTGCTGCCTAAACTTTTACCTGTCCACTTTTGAACCATATATAAGACTCTTCCTTAAAATTTTACCTGCAAAAAACACTATAGAGCCGACAATAAGCGCAAAAATTGGAGCAACGATTAATGAACCTATAATCCATTCCCAAATTCTTTGAAAAAATTGCACGCCTATTATTTTCCAACTTATTTCAGTAATAAAATTTCCATGACGTAAAAAATATCCGACTTCAATGCAAATAAAAGGGATAAACGGTGGCATTGCAAGCTTATCAACGCTGAAAGCCACTGCTCTATTTAAATTAAACCAACCTACGCCAACGAATAAAAATATATTTCTTATGCCCGGCAGAGCAATTGCTCCCCAAAAAGAGCCCCACGCGGCAGAAATTCCCAAATGAAAAGGATTGTCTTCTCTTTTCATTTGTTCCACTACCACTTTAAAAGGATTTACAGAAATCAGGCAGCCCTTTTCATCTTCAATATACTTCCTGTGCGCAATAGGTATCATTGAACGAATTGTAAGGTATGTATTTAAAACTCCAAGTCTGGCATTATCTTTTATAAATTTAAAATGAGACACTCTGTCGGAAGGCTGCGGATAATAAACGCCAACTTCAACTTCTTGAACGCTAAACCCCATCCAAATAGCTTTTACTATTATTTCAACTTCAAAAGTAAATCTTTTTGAAAAAATTTTGTATTTACCAAAAAGTTCAACAGGATAAACTCTGAACCCGCTTTGTATGTCTGTTATTTGTTTGCTTGTTTGCACCTTAGCCCAAAAACCAGAAAATTTTCGTCCGAACTTTGACGCCAAAGGAATTAATGGGTCGGCAAAATTTCTTTTACCTATGATAATAGAATGTATATGTTTTTGAGCAGCATCAATAAGTTTTTCAATATCAGAAGCATAATGCTGCCCGTCAGCATCTATGGTAACTATATGTGTAAATTTATTATCTTTTGCCCATTGCGCTCCAGCAAGAATAGCCGCACCTTTACCTTTATTTTTTGCAAACCTTATGACATTGATCGGCATATCTTTAATTGTTTGAACTCCGTCATCAGAGCTGCCGTCGTCAACAATTAAAATATCTTTGTAATACAGCAACGTTTCTTGCGCAACTTTCCGAACAGTCGCACTATGATTGTAAAGCGGTATTACAACTAATAGTTTAAATTTTGTTGATATCATATTAAAATTTTATAAGAGTATCCCACAAAAGTCCTTTGTATCCGAACCCCCTGAGAGTTCTCATCATCTCTTCTCCTTTTTCAGGTGGGAATATTCTTTTTCTATTACCTTTAAAAGATTGCAATATCATATCGTTCATTTTGGAAATATTAATTTTATCTGAAAAATAATAATATGGTTTTAGCAGATTTGTATCTTTCGTCAACTTTCCTTCTTTAAGAGCGCGATTATAAATTTCAGTATTATAGTGCACCCTCACGCCTGAAAAAACCATTACAACGCCATTGTTAATTTTTTTAATATTGTCAAGGCTTTCTTGTATAGTGCCGTATGTTTCATCAGGTCCACCAAAGATAATGAAATGCGAGCATGGAAGCCTTAAATCATCGCACATACTTTGAAATTTTAAAACATCATCAAATTTAAATGTTTTTTTTAAAGCATTCAAAGTTGTATCACATGCTGCATCCGTTCCAAGTTCAACGGCAAAAAGCCCAGCTTCTTTAAAAAGTTTTAAGTCTTCAAATGAAACATTAGCCGGATTAAAATATGCCGCAAATTTAATTTTCACATTTTGACTGATAATCTCTCTGCACAAATCGCACGCATACCCGCAAGAATCGTTAAAAACAGAATCCGTAAAAAAGATTTCATTTACACCCATTTCTTGTTGTAATTTTTTTATGTAGCCAACAATAGTTTTAACTTCAAACGCAGCAAATTTTCTGCCGTCAATTGACGGATAGGAACAGTATCCGCATTTATATGCACAACCGCGTTTTGTAAGAACACCAAGAAGCCCGCCTGAACGCATATATTTTTGTAATAGATTTTTGTCTATATCCGGTTCAAGTGCCGAATCAAAACCTTGTGAAGAAAATATATTTTCTTTTATATTTTCACCTGATAAAATATTGCTTACTAAAACCTGAACAGATTTTTCCCCTGCTCCAACTATCCCAAAATCGGCATTTGCATAATCTAAAAATTTTTCAGCCACAACAGAAAAACCGGCTCCTCCAAGAAAAACAGGTATATTATTAACACTTTTTATTTCCCTGATTAAATTTTTAACAACATCACACGACCAATGGTTATCTGCAGCTAAATAATCTTCATTATCTATATTTCTGACAGATATACCGACAATATTCGGGTTAAATTCCGCTATTGTTTCCCTAAGAGATTTATTCGGAAACAGGCAATCATATTGTAAAACCGTATGGTTATTTTTTTTAAGTGCCGCGCTTATCGCCGCCATTCCGATAGGGTAAACAGGATATGGATAAACGTATGTATTGGCAGATATCAACAAAATTTTCGCCATTATTAGATTTGACCTTTTTTCCAATTCTCGCAAAATTTCTCAAAAAAAGCAGGTTTTGCAACAAGTATTCCCTTAACGTTGTCTATCATCAAATGAATACTATAACCTGTAGTCATAAGTTCATCTTTTTGATTATAAATATGGAATTCAAAATCTAACCTTGCCGCTTCATTCCAATATAGCAACGTTTCTATCTTATATGTTTGCTTGAATTCAAGCGGTAAAACATAATCTACATGAAACTTTTTCAATGGGATATTTATTCCATGATTAAAGAAATCAAGGTAACCTATAGAATACTTATCTCCCAACGTTACGCGCCCCTCTTCAAAAAAGCTTGCATAGTTTCCATGCCACATAATATTTAGCGGGTCTAATTCATCAAAGCGAACTTGACGCTCAATGGTATATTTTAAAGGTTTAGGGTCTTGTGGATTTTGTTTAAAATAAGATTTTTGAATCATGATTAAGTAACCTCAATATTCATTTGTGAGTAGATTTCTTTCTCGTCTTTGATAATAATTTTAAAACTTTCTCCGGTTTGCGCCACTGCAATAAAAATACGGCTGTTTGGTAAAATAGGTTTAATAAATTTTATTTTTTTAACTCCTTTTAAGACAACATTTTCCCTGTTTAACAGTTTATTGATGCAAAACATTGCCATTTCTATCTGTACTATTCCGGGCAAAAGAGGACGATGAGGAAAATGTCCTTGAAACGCACAAAAATTCTCTTTTATGAAAAATGTAAAGATTAAGTTTTCATAATTTTCAAATGATTTTTTTATATCTTCTTTAACTCTCGTCATATTTTATTCATCCATAAAACAGAATTTTTTCCGTTGTAGAAATTAATTCTTCCGTTTAATTCTTCTATATTTTTCTTTTCGCCGTCAAAAAAATACTCTGTAAAAAAAGAAGCAATTTCTTCAATATTATTTTTTGGCATATGGCTCATATAAAAATATATATCCGTTTCTCCGTTATTTTTTACTTTCATATCCAACAACTTGACGCCTAAATCGCTCATTATTACAACTCTATTTCCATCTCGCTCTGTTACAGTTAAGGCGTTAAATGGCAAGCTGTCTTCGTAAACGCCGTAAAACATTTCAATTGATAAGGATTGTGTTTCATTTTGTTCAGGTTCAATATTGTAATGAACTTTGCTTATAGAAGCACAGCCCGAAAATAATATAAAGACCGCAAGGAGTGCTAAAGAATTTTTTTTTATATTTTTTAAGAAAGCAGGCAGAATAAAAATACTTACTAAAATTGCAGTAAGAATGCCAGTAAAAACCATAAAACCTATAATAAATAAAACCTTATGTTGCGCCGCCATGAGTGAACCAAAACCGATAAGTGTTGAAAACGCCGCAATAACAACCGCTTTTGTTGGATGAAGTTCTGTCGCCGCTGTATTTTGGAAAATTACAAATAAGCCATAATCTATTCCGAGCCCCAAAAGAAGAGGCATTGCAAAAAGCCCGAATAAATTAATTTTTATACTAAGCAGCGCCGCCATAGCAAAAAAAATGCATATTGAACACAGCGGAGGTAAAAGTGAAAGTAGCGCCAATTTAAAACTTTTAAGCATTGCAACCAAAGCTACAAAAGAAAATATTATCAAAGAAATTACTATTACAAAAAAACTCGAAGAAATATCCGAAACTATTTTTTTTTGCAGAACTTCATTTGATATCATCACTGTTTCAATATTATCATTATTGTTTATTTGCGCCTGTGCAGGCACAATATTTACAAAAGCGTATTCTTCCCCTGTTTGTATTATAGGGTTAAATATTTCATACATATCAAAACGTTCATGCTCACCAAATTGACCTGTATTTAAATAATTGTAAAAATTATCAAAAGCATCGGGTTTAATTGCATATTTTATTGACATTTTGTTTATTGCTTTTTTTATATCTGCAATCTTTTGCGCAGTCCAAAAATTTTTCCAACGTTTCACATTATTGGCTTTTGTTTTTTGAGAAGGAAACAATTCGGCAAGTTTAAGATGTCCGGAATTTATCTGAAAAAGCTTTTCATTGTTTTCAAGAACTTCTTCTTTATCTTTTCCCAAAACAAAAACCATTGCATTATTATCATACGCCCCGCCTATAAGTTCTTCAAACTCTTTCCTGTCATTTTCAAAATTTTTCGTAACTGTATTTAGAGATTGCAATGAAATATCAAACTGGACAAATTTAAAACCTACAATGCCGGCAGAAAAAATTACAAATACTATAATCCATGCGACATAAGGTTTTAAAGTTACAGCAACATTAATTTGCTTTAACTCTTCTTTCTTACTTAACTCTTCTTTCTTAACATCAAAAATAAAAGCCGCAGTTAAAAACGACAGCGCCATGGCGATAAGAAGTCCTCCTGCGCAAAACAATGCAATTTGTCTAAAGACTCCTATATTTGAAAAAAATAAAATCATAAAAGTAAATATAGACGTCATTGCGCTTATAAATATAGGCTTGAACATTTTTTTTGCGTTTGCAAATTTATTTTCTTCAGTAGAAGATTTCATTGCAAAATACATATATACGGAATAATCCACAGATAATCCCATTAAAACAGAACCAAAACCTATTGTAATTCCGGAGATAGTTTTAAAAGTAAAGAATGTTATCACTGCGGCAAATATAATGGTTACAGCCGGCATAACATAAATGAAAATCGCTTTTTTATCTCTTAAAAAAACCAAAAACAACGCAATCATAAGAGCTGTCGATATAGCGAATATTTTAGACATATCGGAAACTATTACCGAGCGATTTTCCACGGTATAACGCGGAGCACCCATATAAAAAACTGAAGTGTTTTCAGGCAGGTCTTTTTTTATCGTTTTAAAAATTTCGTCTATTTTTAAAGCATAGTTTCCGTCAAGAAAATTTTTAGGGTAGTCAAAAACAAAAAGTGCATGTTTTGAATCTTTAGAGATAAGAAATCCGTTATTTATTTCAAGCGAACCGGAAACGTCTAAGATTTTAAGCCTGTCGGCAAATATTGAAAACATTCCTATAGGATCTACAATAATGAAATCTTGCAGAAAAATTCCTTCTGCAAAACACAATCTTTTTATATTATCCTCAACTCTTTTTGATATATCGGTCGTCGTTAAAAAACAATTTAACTGATTTTCTAAATCTTCATTAAAAATTTCAGGAACGCCGTAATAATAAGCAAGCATGAAATCTTTATCGGTATTGACCACTTTCAATGACAAAGTCTCATCGTTTAAAAGAATTGAAGAAACAGTATCTACCGTTTGTTGAATGCCTTGAGAAGTATCAGCGCTTACAACAATGAAAAGTTTATTTGCTAAAGGAGAGTTTTGGAAAAGTTTTATTTCCTTTGACAAAGAATCCGGAAGCATTTCGGATATGTCTTCTCGAAAACTTATTTTTGAAAAAAGAAAAATAAAAAATACGAAAATAAGACACAATAACGCTAAATAAATTTTTTTATACTTGAAAATGACTTCAAAATTAAATGACTCGCACATTTTCAGGCAAATCCTTGTTTATTTCCGTTCCAGAGAAAGTGATAATCGTTTTATCTCCGTTTCTATTTAAAATAACTACTTTCCTCACGGCTGCAATTGAACTTGAAAATATTATTTTTATATTTTCAATCATTTGTTTTGTTGAGTTGTCTTTAGGATATAAAACTATACCGCCTTCACTCTCTTCAATTTTGTATGTTTTTGAAATTGAATCTTTATCCATTACAATAAAAACATATAACTGGCTAACCATAGCCTTTGCCATAGGCTGATTGCTTATATCTTTAACTTCTCTTTTGCCATTGTTGTTATACTGCCATGAGAAAGTTTTGTTACCGTCAATCATAAAACCGTATTCAAAAGGCGCAAAATATTGCCACTTTAAGAAATCCGGATTTTTAAAATAGAATTTCCCTGAACTTATAAAAGGTTTTTGAGAAATTGAAAGATATTTTTCCATTGTAAAACTACTTGCAATGGTTTGGACTGAGGAAAAATCTTTAAAAATGTCATCTATGTTGCCGGCATACGAAAAAACCATGAAAAAGAACAAAAACAGTACGCATAAAGAAATTTTTTTTATCGCCATTATCACTCCAAAATTTCAAAAATTCTCAATTCTCCGCCGGCGAGAACAGTTCTATCTTTTAAAACCTCAACTTTAATGATATGCATCTGTTCAATGCTGTCTATTCGTTCTAAATTACAAAAGATTTCCTCGTTTGCTTTTGCGTCATTATAAAACGAAAAATCTCTAACGCTTACAAGAAATCCTTTTGCACTTTCTTTATTTTTTTTGTTTTTTTGGTATAAATCTATGGCAGCAAAAGATTGAGCCGCAATTTCAATAAACGCAGCTCTGGAAAAGAAATTATTTTCGTCTACAAAAATATTATCCGGCTTGATAAAAAATTTCGTCTGCCCTCTGCTTTCACTTTCTTCGAGAATTTTATCCACAAGAAGCATAGGCGCTTTATGAAACATATGTTTTTTTAAATTAAAGGATTTAATCATAAAATTTAATACACTATATTACCCTTAATACTTTTGCTAAAATTTGCAACCCATGCGCTATATTTCGCATGGATTTTATTTTTAGAAGCATTATATTGCATATTAACGCTGTCTTTATAAGTTATACTGTACCCTGTTTTGCTATAGTTAATATCTACAACTATCATGTGCTGTATTACATGTAATGTCGCAGTAATTATATTGTCTGGTTTTTTTACGGGCGTCCAATCTTTATCCTGACATGCTCGCATTATTGCAGTTTCCACCGTTTTAGTATCTTTTGCCGACAAATAGACGTTGACAACATTTGCAATTGCAAGAGAAGCCGCAAATACCGTCGAAGTAAAAAATAAAAAAACCTGCAAGATTTTTTTTCATTTTATATCTCCTTTACTAAAAAATATCCTCGCAAAATTTTTTAATAATGCCATCAGATAATTTTTCTGCGCTTTGATTTGAAAATGTCATTGCGCGTCCTTTAATCGCAATAGTTCTATTTATTACTTCTTTTGCAGCTGCAACATCATAAACAGACACATTAATTTCGCTTCTTGTTGGAACACCTGACCACGCTGCCGCTCTTGGCTCCCAATGCATTATAGTAGGTTTAATGATATAGTAGGCGTTATTCTTTTTTGCATCGCTAACATACTCCTGCCATGAATTTTTTGAAGAAGCAATTATTACATTTGAAGCATAAGGTCTTAAATTAACTGAAAACATATTCGTAATAGCTACGCCGGAGCCATTGTATACTTTCCCATCAAAAGAACCATCATCGCTTTTTATTACATAAATCACTTTATTTTTTTGTATTTTCACTACTCCCGTTTGTATAACATCTTTATTCGTTGCTGTCGTAGTACATCCGACAATAAACGCAATAAAGCAAAAAATGCTCAATACCGACATTGTTATTTTTTTCACTATTCCACCCTCCTATTCTATTTTAATTGGCTTACTATCAACTTTTTAACATAGCGCGCCATTTTTAAACCTCCGGCATCGCCTTCAAATTGTTTTGGTGAAACCGAATCTAGTTGAATATACTCAACATCGGCTTTTTTTGGAAAATATGAACCAGGAGGAAGAAGCTCCTCTAATCCTTTAATTACAAATGGCACAACCGGCGTTTTTGTTTTAATTGCCGCTTCAAAAGCAAGCGAGTGGAAACGTCCTGTAGTTTTTCTTCTTGTCCCTTCGGGAAAAATGCCTATGTGAAGCCCTTGCGATAATTTTTTCCTGACTTCTTCTATTATCTGTTCCGCCGTTTTACCATCCGAGTTTATATATCCTCCTTTTGCTATATATGTTCCGTAAAATGGAATTCTAAACGGCCAACCTTTTGCTATGCAGACAAGATTTTTAATCCCAAAATCAGAAAACAAAAACGTATCATAAGTGCAGGGATGATTTGCCACAAGAATTGACGGGCGTTCAATTAAACGTTTCTTCGTTATCTTTTTATTGAATACGCTAACAAATAAAATTGCAAGTTGGACAACACTACCCTGAACATAAATAAAATTTCTAAGCTGCGCTTCTTTAAAGCCTGTTATCAAAAAAAACGGATAAACAAAAAAGCCCGAAAGCGAAAGCCATACATACACTGCGGCAACAAATGGAAATGCGTATAATTTTTTAAGAAAATCAGACATTCTTTTTCATTAACCCTTCTATATAGTTATAGAGATCGTTAAGCGTTATAATTTTGCCAATTTCGTAATTAGTTCTCATTTTTACTTTGAATGCCTGCTCCAAAACAACAACCATATCAACCGCATCAAGGCTGTCTAAACCTAAATCAGCAAAGAAATTTGCATCAGGTTTCATTACAGCCGGATCAAGTTCAAACTCTTTAATTAGCGCATCGTTGACCTTTCTAATAATTTCTTCTTTTATCATTCGTATCTCCTCACAATTAGAGAACAGTTTGTACCACCAAGAGCAAAACTATTTTTTACAAATGTGCTTATTTTTAAATTTGCATTTTTTACAAGATGGTTTACATTTGAGCATTCTTTATCTATATTTTCTAAATTTAATGTTGCTGCTATTTTATTTTGGTGCACCATATCTAACATTGCTATAAGCTCGAGAGTTCCGCTTGCAGCCATAGTGTGTCCGATATGCCCTTTTAGACTATTTACAGGCACCTTGCTGCCAAATACTGCATTTATCGCTTTACTTTCCTCAACATCTCCGGCAAGAGTACTTGTCGCGTGAGCGTTGATAAAATCTATGTCCGAAGCGTTAAGTGATGCACTTTTTAAGGCAATTTGCATACATTCACTTATACATTCTTTTGAAGGATGAGAAATACTTTTTGTTTCCGTATTTGTTCCAAAACCTATGATTTCACCATAAATTTTTACATTTCTTTTTAAGGCGCTTTCAAGCGATTCTACAAAAAGCATACCGCAGCCTTCGCCGCATACTATACCACATCGTGCAGAATCAAAAGGACGGGACGCTTTCTGTGGAGTATTATTAAACATATTGCTTGCGGCATTCATAATTGCAAAACATGCCGTCATTATTGGATGATATTCATCTGTTCCGCCGCAAAGCGCATTTTCAACAAGCCCTGTCGCAACAGCAAGATATGCAAGCCCCGCATTAGCAAGCCCTGTAGCACAAGCGGTGCTAGTTCCAAAACCTGGTCCTTTTATATTAAAAGCCTGTGCAATATTTGCTAAAGGCGAGTGATTCATAACTTGAAATATTGCCGTAGTTTTAACGGTATCAAATTCATTATTATTATATTTGTTTACAAAATCTATCCAAGCCTGCATACTGCTTATAGTAGAACCCAAAAACAAAGAAGTATTCTCAGGAGCGTTTTCAAAACCTGCGCTCTTAAGCGCTTCCTTAACAGCTACCGCCGCAAATAAAGACATTTTTGACATCGATCGTCTAAAGTGGCGCGGTATGTATGAAAAATCTATATCTTCAATAGTTGATGAGACTTTACTTGTTATTTCGGAAATTTTTACAAGTTCTTCGTTAAACTTTACGCTGCTCTTTCCGGCAAGCATATTTTGCGCAAGCAAAGAAGCTCCGGCGCCATACGGAGAAACTGCTCCGACACCCGTAATTACAACTCTTCTGCTGTAAGCATTTACGCTCATTTATACTGCTCCCTTTTCATCAACTTGTCAAGAAAAAATGCCGATATCATAGAACCGATAAGACCCGGCGCCACAGTAGCCTGCCCAACCAAAAACAAACCCGGAATTTTTGTAATCGGCATAACGTTTGCATTATTGATACAATGCATACTTCCATATGTGCCGTAATAATTTACATATTTCTTCATTGTCGCCGGAGACGACATATCTACAAATTGAATTTTACTAAAAATATCGGGGCAGAGCAAACTAATCTTTGCTTTTATCTCTTGCGCTATTTTTATCTTTTTTGCTTTGTAATCCTCTTTAGAAATATTCCAAAACTTTTCATCAGAATCCACAGATTGCACAACGCAAGCAGCACGTGGACGCGTATCTGAAATATTTATATACATAAAATTTTTATGGTCATTTTCAAAATCATTTGCTTTTAAAAAAGCAATGTTGTTTATATTATTATCTACGCAATCTTCTGCAAGAATACCATATAGAACAAAAAAACCGCAAGTGTCACGCATTTCTTTTATTCTTTCAAAATTTTTCTTTCTATAACTTCCAATCGGAGCAATTTTTATAAACTCTTTAGGGTGTATTGCAGAGACGCATATATCGCTCGCTATTTGACTGCCATCTGCAAAACTTATTTTTTTTACATTGTCAGAATTCTCAATCCGGACAACTTTAGTGTTTATTAAAACATCTATCTTTTGTTTTTTAAGCGCTTCTTTAAATGCCCTCACAAGCGTTGATGCGCCACCTTTTATTTTCCATACGTTGCTATACATTATGGCGCTGCAACAACAATGAAAGTCAAAACTTGCCATAGACGGCGGAGAACCGTAAAGAATTGAAGAAAACGAAAGAAGTGTTTTTATTTCTTCATCTTTAAAACATTTATTTAAAACCTCACGCAGTGATACTGTACTGCCGCTAAAACGAAAGAAATCTTCATCCTTAAACGACCTACGGTGAATATTTAAAAAAGGCGTTGCGCTTATTACAGCTTCGCATAAATCCAAATATTTTTTTATGCCTTCTTTTTCGCAAGGGAAATATTCAATAAGCTTTTCTTCCATATTTCTACGCCCAAAAGGCATTTTAAAAATTCTGTTTGAGTCCACAAGATGGGCGGAGTCAAAGCCATCTTTATTACACAACTCTACGGGCACATCGAGCCCAAGTTCTTTAAACATATACCCGCCAACTTCGTCGTCTCCCAATGCTCCAGAATAATGAAATCCGGTTTCAAAATGAACACCGCGTCTATTGAACCCTGAAAATAACGGAGCAATATCAAGTGCCTGTTCAACTATTGCAACTTTTTTAAATTTTTTAGAAAGCAGCAATGCCGAGGTTAAACCTGATATTCCGCTGCCAATAACTACCGCATCATATGTTTGCATTAAATGTTTTCTCTGTTGTATTATAAATTTATCCGCCAATTCCGCCGTTCACATGAAACACCTGCCCTGTAATATATTCGGCTTTATTTGAGGCAAGAAAAGACACTATTTCAGCGACATCTTCAGATTTGCCAAGTTTCCCGAGCGGAATAGTTTTAATTATCTGATTTATCGGAAGTCCTTCAAGCATTTCAGTTTCTATAAACCCGGGCGAAACTGCATTCACTAAAATATTTCTTTTTGCAACTTCTGCAGCAAGAGATTTTGTCGCTCCGACAAGCCCTGCTTTTGCCGCAGAATAATTACTTTGACCCGCAATAGCGAAATGCGCCGCCGCAGAAGTAATATTGATAATTCTACCTTCCCTGTTTTTAAGCATAAAAGGAAGAACATTTTTAGTTATATTGAAAAAACCATCAAGAGTTACTGATATAACATCTTTCCATTCAGATTCTTTCATCCAAACTAAAAGAGTATCTCTTCTAAACCCTGCATTATTTACAACAACATAAGGAGTTTGAGTTTCAAGAAGAGTAGATAACGCTTCTTCAGTTTGTTTGTAATCTGCAACATCAAATTTCAAAAGCAAACATTGTCTCCCTATTTTCTCAATCTCGGTCTTTACCTTTTGGGCTTCTTGGTTATTTGAGCGATAATTAAGCCATATATCAAAACCATCTCTTGCAAGTATTTTTGCTATAATAGCACCAATGCCTCTACTTGCACCTGTAACAAATGCTATTTTACGTTGATTTTCATTCATTTATTGTCCCCATATCTTGAAATTAATGATCTTCCCCACACAATACAAGCCAATCATATTAGCGAAATTAGCCTCTTGGATTTTCAAATTTGATGACAAAATTTTTATAAATTCATTAGACGTTAAGTTTTTAAATAGCTGTTCTATTTTGTCTCATTCCACAATTCTTCCACTCAATTGACGATTGCATTAACTTCTAACAAAAGATTCTGACATATATGCGTATTTACTGCTGTTAATTAGACTGCCTACATTTTAGCACAACATTAAATACGAAATCTATTGCCCATATTTCATTTGCTGCGCTTGCTGCAACCATATGATACGTGCTATACAAGTTAATACATTATAAATTATTTAATCAACACAATTGCAAAATTTAAATATTCTGTTTCTTGCATTGAGGCTAATATCGGATGGTCTTTGGATTGGAAACCGTATTCTAAAATTACGGCTTCTCTTTTTGCTTTTGCGGCGGCTTGGCTGATTACTTCTTTGAAATCTTTAAAGTTTAAATGGTGAGAGCATGACGACGTGGCAAGAATTCCTCCGTGTCTTAAAAGGCTTATGGCAGCTTCGTTTACTTTTACGTAATGTTTAAAACCCGCGTTGAAATCTTTGCGGCTTTTTATAAGCCCCGGCGGATCTATGTTTACGATATCAAACTTTTCGCTTTTGGCTTCTTTAGACTGCAAATATTCCAAAGCGTCCGCTTCTACGCCGTTATAATCTTTTAACCCGTTTAAATTATAATTTTTTTCCGCGGTTTCAAGAGCGGGCAGAGATGAATCTACAAAAACAACTTCTTTTGCCCCGGCTTTTTTTGCGTATATTGCGAATGCGCCGGTATGGCAATAACAATCTAAAACTTTTTTATCTTTTACATAATTCGCAAGTTTCAATCTGTTGTCTCTTTGGTCAAAAAAATATCCTGTTTTTTGCCCGCGGACAATATCCGCGTAAAACTTCAATCCGTTTTCTTCTATAATTATATCTTCGGAAATCTCGCCGAAATAAATTTCATTTTCCGCTTTAAGATTTGCGTTTTCAAGCTGCCTTAAATGAGCGTCGTTTCTTATAAAAATTCCTTTAGGATTGTAAACAAGTTTTGCGGCTTCTAAAATATCCGCCTTGCGAAAATCCGCGCCGGCGCAAACAAATTGCGCGCATAAATAGTCGCCGTATTTATCTATGATAACACCTGACATATTATCCGACTCGCCAAAAATCGCGCGGTAAGATTTTTCGTTCGGGTAAACTTTTTCTCTTAACGCTTTTGCGGATGCAATGCGCTTTTCCCAAAACGCAATATTTATATCTTCATTTTCAACTGTGCTTAAAAGCCTAAAAGCAATTAAAGAATGCGGATTATAAAAACCAAAACCTATCAAAGCCTCGTCGTTATCATAAAGAGCGACAATATCATTAACCGTCGGGCTTCCTTCAATATTTTTAATTTCATTTGAGAAAACCCACTTATGCCCGCTTTTAATTCTTTTACCTTCGCCTGCTTTCAAAATAATTTTTTTCATTTTTTCCTTTTTATGAAACAACGGCAAACAACAATTAATACTTCAAATCTTTATAAATCGGAAAATCTTTACAGAGTCTTTGCATGTCCGCTTTTGTGTCGGATATAACTTTCCGGTCGTCAATGTGTTTTAAAACTTTAACTATAGCTTCGGCAATTTTCACCATTTCAGGCTCTTTCATTCCTCTTGTGGTTACCGCCGGAGAACCTACTCTTATGCCGGAAGATATCGCCGGTTTTTCCGGGTCGTAAGGTATTCCGTTTTTATTAAGCGTAATGCCGGCTTTTTCCAAAACTTCCTGCGCTGTGTTTCCTTTAACGTTTAACGGTCTTAAGTCAACTAAAAATACGTGAGAATCCGTGCCGCCGGAAACAATTTTTAATCCGCCTTTTTCAAGCGTTTGCGCCAAAACTTTAGCATTAATTAAAACTTGAGATTGATATTGTTTAAACTCGGGACGCAGCGCTTCGGTAAACGCAACCGCTTTTGCGGCAATAACGTGCATTAACGGCCCGCCCTGCTCGCCCGGGAAAACCGCGGAGTTTATTTTTTTTGCAAGAGCTTCGTCGTTAGTTAAAATTAAACCGCCGCGAGGACCGCGAAGAGTTTTATGAGTTGTTGTTGTTACAACATCGGCATATTCTATTGGCGACGGATAAACGCCGGCGGCAATAAGTCCGGCATAATGAGCCATATCGCACATGTGATAAGCGCCCGCTTTTTTTGCAATTTCGCCGATACGTTTCCAATCCCAAATTCTTGAATACGCGCTGGCGCCCGAAATAATAATTTTAGGTTTATGTTCTAAAGCCAACTTTTCCATTTCGTCATAATTTATTATTCCGGTTTTTTCGTCAACCGTATAAGAAATTACGTTAAACCATTTTCCGCTGACGTTAAAAGGGTTGCCGTGAGAAAGATGTCCGCCGTGAGAAAGATTTAGTCCTAAAACCGTGTCGCCAGGTTTTGCAAGCGCGAAAAAAACGGCAAAATTTGCCTGCGCGCCGGAATGAGGCTGAACGTTTGCAAATTTTGCGTTGAAAAGTTTTTTCGCTCTTTCAATAGCCAAAGTTTCCACAACGTCAACAACTTCGCAGCCGCCGTAATATCTTTTTCCCGGATAGCCTTCCGCGTATTTATTTGTTAAGCAAGACCCTTGAGCTTCCATAACCGCCTGAGACGTTATGTTTTCAGACGCAATAAGCTCTATGGTGTTTCTTTGTCTTTCAAGCTCCGCGTTTAAAAGCCCGTAAATTTCGCCGTCTGTTTTTTGAACATTAGACATTGTCATTTTTTCATGCTCCTTAAATATATTTTAAAATTTCATTAGTATTTAAGCACCCTTTGCGAACTATTACATATGGAAATTTTACCATGTCTATAACCGTGGACTCAAAAGAAAACTCGCATTTACCGCCGTCCACTATAACGTCCGCAACGCCGTCAAACTCTAAAACGTCTTTATAGTTTTTAGCGCTTTTTTTACCTGAAGCGTTTACGGAAGTAGTCCAAACAGGGCTTGCGATTTCTTTTAAAAGTTTTAACATAAAAACATTGTTCGGAATGCGCACGCCGAGATTATCTCTGCCGCCGGACAAAATTTTACCAAGTTCTGTCGTCGGAAAAATTAACGTAAGCTGCCCCGGCCAAAACTTTTTTGCAATCTTTAAAGCCTTTTGCGGAATTTCAACTAAAACTTTAACGCTTTCAATGTCAGGCGTCATTACAACAAGAGGTTTTTTATAACTTCTGCCTTTAATTTTATAAATTATATTCTTAGCTTCCGTATTAAACGCGTCCGCGGCAAAACCATAAACCGTTTCCGTAGGAACTATCGCCACCCCGCCGCTTTTAATAACGTCCGCAACTTTTTTATGAGCGTCTTTTTCAATATGAGAAATTTTCAAAGTTTTTTTCATTGCCGTTACCAAACTTCAAAGCCCAAACTTCTTAACTTCTGTAATCGCCGTTAATTTTTACATAGTCATACGAAAAATCGCAGGCGTAATATTTTGACGCGCATTTGCCGCATTTTAAATTTAGTTCTACTTTTATATCTTTTTTCAGCAGCGCTTTTTTTGCGCGCTTTTCGCTGAAATTTAACGGAGCTCCGTTTTTAAAAGTTTGAATGCCGCCCATGGTTATGTCTATTTTATCCGGGTTAAAAGGAACGCCCGCTCTGCCGGCCGCGGCTATAACTCTGCCCCAGTTTGCGTCTGCGCCGAAAACAGCCGTTTTAAAAAGCGGAGATGTCGCTATGGTGCGCGCTATAAGTTTTGCGTCGTTAGCCGTTTTCGCGTTTTTAACTTCAATTTCTATAAACTTTGTCGCGCCTTCCCCGTCTTTTGCAATTTGTTTTGCAAGATCTACGGTAATTTCGTCAAGCGCGTCGGCAAACTTTCTCAAATCTTTTCCGGCAAGTTTTCCGGTTTTGCTTGCGGCGTTTGCCAAAAGTATAACGGTATCGTTTGTTGAAGTGTCTCCGTCAACGGAAACGCAATTGAAAGACTGATCAACCGATTTCTCTAAAGTTTTTTGTAAGTTTTTAGCGTCTATTTGCGCATCGGTTAAAATAAAAGAAAGCATTGTTGCATGCAGACCAGCCATATCAGGGTGAATCATTCCCGCGCCTTTCACGCAGCCCCAAATTTTAACTATGCCGTTTTTAATTTTAATTTTTCTTGCGGCTTTTTTTATAAAAGTATCGGTAGTCATTACGGCAAGCGCGGCGTCATTTTCATTTTTAACGGATTTGCCTAAAGAAGATTTAAGCAGTTCAACGCCGCCGTAAAACTTTTGCATATTTAAAAGCTGACCGATAACGCCCGTGGACGCCACGAGAACGGAATCTTTCGGAAGAGCGAATTTATTTTCTATTTCCATACACATTTGAAGCGCGTTTTTTTTGCCTTCCGCGCCGGTGCATGCGTTTGCGCAGCCCGAATTTGCAACCACGCCGTAAAATTTTCCGCCTCTTTTAAGACGGGCTATGTCAACTACAACGGGCGCGGCTTTTGCCATATTTTGCGTAAAAGTCCCCGCAGCCGTTGCCGGAAATTCCGAGATAAACAGCGCTAAATCTTTTTTGCCTTCTTTTTTTGATATGCCGCTTCTAACGCCGCCTACTTTAAAACCGTTTGGAATGTTACTTGAGGACATTTTAGAAAAGCCCCTTAATTTTATTTTTTATATTTGTAAAAAATCCCGCAGATTTTTCTTCCTGTTTTACCGCTGCCGCAGAACTTGCCGCCACGGTTGTTTTAGCCGTTGTAACCGCGGTTGTTGTTTTTGCAACAGTCGTTTTTGTTTGATCCGAAGCTTTTTTTGCAGTAGTTTGGGCTTTTGTTTTTGCCGCCGCAAGCGCTTGCTGTTTTGCGACTGCCGCTTTTTTAGAGCTGTCGGCAAGAAGCGCGTCTAAATTTTTGCCTGCATACCCCGACTCTTTTGCGGACGTTAGCCATTTCGTTGCTTCGTCATAATTTTTTTTCACGCCGCCGGCGCCGGTTAAATACATGTTGCCCAAAGCGTATTGCGCTTTTGCGTAACCGTTTTCTGCGGACTGTTTCAAATATTTTAGAGAGTTTGCTTTGTCTTGCTTAAATTCGTAAACCATGCTTAAATCATACTGCGCGCCTCTGTCGCCGGCGTCAGCTTCCTGTTTTAATTCTGCAACCTGAGCAGGGTCTGCCGGATTTACCGGACCTAACGCTAAAACCGGAACGCAAAAACTTGCCGCAGCAAACAAAGCAAACAATAAATTTTTTTTCATTTTTTCCTCTTTTATTTTAGCCCCGCGGTTTGGTTAAGCCCAAACATTATATTCATGTTCTGCACGGCTTGCCCCGAAGCGCCTTTTACAAGATTATCTATAACTGAAATTATTATAAGCTTGCCGGTTCTTTTATCAACTTTAAGACCTATTAAACACATGTTAGTGTTTACCGCGTCTTTTATTGCGGGAAGAAGGCCGTCGTCTAAAACGTTAACGAAAGGTTTGCCTTTGTAGAACTCTTTATACAATTCAATTATTTGCGCCGACGATAAATCTTTTTTAAGATTTACGTAAATTGCAGAAAGCATTCCCCTTTCAACGGGCATTATTTGAGGCGTGAAAGTTACCGTAACGTCGCTGCCTGAAAGAACCGTAAGTTCCTGCTCAATTTCCGGAATGTGCCTGTGCGTGCCGGCTATTTTATATGCCCTGAAATTCGGATGTTCGTTTTGAAAATATTCCTGCGTACTTTTTCTTCCGGCGCCGGATATTCCGCTTTTTGCGTCTATTATTACGCCTTTTAAATCTACAATATTATTTTTTATAGCGGGGGCAAGCCCTAAAGCTATAGTCGTGGGATAACACCCGGGGTTTGCCAAAAGCGCCGCCTGTTTAACGGACTCTTCGTTTAATTCCGAAAGTCCGTAAACGCTTTTTTCAATATACTCTTTTGCGGTGTGATTTACCTTATACCACTTTTCATAAACTTCCGGATTTGTAAGCCTGAAATCCGCCGACAAATCTATAACTTTAACGCCGGCGTTTACCAGCTGCGGAACTATTTCAAACGCCACCGCGTGAGGAAGCGCCAAAAAAACCGCGTCGCAGTTTTCTTTAATTTTGTTTGCGTCAAGCGGTTCTATTTTTAAATTTAACTTTTCAAATTGCGGATATATATTTTTCAAATCCCTTGTTTCAGACGCGGCTCTGCCGTAAAGCCCCGTTATTTTAACATCAGGATGCTTTGATAAAATTTTTAAAAGCTCCTCGCCGGTATAACCGGTTATGCCTACAATTGCGACCCTAATCATTACTTTCTCCTTTTTACTTGCTCCTTACTACTTACTATTTTTTACTTTACTTTCAGGGTAAACTAAAACTACAAATTCGCCTAAAATTTCTTTTCTTGTTTTTATATTTGCTTCCGCTTCTTTTATACTGCCTCTTATAAACTCTTCAAATTTTTTTGTAAGTTCCCGCGCTAAACATATTTGCGCGTTTTCGCCGAACACTTCGCGGCAAATTTCTACGGTTTTTATAATTCTGTGAGGCGACTCGTAAAAAACTATTGTCTTTTCAAGCGGCGCGCACTCGGCAAGCTCTTTTTTCATTTTGCCCGGTTTTCTTTTTAAAAAACCGCAGAAAATAAATCCGTCGGTAGGAAGCCCGGAACCTACCAGCGCCGTTATAACGGCGCTTGCTCCGGGCAGCGGCTCTACTTTTATATTTTTTTCAAGCGCGGCTTTAACTAAAATATATCCCGGGTCGGAAATTGCCGGCGTTCCGCCGTCGGAAATTAAAGCTATTTTTTTGCCGTCCGTAAGTTTGTCTATAATTTGAGGCAATCTGTGCTGCTGGTTGTAAGAATAAAAACTTACAAGCGGCTTTGAAATTTCAAAATGCGTTAAAAGTTTTAAACTCTGGCGAGTGTCTTCGCAGGCTATTAAATCGCACTCTTTTAAAATTCTCAACGCTCTTAAAGTTATGTCTTCAAGATTTCCTATTGGCGTTGGAACAATATATAAAATGCCGCTCATATATTAGTTTACCGCACAGCCGGTTTCGCCGCTTAAAATTTGCGAGAAAGCGCTGACTACTTCCGGATCAAACTGTGAACCCGCCCCGTTTTGAAGCTGGGAAATTGCAAACTTTTTCGCAAGCGCTTTTCTGTAAGGTCTGTCGGAAGTCATAGCGTCGTAAGCGTCTATAACCGCAACTATTCTTGAACCAAGCGGAATTTCTTCGCCGGCAAGCCCTTGCGGATAACCCTGTCCGTTAAACCATTCCTGATGATAAAGCACCATCGGCGCCACAGGCGCTAAAAAAGCTACGGGAGAAATTATTCTGTTTCCTATTTCCGGATGTTTTCTGACAATATCCGTTTCTTCGGGCGTAAGCTTTCCGGGTTTTCTTAAAATATTTTCTTCAATTCCTATTTTGCCTATATCGTGCATTAAAGCCGCGTATTCCACATGGCGCACAATTACAGCAGGAAGATGCATTTTCTCAGCGATAAGTTTAGCGTAATGTCTGGCTCTGTCGGCGTGATCGTAAGTGTAAGAATCTTTTGCGTCTATTGCTCTTGCAAGCGTTTGTATCATTTCAAAATAAAAGTTTTGCAAATCGTTATAAAGCTCTATGTTTTCAAAAGTCATCGCCGCTTGATCGGCAAGAATAGTAAGAAGCCTGACGTCTTTATCTTCAAAATTTTTTATTTCGCGAGACGCATTTACGTTTAAAACGCCGACAACTCTGCTTTTAACTTTTAAAGGGACGCTTAAAAAAGATTTAGAACTGTATCTGTCGTAAGCGTTAGGTCTTAGAAACCTTATGTCGGATTCTATATCTTCCACAAAAACAGCTTTGCCGTCTTTTGCCACGCGACCGGCTACGCCTTCGCCTATTTTCATTGTTACCGATGAGATAACGTCCGCCGGCAAACCTTTTGCCGCAGCTATGTAAAGCTCGTTATTGTCCTGATTTATAAACATTAAAGAACCGGTGTTAGAGCCTATAAGCTCGCAGGCTATATTTACAACGGAATGCGCTAAATCTTCTTTGTTCTCCAAATCTTTCGCCGCTTCCTGGAATTCGTGAAGACCGGAAAGCATAGTCAAAAGACCGTCAAGCTCGGCGGAATTTTCCCGCAGTTTAACGGAAAGCTCCGCAATTTCGGACTCTGAATTTTCCTGCTGGCGGTTTTGTTTGCGGCGCAATCGTTCTACAACCACAAAAAGAGCGCCCAGCAAAACGCCGAAGAAAATTAAACTTATTTCGTTTATCATTGCGCGTACACCCTGTAATTTATATGGGCAAATATATTATTTCTGTCTTCAAGAGTTTTTAAATATTGCGCGTCTATGGAATTATTGTTTATCTGCTCGTATAAAGTTGTGAAGTTTGCTATATGTTCGCGCGTTCTTTTTTGCGCGTATTCCACCATTGTGCCGGTTGTCATTATAAACGCCCAGTCTGAAGACTGCGCCAAAAGAACTTCTCTTGCGCATTGGTTTAACGCCATTTCCAAAATGCCGTCCGCCGACGGGAAACGCTTCGCAAGTTCCGTCATTCTTTCGGCGGCTTTGTGAAGATGTCTATATATGTAATCGTTTGACGAGTTAAGCCAAACTTCGTAATATCCTTTGTCTCCCCAAGACGACGCCGCGGGAGAAACAACTTGGTTTAACGGAAATTTTTCAAGATATTCTATCGGCGTTATCGGTTTTACAATATCCTGATCGCAATGCATTTTTCTAAACAAAAAATTTAAAAATTGAGGACCTTCAAACCACCAGTGTCCGAAAAGTTCCGCGTCGTACATAGAAACTACCAGCGGCGTTCTGTCTAATATTTCAGACAAATATTCGGCTTGTTTTGTTCTGTTAAAAAGAAAATTTCCGGCGTGGGTATCAGCCTTATTTTTTGCATCTTGCGGAGAATACGGCTGCTTGTCCGAAAGAGAAACTTTGCCGGTTATTTTGTGATATTTTATGCCGATGTTTCGGCGAATGCCGTCCGAATGAAGATACGGTTTGACATAATCGTAATCTAAATCGTAACCTAAATCTCGGTAAAATTCTCTGTAATCAGAGTCTCCGGGATAGCCGGATTCGGCGCTCCAAACCTGCTGCGCGGTTTCCGTATCGCGGGCAAATGCCGCCACTCCCGACGGGGCGTAAACCGGCGCAAAAACTCCGTATTTGGGACGGGGCTCGGCGTATAAAATTCCGTGCGCTTCCAAAAAGAAAAAACGGATTCCCTCATCTTTTAAAATTTCGTCTATCCCCGGATAATACGCGCATTCGGCAAGCCATATTCCGCGCGGGCGTCTGCCGAAATGCCTTTGGTAATCGTCGCAGGCAACGCGTATTTGCGCTCTTTGCGCCGCAGGGTTATTCATAAGCGGAAGAAAACCGTGCGTTGCGCAGCATGTAATAATTTCAATTTTTCCGGCGTCCTGCAAATTTTTGAAACCCGTTAAAATGTTGCCGTTATATTTTTCCCAAACTTGTTTGCACTCTTGAAATTGTTTGGCGTACATTTGCGCCGCGGGACGAAACTGCAAAGCGTTTTCCGTGCGCGCAAGTTCTTTTTCAATAAGATCTATTTGCTTTTTTAATCTTTCATAATACCTTAACTGAAGCAGCGGGTCTGCAAGCATGTTTGCAAGAGTTGGAGTAATGGTCATGGTAAGTCTAAAATCTATATTGTCTTTAACGAGATTTTCAAAAACGTTAAGCAGCGGAAGATACGTTTCCGAGATAGCTTCGTAAAGCCAGTCTTCCTCAAGAAAATCGCTGTATTCGGGGTGACGCACAAAAGGCAGATGCGCGTGCAGCTGCAGACACCAGTATCCTTTAGGATTCATTTTTCTCCGGACAATCATGTAAGTTTTTATTTGCGGACTGCGCGTTTTTTGCTTTTGCCGCCGGACGACGAAATGCTTATAATTTCTTCTTTGCGTTTGCGCATAAGTTTTACAAGTCCGTAAGAACCTTCCTGCAAGCCGCTGGGAACAGTTAAAAGCTTTTCAAATTCAGATTGAACCAACGCCCACTTTTGATCGGTAATGTCGGATATTCCGTGGCGCGGCATTTCAACAATATTAGAACGGGTGATAAAAACAATCTCTCCGTTTTTTAAAACGTAGCACAAATCAACGCACCATACGCGGTTGAACTCGCCTAAGTTTATGTAACGGCTTTGGTCTTGAGCGCGGACTTTAACATCAAAATATTTGTTTGCGTTATTTCCGTTGAACCTAACGCCGGTAATATCGTAAATTCTAACGGCAAGAGAGTCGGCGTCAAAATTTGCTCCGTATTTTTCGGCAAATTTTAAACTTGTTTGGGAGGAAATTTCCCAATATACAAAAATGCATACCGGGTCTTTTGGCAAAACAACTATTTTTGTGTCGTTATATCCCGAAGGCAGGGCAAAATCACGGCGGGAAGGAGCGTCTTCTTGTTTGTTTTGAATTTTAGAACTCAAATTTTCGCCCATGACCTTTCCCCCTGTCTAAAATCATTCAATTTTCATATAAATTTTATATCATTATGCCGTTTTAGTCAATTCTTTTTTTGACATTATTTTAATAATTTGTTTATAATAGCGAACATTGCCGCACAATATAAAGGTAAAGTTTAAATGAACGAAGAAAAGTTAGCCGTTTTGGAATTATTTTTGGCGGCCGACATAGGCGCCGTGAGATTTTTTAAATTACTTGAGGTCTTTGGAAATGCAAAAAACACGGTAACGGCATCTGCGCAAGAGCTTATGTCGGTTTATGGAATAGGCGAAAAAACCGCTTTGGCGGTTTCATCGCGCAAATTTGCCGCTATGGCCGAAAATGAAATTAAAAACGCCGACAAAAACAACATAAAAATTGTTTTTTACGATGACGCGGACTATCCGGAAAATTTAAAAAATATACCGGACAAACCCGTTGTGTTATACATAAAAGGCGATTATATTCCGCAAGATTTTAACGCGGCTGCAATTGTGGGCTCGCGCAGAGCAAGCGCTTACGGCAAAAATGTTACCGAAGAATTTGCCGCGTGTTTTGCTCAAAATAATCTTACCGTTATTTCCGGGCTTGCCAGAGGCGTAGATTCTTACGCGCACAAAGCGGCTTTGGAAAATAACGGCAGAACAATAGCGGTTTTAGGAAACGGTCTGCTTGTAAATTATCCTCCTGAAAATAAAAAACTTCAGGACAAAATTCCGGAAAGCGGCGCGGTGATAAGCGAATTCGCTCTTAACGTGCAGCCAAATCCGGGAACTTTTCCCAGAAGAAACAGAATTGTAGCCGCGCTTTCAAAAGCCGTTCTTGTAACGGAAGCGGTTTTGGCAAGCGGAGCTCTTATAACGGCAAAACTTGCCGCGCAATACGGAAAAGACGTTTTTGCGGTTCCCGGAAGCATATATTCAAACTTGTCAAAAGGCACAAACATGCTTTTGGAAAACGGAGCCTTTATAGCTTTAAACCCTTGGCATGTAACATCGCAAATTACGGGTACACCTATATATAATAGCGTATCGCAAAAAGACGCGCCTAAGTTAACTTCCGGCGAACGCAAAGTTTTAGAGTTTCTTGAAAATATTCAGGAAGGCGCGCACACGGAAACGATAGCGCAAAAACTTAATATTACAATTGCCCAAACAGCAGCTATTCTTTTTCAGCTTGAAATGAAAGATTTGGTAAAAGCGGCTCCGGGTCAAATTTATATAAAAGTCAGGTAAAGGAATAAAAATGTCAAAATATCTTGTTATCGTAGAGTCGCCGGCAAAAGAAAAAACAATTTCCAAAATTTTGGGAAAAGATTACGCGGTTAAAAGTTCTTACGGGCACATTAGAGATTTGCCAAAAAATAAAATAGGCATAGACGTAGAAAATAATTTTGAACCCACATACGTAAATATTGCAAGAGCTAAAAAAGTTATATCGGACTTAAAAAATGCCTCCGAAAAATCCGACAGAATATATCTTGCCACCGACTTTGACCGCGAGGGCGAAGCTATTGCGTGGCATTTAAAAGAAGCGTTAAAACTTAGCGACAAAAAAATATCAAGAATAACTTTCCACGAAATTACGCCCGAAGCCATAAACTCCGCCGTAAAAAACCCAAGAGAGCTGGACATGCACCTTGTGGACAGCCAGCAGACAAGAAGAATTTTAGACAGGCTTGTAGGTTATAAACTTTCTCCGCTTTTGTGGAAAAAAGTAAAAATAGGACTTTCTGCGGGAAGAGTTCAGTCCGTTGCCGTAATGATTATCTGCGACAGAGAAGAAGAAATTAATAAATTTGTCCCCGTAGAATATTGGGGCATTGAAGCGGAGCTTTCAAAAACGGATAAAAAACAAAACCCGTTTAAAGCCGCGCTGCATTCAAAAGCGGGAGTCCGCTTTGATAAACTTGCCATAAAAACAAAAGCGGAAGCGGATAAAATTTTAGCGGAACTTTCCGGCGCAAAATATATAGTTAAAACCGTTGAACCCAAACAGCGCAAACGTTCGCCGTTTGGTCCTTATACAACTTCAACAATGCAGCAGGACGCTTCAAGACGTCTTGGTTTTTCCGCTTCCAAAACAATGATGATAGCGCAAAAACTTTACGAAGGAATAAACGTAGGCGGACAAAACTCCGAAGGTCTTATAACCTACATGAGAACGGATTCGTTAAATATTGCAAAAAGCGTTCAGAGCGACACTTTAAAATTTATAGGCGCAACTTACGGCGAAAAATTTCTTCCGCCGGCGCCGCGAATTTACAAAACAAAATCCAAGGGAGCCCAAGAAGCGCACGAAGCCATAAGACCTACGCTGCCTTCAAGAATTCCCGAAAACATTAAGCAATATTTATCTCCGGACGAATTTAAACTTTACAATTTAATTTGGAAAAGATTTTTAGCAAGCCAAATGTCGGACGCTTTATACAACACGGTAAGCGCTGAAATTTCCGCAAACGATTACGTATTTAAAGCCTCGGGAAGCGCGCTTGTTTTTGACGGTTTCTTAAAAGTTTATGAAATTGACGACGAAGACAAAGAATCTAAACTTCCAAACCTTACGGCAGGCGAAACGCTGAATTTGCTGCAGCTTATTAACGAGCAGCATTTTACCGAGCCGCCGGCACGCTACAACGAAGCAAGCCTTATTAAAGCGCTTGAAGAACACGGCATAGGCAGGCCTTCAACTTACGCGCCGACAATTAAAACTATTTTGGACAGATTATACGTTCGCCTTGAAGGCAAAAAATTTATTCCTACAAATTTGGGAATGGTTGTAACCGACGTTTTAAAAAAACATTTTGCAAACATTGTAAACGTAGAATTTACCGCCGGCGTTGAAGAAAAGCTTGACGATATAGCCGAAAACAAATTGGTTTGGCAAAGCGTCCTGAAAGATTTCTACGGACCTTTTGAACAAGATTTAACCGCCGCGGAAAAAAACTTGGAAAGACAAAAAGTAGAAGCTCCAAAAAGCGACGAAGTTTGTCCTAACTGCGGCAAGCCGATGGTTATAAGAGAATCCCGCAACGGACGTTTTTTGGGCTGCTCGGGATATCCCGAATGTAAAACAACAATGTCTATGGGAAAAGACGGAAAAGCCGCGCCTGCCGCCGAAGAGACCGACATGAAATGCGATAAATGCGGTTCGCCTCTTATAAAAAAACCGGGATTTAAAGGCAAAGTGTATTTGGCGTGCAAAAATTATCCCGAATGCAAAACAACTTACAATATAGACAAAGACGGAAACAAAGTCATAAAACCGGAACCGGAAAAAACAGATTTAAAATGCGAGAAGTGCGGTTCTATGATGCTTAAGAGAACGGGTAAAAGAGGACCGTTTCTTACGTGTTCCGCGTTTCCAAAATGCAGGAATTTACAATGGATAAAAACGGACAAACCTCCGAAAGAGCCCAAGACCAAGAAATCAAAGAAAGCGAAGTCTCCGGCGAAAACAAAGAAATAATAGAGTCGTTTCTAAAATACTTAAAAGCGGAAAAAAACTTTTCGGACTGCACCGTTACGGCTTATTTTGCAGACATTGCGCATTTTGCTATTTTTGCGCAAAATAAAAATATTTCATTTTCCGGCGCGGATAAACACGACTTGCGAAAATATTTTGAAATTTTAAACGAAAAACATTTAAGCAAAGCCACCCTCATACGAAAATTTGCCGCTTTAAGAACTTTTTATAAATTTTTAATAATTAATAAAAAAACCGAAACCAATCCGCTTGAAGTTATGAGCGCGCCGAAAAAAGAAAAAAAAGTTCCCGAATTTTTAACCGAAGAAGAGATGAGAAATTTATTTGACACGCCTGATATTTCTCTGCGCGACAGAGCTATGATTGAACTTTTATATTCATGCGGTCTGCGCATACAAGAGCTTATGGATTTAAATATTAACGATATTGATTTTCTGTCAAATGTTATAACCGTTACGGGAAAAGGCAATAAGCAAAGAGTAGTTCCCATTGGCAACCAGAGTCTTTCCGCTTTACGCGAATATATAAAAAACAGACGCGCGCTTGGACTTCCTTCGGATATTAATTCTCCCGCGTTTTTAAATAAACACGCCAAACGTCTTGATCAAAGAAGCGCGCGGCGCGTTCTGCACAACTGGTTTATCAAAGCGGGATTAAAGAAAAAAGTCAGTCCGCACACGCTGCGCCACACGTTTGCCACGCACATTTTAGACAGAGGCTGCGATTTAAGAAGCGTTCAGGAAATGCTGGGACATAAAAATCTTTCAACAACGCAAATCTACACGCACGTTACAATAGAAAGCCTTAAAAAAGTTTACAAAAAGGCGCACCCAAGACAATGAAAGAAAACGACGAGGCCGTCAAACTATTAATGGAAGAAACCGGCTGCGAACGCCGCGAGGCCGAGCTTGCCTTATCTCTTACCAACAACAACATTGAACAAGCTATAGCCACAATAGGCTTTCTTTTAAAATTTATTACGGTTTTTAAAATTAAGCTGATGATGCCTAAAGAAAATATTTACGCGCTTGCGCTGATAGCGTTAAATATGAAAACCGTTGAAACGCTCAGGTTTTGCGCGGTGTTTTCGCTTAATCCCGCGATATACGAAGTGTCAACTTCAAAAGACTGGTTTTCGTTTGAAAAAGCCGTTTTTTCCGCAAGGCTTTCCGACGGCGCAATGGAAAGTTACACGCAGGGCATTGAAGAAAATTTAAAACTATACATTCAACAAACGGCGCGCGCCGTTGCGCAAATAGCCCATGAAGAAATAAAAACTATAATCCAATCTTTTTTTGAGCCCACAAAAACAATTGTGGAAGTTGTAAGCGAAGAATTAAACTTAACGCAGTTTAAAAAACTGCCGGATTACGCTCTGAAAAAAAATGAAATTTCTCCCACGGGATACGATGTTGGCTTTATAAAACTTGATACGGAACTTCTTGAAGACTTGCAAGGAAAACCGGCTAACGCAATACAAGAAGGCGACACGGTTTTATCTCTTATAACCGACGAACGCGACATTGCGCATTACATAGCAAACTTAATCGGCGCAAGAAAAGGCGACACAATAATACCGCTTGCCGCCGTAGTAAAAAAAGTAACGTCAAAAAACGACGATTATGAAATTCACTTGCATTATGCGCCGTCTATAACCGGCTACGCAAAAATAAATAAAGATTCAAAAATAAAAGTTTTAGACACGTCAGAAAACCCATGGTGGAAAAAAATTGTTCCATGGTAATGTTTAACTGGTAATTAATTTATACTATTTTCCGCATTCTTGGGTTATGTGTTTTGACGGGGCGGTAAGGTTTTTAATATCTTCCAAATCTGTTTGCGTTAAAATATTTTTGTCGTAGGTTGTTCTGAAGAGATGCGGGATATTGCTGCTTTTTATTATTGAAATTGAATCCGCGATATTTTTCACGCTGCCTTTGTAAAATAAATTATATTTTGCAAAAGGCGCTTTTATATCCATGGCTATAAAATCTATTAATTTTTCCGCAATTAAACTTTTTAACACTTCCGGTTCTGCGCCGTTTGTGTCAAGTTTTACGGCGTAATTTAAATTTTTAACGCGTTTTATGAAATCTTTTAAATTTCTTTGAATCATAGGTTCTCCGCCGGTGATAACCGCTCCCTGCAAAAGGCTTTGCCTTTTTTTCAAAAAAGACAACACTTCATCTTCATCTAAAGATTTCTCAAACAATTCAGGATATACCAGCTGCGGGTTGTGGCAATACGGGCAAAACATGCCGCAGCCTTGCGTAAAAATTACAGCCGCAGTTTTGCCCGGATAGTCTATTAAAGATAGTTTTTGTAAACCGCCTATTTGCACGGGCAGTATGATTTGCGAATTTTAAACTCTTCTTTTTTACCTTCGTTCCACAACGCTACGGGGCGCAAGTAGCCGACAACCCTTGAATAAACTTCGCATTTTGTGCCTTCGGCTTTTACTTTCTGCTTTTCAAGCTCTGAAATTTTGCTTGCAATTTCCTGCGCTGTCATAAAGCCTCCATTTTTAACTGTTGTATTTGCGCGTCTAATTCCGCGACTTTTTCATGTTTGCATTTGGGGCAAAAGCTGTGTTCGCCTTCTATGTATCCGCATTTCGGGCAAACGCTAAACGTAGGCGTTATTGAAAAATACGGCAAGCTGTAATTTTCGCATACGGTTTTTATAAAACTTTTCAAAGCTTCCACATCTTTAATTCGCTCGCCCATAAAAATATGGATTACCGTTCCGCCGGTATATTTTGTCTGCATGCTGTCTTGCAAGTCAAGATTTTCAAAAATGTCGTCGGTATAGTTTACCGGCAGCTGGCTTGAATTTGTATAAAACGGAGTATTTGCAGCGCCGCTTATATTTGCGGAAATTATATCCGGATATTTTTCTTTGTCTATTTTTGCAAGTCTGTAAGACGTGCCTTCCGCGGGAGTAGCTTCAAGATTATAATTATTTCCGGTTTCTTGCTGATACTTTACAAGTATGTCTCTCATAAAATCTAAAACATATTCGCCGAAAGCTTTGCCTTTTGCGCTTCCTACATCTTCCCCGAAAAGATTAAGACACGCTTCGTTAAGACCTACAATGCCGATGGTGGAAAAATGATTTTTCCAATACTCGTTAAAACGTTCTTTAACGCTTCTTAAATAAAAACTCATATACGGATACAAATTTCCCGAAGTAAATTTTTCTAAAACTTTCCTTTTTAATTCAAGACTTTCTTTTGCCGTGTCCATATTTTTCTTTAATATTTCCATAAACTCTTTTTCGTTTCTTGCAAGGTAACCTATGCGCACAATATTTATTGTTACAACGCCTATTGACCCCGTTAAAGGCGCCGCGCCGAAAAGTCCGCCGCCGCGTTTTTGCAGCAGCCTGTTATCTATTCTCAAACGGCAGCACATACTGCGAGCGTCTTCGGGTTTCATATCGGAGTTTATAAAGTTTGCAAAATACGGTATGCCGTATTTTGCCGTAACTTCCCACAGCGCGGAAATATTTTTGTTGTTCCAGTCAAAATCTTTTGTAATGTTATATGTGGGAATGGGAAAAGTAAACACTCTGCCTTTAGCGTCTCCGGCAAGCATAAGCTCCAAAAAAGCCTGATTTAACATATCCATTTCTTTTTGAAAATCGCCGTATCTTTTTTCTTTGCGCTCGCCGCCGATAATTACAGGTTCGTCCTTATAATGCGACGCTACGGTTAAATCCATGGTTAAATTTGTAAACGGCGTTTGAAAGCCAACCCTTGTGGGAACATTTACGTTAAATAAAAATTCCTGCAGAGCCTGCTTTACTTCGTCGTAAGATAACTTATCGTAATAAATAAACGGGGCAAGAAGCGTGTCAAAATTTGAAAACGCCTGCGCCCCCGCGCTTTCCCCTTGAAGCGTATAGAAAAAATTTACAATTTGCCCAAGCGCCGTGCGAAAATGTTTTGCCGGTTTTGCTTCGGCTTTCCCTAAAACGCCTTTGAACCCGCTGATAAGCAAATCCTGCAAATCCCAGCCTACGCAATACGCGCCAAGCAAACCCAAATCGTGCAGATGCAAATCTCCGTTTGAATGCGCGCTGCGTATATTTTCCGGATAAATCTTATTTAGCCAGTAAACTTTGCTTACTTCCGACGATATATAATTGTTAAGCCCTTGCAGCGAATAAGACATGTTGCTGTTTTCGTTTACCTGCCAATCTATTTTTTTTAAATATTGATCAACAAGATCTACGTTAAACGCGGAAGTTATTTCTCTTATTTTACTGTGCTGGTCGCGGTATAAAATATACGCTTTGGCGGTTTTTTTATAAACCGAAGACAACAAAACTTCTTCAACAACATCCTGAACGTTTTCAACCGTCGGTTTTCCCGCGTCTAAAGTTTCCTGCAAAAGAGAAAGCGCTTTTATTGTAAGTTTATCGGCAATGTCCTGCCCGAATTCTCCCGAAGCTTTGCCGGCTTTGGCAATTGCCGACGCAATTTTTTTAGGATTAAACGGCTCCACCGCAGAATTCCTTTTTATAATTGCGCTAAAAAATTCCGAATTTTCCATGTTTTTCTCCTATCGCTTGTCATCCCTGAATGTTATTAAAAAAAGTAAGGCAAATAAAAAATCCCCGCTTGCCTTTGGCAAACGAGGATGCACCCTGATTTCTTGTCCTCTGAAAATTACAAAAGTTTAAGTTATTGTCCGCGATAACTTAAAATCCGTAAAAAATTTTTGGCAGGTCTTCTGGCTTGGGAATATTAAACGTTAAACGTTTATCCTACTTGCCGCGCCTTCCCATTTGCAAAATTCTCAAACAGTGGCTATAAATGCGGCTTTCGTATTTCCCTCACAGCATCGGGAATGCTTCCGATTTTCACGGAATTTCCTGTTAGGCTCTAAGGAGCACCAAAAACTATATATTGTGCGTAAAACTGCGTTAACTACAACATATACTATATTATTGCATATTAAATGTCAACATCTGTTATCTTATAAAATTTGTCCTTTGACGAAATTCTTCGGCTTCGGGAAAAGGTACTCCTGCTTTTTTTGCGGCGTCTATAGATTTTATAAGCCACGCCAAATTTTTGCCGAGAGTTCTCATTGTTTGCAAACCTTCCAAATCTTGTTTTACTTCGTCGGGATTATTCCCGTGAACCATATTCCAATATTGAGAAGAAGCTATGGGCATTTGTGAAATTGTAAAATATTTATTTAAGCGGTCTAACGCGCACGTTGTGCCGGCTCGCCTTGCGGAAACTACGGCGGCTGCTGGTTTAAACGCAAAATACCCGCCTCCGGCAAAAAACAATCTGTCTAAAAACGCAAGCAAACTTCCGTTAGCCGAAGCGTAATAAACGGGCGAACCCAAAACAAGTCCGTCAAAATTTTTTGCTTTAGATATTATTTCATTTACTCCGTCGTTAAAAACGCATTTGCCAAGCTGAGCGCATTTTCTGCACGCTATACAACCCTGCATAGGTTCTTTTCCTATATGGTAAAATTCAGTTTCAATGCCGCCGTCGTTTATAGTTTTTGCAACTTCCGAAAGAGCCGTCTGCGTGCAGCCTTTTTCGTTAGGACTTCCGTTTATAAGCAAAACTTTCATTTTTAAAACCTTCCGCTATTAAATTTTATTCCAATTCAATTATAAAACACTTTTTAATTATATTCAAATAAAAACGAGGCGCGGATTTTTTAACCCGCGCCTCTTGATTTTAAATATCTAACGTTTTCCGGTTATTCAATAAAAACTTCCGCTCTGCGGTTTGCCATTCTTCCTTTTGCCGTTTTATTTGTATCTATAGGCATTGCTTCGCCCATTCCGATATAACCTATTTTATTTTTATCTATTCCGTTTTTAATAAACTCGTCGTAAATAGCTTTCGCCCTTTTGCTTGATAAAGCTATGTTTGCGTTTCTGTTACCGCTTGAATCCGTATGTCCTTCAATAACAATCTTATTATAGCCCGTGTTTTTAAGATATTCTGCCTGATATTTGATATTTCCTTTTGCCGTAAACGTAAGCTGACTACTGCCTACCTTAAAATTTGTCATCGCTAAACGATAAGAGCGTATTTGAGGATCTTGCCTTCTGTAATTTGCGGCAAGATCTTTATTTGCTTGCTCGTTAACGGTAATTTTGTTTAAAATTTCTTCTCTCGGCGGCCTTCTTTCATATTCCGCTTTACGCAAAGCGTCAAGCTGCGCTTCTATTTGCGCTATTTGCTTTTTTATGGAATCCAGCTCTGTTCTCAAAGTAGTCTGTCCTTCTCTTGCGCGCAAGCGTTCCAATTCCACTTTTAACTGTTGTATTCTTGCTCTAATATCGTCAAGCTCGCTGCTGGCATTTATTGTTTTTGCGGATTTGTTTGCGGCGCCTCCAAAAAAATAATTAACGCCGAGATGTCCGAAAATATCATACCGGCGGGCGGCAGTTTGCATATCCGCTTTTGCAAAAAGATACGTATTGCTGAAAATCATATAGTTTGCGCCGGCTCCCAACTCAAAAATATTTCCGCCCTCGTAAGTTCCCACCGGGTTAAAGCCGACGTTTGTTCCTCTAAAAGAAGCGTTTATGTCGGGCTGGGCTCCGGAAAGAAAACGGTTATATTCCATATTGGCATACCAATTCCATTTTCCCACAACTCTTCCTACTTCCACGCCAACTCTTGCGATAATGCGCGTATATGCTCCGCCGTTAACCGTTAAATCTAAACTTTCGGCGCCCGTTTCTTGTATTGTTTGATAAAAATCGCTTTTTGCGGAAAGTCCAGCATACGGTTTTAAATCAACCGAGTCGTCAATCTCTTCAAATACATCGCTGAGTTTAAATTTCAGATCGCCCTGAATATCTGCGCCTATTTGAAATCCGCCGAATTTCGCATTGGCTGTTCTTTGCGCAAAATCAATATATCTGTGCGTTTCAAAACTGTCATAACCCATGGAAATAACAGCTTTCAATTCGTATGTCGGCTTTTGCAAACCAAAGTATCCGCCGGCGCCTACGGCGGAGACGTCTGCGTTATTTGAACCTTGAGATATATTTTGCTTATTGTATTTTGCAAAAACCCCAAGAACTCCGTCTTTGTCATTAAGCGTTTTTCCGTATCCCGCAATAACTCCGGTTTCTGCGCTTACAAAATTTTCCGGCGAATTTTCATCTTCGGCAAATTTTTTATTTGCGCCGGTAAGCTGTGCCCAAACTCCGTCGCTTTGCTGAGAGTTTCGCAATGATATTCTAATTTTATCGTAAATTTGTTTTGAGTCGTTTGCCGAAACCGCGCTTCTTATAACGTTTGGCAAAAAATATCCGCTTGCCGCCGTAAGCGCAGCGCGCGCGGCGCTTCCATTCATAATATGTATAGCGTTTATTATATTGTCTAAATCTGTGCCGGTTACAGTGTATTGTGAAAGAAAATCGTAAGCTTGAGAAACTTCTTTTTCATTTCTTGTTTTGGTAAAAGATAAAAAATTAGTTGCTCTGCCTGCCCCAAAAAGACTAAGCGTTATCCAATTCGGATTTAAAACGCCTACGTCAATATTATAACTATTGTAAGTATTTGAACTAAAATAAACGTTGCCAAAAAGTCCCGCAACGGAACCAGCGTAAGAAATTATTTTATAATCCAATCTGTCAAATCTGTCGGACATAAATTGATTTAAAGTTACATACAAGTCGCCGTTTGACAAATCAATGTTGCCGCTTGCTTCAACAACATCGTTTGTGCCGTTTAAAAAAACGTCTATTTTTAACGCGCCTTGGCTGTCAAAATTTCCGGTTCTTACAACATTTGCATAGCCGTCAGACATGTTGAAAACGCCGTATTGACGGTTGTTAATACTTTTAGCCTCAAGACCGCTTCCGTCTTTAAGATTTAACACGCCGTAAACAATGCCCGCGCCGCCTATTTCAATATCTGTTCCGGCAAGCAAACTTGTCCGGTAAAGATTAAAATTTCCCAAACCGGTTATGCGCAAATTTCCGTTTGTTCCCAAATCGCTTGAAACGGAATCATACATATTTACATTGGCATTTTGTATTGTGTCAAATTGAACTATTGCGTTTTGCCCTATGTAAACGGCGTTTGCGCCGCCAATATCGCTGTTTTGAGAAAACTCCGTAAGAGAAGAAGTATTAAAAACAAGCGTTGAGTTTTCTACGTATATTGCTCCGCCTTTTAAAGCGGCTGTGTTTGAGACAAACAAAGAATCTTTAATTGTCGTAATTCCGGCAGTTAAATTCAAAGCGCCGCCGGATAAAGCCGTATTAAAATCCTGCATTTTTAAATTTTCAATAACCAAATATGTTGCTGACGACGAAACGACAAACCCGGCATATTGCGAGTTGCCGCTTAACATAAAATTATTGCCTTGCACCTCTCTATCGCCGTATGCAACTACGCCGTAATCTCCTGTTGAAAGAATAGATTTATCAAGAATTATAGAAGCGCTTGAAAAATATGTCTGCATTACAAACTGCATATCCGTAAAACTATTTATACCGCCTATGGTTATGGCAAAACAATCGGAATAAATGCAAAGCGCTGCCAGTAAAATTAAAAGTTTTTTCACTATAAATATGTCCTTTTTTATTTAAAATAAACAAAAAAACTATAACCGCCGACCGGCGGTAAATAGATTTATACAAAAGCTATAATTTATTTTGATGAGAAATAAAAATGAAAAGTTTTTCTTGGCAAAGCTGTCAAAAGCGTCACGCGCATTTTTATATTCTCTTTAATAGTAATAGAAACGGAATGCTTTAAAAGCGCCGGCATAAAATTGCTTCACGCCGGCGCTTTTTTGTTTTATTTTTTATGCTTTAGCTTCGTCTTTTTTTCCGGTATCGCAAGCCATTGTCGCAAGCTGTTTGTAAACGCTTCTGCGCCAATTATATTCGCCGGTCGCTTCTTCAAGCAACGCTTTTGCTTTTTCCGGGTTTGCTTTTGCAAGAGCTTTGAATCTGTTTTCTCCGCCCATGAAATCCGCAACGGTTGTCGTAGGTTCGCCGCTGTCAATTTTTAAAGGATTTAATCCTTTGGCTTTTAATTCCGGATTGAATCTGTAGAGTATCCATCTTCCGCTTTGAACGGCTTTTTTAGCTTCAAGCATACCTTTGCTCATATCTATGCCGTGCGCTATGCAATGAGAATAAGCTATAACAATCGCAGGACCGTCGTAAGCTTCGGCTTCCGCAAGAGCCTGCACCGCCTGATTCATATTTGCGCCCATGCAAATTTGCGCAACGTAAATATTTCCGTAAGTCATTGATATCATGCCCAAATCTTTTTTAGGAAGATTTTTTCCGCCGGCTGCAAACAGCGCTACCGCGCCCATAGGCGTTGCTTTTGACATCTGTCCGCCGGTGTTAGAATAAACTTCGGTATCCATAACCAAAATTTTTACATTTTTACCGCTTGCAAGAACGTGGTCTAAACCGCCGTAGCCTATATCGTAAGCCCATCCGTCGCCGCCCAAAACCCAAACGGATTTTTTAACGAGATAATCGGCTAACGCAAGAAGGCGTTGGTTGCCTTTGGCAACTTCTTTAAGTTTTGCAACTCTTGCTCTTTGAGCGTCTATTTCTGCGGTTGTGGTTTGCGAAGCGTTGAGAATTTCGTCAACCAAAGCCGCCGATGATTTAAGTTCCGTTTCTTTTATTTCTTTAAGCAATGCAACGGCGTCGCCGGCAAGCTGGTCGTATGCTAAACGAATTCCCAAGCCGAACTCCGCGTTATCTTCAAACAGCGAGTTAGCCCATGCCGGGCCTCTGCCATCGGCGCGTTTTGTGTAAGGAGTTGTAGGCAAGTTGCCGCCGTAAATTGAAGAGCAGCCGGTAGCGTTTGCTATTGCAATGTGGTCTCCGTGAAGCTGCGTTAACAATTTAACATAAGGCGTTTCGCCGCAGCCTGCGCAAGCTCCGGAGAACTCAAAAAGAGGAGTCTGAAGCTGCGAGCCTTTAACGCTTTCGCGTTTTGTTTTAACGTCCGCCGATTTTACTCCTAAGAAAAATTTAAAGTTTTCGGGTTCCGTAGCTCTTAAAGGAAGCTGATCAACCATGTTGATTGCTTTCTTTGTCGCGTCTTCTTTATTTTTTGCAGGACAGTTTGTAACGCATGCCGCGCAGCCCGTGCAATCTTCAACCGCTACCTGAACGGTTACTTTTAAGCCGGCCAAATCTGCTTTTCCGTCGGCAGATTTAAACGTTGCGGGAGCGTTTTTAAGTTCGCTTTCGTTGTAAGCTTTCATACGAATTGCCGCGTGAGGGCAAACCAAAGAACAAATTCCGCACTGAATACATATTGAAGAATCCCAAGACGGGCATTGTATTGCGATGTTTCTTTTTTCGTATTGCGTTGTTCCCGTAGGAAATACTCCGTCGGCGGGAATTTTTGAAGTGGGAAGCCCGTCGCCCTGATAAACTATCATATCCGCCAAAACTTCTTTTACAAATTTAGGAGCGTCCGCCGGAACCGCAGGCGTGCGGATAATTGTTGAAGTTACTTCGGCAGGATATTGCAATTGCGAAACGCCCGCCAAAGCCGCGTCAACCGCGCCGTAGTTTTTCTGAACAACTTCGTCGCCTTTTTTGGAATATGTTTTTTTAATTGCGTCTTTAATTGCGGCTATTGCTTTATCTTTTTCTATAACCGTAGGAATAAGTCCGAAAAATGCCGTCTGCATTATAGTATTTGTGCGCGCGCCCATGCCGGTTTTAAGAGCTATGTGCGAAGCGTCTATTGTGTAAACTTTAAGTTTTTTATCTATTATCTGCTTCTGAACTTCTTTGGGAAGTTTATTCCAAACTTCGTCCGCTTTGTAGGGAGCGTTTATTAAAACCGTCGCGCCGAGTTTTGCTTTGCCGAGAACATCGTATTTTTCAAGGAAAGAAAACAAGTGAACGCCTATAAAATCCGCGGTTTCAATTAAATAAGGAGCGCGGATATATTCCTTGCCGAAACGTATGTGCGAAGTTGTCATTGAACCGGCTTTTTTTGAATCGTAAACAAAATAGCCCTGCGCAAGATTATCCGTTTGAGAGCTTATAATTTTCATTGTGTTTTTATTTGCGCCCACGGTGCCGTCGGAACCAAGCCCGAAAAACAACGCTCCGTAAGATTTATCTTCCATGCCCGCGCAGGCAAGCGGAGTTTTAAGAGATTTACCGCCGAGGTCGTCTTCTATTCCCAAAATAAAGCCCGTTACCGGTTCTTTCGCGTTGACGTTGTCAATTGCCGCTTTAACCATAGGAGGAGTAAACTCTTTTGAACCTATTCCGTAACGTCCGCCCACTATAAGAGGAGTTACGGGGAATTTTGCTCTGCCTTCTATTGTTAAAAACGCCGACGTTACGTCTTGAAAAAGAGGCTCGCCCAGAGACCCCGGTTCTTTTGTTCTGTCAAGAACGGCTATTTTTTTTGTTGTTTTAGGGAAAGCGTTAATAAAATCAACGCCGCTGAAAGGTCTGAACAATCTTATTTTTAATACGCCTACTTTTTGACCTTTAAGACATTCAATTGCGGTTTGAGCAACATCCGCGCCCGACGCCATAATAACTACAACGGTTTCCGCGTCCGCGTCGCCGATATATTCAAACAAATCATATTTTCTGCCAGTTAATTTTTCAAATTTTGCAAACTCTTCTTTTACTATTGCGGGAACTTTGTCGTAATACGCATTAACCGCTTCTCTGCCCTGAAAGTAAACGTCCGGGTTTTGAGCCGTTCCGCGAATTGTGGGGTATTCCGGGTTCATTGCTCTTTTGCGGTGGTCGGCAATTAAGTTGTCGTCTATCATTGATTTTATTTGGTCTTTGCTTAAAACGTCAACCATGTTAAGTTCGTGAGATGTTCTGAAACCGTCAAAAAAGTGGAGGAAAGGAATGCGGGATCTTAAAGCGGAAGACTGCGACACCAGCGAGAAATCCATTGCTTCCTGCGGATTAGCCGAAGCAAGCATAGCCCAGCCCGTTTGACGAACGGACATAACGTCCGAATGGTCGCCGAAAATTGACAGCGCGTTTGTTGCCAAGGCGCGCGCCGAAACGTGAAAAACCGTAGGCGTAAGTTCGCCGGCGATTTTATACATGTTCGGAATCATCAAAAGAAGTCCCTGCGACGCCGTAAAAGTTGTTGTCATTGCTCCTGCGGAAAGCGCTCCGTGAACCGTTCCCGACGCGCCGCCTTCAGACTGCAATTCGCTTACTATAGGGGTATTTCCCCAAATATTTGTTTCGCCTTTTGCGCTTTTTGCGTCGCAAATTTCGCCCATAACCGACGAAGGCGTAATAGGATAAATGGCGATTACTTCATTTGTTGCATGCGCTACATGAGCAACGGCAGTATTGCCGTCCATAGCAGTTAACTTTTTAGACATTTTATTCTCCCCGTTATATGGATGATAAGATGGCAAGAGGGTAGGCAACGGCTAAAATAGCTGTTGCTTAACATCTTACCTTCCTATCTTCTTATCTTCTAAATTACATTTCCTTTCTGCCGGCAATGGCGCGCGAGATGGTAACTTCGTCGGCATACTCTATATCTCCGCCGACAGGAAGCCCGTAACCGAGCCTTGTAACTTTAACTCCGAATGGTTTTATTAGTTCAGAAAGATAAACAGCCGTGATTTCGCCTTTTGAGTCGGTATCTGTGGCAAGGATAACCTCGCTGATTTTATCACTTTTTAACCTTTTTATCAACTGAGCAACGCGTATATCTTCAGGCCCCACGGCGTCCAAAGGCGAAAGCGCGCCGCCAAGCACAAAATACAAACCTTTATAATCTTTAACTTTGCTTACGGCAATTAAATCTTGAGGGGTTTCAACAACGCATATTGTATTTTTGTCTCTTGAAGAATCGGCGCAAACGGGGCAGGGGTCGGTTTCGCTTAAATTGTAGCAGGCGCTGCAGCATTTCATGGTTTGGCGCGCTTTTTGAATTGAATCTATAAGACGCTCAACTTCCGCCGGCGGCATTTTTATAATGTGATAGCTCAACCGCTCCGCCATTTTAGGACCTACGCCGGGAAGCTTTTTTATTATTTCCACCATTCTTTCAATAGCCTGCGGTCTGTTCATTGTTTTAAAATCCTGAGTTAGAAGCTTGGAAGCTTGGAAGTTTAGAAGTTTGGCAACGGCGCTTTCTAACTAATATAAGAAGCTGCAAAATTTACAAATCGTTTGTCTTTGCCAAACTTCCAAGCTGCCAAACTTCTAAACTTCCTTACTAAATCTTTTTCGCTTTTCCGCCGAATTTTTTGGCGATATCTTCTATATGTTTGGGAACGGCGATTTTGGCGGTTTCTTTTAAATCTTCTTCTACTTTATATTGCGCTGCAGACGGAGGCTGCTCTTCAGATTGGGTCTGCGCGATTTCTTCAATTTTCGGTTCTTGAGGTTCGGCTTTTTCTATAATGACTTTCATGGCAATATCCGCGCCGGTTTTGCGCAAGAAAAGTTTTGAAATTTGTTCTTGAAATTCTAAAACGCCGTCTTTATCAAACTGGTTGGAAACCGCCGCCTGAATAGACGAGGGCGAAATTATTTTTACAATAGTTTTCAGGAGGGATTGCGAAGTTAACGGATGTTTTTGCGAAATTTCAGAAACTATTTCCTGCCAAATTCCCAGCAAATCTGCGGACTCTAAAGATTCGCCCGCGGCGGATGCATTTAAAAAATCAGCTTTTTTTTTAGCGGAAAAATCCGAAGGGACATCGTCCGAAGAAGCTGCAGATTTAACATTTTTTTCAAGTTCTGAAATTTTATTTATAAGTTCGCCCACGTTGTAGTAAGGCTCGGACATTTTCAAAAGATACATTTCAAGCAAAATTCGCGGATGGTCGTGCCAGCGCATTTCTTCCAGCGCTTTTGAAAGAAGATTGTTCATTCGCACGTGGCGCGCTACGGTAAAAAGCGTTTTTTGCGTTTCAAGAACTTTCTTTTCTTCGCCCGAGACTTCCGCAATTTCAGGATTTACGGAATATATCATAACCTCGCGCAGATGGTCGCGCAGATCTCTGGCAAACTGCAAAATATTATAACCTTCTTCCGATATTTCTTTAACGGTTTTTAAAATTTTTTCTATGTCGCCTTTTGCTAAATCTTGCGTTACGGAATTTATTATTTCTTTAGGCAAAAGCCCCAAAAGACTTCTTATGTATTCGCCGGTAATTTTTCCGGTATTTGAAGAAACCGCCTGATCTAACAAACTTAAAGCGTCCCTCATTGAACCGCCCGAAGCGCTTACGACTATATTTAACGCTTCGTCGTCAATTTCAAAACCTTCTTTCTGCCCGATATTTTTTATTGCCGAAGCAATCTCTTTTGAAGAGATAAGTTTGAAACGGTATCTTTGGCATCTTGAAAGAATGGTAATAGGTATTTTGTGCTGCTCGGTGGTAGCCATTATAAAAATAACGTGGGCGGGCGGTTCTTCAAGAGTTTTAAGAAGCGCGTTAAAAGCCGCTGTGCTTATTTGGTGCGCTTCGTCTATTATGTAAATTTTATATTTTGAATGGGACGGCGCAAACTTTACGTTTTCTCTTAACTCTCTGATGTTGTCTATGCCGTTGTTGGACGCGCCGTCAATTTCAAAAACGTCAATGTTGGAACTTTTGCTTATTTCCAAACAATTTTCGCAAACGCCGCAAGGCTCCGCCGCGGGACCGTTTTTACAATTTAAAGCTTTTGCAAGAATACGCGCCATGGTAGTTTTTCCGCAGCCTCTGGGACCGGAAAAAAGATAAGCGTGCGCAATGCGGTTTTCCGTAATTGCGTTTTTAAGGGTTTGCGAGATATGTTCCTGCCCAAGAACTTCGTCAAAATTCTGCGGACGGAATTTACGCGCTAAAACAAGATAAGACATTAGTACCGCCAAAGTGAAATGTGTAAAGTGAAAAGTTTAAAGAAATAAAAACCCGCGCATTTTTGCGAAGTATTTTGAGTTTAGACAAGGAAGAGCCGAGTGAAGTTTACACAAAACGTAAATGAGGGAGGCTCTGACGCAGTATAAACTCAAAAGACAAAGCAAAAATGGAGCTGATCGGGATTGAACCGACGGCCTCGTCGTTGCGAACGACGCGCTCTCCCAGCTGAGCTACAGCCCCATTTCAAACTATAATTACAAATTACGTAACCGCAAGACCGTTAAAACTTTTAGCGAGTAGTATTATAGCAATTATTTTAAATAAAAAAAAGCGCAGAGAGCACGGGGTTGTGGCTCTCTGCGCCGAAACGTTTGTTTTAACTTATTTTAAAAATTTATCTGCGCTCTTAAGCCGTAAACTACGGCATTTTTTATTTCGTCGCCGTTAGCGTCAACGGTATTGCCGCCCGCGGGATTTAAGAAATATTGAACGGAAGGCGTTATTGCAAAGTTTTCGCTTAATGCAAAACTGTAGTAAAGTTCGCCCTGCGTTTGCGCGCCGGATTTTTCGTTGTTATCTATGTATTTTTTGTAATCCTCAGATCCGTAAACCTGACCTACGGCTATGCCTGCTTTATCATTTTCTCTTGACCACAAAGAGCCGCTAACCTGCGCGCCGACGCTCCATGCCACAGAAAGCGACGGCTCTGCAGAATCTATAACCGAAGTAGTAGTGTCAACTTCAACTTCTCCGGCGGCAGACTGTTTAAAGCCTGCTCTTGCAAAAACGCCGAAACTTTCGCTTACCTTTTGGTCTGCGCTAAAACCGAAACCATAGCCTTTTTGAGCTTTAATATCGTTTTCGGTTGCCGCGCCAAGACCGCCGTTATCTTCAATTTTTTTATAGCCGTATAAATTTTTTGTATTGTTTAGCCACGCGTAAATTCTGTAATTGCCGTTTTCAACGGGTTTAACGTTTATCTGCACGGCGTTAAAACCGTTGGAATCAAAATTTTCAACTTCATCGCTTGTGGCAATGTAAGCGTAAGTTACATCTATTAAATCTGCGGGAGAATACGTAGCTCTGAAACCTACGTTGTTATCCGCAAAATCCAAAACCGCGCTGTTTACAAATGATGAATTTAAAAATTGCGAAGTTTCATCGTTGGCATATTCGTTTTCATCTATGTAGCCCGCCGGATTTAATTTTCCGAAAGTTGCGGTAAGTTTTTTATCAAAAAAAGACTGTTCATACCACAACTCTGAAATGCTTAAATGACCGTCGTTATCGGCGTCCGCGTTTACGGCGCCGTAAGTTTGAAGATAGTTGTTAAGCCCGTCGCCAATGCCGGCAGTTATGTGCAAATACGCCAAAGCGCCGCTTGAAAACTCTTTACCGAAACCTAAATCTAAAGAATACGAGCCGTTAAACTTTGATCTGTCCGACCCGTCGTTTATTTTAGGACTTCCCTGAAAAATAAACGTTCCGCCCACTTCCGTAACAATGCCAAGCGCGCCCGTTACGCTTTGAGAGCCGCCGGCTTGCAAACCTGCAACTTCTTTTTTAAGCTGCGCCACTTCTTCTTCAACCGTTGCCGCAAACAACTGCCCCGCGCCAAACAACAATGCTGCCGCTATCAATGCTATACTTCTTTTCATATTTTACCCTCCCAGGTATTATTTTACTGTTATCCAGCAGTTTTTAGGTGCTGCATAAAAACAGAGTTTATTTTTGCAGGGTATCCTAAAGCTGAAAGTATAAATTGAGCTTGCCGCCCTAAAACAATTTTCTCAAATAACGCCGGACTGTAGAGCATAGTTAAAATCTTATTACAATTGGTTAAGCAAAGCGTTTCAAGACAAAATTCTTTCGGCAGCTTTTGTTGCAAATAATCAACGCAATTCGGGCAGTCTAATGTAAAAATAGCGGCGGGTTTTAACCCCGTAAGCACAGGGGCGCAATGATTAATTAACGCTTCGTTTATTTTTTCAGTCATACGCTAATATCCCATATTTCATTTAACAAACACAGTTAGATTAAACTAACTTTAAAGTTATTTTTTCGGGGTCATTCCAAAAAAATAACAGGAACGACCCCAATTATTAAACTATTTTTTATCTTGTAAAATATCACAACCGGAACAGTTAGAATTATCCTGTTCTTTTTTATCGCAGCAGCCGCAACCGCAATCGCCGCCTTTTATAACTCGGCGGACAACAAAAAATACCGCAAGCAAAACTATAGCAATTACTATAATTGTCTGTATCATTTTACCCTCCGATGCCTATCTTCAAAAGCGTTCCTGCCTGAAAAACTATAAACGATGCAATCCACGCAAGAACAGTATTGCCGACAACAAGCAACGCAAGCCATTTGTAACTTGAACCCGTTTCTTTAAAAAATACCACAACCGCAACTATACACGGAACATATATTAGACAGAAAATAAGAAACGTCATAGCTTTAAGCGGCGACCAGCCTTTATCTTCGGCTATTTTTTCTTTAAGCGGACCGGCGTCTTCAGGATCAACTTCTCCAAGCGAGTAAATTGTTCCCAAAGTGCTTACAACAACTTCTTTTGCCGCAAGTCCAGCTATTAAAGCTATTGCTCTGTTGCCGTCCATGCCTATAGGTTTTACTAAAGGTTCTATTATTTTACCGAGTTTTCCAAGCGCGCTGTTTTCTATTTGCACCGCGGCGGCGTCCTCTTCGCCTACGCCTTCGGCAACGTCTGTTTTAGGATATGCAAAACCTGCCCAGATAATAATGGTTAGAAGAACCACTATCGTTCCCGCTTTTCTTACATAAAGCCAGCCTCTCTCCCACATTTTAAGAAATAAACCTTTAATTGTAGGAAGATGATACGGCGGAAGCTCCATTACAAAATGCGCAGGCTCGCCTTTTAAAACCGTTTTACTTAAAATTTTTGCCGCTATAAGAGCTATGCAAACGCTCAGCGCATAAAAAATAAACATAACGTACGCCTGATATTTTTCCGCAAAAAATGCGCCTATAAACAGCAAAAATATCGGCAATTTCGCTCCGCATATCATAAAAGGAGTAACAAACATTGTTATAAGTCTGTCGCGTTTTGAGTCTAAAGTTCTTGTAGCCATAATGCCCGGAACCGCGCACCCGTTTGTGGCAATCATCATAGGCAGAAACGATTTTCCGTGCAGCCCGAATTTGCTCATAACTTTGTCCATAACAAAAGCGGCTCTTGCCATGTAACCCGTATCTTCAAAAAATGCAATTGCAAAAAACATAAACAGCACAAGCGGGAAAAATCCGAGCAGTCCGCCTACGCCGCCTATTATGCCGTCAACAACCAACGACTGCAAAGGTCCTTCGGGAATTACTCCGCCCGCCGCAACGGCAAGCCATTCAAAAAATGATTCAAACCATCCGACCACTGGCGCCGAGAAAGTAAATGTAAACCAAAAAATTATAAACATAACCGCCGCAAAAATAGGAAGCCCCAGCACGCGGTTTAAAACAATTTTATCTATTGCCGAAGTATAATCTTTTTTCTTTGTCGCTTTTTCTTTTACGACTCTTTTTACTACGGAATTTGTAAATCCGTAACGATACTCGGCAATTTTTGTTTCCGCGGTTTCTCCAAAATGTTCTTCAAGATGTCTTCTGCTTTTTTCGGTTTGCGACAATATTGCCTTTGCGTTTGCGGCTTTAGAAACTTTTTTTACCGCTTCGCTGTCGCTGTCAAGCAGTTTTATTGAAAGCCAGTTTTTAGGAAGTTTTGAAAGAGATTTGTCTTTGGCAATTAAAGCCTCAAGAATATCGGTTTCAGTTTTTATATCGTCGCCGTAATCAACTCTTGCAACTTTTTGATTTTGAAAAGCTCCGCTTTCGTAATTATTTATTATTGATTCAATAAGCTCTTTTATGCCTTTCTTTTTATTTCCCACCGTAGGCAATACGGGAATGCCCAGCAGGTTTGAAAGCTCTTTCTCATCGGTCTTATACCCTTTTGTTTCAAGAATATCCACCATGTTTAACGCAATCATAACAGGAATGTCCAGCTCGGCAAGCTGCGTAAACAAATACAAATTCCTGTCCATATTAGACGCGTCCACAACGTGAACAACCACATCCGGCTTATCGTTAATAATAAAATCTCTCGCGACTACTTCGTCGTCGGAATACGCCGAAAGGCTGTAAGTGCCCGGCAGGTCAACAAACTTTATTTCGTAATCTTTATATTTCTTTACGCCTTCTTTTTTTTCAACCGTAACGCCGGGGTAATTGCCCACATGCTGGTTTGAACCTGTAAGACTGTTAAAAATAGTTGTCTTGCCGCAATTGGGGTTGCCCGCAAGCGCAACCGTAATCTTTTTTCTTTTGCTCATACGTTATCCTTTTTCATCAATAAAATATTATCCGCAATTTTATGGCTTAAAGCCAGTTTGGAACCTTTAATCTCAATCATAACGCTGCCTCGCAGCCCCGCGTTGGCTATAACCGTAACGTCTCCACCCGGAACAAAACCCATTTCAAGCAGCCTATGCCCTAAATCTTCGTCGCAAAAAGCCGCTACAAACTTATAAGTTCCGGTTTGCGCAGAACCCAATTTAATTAAACCTTTATGATAGCCCGATTCCCCGCAATGATAAAAAGAATGGTCATGCCCGCTGTGGTCGCGGTGAATATGATCATGAGCATGATGATGGCGATGGCGGTCATTATCGTGAGAATCCGGATTAATAAAATGTTCTTTCTGCCAACGTTTGCGCAAATTCCCGAAAACATGATGTTTGATATGTTTCCACATTTTATTTTACCTCTACCTCTATTGCGTCAGCTTCATTTTTTCTTAAACTTAAAGAATAGTTCTTTACGGAAATTTCAATGGGGTCGCCAAGAGGCGCAAGCTTTTTTACGCTTATTTTACACCCTGCAACGCAACCCATATCTAAAAGTCTTTTTTTTAGCGTTCCCGCTTTAGAAGAGATATTTTTTACACTACCTTCTTCCCCTACTTTCATTTTACTTAAGAGTTTAATCTCCGGCATGTTTTTTCTCCATTTTATTATTAGCTTAATACAATTATTTTAGTTTAAACTAACTTAATACTCTAAAAAATAAGTCTTTTAAAAAAAAGACTTAAGTTGTTGAATAAAAACTAATTGAAAATACAATTAAGAGTTATTTTCCAAATAGCTTCTTAAATTTTCCATATCGTCCGGCTTTACTAATAGGTGTTCCTTTAAAAGAAGATATAATTTTTCAAGTCTGCGTATGGTTTCCGCGCTTACTGAATGCTCTATTTCGCAAGCTTCTTCAACCGCCACGCCTTTTTCTATAAAAAGCAAATCGTTTAAAAACTTAAACAAAGTATCGTGCTTCGCCTGAACTTCCTGCGCAATTTTTTCGCCTTTTTCGGTTAAATCCACATATCCGTATTTTTCATGAATTACAAGATCGTTTTCCGCCAAAAAATTAATAGCTACATTTACGCTTGACGCTTTAACATTCAAAGCTTTAGCTATATCGCCAATACGCGCGTATTTTTTCTCTCTTTTTAAAGCTGCAATTGTCTCAAGATAATTCTCAAGAGCTGCGCTGAGTTTATTTATATTGTGATTATTATTAGCCATTTTGCCTCTACAAATTGAGCCTTTTCCAAAAATGTTAGATTAATGTAACATTTATTAAAAATAATGTCAAGCGCAATTTATTTAATGTGTCCTACAGATTGGGCTATAACAACTTTTTGGGTTTTAGAAAGTTTAAGAATCTTTGAAACTTTATCTGCGTCCACCGATGCGCGCACTACATTTCCAAGCCCTTTTGAGGCGCAGTATAAAGCGACATTCTGCGTTACCGCCCCCACGGAAACAGCGCTCATTAATAATTTAGCGTTATCATCACTGCCGCGCAATTTGGAAATATCGGACACATAAATTAAATTGACGGAAGCTTTTGCCGCAAATCCTTGAGAACCGGTATCGGCTCTTTTATCTCCTTCGGCAATAAGAACAAGTTTGCTGTTTTTGGCGTCATATAGATATGCGCCCGTTTTATCAAAAACATATATTTCCACTTCCTGCGCATTCATAGCCGTAGGATAAGTTTTGTGCCCGTTAGATCTGTTAACCCCGCCGGCAGCCCACAAAAGTTCGGACAAAGTGTCAATGTCTAAATTTTTATCCGTAAAATTTCTTGAAGATTGCCTGTCTTTTAAAGCTGTAATCAAAGCGTTGTTTTTTGAAAAATCCGGTTTTATAAGAGTTATGTCTTTTGCAAAAGAAATTTCGGCGCACACAAACATCGCGGCAAAAACCAAAGTAATTATTTTATTCATATTACGCTCCTTTATTTAACATATTATAAATTATACTTCTTTAAAATAACAATTGACAAGCCCCGTAATCTTATTATACTATTTGAACAAATAATTCATTTGTTCAAATTATGGAGGAGTGCGTGAAAAACAGCATTTTAGCCGCCGCGTCAAAAAGATTTGCGCGATACGGATTTTACAAAACTACAATAGAAGATATAGCTTCCGACTTAAATAAAGTTAAAAGCTCGCTCTACTATTACTTCAAAACAAAAGAAGAAATTTTTAAAGCCGTTATGGAAGCAGAGCTTGAAGAGTTTGCCGGAGCGCTTCGCGAAAGTGTAGAAAAAGAAAGTTCCCCAAAAGAAAAGCTGCGGGTATTCATATGCTCCCATTTAAAAATTTTCTTAAAGCTAATGCAAGGCTATTGCACGCTGTCGGAAATATATTTTTCAAAGCACGAAACAGTTGAAGATTTAAGAAACGTTTTTGACAAAAGAGAAATAGCTCTTGTAGAAAAAATAATTGAAGACGGAAATAAAAACAAAGAATTCAACGCCGCAGAACCGCGCAGCTGCGCTTATGTAATTTTAACTGCCATCAAAGGCGCCGAACAGCAATATTTTGAAAACAAAAATTCAAAAAATACTTTAACGCTGTCAAAAACCCTCGCAGATATTTTAGTGCGCGGAATTTCAAGGTAAAAACATGAAAAAGATTTTAACTTTTTTAACATTTCTTATTGCGGTTTGCGCGGCAAACGCCCAAGACTTAAGTTTAAATCAGGCTGTAAACGCAGCGCTGCAAAACAACCCGGGCGTTGCCGAGGCAAAAGAGAACGCGCAAAGCGCGTCTTACGCGGCGACAGCGGCAAAAGGCAAATATCTTCCGCGCATAGATATAGTTGCGGCAGGCGTAAAATTAAAAGATCTCGTAATGCTTGATTTAAACGACGTGCGCTCGGCAATAATTGAGGCAAGCGTTGCATCGTACGCCGGAGCAGGCGGCGCAGCTCCCGCAATTTTCAAACAAAATCTTGAAAGCCAAATGCCTTCGTTTGAACGCAAACTTCTTGACGATACTTTTGTGCGCGTTATGGCTACGGCGGTGCAGCCTATATTTACAGGGTTTAAAATTTCAGCTAATGCAAGCGTAAAAAACATTGAACGCAAAATAAGCGAAATAAATTTTGAAAACGCCAAAAATTCCGCCGTTACGTCGGTTGTTGAAGATTATTACAGAGTTAAACTTGCGGAAGACGTTTTAAAGATAAGACAGGAACTTCAATCAAGCATAGAGCGTCATGTGTCAAACGCGCAGAAACTTTATAAAAGCGGCGTAATTTCAAAAACTAATTTGCTGCGCGCGGAAGTTGCGTTGTCACAGGCTAAAAAAGAAAAACAAAAATCCGCTTCCGACAAAGAGCTTGCTCAAATTCTTTTTGCAAACACTTTGGGCGACAGCGAAGTTAAACAATACAATCTCACTTCCCCCATGGCAATGCTTGAAAATAAAAATAATGAAAACTTTTACGTTGAAAAAGCGCGCGTAAACAACGCGTCTTTAAAACTTCTAAACGCTAAAAAAGACATGCTTCGCCAAAAGCGCAAAGCGGCCGTTGGAAACCTTCTGCCTAACGTTGCCGCAGTAGGGCAATATCAAATTCTTCAGGATAAACTTACAGCGGCGGAACCGGAATGGACTGTGGGCATAACCGCATCCTTAAATGTTTTCGGCGGAGGAAGCGACGTTTACGAAATAAAATCCGTAAATTCGGAACTTGACGCGGTTGACGCGCAGATACAAAGCGTTCAAAACCTGATTTTTGCCGCGGTTAAAAAATACTCTTCGCAGCTTCAAAGCGCCAAAGACGAATACGACGCTCTTGCGTCCGACGAAAAATTAGCGCAGGAAAATTTGAAACTTTACAACGCGTCTTTTCAAGAAGGCATGGCAACCTCTCTTGAAGTTGTGGACGCCCAACTTGTTCTTACAAAAATTAAAATAGACCGCGCAAAAGCCGTTTACGATTACAACTGCGCTTTTGCAAATCTTTTAAATATATGTTCTATGTCTCAACAAGAACTCGGAGGAAAATAGTATGAAATTTTTAAAATTATTTATTGCGGCAGCTATGATTTTTTCCGTTGCGGCATGTTCCCAAAAGTCAAAAACGCAAATCGGAGAAATTGACGCTTCCGAAATTGACGTAGGCGCAAAAGTTCCCGGAAGGCTTGCCGAAGTTTTTGTTTCCGAGGGAGAAAGCGTTAAAAAAGGGCAAATTCTTGCGCGCCTTGAAGGCAAAGAGCTTGACGCAAAACTTAAAACCGTCAACGCGGCTTTACAGGAAGCCCAAGACCAATACGACCTTGCGGAAAAAACTTACAATAGAATGAAAAATTTATACGCACAAAAAGTTATAGCAAAACAACAGTTTGACGAAATAACTTATAAATACAACGCCGCAAAACAAAAAGTTCAAGCGGTACGCGGGCAAAAAGACGAAGTTATGGCTTACTACGCGGAACTTACGTTAACCGCTCCCATAGACGGAGAAGTTATTCAGATTATATCCAACCCGGGAGAACTTGTATCTACGGGTTACCCTATTCTTACAATTATGAATACGCAAAACATGTGGGCTGTTTTTAATATAAGAGAAGACGATTTAAAAAATATTATAAAAGGCAAAACTTTTGAAGTTACCGTGCCGGCGCTGGATAAAAAATACGCAATGAAAGTAACATACATTTCAGCTCTCGGAACTTTCGCGTCGTGGAAACCAACCGCCCGTCAAGGCGACTACGATTTAAAAACTTTTGAAGTACGTTTAACTCCGGATGAAAAAATAGAAAACTTAAGGCCCGCAATGACAGCAACGTTTACGGCAAAGTAAAAAGCGACATATCTATATGTCATTTTGTATGTCTTGAAAAACTATGCGACGAATTTACAAAATAATTATCCGCGAAACTAAATATATTTTTTCAAACAAGCTGCTGATTTTTGCGCTGCTGGCGTTTCCAGTTGCTGATTTTTTATTTCTCGGCGGCGTTTATATTTCGCAAGAATTAAACAAAATGCCGGTGGCGGTAATAGACAATGATAATTCCAAGATATCTAAAAACATTATTCGCTACATAAATTCCTCGCCGGAAATGGAAATTAAATACAGAGTTGCAAATACCGCTGAACTTAAAGATTTGTTTGACCGCCAAAAAGTATTCATGGGTATTTATATACCAAGAGAGTTGCAAAAAAATATTAAAAAACAAAAACCTCAGAAAGTGATAATTTTCATAAACTCTTCAAACTACATAAGCGCAAATCTTATAGACGCCGATATCACAACAATTATAGCCGTTGTCAGCGCAGGCATAAAATATAAGACTCTTACAAAAAGAGGGTTTTCTTCAAAACAATCGCGGGAGCTTATACAGCAGATAAAACCTGAAACCGCAAAACTTTTTAATCCGGCGTTAAACTACAACTTGTATCTTACCCCAGGGCTTTGGCTTTCCGTTATACAACAGCTTCTAATTCTTTTCGGAGGGCTTACATTAGCTTCCGAATTTGATTTTAAAACTTTAAGATCAATGCTTGCCGTAACAAGAAAAAGTATTTTTAAAGCGCTTATAGGTAAAACTTTATTTTATATTTTTATAGGATGCATTCATTTTTTCATTCTCTATGAAATACTTTTTAAAATTTTCCAAATTCCTATAGCCTATTCGGCCGGCGCGGCAATGCTTGTAAGCGCAGTATTTGCGTTTGCCGCAATTTCTTTAGGGCTATTGCTTGCGGCAATTTTAAAAACCCGTTTTAACACTCTCAAGGGCTGCCTGCTTATTTCTGCCCCCGCATTTCTGCTTTCAGGTTACACTTGGCCGCTTGAACTTATGCCTGCGCCAATAAGAACGTTTGTGCAAATTATTCCTCTCACTTCGTTTCTAAAGGCTTTTAAAAAAATATATCAGGAAAATTTAGGCATAGAATTTTTTTACCCTTATGTTTTACAGCTTTTAATTTTGGGCGTATTATTTTTTGCCGCAGCGTGGGCAATTGTAAATTTCAGAATTAATAAAACGGGAATTTTAAATGAACTTTAAATCTCTAAAAAACGTTGTTACGCGCGAATTTAAAAAAATATTTTTAACTCCTGATATGCTTTTAATATGTATAGCCGCGCCTATTTTTTACGCTCTGCTTTTTTGCGGACTTTACGCAAAGCAAAGAGCCTTAGACATAAACATTGCAGCTATTAATTCCGACCACACAAGCGTTTCAAGAAAGTTTCTGCGCTACGCGGACGCGTCGCCGGAATTAAAAATAGCGCATGTATATTCTTCGCCAAACGAAGCTTTGTCGCAAATTTTTTCAGATAATATAAACGCTTTCTATTTTATTCCCAAAGGTTTTGACGCAAACTTAAAAAAAGGAAAAAGTGTTCCTATTTACGCCGCGGCAACCGGAACCAATTTTTTAGCGGCAAGCACGGCGTTAAGAAAATTCTCGCTGCTTTCGCTTGAGTTTCCAAAAAAAGAATTTGTAAAAATACTTACAGACAAAGGCTATTCATACAAAGCGGCAAGCGCGGCGTTTGTTCCGCTGTCGGCCGATATCAGACATATATATAACCCCGAAATGAATTATTCCGACTTTTTGCTGCCGTGCCTTATGTTTATAGTTTTGCAGCAAATATTAATTGTGGCAATATGCACAAGCGTTACCGTTGAAAAGAAAAAAGATACAACCAAAGAGCTATACGAAACCGCCGGAAAAAGTTTTACAATTGCATTTTTAGGAAAGTGTCTGCCGTATATTTTACTTGGCTTGGCGCTAAACATTATAAATATTTTTATTTTCCTGCCCATGGACGCCATGTATGCGTCTTCGCTTACCGGTTTGTTTGTAATATCTGCGGCTTTTACCGTAGCGGTTTCATGCTTTGCAATGCTTATTTCAATATTTTTTAAATCGCCCGAAATGTCTATGGCGGTTTTAATGTTTTACTCGCTTCCTACGACAATGCTTTCCGGGGTTATATGGCCTCACCACGCGCTGCCGTGGACTTTAAAAATTGCGTCGTATATTTTTCCCTCAACATATGCTTTTAACGAACTTCGGCTTTTTATTTTGGGCGACATAAGCGTTAAATACGCAGTTTTTCCGGCGGTAACATTGATAATTTTTGCCGCGGTTTGTTTTGCCCTTACATATTTAATTTCTTTAAAACGCCGGAAATTTTTATCTATTTGACAAACAATTGTTATTTTTTTATAATTATAGTTGAATAATTGTTCAACTATAAATACAAAGGAGCGCGCTATGGCTAAATCTAAAGACGCTTTAATTTGCGACTGCAAGGTAATACATAAACATACGGTAACTAAAGTAAAACGCGCAATGCCGCGAGAAGAAAAACTTTACGACTTGGCCGAATTTTTTAAAATTTTCGGCGATTCCACAAGAATAAAAATACTTTGCGCTTTAGTTGCAAACGAAATGTGCGTTTGCGATTTAGCCGCGCTGTTAAATATGACAAAAAGTTCTATTTCTCATCAGTTAAGAATTTTAAAGCAAGCGCGACTTGTGAAATACAGAAAAGAAGGAAAAATAGTTTTTTACTGCCCCTGCGACGAGCACATACAAAAAATATTTAACGAAGGCTTTAACCATATTAACGAATAACGGAGAAAACATATGAATAACAATAACGCCTGCTGCGAAAGCGGCTGCCATTGTTCAAAAGAAAAAGAAAGCAAACATTCTAAAAAAATAGATTTGGCGCTTACGATAATAGGAGTTTTTTTATTTGCCGCTGCGTTTATTTTTGCCATGCCTGAAAAAATTTCTTTAGTTTTATTTCTATCCGCATACACTATTATAGGCCGCAACGTGCTTATATCTTCTTTCAAAAATATTTTGCACGGAGAAATTTTTGATGAAAACTTTTTAATGTGCGTTGCGACAATAGCCGCAATATCCACCGGATATTACGAAGAGTCCGTAGCGGTTATGCTTTTTTACCGCATAGGAATGTTTTTTGAAGACAAAGCCGTTTCAAAATCTAAAAACTCTATTTCAAGTTTAATGGATATGCGTCCGGATTTTGCAAATTTACAAACGCAAAACGGAGTTATAAAAGTTTCGCCTGAAGACGTTTCTATAGGCAATTTAATAATAGTAAAAGCCGGCGAAAAAATTCCTTTGGACGGCACGGTAACAAACGGCAGCGCATCAATAGACGCTTCTTCTCTGACGGGAGAATCAATTTTGCAGGACGTTTGCGAAGGCTCGCAGGTTCTATCAGGGTCTGTAAATAAAAACGGATTTCTTACCGTAAAAGTTACAAAAATTTTCTCGCAATCTACGGTTTCAAAAATTTTAGATCTTGTTGAAAACGCAACTCATAAAAAATCTGTTTCCGAAAAGTTTATATCAAAATTTGCAAAATACTATACGCCGGCGGTAGTTTTTTTAGCTTTATGTATAGCTGTTGTCCCGCCGCTTTTTATAGCGGACGCAGCTTTTAACCTGTGGATTAACAAAGCGATAATTTTTCTTATAATTTCGTGCCCGTGCGCTTTGGTAATATCCGTTCCGCTAACTTTTTTTGCTGGGCTTGGCTCTGCGTCAAAACACGGTATTCTTATAAAAGGTTCAAACTATCTTGAAGCTTTAAACTCCGCTCAAACTTTTGTTTTTGATAAAACGAGCACCCTGACAAAAGGAAAATTTAAAGTTGACTCTGTTGCTGCCGCAAACGGTTTTGATAAGGAAACCGTTTTAAAATACGCGGCGTTTGCCGAGAGCCATTCCAACCACCCCGCGGCTGTTGCAATAGTTAAAGCTTTTGCGCAAAAAATAGACAATCTGCAAATTAAAAATTTTTCTGAAATTGCCGGCAAAGGCATAAAAGCCGATATTTCAGGCAAAGAAGTTTTAGCCGGAAATTACAATTTTTTACAATCCGAAGGCATTGACGCAAGCCAACATGCCGTAGCGCAATCTGCGGTTTACGTTGCCATAGATAAAAAATTTGCGGGTTTTATAACCGTCGCCGACGAAATTAAGCCGGATTCAAAAGAAACAGTTTCGTATTTAAAAAACTTATATGCCAAAAAAACAGTAATGCTTACCGGCGACGCGCAGCCTGCCGCGTTTAAAATTGCCGAAACAATAGGCATAGATAAATTTTACGCCGGTTTATTGCCGCATCAAAAGCTTGAAAAGCTAAACAAAATAAAAAACGAAAGTTCTAAAAAAGACAAAATTGTTTTTGTTGGCGACGGAATAAACGACGCGCCGGTTTTGGCGGGCGCGGATATAGGCATAGCCATGGGCGCATTGGGAAGCGACGCCGCAATTGAGGCGGCCGACATTGTTTTAATGACCGACGAACCGTCAAAAATAATAACGGCTCTTAAAATTGCCCGCAAAACACAAAACGTAGTTTGGCAAAATATAATCTTTGCGCTGGGGATAAAAGTTGTAATAATGGCCTTGGGAATTACAGGTATTGCCAACATGGTAGAAGCCGTTTTTGGCGATGTAGGCGTAACCGTAATAGCCGTTTTAAATTCCATGCGCGCCTTAAAACTAAATGACAAAAAATAAATTACCCCGCAAAAACATCCTTGAACGCAACCGCAAATATTTGTATAATTTGCAAACTTAACAGCTGTAACATGGAGAGGTGTCCGAGCGGTTTAAGGAGATAGTCTTGAAAACTATTGTAGCGGAAACGTTACCGGGGGTTCGAATCCCTCCCTCTCCGTCCCACAAGTTTTTCTTTACCTATTGTTGTTCCAAAGGAGAACAGTAATGCCTAAAGTAAAAAAAGCTGCTCCTGTAAAACTCAAAAAAACTTCCAAGAAAAAAGTTTCGCAAAAAAAGAAACCATTAAAAGACAATGGTTTTATTTTTATCAACGATAACGACGGCGAACCGATAGACGCTTTTCAAGAATAAGGATAATGAAATGAAGAAATTATTTTTGTGCGCTGTGTGCGCAATATTTTTATTTGCATGTTCAAACGGATTCGGAGGTCAACCTAAAATTGACGCGTCAAGCATAGAATCTATTACAACATCTCTTAACGCTATACGCGCTTCTTTACCGGAAGAAAAAAAAGAAGCTTTTGAAGGCGCGCTTATAGCAACTATATTTTATGCGGTAATGACAGATTTAGGAAATTCAACTGCGGGGCAAAAAGAGAAAACAGAAGAAGAAGTATTGCAAATATATAAAAAATATTTGAACGGCAAAACAGCAGACCAAATAATAGTGCAAGCGGAAGAATTACAGGAAAAGCCGGGACTTAATAAATAATAAAATAAAAAAAGCCGGACGGTTAAATCAACCGTCCGGCTTTTTTTATATTTTCAGCCTTAAAATAGTATTTTCCGGCAGCAGCTTTGCAATGTTTTCATCCACCGGAATTCTTACCGACTGATGCGCTATGCCCGGGTTTACTTCTTCGGTCAAAAAATTATTTTTACAATCGTAAATTTTATCTAAAACTATTTTTACCGGTTCAAACTTAAAAGGCGATAAAAATTCTATCTCGCCGCCTTTTTTCAATTTATGTTTAACTTCTATTTTTAAAAACCCGTCTTTATTTTCTTTTACCGCGCCGGCGTTGCGCCAAGCGCTTCTGCTTGTGGCGTCATTATAATCTTGCGCCGAATCATCGGGGATTCCGTCAAAAAAACCTAATGTATAACCGCGGTTTTGCAAAGTTGCAAGCTCCTGCATATATGCATCCGCCCGCCAGTTTTTTGGGTTTTCAAAATAATCGTCTATGGCCTTTCTGTAAACGCGCGCGGTTTGCGCAACGTAATATTCGGTTTTATTTCTGCCTTCAATTTTGAAAGAATCAAAACCGGCTTCTAAAATTTCATTTAGTTTTGGCATTAAACATAAATCTTTGGAATTTAAAATATATGTGCCTCTGTTGTCCTCGTGCATTTCAAGATACTCGCCCGGGCGAAGCTCCTCTTCCATAACAAGTTTTGTTTTATACCTCCACCTGCAGGAATGCGCGCAGGCTCCGCTGTTTGCGCTGCGCTGCGCCATAAACGCAGACATTAAGCACCTTCCCGAATAGCTTACGCACATTGCGCCGTGCACAAAAATTTCAAGTTTAATGCCTTCGCATTTTTTTCTAATTTCCAGCGATTCTTTAAAACTTACTTCTCTGCCTAAAACGCAAAGAGCCGCGCCGGTGTTTTTCCAGAAATTTACCGTAAGCCACGAGCACACATTAGCCTGCGTTGAAACATGCAGCGGCATATTCGGCATTTCTTTTCGCACGTATTGAAAAATACCGGGGTCTGAAATTATTACGCCGTCGCAGGAAAGAGATTTAACAGTTTCAACAAAAGCCGGAAGTTTTTCAACATCTTTATTATGTGAAAATAAATTAAGCGTAAGATAAACTTTTTTGCCCAACGCATGCGCAAAATTAATTCCCTCTTTTATATCTTCAAGCGGAAATTTTGATTTTGCGCGCAAAGACATATCCGGCGCGCCGGCATATACCGCGTCCGCGCCGTAAAGAAAAGCGGTTTTTAATTTTAAAAGAGAACCCGCCGGTAATAAAAGTTCCGGTTTTTTCATATATTTATTTTAGTATAATAACACCATATTCACAAATTCAAACGGAGAATTTACAATGAAAAAAATTAATTTTATGATTATCCTGAAAGCTGTGGTTATAGGCGCCTTAATTTTGCTTATGCTTATACCCTTGGCGCTTGTAAGCAACACAATAAAAGGCAGGCTTGAATACAAAAACGAAGCCACCGCAAAAATTACAAAAGCGTGGGGCGACCAAATTTTAATTGCCGCTCCTATATTAAACCTTCCATATACCGTTGCCGTAAAAGATAAAGATGAAAAAATAGTAAGCTATAAAACAGAATACGCAAAATTTGCTCCGCAAGATTTAAACGTTGACGTAAATATTATATCGCAGACAAGATACATCGGCATTTTTGAAGTGCCGGTATTTGTTGCGGAAATAACGATGAAAGGCAACTTTGAAAATATCCGCGATATCGCAAATTTCAAAACGGCGGAATCTTTTATATCGCTTGAAATTAACGACTTAAAAGGAATATCAACCCCTGAATTTTTATGGAACGGCAAAAACGCAAACTTTGAACCTTCCGTGAAAGCGTCTCCTTTGGCGGTAAGAATTCCTTACACTCGCGAGTATTCGCCAAAATCTTCTTACACAAGATATAACGATTACGAAGAAACTCAAATTTTAAAATCGCTCAGTTCAAAAATTTCTTTAAAAAACGGCTCAAACAATTTTGAAATAAAGTTTTCAATAAAAGGCAGCCAAGCTATAAGCTTTATACCTTTGGCAAAAGACAACAATTTCCGCATACGTTCACAGTGGACAAACCCGAATTTCTCCGGCAATTTTTTGCCTGATACTAAAGAAATAAACGGCGAGGGCTTTGACGCGTCATGGCGCATAAATTATCTTGCAAGCGCAATACCGCATAGACTTGACGGCGCAAACCTTTCATCTGCTTTATTTACAACTTCGCTTTTAATTCCCGTTGACAGCTACAGAGCCGCCGAAAGAGCCACAAAATACGGAATACTTTTTATAATTCTTACATTCATTGCCTGCTTTGTTTTTGAAACTACGCGCAAGAAAAGCATACACCCTTTCCAATATCTTTTGGTTGGTTTTGCAATGTCGGTATTTTATATTTTGCTGCTTTCAATTTCGGAGTTTATACCGTTTGGCTTTGCCTATCTTATTGCGGCGGCTGCCATAATAAGCATGATTACGCTTTACGCAAAATTCGCAATAGCAAAAACTTCAACGCTAAAACAAACCGCGGCAATAGCCGGAGCGTTTGCGGTTTTATACGGATACCTATATATATTGTTGCAGCTACAGGACATGGCGCTTATTTTCGGAGCCATCGGACTTTTTGCGGCGCTTGCGGTAATGATGTATGCAACAAGAAATATCAACTGGTATAAATAACAAAGGGTTTGCGCATATTAAAACTTTTAGCTATACTTCTGTCGCAGTTAAGTTGTTTCAAGGAGACAAAAAATGACTATAAACAACGTCAAAGACTGGAGAAACGTTTTTCTGAAAAGTTTTGTAATCGGTTTTATTTTGTTGTGGGCAAGCTTTATAACTTATTTATTGGTAAGAGACCCGCTTGTGGCTTGGACGCAGAGATTGTTTCCTATAGCGCCAAAGTATATTTATCTTTCATTTTTGGGAGCGTTTGCATTTTTCAAAATAGCCGTCGTTTCATTTTTTCTTGTTCCGGCAATTGCGTTTCACTGGAAGTATATAGTAAAACGCAACGCCTTGCATAAAGGCTAAAATTTTTCTTTTATAAAACCGGCTTTCGCTTGCAGTTTTGCGAAAGCCGGTTTTTTATTTTTAGTGAAAATTTGCGGTTAATAAGATATAATGAAAAAAACATTTTACCGTGAGGTTTTTATGAATTTAGCAAGTCTTTCAATTAAACGACCTACTTTTATTTTTTCAATTCTTGTAATGGTAATCATTATAGGTCTTATGTTTATGGACAGAATGCAGGTTAGAATGATGCCCGACGTGGAATTTCCGTATGTGCGCGTAAGCATAACCTACCCGGGCGCAGGACCCGAAGAAATAGAAAACAGAGTAAGCAACCGCGTGGAAAATGCGATGAGTTCTATTTCCGGATTAAAACATATCAGCTCCGTAAGCCAAGACGGAATTTCAAACACTTTTGCGGAGTTTGATCTTGCAAAAGACCCCGAAATAGCTCTTCAGGAAGTTAAAGATAAAATAGCGGAAATACGCAGAGCTTTTCCGGATGATATAGACGAGCCCGTTGTGCAAAAAATAGACCCCGAAGCGCGCCCCATTATGACAATAAGTTTAAAGGCCGATTTAGCGCCCAAAGAACTTTACGATTTTGCCGACGAATATTACAGGAAAGAACTTTTAAGAGTTGACGGTATTTCAAGCATATGGATGGCGGGCGGCACAAGAAGAGAAGTTCAAGTAGCCGTTGACCGCAACAAACTTAATCAATACGACACCACCCTGTCTGCCGTATCAAACAGCATAAAAAATAACAGCATGAATATTCCCATCGGCAGAATTTCAATTGGCGATAACGACGTGTCTTTCAGGTCTATGGGCGAATACAGAACCGTTGACGACATAAAACAAGTGGTAGTAAATTTTCACGGCAACGAAGTGCCGGTATCCGTGGGAGACGTAGCCACGGTGCAAGACACCATAATGGAAAGATATACTCTTGGGCGTATAGATTTAAAAGAAAACGGGAAAGTAATACGCGAGCAAACTTTGCTTTTTAGAATTTTTAAACAATCAAAAGCTAACGAAGTAAACATTTCAAACGCCGTTTTGAAAAAAGTTAACGAGCTTAACGCGCGCTACAAAGGCGCCAAAGGAGACCCGCTTTTAACGGTAGTTACCGACAACGCTAAAGTTATCAGGGACAACATTGACGACGTCAAAGAAACAATTTATATAGGCATTCTTCTTGCGGTAATTGTGGTTTATTTTTTCCTCGGAAGCTGGCGTTCAACGCTTATAACCGCTCTTGCGCTGCCAAACAGTTTAATAGGCGCTTTTATTTTTATGTATCTGTTTGATTTCAGCATAAACGTTATTTCGCTTATGTCTTTATCTCTTGCCGTAGGGCTTTTAATTGACGACGCTATAGTTGTGCGCGAAAACATTTACAGACATTACGAGGAGGGCGAAGAGCCCGACGTTGCGGCGCAAAAAGGCACGGATGAAGTTTCTCTTGCCGTTATAGCCACTACAAGTTCCGTTATCGCGGTGTTTTTGCCAGTAGGTTTTTTAAGCGGAATTATCGGACAGTTTTTTAAAGAGTTCGGTTTAACCGTAGTTTTCGCAATGCTTATTTCAGTGCTTGACGCGCTTACAATTGCGCCTATGCTTTCAGCGTATATTATTCCTTCGCATAAAAAAGAGGCGCCGAAACTTAAAGGCAAAACTCTTACTTCTTTAACAAAAATTTCAGAAAGCATAAGCAAAGTTATCAGACTTCTTACGGTAGTATGGTTTGAAAAATTTTTGCAGAAAATTTTAAATTTTTACGAAAAAATAATAAAAATTATTATCAACAACAAAATAAAAGTGTTGCTGACTACGGTTTTAATTTTTGCGCTTTCTCTGCCGCTGTTTTTCTTTATTCCCCGCAGCTTTATGCCGGAATCGGAATCGGGCGAATTTAGAATATCCGTAGAAACCGCGCCGGACGCATCTCTTGCAAAAACTAACGCCGTCTGCATACAGATTGAAGACGCAATAATGGCAATGCCTGAAGTAGAGTTTGCCGTAGTTTCAATAGGCAACAACAGTAAAGAATTAAACATTGCGGATATTTATGTTCGCCTTGTAAAAGACAACAAAAGAAAACTTACTACGGAAGCGGTTAAAACAAATATTCGCGCGCAACTTGCGCAAACATTAGATAAATCCGTAATAATTTCCCTTAACGATTCCGGAACGAGTTTCGGCGGAAATCAAAAACCGTTCTCGCTTTTAATTTTCGGCAGGGATACAAAACAGCTTTCAGCTATTGCAGATTCTTTAATAGCGCAATTTAAAAATATTCCGGGGCTTGTAGATTTAAGCACAAATTTCCGCTCTGGAAAACCGGAATATCAAATAGACATTAACCCGAAAAAAGCAAAAGATTTCGGAGTAAATTCCGTTGTTGCCGGCGCGGAACTTAGAGCCATGGTTGAAGGAAACCTTCCAGCCGTTTACAGAACAAACGGACTTGAGTACGACATAAGAGTTAACTTAAAAGCCGACCAGCGCGACATTACGGATTCTTTCAACAGCCTCTATGTTTTTAACATGAACAACAAGAGAATAAAACTTTCCAGAGTGGCAACTTTAAAACAAGAAGCAGGCCCAACAAAAATTTACAGAAGGGACAGAATAAGATACATAGAAATTTCCGGAAACTTAAGCAAAGGCGCAACTTTGGGAGTTATACAAAAAGCTACGGAAAAGATTTTACTTGAAAGCAAAACAAACCCGCAAAACGCGGCGCTTTGGAACAACATTACTTATCAATACGGCGGCAACGTTGAAGAAATGCAAAACTTAGGAAAAAATATTCAGACAGCCGTTATGTTATCCGTAATTTTTATTTTCATAGTTTTGGCAAGTTTATATGAATCCGTAATAACGCCTTTGACAATAATGATTTCTCTCCCGCTTGCGGTAGTTGGCGGTTTAATAGCGCTGTTTGTAACTCACGGCGCGCTTGATATGTTTACCATGATAGGGCTTATAATGCTGTTAGGTATTGTCGCAAAAAATTCTATTATTTTAGTGGACTACATACAACAGCTTATGCGGCGCGGAAAATCCGTAAACGAAGCCGTAATAGAAGCCGGAAAAGTAAGGCTTCGCCCTATACTTATGACGTCTTTTGCGCTTGCCGCGGGCATGCTTCCGACAGCGTTGGCTTTAAGCGAGGTAGGAAAATTCAGACAAAGCATGGGCATAGTAATTATCGGAGGAATAATAAGTTCAACAATTCTTACGCTTTTAATAATCCCCGCAATTTTTGAATACATGAACTCTTTCAGACTCTGGACAAGAAAAAAATTAGGCCGCACCGAAGCCCGCAAAATTGACAAAGAATTAGACCAAGAAGCAAAAAACGATAATTAGGAATCAGAAAAAATATTAAGTCTTGATATTTTAGAATTTCGTAACAAAAAAAAGAGAGCCGCGCAAAATGCGCGGCTCTCTTTTTTTTGTATTTATTCCCTTTTTGTAAAAGGGGTGGCGCGTTAGCGACGGGGTATTTGCCGTTGTTACTTTACCTCATAAAAATAATCAACGCCAATATCCTCAAGAAACGCCGTATCGTGCGAAATAATAATCATCGCGCCCGGATATTCTTTTAAAACTTCAGTAACGTGTTCTTTTGTTTCTAAATCTATATTATTTGTTATCTCGTCAATAAGTAAAAGTTTAGGCGTTTTAACTGCAATTTTTGCAAGACTTAAACGTGCTTTTTCCCCGCCCGATAAAACATCAACTTTTTTATTTACTTCCTCGTTTTTTCTAAACAAAAAATCATTTAAAAAATCTCTTGTTTCAACATAAGTCTTTTGCGGCGACAAATTCGCAATAGTTTCAAAAACAGTTTTTTCAGTATCCAGCCCATCGTAATATTGATCCAAATATCCAATATCATCTGCAGCAGGCGCGTCCCACGTTCCGGTTTTTACAATTTCATCAAAATTTAAAATAGCTTTAAACAAAGTTGTTTTACCGCTGCCGTTATTTCCCGTTACGGCAAGATGTTGTCCTGCGGCAACGTTTATATTTATATTATGCAAAATTATTTTATTTTCATACCCTGCGCCTGCGCCGCTTATTGAAATTATTGTTTTTGAACCCATATCTTTTGCCGTCAAAGAAAATTTAGGTTTTATAATTTCAGGAATGCGTATAGAAGACAACTGTCGGTTTAAATATTCCCTTTTATTGTTAATCGCTTCTTTATTTTTGCCGGAAGATTTTTGCGCCGACGAAGCCTTTAAATCGCCAACTGCAGGCAGCCATCTTTTTTGTTCTACAAATTTCTCGCCGCGTTGTTTACTTTTTGCAGCGCGCTGCTGTTCTTTCATAAGAGCTTTGTGGTTTTCTTTTTTTTCCTTTGAAAGCGAGTGCAATTGGTTTTCAAGATTTGCGCGGTTTTGAAATACGGTATTTTTGTAATCGTCGTATTTACCGTTAAAAATATTTATTTGTCCGTTGTCTATGTGCCAAAAAGTATCTACTGAGTTTCTCAAAAGTTCTTCATCGTGAGAAACCACAATTAAAGTGCCTTTATAAAAATTAAGCATCTTCATTAAAGATTGTCTGTTTTTCAAATCCAAATGATTTGTAGGCTCGTCCAAAAGCAGCGCGTCCGGATGCTTGGCAAACGCGGCGCTTAACGCTTTGTTGAATTTTTCCCCGCCGCTTAAACTTTCATACTCGCGCACAAGCTGCGCAACGTATCCGAAAACAATGTTTTTATTATTTACAATTTCACCTTCAGACGGAGAAATATCCCCCTTTATTATTTTCAAAAGAGAAGACTTCCCCGCGCCGTTATTTCCCATAACAGCTATGCGGCTGTTTGGCAAAATTTGCGCCGAAAAATTTTCAAAACAAATTTTCCCGCTAAAGTATAAACTTACATTATTTAAAAAAATAGGTTTTTGCACACGCTCTCCGTATTTACTAAAAAAATTATACTAAATAACCAATTTGAAATGCCAAACATAATATAGTAAAATACCTTTTGTTTAACGGAGAGATGGCCGAGCGGTTGAAGGCGCAGTCCTGGAAAGACTGTTTATCCGAAAGGGTAACTAGGGTTCGAATCCCTATCTCTCCGTATGATTTTTGAAGTTAGTATCTAATATTTTCAGAAACCAAAATTACTTCTCTTAAAACACACCTTAAGTTAAAGGATTTCAATGATTAAATTTATTGAATATCAACTCCACAAAGCCTCAATAGATATTTTATTAGATTATAAAAAAGCTCTTATTAGCAAAATTGGCGATAAGGGCGGCATATATATACTTTATAAAAATAGTAATATTTACTATGTCGGCAAAGCCACAAGACTAAAACAGCGAATAAAACAACACTTCACCGATAAACATAAAAACAAATGGAATTTCTTCTCATTATATGTAGTTGCCGATAACAAACTCATCCCTGAGCTGGAAAGAATATTTATTTCTTTAATGAAACCAAGCGGCAACTCGTTACTTTATCAAAAAGAAATCAAAAAATTCCAAACGGAGCTTCGGAAAGAAATAAGGACATTGCAAGATATACAGTTAAAACAACTTTTTTCCAATGAAGAAATAGAGAGCCGTTCTGAAAGCAAAACTTCTAAAAAATTTTCAAAAACATTAACAAAAATTTATAAAGGTAAAAAATACATTGCCACTTTACAAAATGACGGCATTGTTATTTATGATAAGAAAAAATATACATCCCTAACTGCCGCTGCAAAAAAAGTTGTAGGTCACAATCGCTCCATAAGCGGTCCCCATTTCTGGGGATTGAGATAAGCTGCTAAATAGAATAAAATAGATAATTATATGTCTAATGGATTAAAAAAACCTTTAAGAAATCAAACCATAAGAAATAATAGACCCACACTCTAAATGACCGAACAACCTGGAAATTTTTACGATACAAGCAAAGAAAACCTAATGTGGAGATTAGATGTTTAATCTCCGCATTCTTTTTTTCTTTGCAGAATATTTACACATTTAACAAAAACAAATCGCTATCAATTACTGCGGCTTCATAATGCATCATCTCATCATCTTCTTATATTTCATTCCCCAGGCTGTCATTAAATCTAATATGGGTTTTAGTGTGGCGCCTAACTTGCTTAGGGTGTATTCTACTTTTGGCGGGACTTGGGCGTGCACTTTGCGGGTTATTATGCCAGATTTTTCTAACTCGCGTAAATTTTCAGTTAGCACTTTTTGACTGATTCCGGCTACGCTTTTTCTTAATTCTCCAAAACGTTTTGTGCCGTCAAGCAAATCCCGCAAAAGCAAAAGTTTCCATTTATTTCCTATCAAATGAATTGTCGTTGCTGTCGGGCACGGCGGTAAATCTGTTTTTTTAATCATTTTGTAAGCCTCCAATAGTTACTAAAAGGTTATTATATAATAAAAAGGTGCTTTCTTGACAAAATTACTGTATAGGTTTATTATAGTACACAGGAACGCGAAAAAGCAATAAAGCGTTAACAAGGAGGGATTTATGAAAAAAATAAATTTCAAAGAGTCGGTTTTAAAGAAAGGGGTTATGCAAGTTTATGATTTCGGAAAAGTAAAATTGCACGCTTACAAGACGAACGATCCGCTGGAAGACGAAGTGTTTATTTTGGAAAAAGACAAAAAAGGCGTAATAATTGAAGCTCCGCTTTTTGTTGACAACATTAAAGAACTGGAAGATTATGTTAATTCCTTAAACATCACGGTGGAAGGACTTCTATTATCTTACCATATGGCAAGCTCGGCAACTCTGCTGCCTTATGTAAAAAGATATTCCACACAACAAGGCGATTATTTCGCTCATTACGGACACGGCAAAGAAATAACCGAAAATTTTAAAACGGTTTTTGGAGATAAAGTTGACGCCTCCGTAAACACGGTAACAAATTATATAGATACAAAAAGCACAAGCATTGCCGGAATTAAAATGATAATTAAAGAAACAAACGACGCTTTTGATATTAGAATTCCTGAGATAAATTCAATATATATGCATATGCTCGGGCTTGATTGCCACTCAATAGTTTTCGGGCCGGCAGGAGCCGACGCTCTTATTGCGCAATTAAAAAATTGCTTACGCAAAGGTTATGATTTTATTTTAAGTTCGCACCACACTCCGGAAAATGCACAAGATGCCAATATAAAAATCAATTACCTGCAAGATATTAAAAAGTTTGCCGCAAGAGCTAAATCGGCAGAAAAATTTAAAACAATCGTCAAGCAAAAATATCCGGATTATAAATCTGCAAACTATCTTGATATGACGGCAGATTTCTTCTTTCCAAAATAAACGTTGTAAAAACGCCCCGCGTTTAATTACGCGAGGCGTTTTTAGATATGTAACAGCGAAATTGATATAATGTTTTTATGCCAAAAACAAAATCATCAAAACGCAAAAGAAAACCGCAAACAAATTACACCTATATTTTAAAATGCGCCGACGACACTTTATACACCGGCTGGACAAACAATATTGATAAGCGGCTGCAAGCTCACAACAGCGGCAAAGGCTGTAAATATACGCGCACGCGCTGCCCCGTAGAATTAGCATATTGTGAAATTTTTAAAACAAAGCAAGAAGCGCAAAGCCGCGAGTTTGCAATAAAAAAATTATCGCGAAAAGAAAAACAAACATTGATTAACAACTGTATTTAAACTTAAACGGACAAAAATAAAAACCCCGAAAATTTTACCTTCCGGGGTTTTTATTTACATTATTTTTTATTTCTTCATTTTCTCGCCAGTATTTTTGATTAAATAATCCGATATTGCGGTTGCCGACAAAAAGCGCTTTAACAGTTGTTTATGTTCTTTTTGCTCAGGCGCAAGAATCAGCTCTTTGCGGGCTCCAAGTTTATAATATGTTGCCTTATTTCCTGCTATGTCATATTGAACCGCAAAATTTTTACCGACGATAAAATTTTTATACATCAACGTATTATTTTCGGCTTTTGGCAACAACAAATTTGTGCCCGCGGACATATACTGCGCATTTGACAGAGAAATATTATAAAGCGTTGCAAATATATCCATATGAGAGCCCGCAACCTTTGTATTTATATTTTGCGGTTTTAATTTTTTAGGAATATACAAATATAAAGGAACGCGCATAGTGTTAACAAGACTTTCAGGACGGTATCTTAACGAACTATGATCTCCGGTAACAACTATTATTGTATTGTCGCCATACGGAGAATTTTTTATTCTTGTAATAAAACGCCCTAACATTTCATTTGAATATTGATAAGTTGCAAAACTTAATTTTGCATTATCAATATCCGATATTCTGTTTTGTAACTCTTGCGGAATTTCAAGCGGAAGAGTTTTGTAATTATCCGGAAGCAAAAACGGAGGATGATTTGTGGTAGTTAAAGCAAAAATAAATTTTTTGCCGGAATTTTTAGAAAGCGTTTCAAAAACAGAATTAAAAAGATATTCGTCAAAAACGCCCCACGGTCCTGCGGGAAAATCTTTACTTCCCGCGCCTCTCATGCTTATAACATTATCGTAGTAAGAGCTTGCCGCAAACTCCCCGCAATTTCTCCACGCGACATTATCTCCGTATATAAAAAACGTCTCATAGCCGGATTTTTTATACGGCAGCGCCGATGCAAAAGGGTAGCGGTTATAAACATATTCGGACTGCGAAACGTTAAAAGAATTATCTCTTAAAAATGTGTTTAAAAATAAAGCTTCCAGAGCATATACGGTTACGCTGTCTTCCGAAGAAATATTACGGAAGACAATATCTTGATCAAAATGTTTTTTTAATTCCCCAAGAACGTTAAACGTTTCGCTGTTATATTTAACTAAATCTTCGCCCAAACTTTCCATAAGAATAAAAATAACGTTCGGCTTAACATTTTCTATATTCGCGTTTTGTTTTGTTTTTGAAATAAGAGATTTTTCCGGAACTTTCTTGTCTATCTCGCTGATATTTTTACCAAGATAATCCGCAAAAGCCTGTCTTATGTTATTTTCATAACCCGTTGCCGCAATATAATCTATGTTTCTGCTTTGCCTTGCTTTATTATCTATAGCTCTTTGTAAAGTAAACACATAATTAATTGCCGTTGTATTTAAAAATTCGTTTGAAGAAACGTTGGTATAAACTCCTATAGCGTGATAGCCAAAACTTCCTCTTACGCCTATGAAAACTACAAACGGCAGCACAACAGATATTGCAACTCTTATAAAAATATTCGGCAAAGCAAATTTTGTTTTTTGTTGCTTTAGCGCCAATTTTGATAAGTAAAAAATACCCGCAAAAATTATCGCAACGCCCAAACCTATTAAAAATAAATTGTAATTTTCATAGAAAGTTTTTACAAGCGCCATGGTATCGTCTTCTATAAAACCGAAAACCATTATATTTAAATGATCTTTAAAATAAGAGTAGAAATTGAAGTCTATGCAAAAAACGGTAAGCAGCAAACCTATAAACACCGTGTAATAATATTTAAGCCCCAAGAAGAAAGTTTTTAACCATGAAGATTTTCCTATAATAAAAAAGACAACAAAAAATAAAACTACCGGCGCGTTAACGGCGGATAAAACAGATAAATCAAGCCGCAAACCCATAAAAAACGCGCTTGCAATATCTTTTGAAAAACCCGTTAAGTCTATGCCTGTTTTGTAATACAAAAAAAATATCAGCCTATAAGCCGACATTGCAAATAAAAAAATAAAATTAAGCGATAACAGTTTTATAATTTGTATGCCAAAGTTCCCCACGAAAATCCCCTTTCTCAATTTGGTATAATTATATCAAATGTTTTTACCAACAACCAAAGAAGAACTGTCAAAACTCGGCTGGAGCGTTCCTGATATTATTTTAATATCCGGCGATGCGTATATTGACAGCCCGTTTATGGGAACCGCCGTCATAGGCAATTGGCTTAGCGCAAACGGTTTTAAAGTTGCGGTTATCGCCCAGCCTGACGTTAACACAAACGATATTGCCCGCCTTGGAGAGCCTAAATTTTTTTGGGGCGTATCTGCCGGCGCCATGGACTCTTTTGTTGCAAACTATACCGCTTTAAATAAATTCAGAAACAGCGACGACTTAACGCCGGGCGGCATTAACAACCGCCGTCCCGACAGAGCGTGCATGGCATATGCAAACCTTATACGAAGACATTTCAAAAACACAAAACCTATAGTTCTTGGCGGCGTTGAAGCAAGTTTGCGAAGAATTACTCATTACGATTTTAAAGACAACGCGCTGCGGCGTTCCATACTTTTTGACGCGAAAGCGGACATAATATCTTACGGCATGGGCGAAAAATCTACGCTTGCGTTAGCTCAAGCGCTGCGCGACCAAAAAGATTGGCGCGGCATTAACGGTTTATGTTACGCGTCAAAAGAAAAATTGTCCGACGCTTACGAACTTCCTTCATATGAAGAATGCAAAGAAAATAAAGATAAATTTTTTGACGCGTTTAACTCTTTCTACAAAAACGAATGTTTGAAAGAACCTAAAATTTTAATTCAAAAACACGCCGACAGATATTTAGTGCAAAACCCGCATTCGCCCGCGCTTACAACGGAAGAATTAGACAAAATTTACGATTTAGATTACACGCGCGAAGTGCATCCGTATTACGCCGCGCTTGGCAAAGTAAAAGCGCAGGAAACAATAAAATTTTCCATAACAACCCACAGAGGCTGCGTGGGCGAATGTAATTTTTGTTCTATAGCGGTTCATCAGGGAAAACAGGTAATTTCAAGAAGCGAAAAATCCATACTTGCCGAAGCAAAAAAAATAACGGAACTTAAAGATTTTAAAGGATACATTACCGATCTCGGCGGACCTACCGCTAATATGTTTGAACTAAAATGCAAAGCGCACAAAGTTGCAGGCTCCTGCGAAAACAAACGCTGCTTGTTTCCGGCGCAGTGTTCAAGTTTAATTTCGGGACATAACAAACAATTGGAACTATTAGAAAAAGTTGCGCAGCTGCCAAACGTTAAAAAAGTTTTTATTTCTTCAGGAATACGCTACGATTTAATTTGCAACGATAAAGAAAAAGGACAGCAATATCTCAACTCAATAGTTGCAAATAATATTTCCGGACAAATGAAAGTTGCCCCGGAGCACACAAGCGACAAAGTGCTTTCCCTTATGGGAAAACCCAACGCGGCATTGCTTAGAGAATTTGTAAAAATGTTTGAACAAAGCAAAGAAAATACGAAAATGTTTTTAACGTATTATTTTATAGCGGCATACCCCGGCTGCGGCGAAAGAGAAATGAAAGAACTGCAAACTTTTATAGGAAGAAATTTAAAAATACACCCAGAACAAATACAAATTTTTACGCCAACCCCTTCAACAAGCGCAACAACTATGTATTACTGTGAAAAAGATTTAACCGGCAATAAAATTTTTGTAGAAAAAGACAGAAACAAAAAACAAAAACAGAAACAAATTATTTGCAGATAAAAAAAGCCCCGCCGGAGAAATTACTCCGGCGGGGCTTTTTTATATTTATTTCTTCTTCATTGTTTTTCTAAACGCTTGGACGCCTTTACCGACGGCTTTAATTGTTTTTTTAACTTTTTTTATTTTAGAGCCGGCAGCTTTCAAACTTTTTTTAACCGTCTTCTTTGCCGTCTTAACTTTACTATCTGCTTTTTTAACAGTCTTTTTTATAGTTTTAGCTTTTTTACCGTATTTAATTTTATTTTCCGCTTTCTTAACCGCTTTTTTTGCCTGTCTTATTTTTCTTTCAACTTTTTTCTTTTCTGCATTTACAGTTTTTGCGGCTTTTGCGGCAACTTTCTGAAACTGTTTAGAATCTTTTATTTTAACAATAAGTTTTTCCGGCAAGCCAACAACGCTTGCGTTTTTCCAGAGTTTTTCCAACTCATAAGTTTCGCGCACGCCGGGCGACATAATATGAACCACAAGTCCGCCGTAATCTATAACTCTCCAAGATTGCGAAGAAATTCCCTCTCTGCGCACAACAGCCACGCCCTCTTCTTTAAAAGTTTTTTCTATTTCGGCGGCAATTGCGTTTATCTGCGGAGAAGATTCCGCCGTAGTAACTACAAAATAATCGGATATTGCCGTTAAACTGCGCACGTCTAAAATAACGGTATTTACGGCTTTTTTATCGTCTGCAATCTGCGCCGCTTTCACAGCCAAACCACGGAAATCAATTTTTTCCATTTTGCCCTCTTTTTAATGTTTTACTTTTATCAAATTTATCGTAAACTTCACAATCCGCGCCAACCAAAACGCCGGCGCCGTAATAACTGTTTTTATTATACGAAATTATTATGTTTTGACAACCTAAAATTTTTGCAAGTTTCAACGACAGCGCAAAATTTCCTTTGTAATCTTTAATTATTGTTTGCTCGTAATACTCGGGGTAGTTGCTCCAATCCGCAACGTCAAACTTTTTTTCTCTTAAAAACCATGAAACTTTCTCGCCCATTCGCTGTTTTTTTGACGCGTTTCTAACTTCTATTGTTATGTTTGGGAAATCTTTTAAATTTGTTTGCGGAAAATAAACTTCTTCAAAAAAAGCGTCGGCATTTTGCGAATCCGTAATAGTTCTTGCATGCGAGTTTCTAACGGGCAAATCGCAAAACATTATGAGCGTTTTTTTGATATCAAAATACAAAACGCTCCAGCTTAAAGCTTTTTTTGAAATATTTGTGTTGAAATTTTTATAACCGCTTCTTGCTTTAAAAAAATCAACCAGCGTTCCTGATTTTATTTTTTTTACAACGTTTTTAGCAACTTGCAGTTGTTGAAAAAGTTGAAATGTCCTTGAGCCGGAACTTATATCTACAATAATATTCTTTTGTTTTTTATCAACAAATTCCGAAAAAACATCATAATCCATAGCTATGTAATAATCGGCTTTAAAATTATCGTTTGTAATTTCCGCAAGCTCAGCAAGACAATTTTCAACGGCGCGATTAATATCTTTTTGAGCAAGTTTGTTAAAGTTAGCTTTAAGACTTTCGGCTTTTACTCGCTTTTTTAAAACAACAACGTCCGTATTAACCGTAACAATTTTTAAAACTTTAGATTTTTTTTCATAAGAAATAAGAAAAGCGTTTAGCTCTTGAGGCAAAGTTTTTTCCGTTCCGTATAAAATTAACGTAAAACGCGTTGTATCCGAAGACATTAAATTTTTTATAAACGGGTCTGTTCTAAAAAAAGTAAAATATGCTGCGACAATAATAATTATTGCCGCGGCAAACGCTATAAGATATTTTTTTAATTTTTCATTTTGCGGCATAAAAGTTCCATGTGTCTAACGTTTGGGCGCAAAACCACTTTTCGTTATTTATTACAAAATATATTTTATGTTTTAACACTTCTACAAAAGCTTTATCTAAATCTTTCTTCGCAAGCGCTCTTATTTTTGACGCGTTTTTATATTTTCTGTCTTCCGAAACGGAGTCCGCTATAAAAATTATTTTTTCAAGTTTTGACATATTTTCTCTGCCGAAAGTATGGTTGGCTATTGCGCTTAAAATATCTTTATTTTTTACGGCAAACTTTTCTTTTGCAATAAACGCCGCAGCGTTGCCGTGAAGAAGTTCCGGCGCGTATTTTTTTATTTCGTTAAAGTATTTCGGTTTTGTTCTGTTTTTAAAAAACCCGAGAAAATCTTTACCCTGCATAAATTTTGCGCAGTCATGTAAAAGCCCCGCGGTTTGCGCGCTGTAAATATTTTCGCCGTTTTTTGCCGCAAGCTCTACCGCAAGTTTTGACACGGCAAAAGAATGCTCAAAACGTTTCGGGCTTAAATGTTCGGATAGATATTTGAATATTTCTTCTTCAAGATTTTTCATTTTATATGCTTTGCCGAAGCTGCCTTAAAAAAACAACGGCATACCCCTCACACTGCCCTCTTCCGCAAGGGGCGAGGGAACAACGTCGCTTTTCACTTTGCCATCATATATAAATTGTGTTCTTTTATATAGCCGTAAACTTTGTCATCTAAAAGTTCCGCGGCTTTTTTATCATTTTGCGAAATCATTTTTCTTATTTCTGTTGACGAAATATCTTTAGCCGGAGTTTCAATAAAAATGCATCTGTTGTAATAAGGCGTATCTTTTGAAATTTCGGTATTAGGACGTTTTGCGACTATAAATTTATATTTTTGGGCAAGATAGTTTATGTTTTTCCACGCGGGCAGTTCCAAAAGAGAGTCGGAACCTATTATCATAAATATTTCATCGTTCGGATAAAGATTTTGAAAATGGTCAAGCGTTTGATAAGAGTAAACGGTTGTTTTTTGCTCTGCTTCAAAAAAACTTATTTCTGTTTTAGGCAAACCGTTTACGGCAAGCTCCAGCATTTTGCTTCTGTCGGAAATATCCGCGTATTGTTTGGTTTTATGAGCAGGAGCGTAGGCGATAACAAATATAATTTTATCAAGCCCGAAAGATTGGACGGCAAGTTTTGCAATTTGGACATGCGCATTATGAACAGGATCAAACGAGCCGCCGAAAATTGCAATTTTTTTCATATGTTATTCCGTTCCATAAGCGTCTGATAGCCGTGTCGCTGCGGGTCAGTGGTAAAGGGGACGGGGCTATTGACCCCAACTGATGTGTAACTACCTCCGTCCACTTTACCAAAGCTTATTTTCTTATGTTGCCTTGACCTCTAACAATGTATTTTGTAGTAGTCAATTCTTTCAAACCCATTGCTCCGCGGGCATGAAGTTTTTGTGTGGAAATGCCTATTTCGCAGCCAAGTCCAAAAACGCTGCCGTCGTGAAGTCTTGTGGACGCGTTGACAAAAACGCCTGCAGAATCGACCTGCGCCAAAAATTTATCGGCGGCAGATTTATCTTTTGTAACAATAGCGTCGGAATGCTGCGAACCGTATTTGTTTATATGCGCAATAGCTTCATCTAAAGAATTTACAACTTTTATTGAAATAATTTTATCGTGATATTCGGTGCTCCAATCCGCTTCTACAGCTTCTTTAGCTTCGGGAATAATATTGCGCGCCAAAGGACATCCGCGAACTTCAACGCCTTCTTCGGAATAAAGTTTGCATATTGCAGGCAAAACTTCGGCGGCAACATCTTTATGCACAAGCAAAGTTTCCATAGCATTGCAAACCGCAGGACGCTGACATTTTGCATTAACGGCAATTTCAAGCGCGGTTTTTAAATCCGCATCTTTATCTATATATGTGTGACACAAACCTTTACCGTGCGACAAAACAGGTATTAAAGTATTTTTGCGGATAAAATTTACCAGCTCTTCGCTTCCGCGGGGAATAAGCAAATCTACATATTTATCTAACGCCAAAAGTTCCGTTACGGCGCTTCTGTCGGTAGTGTCTATAAACTGTATTGCGCCCGCAGGCATGCCGGCGGCAACAGCAGAATCATAAATTATCTTTGCCAAAATTCTGTTGGAATTCATGGCTTCCGAACCGCCTTTTAAAATTACGGCATTGCCGGCTTTAAGGCAAAGCGTAGCCGCATCAACGGTAACGTTAGGACGCGCTTCGTAAATCATAGCTATAACGCCAAGAGGAACTCTTATTTTTTTTACGTCAATATTTTGGGCAGGTTTTAAATCTTCAACAATTTCGCCGACGGGGTCTTTAAGCGCGGCAACATCTCTAACGCCTTGTATCATTGCGTTAACGCGCGCTTCGTTAAGAGTGAGACGATCCGTTAAAACCGCGGCAAGCCCCGCTTCTTTTGCGGCTTCAACGTCTATTTCATTATGAAAAAGTATATCTTTGGCGTTTTTAGATAAAGCGTCGGCCATAGCTAAAAGTATTTTACTTTTCTGCTGGGCAGTCATAACGGCAAGCGCGCGCGAAGCGTCTTTTGCGCTTGCGGCCTGCGACAACACTTTTTGTTTTAATTCATTGTTTTCCATAAATTTTCTCCGGCAAAATTTCTGCCTGCAATGCTATATGCACATTATAACATAATGTTAACTGCTTTAATTTTATATCTTGAAACGCATTAAAAGATGCGAAAAGCCAATTTCTTATTGTGCGGATATCTCTTCAAAAATAAGGGTTTTATCGCCCGAGTATAAAATCAGCTGATGCTCTCCGTTTAATTTCCAAGCTGAAACATTTTTTAAGAGTTGAAAATAATCTTGTTCGCTAAGCCCTTTTGGAGTAGAAATTGCCGCCATAAGCGTTGACGCTGCGGGCTTAAATGTTATTGAGAAATCTTTGCCGGCTTCGTAAGGCGCGCTATATCTGTTTGGAGCGGCTTTTCCGGAAGCTTTTTTATCGTCAAATTTAATTGTATAAACATCGCTGAATTTTTTACGGTCAATTTTTTCTCTGTCAAAAATTAAAGTTCCGCTTTTTTGCGCCGACTCTACTATTATTAACTGCCACGTTTTTCCTTCCACGTTTTCTTTAAAAACCGATAATCCCGAAGAAGCTTTAGAACAAGCCGCAAAAAACAAAGACAACACAACCGCAACCGCTAAAACGGATTTTAAAACATTTAATTTTTTCATTTTACCCCTCTCATTTTTATGCTGTCAGCTGCCGTGCCGCCTTGATACCTATTACTTATTATCTGTTATCTATTACCTGTTATTTACTTGCCTTTTCTTTAATCCAATTTAACAATCCGCCGGCAAGCAGAATTCCTTTTTGTCTTTGCGTTAAGTTGTAGTTGGCTTTTATTTTTATGCCTTTACCGGCTATTAAAATATTAAAATCTTCGCCGTTTTCTAAAATATCTTTTGCGCGTGAAAATGAAAAATTATCGCCCTGATTTATTTTATCGTAATCTGCCGGATTGTCAAAAGTTAACGGAATTATTCCGAAATTTATTAAGTTTGCCAAATGTATTCTTGCGAAAGATTTTGTAAGAACTATTTTTATATTTAAAAATCTCGGAGCAAGCGCGGCATGTTCTCTTGATGAACCCTGTCCGTAATTTTCGCCGCCTACAATAACTCCGTTGGGAATTTTTGAAGCTCTTTTTGCAAAATCGGCGTCAACGGCGCCGAAAGTAAATTCCGAAATTTTCGGCAGGTTTGAACGGTAAGGCAAAATTTTTGCGCCCGCCGGTAAAATATGATCGGTGGAAATATTATCGCCAACTTTTAAAGCCACCACGACGTCCGTAGTTAAATCAAAAGCAAACTGTTTTAACGAAACGATATTTGGACCTTTTACAACTTCAACTTTAGAACCGTCCGCTTCCGGCTGCTGAAATTGCGCGTCGTCAACAAGAAATTTTTCCGGCGTTTTTATTTTAGGTTTTGCTCCGAAATATTCGCTTGGGTCGGCGGCCTCGCCCGAGAGAGCCGCGGCAAGCGCAACTTCGGGGCTGCACAAATAAACTTTAGCGTCTTTGGTGCCGCTGCGGCCTTCAAAATTTCTGTTAAACGTTCTAAAAGAAACAGCTCCGCTTTTTGGCGCCTGCCCCATGCCTATGCACGGGCCGCACGCGCTTTCTAAAACTCTTGCGCCGCTTTCAATAATATTAAACAGCGCTCCGCTTTGCGAAAGCATAGCCAAAACCTGACGAGACCCGGGAGAAACAACAAAGCTTACGTTTTTATTTATTTTTTTGCCCTTTAAAACTTCCGCGGTTAAAAGCATATCGCTAAGAGAAGAGTTGGTGCAAGAACCTATTCCAACCTGATCTACTTTTATACCTTTAATATCTTTAACTTTTACAACTTTGTCCGGCATGTGAGGCTGGGCAATAAGCGGCTCTAAAGTTGAAAGATCTATAACAATTTCGCCGTCGTAATCTTTTTGATCGTCGGCAATAATTTCCGTCCACGCAGAGATTCTGCCTTGACGGGCAAGAAAATCTTTCGTTATTTCATCCGACGGAAAAATGCTTGTTGTTGCGCCAAGCTCCGTGCCCATGTTTGTTATTGTGGCTC